>NZ_JBHSMP010000013.1:0-725676 GCF_042655705.1 Paraburkholderia denitrificans | reverse complement strand
CGCGCGAGCCACGACGGCGGCATCGGCCGCGCGTAGCCGCCCACGCCCTGCGCCGCATCGCGTTCCTCGTCGGTTTCGAACGGCACGTCGAGAAACTTCGCGCCGAGCGATTCGATCTGCTCCTTCACGGCGGGACGCACGTCGGAAGCCTCGATCACGGCGCCCAGACGCCGCGCCGTGGCAATCGCCTGCAGGCCCGCCACACCCGCGCCGAGAATCAGCACGCGCGCGGCCTTGACGGTTCCGGCGGCGGTCATGAGCATCGGCACGAAGCGCGGATAGAGGTTCGACGCAACGAGCACGGCCTTGTAGCCCGCGATGTTGGCCTGCGACGACAGCACATCGAGGCTCTGCGCGCGCGTGACGCGCGGCGCGGCTTCGAGTGCGAACGCGGTCACGCCCGCCTCGGCGAGCTTCGCGGCGTTCTCTGCGTTAAAGGGATCGAGCATGCCGACCAGCACGGCGCCGCGCGTCATGAACGGCAACTCGCTGACCGTCGGCGACTGGACCTTCAGCACGAGCTCCGCGCCAAAGGCAGCAGCCGCGTCGGCAATCCGCGCGCCGGCCGCGACATAGGCTTCGTCGGGAAAGCTGGCGGGCAGGCCCGCGCCGCTCTGGATTGTCACGCTATGGCCCTGGGCGACGTATTTCTTGACTGTCTCCGGTGTCGCGGCCACGCGGCTTTCATTTGCCCGCGTTTCAGCGGGTACTCCGATACGCATCGTTGAATCCTCCTCGACCTTCCAACGCTATAAAGACTCGGGGGGCCGACGAAGTTCGCCGGCAAGTATTTTTTTCTAATGCGACGGCATAAGGACGCACCACTTTAACCGAAAGCCGGGGACGGATCATCCCCGTAATAAGCCTGTGTTGCATGCTTGCACGCTTATATGTCTGCATGCTTTCTTCACTTACATGTCTGCATGTTTTCTTCAGACAGGTGCATCGATTAACCGTCCGTCCGGCAGGCGATTACGGCCCCTGCCCGCACATCACACCCGATCACACCGGATCACGCCGCACGCCAGCAGCACCCGGCGTGTCCCGGTAAAATGGCGGACCATGAATGAGGACACCTGGGCTCCGCACGTTACCGTCGCGGCGATTATCGAGCGCGACGAGCGTTTTCTCGTCGTCGAAGAGCACACGCCAGCGGGGCTGCGGCTGAACCAGCCCGCCGGGCATCTGGAGGCGGGCGAAACGCTCGTCGAGGCCGTGGTGCGCGAAACACTCGAGGAAACCGCGTACGCGTTCACGCCATCGGCGCTCGTCGGCATCTACATGACCCACTTCGGCCAGCCCGGCGAAAGCGGCGCGACGTATCTGCGTTTTACGTACTGCGGCACGGTTGCGGATACACCACAGAATCGCGCGCTCGATCCCGATATCGTCCGCACGCTGTGGATGAGCGCCGACGAACTGCGCGCGGCAAGCGAGCGTCACCGCACGCCGCTCGTCATGAAGTGCATCGACGATTACCTCGCGGGCGTACGCGTGCCGCTCGATTTCGTGCATGTGCATGCGGTTGGTCCCAAAGCGGGCCCAAAAGTGGTGCAAAAAGCCGTTCCAAACGCGGATTCCAGTGCCGGTCCTCAAGGTTGAAGGCAACTTAAGAGATGAGCAAACGTAAGATCGTGGTAGGCATGTCGGGCGGCGTCGATTCGTCGGTGACGGCGTGGCTGCTCAAGGAGCAGGGGTTCGACGTCGTCGGTCTCTTCATGAAGAACTGGGAAGACGACGACGACGGCGAGTACTGCTCGACGCGCCAGGACTGGATCGACGTGGTGTCGGTGGCGGACCTGATCGGCATCGACGTCGAAGCAGTAAACTTCGCCGCCGAATACAAGGACCGCGTGTTCGCGGAGTTCCTGCGCGAATATTCCGCGGGCCGCACGCCGAACCCCGACGTGCTCTGCAACGCCGAAATCAAGTTCAAGGCGTTCCTCGATCACGCAATGTCGCTCGGCGCGGAAACGATCGCCACAGGCCACTACGCACGCGTGCGCGAGAACAATGGCCGCTTCGAATTGCTGAAGGCCTTCGATCACACGAAAGATCAGTCGTACTTCCTGCATCGCCTGAACCAGGCGCAGCTTTCGAAGACGATGTTCCCGCTCGGCGAAATCCCGAAGACGAAAGTGCGCGAGATCGCGGCGCAGATCGGCCTGCCGAACGCGAAGAAAAAGGACTCGACCGGCATCTGCTTCATCGGCGAGCGGCCGTTCCGCGACTTCCTGAACCGCTATCTGCCGACGCAGCCCGGCCCGATGATGACGCCCGACGGCAAGGTCGTCGGCGAGCATATCGGCCTGGCGTTCTACACGTTCGGGCAGCGCAAGGGCATTGGCCTCGGCGGCAGCAAGGACGGCAGTGGCGAGCCGTGGTTCGTCGCGGGCAAGGATATGGCGTCGAACACGCTCTACGTCGTGCAGGGTCACGATCATCCGTGGTTGCTCGCGCACGATCTGCGCGCGGGCAACGTGAGCTGGGTGGCGGGCGAAGCGCCAGCCGACGGCCACGCGTGCGGCGCGAAAACGCGCTATCGCCAGGCCGACGCGCGCTGCACGTTCGGCGTCGCGGCCGCATCGGGCGATGCATCCGCCGATGCCCGCTTCGCGCTGCATTTCCCCGACGCGCAATGGGCCGTCACGCCCGGCCAGTCGGCGGTGCTCTACGACGGCGACGTGTGCCTCGGCGGCGGGATCATCGAATCGGTCGAAACGCTCGCGCCGCACGTTCCCGATGTACCGCCGCCCGCGCCTGTTCGCGCGAAGCGTGCAAAGCGTGCGAAGACCACTACACAGAAAAAACCCGCGCTGACCAGCGGCGCAGCAAGCGAAGCTTAAACACTAGCGCGGCGTGCAGCGAGCCGCGCGTTCTCCCCTCTTCACCTCTCCTGCCTTGCCGGCTTCCCGGCCGGTTTCACGAACTTCCGGCATCATCGTCGCCTTCGCGCACGCCTCGTGCGGGCGCGCGCATCTGGTCAAGTTCGAGGAGCCTCCCATGTTTTCCCGACGTTATCTCGCGATGTGGGCCGCCGCGCTGCTCACGGCAGCGTGTGTCGCCCTGGCGACGCTGCATCACCTGTCGTGGCTCTACGCGATCGTGCCCGCGCTCGTTGTCGTGCTCGGTTTCTACGACATCAATCAGGAACGCCACGCCATCCTGCGCAACTATCCGGTCTGGGGTCATCTGCGTTTCTTCTTCGAGTTCGTGCGGCCCGAGATCCGCCAGTATTTCGTCGAAGACGATACCGACGAAAAGCCGTTCTCGCTCGCGCAGCGCAGCCTCGTCTATCAGCGCGCGAAAAACGCCGTCGACAGCCGCCCGTACGGCACCGAACGCGACGTCAAAGCCGCGGGCCACGAGTGGATCGGCCATTCGCTCGCACCGACGAAACTCGACGGCTGCGACTTTCGCGTGCTCGTCGGCGCGGATCGTGCACAGCCGTATTCGATGTCGATCTTCAATGTTTCGGCGATGAGCTTCGGCGCGCTCTCGGCGAACGCGATCCGCGCGCTCAACATGGGCGCGAAAAAAGGCGGCTTTGCCCACGATACGGGCGAAGGCTCGATGTCGAAGTATCACCGCGAGCATGGCGGCGACATCATCTGGGAAATCGGGTCGGGCTACTTCGGCTGCCGCAACGGCGACGGCACGTTCAACGCCGAAAAATTCCAGCGCCAGGCGAGCGAGCCGCAGGTGAAGATGATCGAGGTGAAGCTCTCGCAGGGCGCGAAACCCGGTCACGGCGGCGTGCTGCTCGCGGCCAAGGTCACGCCCGAAATCGCCGAGACGCGCGGTATTCCCGTGGGCCAGGACTGCGTCTCGCCCGCGCGCCATTCGGAATTCTCGACGCCGCGCGGCCTGCTCGAATTCGTCGAGCGCCTGCGCACACTCTCGGGCGGCAAGCCGACCGGCTTCAAGCTGTGCATCGGGCATCCGTGGGAATTCTTCGGCATCGCGAAAGCCATGCTCGAAACGGGCATCCTGCCCGACTTCATCGTCGTCGACGGCGCAGAGGGCGGCACGGGCGCGGCACCGCTCGAATTCACCGATCACGTCGGCACGCCGCTCCAGGAAGGGCTTCTGCTCGTGCACAACACGCTGGTCGGCATCGGGCTGCGCGAGAAGATCAGGATCGGCGCGAGCGGCAAGATCATCACGGCGTTCGATATCGCGAAGACACTCGCAACTGGCGCCGACTGGGTGAACTCCGCGCGCGGCTTCATGTTCGCGGTGGGCTGCATCCAGGCGCAGAAGTGCCACTCGGACCGCTGCCCGACCGGCGTCGCGACCCAGGACCCGGTGCGCCAGCGCGCGCTGAACGTGCCCGATAAAGGCGAGCGCGTGTTCAATTTCCACCACAACACGCTGCTCGCGCTCAAGGAGCTTATCCAGGCCGCGGGTCTAACGAGCCCCGACGATCTGTGCGCGCATCACATCGTGCGGCGCGTATCGTCGTACGAGGTGAGGCTGATGTCGGATCTGCTCAAATACCTGTCGCCCGGCGATCTGCTCGAAGGCCGCTATCGCTATCGCTTGTACGAAAAGTGGTGGCCGGCCGCGCGCAGCGACTCGTTTGCGCCCGAGGTGGAAACAATCGTCGCGCGGGTTTGAGATCTCCGCCTTGTCGCTGGAATGCGGCAAGGCGGAGCGAGATGGGCAAACTGCGCAAACGGCGGCGACACCGCAACATTCGCGCGGTCAGGTTGCAGTCAAGTCGCGGTCAGATATTAATCGCGCGGGAAAGTGTCGACGAACGAAGGGCGCTGCGAGAGCTTCTCGAAGTGGCGCGCAAGGTTCGGATGCGGGTCGCGCCAGTCGGGTTCGGGCGTGCGGAAGTCGAGATAGCCGAGCGTGCAGCCCATGGCGATATCGGCGAGCGTGTAGCGATTGCCCGCGCACCAGGCGTTGCCCGCGAGTCCTTTGCTCATCGCATTCAGGCCTTCGTGAATCTTGCGCTGCTGGCGCGCGACCCACGTCTCGCTGCGCTCTTCCGGCTTGCGCGCAAGCGTTTCGAGGCGGATCGCCACGGCGGCGTCGAGAATGCCGTCGGCAAGCGCCTCCCAGCAACGCACTTCGAGGCGCTCGCGCCCCGATGGCGGAATCAGCTTGCCGACCGGCGAGAGCGTGTCGGCGTATTCGCAGATCACGCGCGAATCGAATACCGCCTCGCCGTCCTCCATCACGAGACACGGTACCTTGCCGAGCGGGTTGAACTGGTGGATCGCCGAGTCGGCGGACCACACGTCTTCGAGCACCAGCTTGTAGTCGATTTTCTTTTCGGCGAGCATGATCCGCGCCTTGCGCACGAACGGGCTGCCGAGCGAACCGATAAGTTTCATCGCACCTGCCTTTTCGGGAATCCGGCGGAAGTATACGTTGGATACGTTGGAATGACGACTTGCGGACGCGGCATGCCGCGCCCGGCTGCCATTATCCGACAGCCGATGTGGGCCGGATGCAACATCGGCGCGGCGCCTGCGGGCCGCGCCGCACGCCCCGGCGTGCGCGGCTTGCGGCGCGCTCGCGTGCGCTGCGCCTTCACCGGATGGAACGCTACAATCGCACGATGGACCCGACCCCCACGCCCGCCGCTCCGCTCCCCGTCCCGCCCGCCGACGCGCACGCCGACGCGCACACCAACGCGCCCGCCGATGTGCATGCCAATGTGCACGCACCCCGCGGCCCCGATGGCGGCGCCGCGCTCTACCGCGCGCGCCGCGAGCGCGTGCTCGCCGCGATGCGCGCGCGCGGCGGCGGCCTCGCGTTCGTGCAGACGGCGCCGGAAGCCATGCGCAACCGCGACGCCGACTACCCCTATCGGCACGACAGCTACTTCTACTACCTGACCGGCTTCACGGAGCCCGAGGCGCTGCTCGTGCTCGACGCCGACGCGGGCGAGAACCAGCCCGCGTCGATCCTGTTCTGCCGCGCGAAGAACGTCGAGCGCGAGACGTGGGAAGGCTATCGCTTCGGCCCGGATGGCGCGCGCGAGGCATTCGGCCTGGACGCCGCATTCGCATTCGACGAACTCGACACGCGCATGCCGCGGCTCATCGCGAACCGGTCGGCGCTGCACTATGCGCTCGCCGCTTCGGAGCGCATCGATGCGCAGGTCAAGCGCTGGATCGACGCCGTGCGCGCGCAAGGGCGCAGCGGCGTGACCGCGCCGCGCGCGGCCCACGATCTGGTGCCGCTGCTCGACGACATGCGCGTGTTCAAGGATGCCCACGAACTCGACACGATGCGGCGCGCAGCGAAAATTTCGGCGCTCGCGCACCGCCGCGCGATGGCCGTGTGCCGTCCGGGCATGCGCGAATACGAACTCGAAGCCGAGCTGCTCTACACGTTCCGCAAGCACGGCGCGACGGGTCCGGCCTACGGTTCGATCGTCGCGGCGGGCGCGAACGCGTGCGTGCTGCACTACCCGGCCGGCAACGCGGTCATGCGCGCGGGCGACCTGATCCTGATCGACGCTGCGTGCGAACTGAACGGCTACGCCTCGGACATCACGCGCACGTTCCCGGCGAGCGGGCACTACACGGCTGCGCAGCGCGAGCTTTACGACATCGTGCTCGCGGCGCAGCAGGCCGCCATCGATGCGACGCGCGCCGGTGTGAACTTCGAGGCGCCGCATGACGCGGCCGTGCGTGTAATCGCGCAAGGGCTGCTCGACACGGGCATCCTCGATCGGCAGCGCTTTGCGAGCGTCGACGACGTGATCGCCGAGCGCGCCTACGCGCGCTTCTACATGCATCGCACCGGGCACTGGATCGGCATGGACGTGCATGATGCGGGTGATTACCGTGAAAGAAGCGGGGAAAGCAGCAGCAAAAACAGCGCCGAACAAAACGCCCAGGCAAGCGCGGCGCAAACCGATATCGCGCCGCCGTGGCGCACGCTGCGGCCAGGCATGACGCTCACGATCGAACCCGGCCTTTATGTGCGCGCGGCCGAGGACGTGCCCGAGCGCTACTGGGACATCGGCATCCGCATCGAGGACGACGCGATCGTCACCGAAACAGGCTGCGAACTCATCACGCGCGACGTGCCGGTCGAGGCCGGCGAAATCGAAGCGCTGATGCAGGACGCGCGCAAGCACGGATAAAACCGCATCGCCCAGCAACAAGAACCGATCGAACCAGTCGAACCGCCATGAACCGAGTCTCAGCCACGCCCGACGCCACGTCCCCCGCTACCGCCAACGCCACCGCCAACGCCACCGCCAACGCCACCGCCAACGCCGCCGCCAACGCCACCGCCAACGCCGCCGCCAACGCCAACGCCGCCGCCCCGTTCGACTACGACGTCACGATCGTCGGCGCCGGGCCGGTCGGCATGGCGCTCGCGGGCTGGCTCACGCGGCGCAGCGCGACATCCGCGCTGAAGGTCGCGCTGATCGACGCGCGCGAGCCCGAGGACAGCATCGGCGACCCGCGCGCCATCGCCATTTCGCAGGGCAGCCGCACGCTGCTCGAATCGCTCGCGTGGCCGCACGACGCCAGCACCATCGAACGCATCCACGTCTCGCAGCGCGGCCACTTCGGACGCACGCTCATCGACCGCCACGACTACCGTCTGCCCGCGCTCGGCTACGTCGCGCGCTACGGCGCGATCGTGCAGTCGCTCGCGCAGGCGGTGCGCGCAACGCCGGTCCACTGGCTGCATCTGACGAAGGCGCTCGAACCGGCTATCGATCACGATGGCGTGACGCTGCCGATCCTGTGCGCGGGCGTCGCGCGCCGCGTGCGCACGCGCGTCCTCGTGAATGCCGAAGGCGGTCTGTTCCGGCCGCCCTCGGAGCGCGCCGTGCACGGCGATCCGGAGGCGGGCGCGACCGCCGCGAAGGAAGCTGCGGCGCAAGCCAAGGGCGAAACGAAGCGCCAGCGCGACTACGGCCAGACGGCGCTGGTGGGCGTCGTGACCGTCTCGGCACCGCAGCCGCACGTGGCGTGGGAGCGTTTCACGAACGAAGGCCCGATCGCCCTTCTGCCGATGGGCGGCGTGCGCAACGCGGACTACGCGCTCGTGTGGTGCTGCTCGCCCGACGAATCGGCGCGGCGCGCACAATTGTCGGACGCGGATTTCCTCGCGGAACTCGGTGCTGTGTTCGGCACGCGCATGGGCCGCTTCACACGAATCCACGGGCGCGCGGGCTTTCCGCTCGGCCTGAACGCGCTCGATACGCTCGTCACGGGCCAGGGCCGCATCGCGGCGGTGGGCAACGCGGCGCAGACGCTGCATCCGGTCGCGGGCCAGGGGCTGAATCTGGGTCTGCGCGACGCGCACGCGCTGACTGAAGCCCTCGCGCAATACGGGCCGACGCCGCTCGCGCTCGCCACCTTCTCGCGCCAGCGCGCCGTCGACCGCCGCATGACGATCGGCGCGACGGATACGCTCGCGCGAATTTTCACCGTCGATTTCGGGCCATTGGCGGCGCTGCGCGGCCTTGCGCTCACCGCGCTCGAATTCGTGCCGCCCGTCAAGGCGGCGCTCGCCCGGCAGATGATGTTCGGCCAGCGGATCTGAGCCGCGCGGCTTGCTTGCGGCGTATGCGGCGTACGCGGACAAAGCCGTCATGGGGTCGAATTGCTTTTCCCAAACGCCATTGCAAACGCACGATGCGCGGCGCTGCAATACCGGTACGCAAGCCGCGCGCACGACAACGCCCGCCAGGCACACGGACGGCGCGGAGTCAACGCCCCGAACGGCCTGGCGCGACCGCGCTGGTCGCTTAAGCTAAAATACGCGTTTCCCCCATTTTTTCCCGGCCGTAGCCGCGCCAGGGTCCGAACCACCGGAAACACCGGATTCATCGGAACCATTGCGCGGCGGCGGCTTCGCCCGCGCTTCATGCTCACGATCGGCCGTCACACTCTGCGCAACAACCTGTTCGTCGCCCCGATGGCGGGCGTCACGGACAGGCCGTTTCGTCAGCTGTGCAAGCGTCTCGGCGCGGGCTACGCCGTGTCGGAGATGGTCGCGTCGAACGCGCAGCTCTGGAAGAGCGAAAAGACCCTGCGGCGCGCGAACCACACGGGCGAGGTCGAGCCGATCGCCGTGCAGATCGCCGGGGCCGATCCGGCCATGATGGCCGAAGCCGCACGCTACAACGTCGCGAACGGCGCGCAGATCATCGACATCAACATGGGCTGCCCGGCCAAGAAGGTGTGCAACGTGGCGGCGGGCTCGGCGCTCCTGCAAAACGAGCCGCTCGTCGCGCGCATCGTGAAAGCCGTGGTGGATGCGGTGGGCACCGGCCCCGACGCCGTGCCCGTCACGCTCAAGATCCGCACGGGCTGGGACCGGCAAAACCGCAACGCGCTGGCCATCGCGCGCATCGCTGAGGATTGCGGCATCTCGATGCTGACCGTGCACGGGCGCACGCGCGCCGACCTCTATCACGGTGAAGCGGAGTACGAAACGATTGCCGCGGTGAAAGCCGCTGCGCGCATCCCGGTCGTCGCCAACGGCGACATCGCGACGCCGCAGCGCGCGCGCGACGTGCTCGCGGCAACCGGCGCCGACGCCATCATGATCGGGCGCGCCGCGCAGGGCCGCCCGTGGCTCTTTCGCGAGATCGGCCATTTCTTCGCGACCGGCGAGCTGCTGCCGCCGCCGTTCGTCGAAGAAATCCAGTCGATCATGAACGAGCATCTGGAGGATCACTACGCGTTTTACGGCGAGTATGCGGGCGTTCGCACTGCACGCAAGCATATCGGCTGGTACACTCGCGGCCTTTGCGGCGCCAACGCGTTCCGGCACCGTATGAATACGCTGGACACCACGCGCGAACAACTCCTCGCCGTCAACCGGTTCTTCGAAGAACAAAAGGCGCGCTCGGACCGTCTCGTCTACGAAGTCGAAGAAGGCAACGAAGACGGCGAAGGCAGCGAAGCCCCGGTTGGCGAGGGCGAATCAACCGATCGACTGGCAGCATGAGCAAGCACAACATCGAACAATGCGTCCGCGAGAGCCTCGACATGTATTTCCAGGATCTCGACGGCTCCAACCCGCACGACGTGTATGAAATGGTGATTTCGATCGTCGAAAAACCGATGCTCGAGGTGGTGCTCGAGCAAACCGGCGGCAATCAGTCGCTGGCCGCCGAGTATCTCGGCATTAACCGAAACACGCTGCGCAAGAAGCTTCAGCAGCACGGCCTGCTGTAGCGCCTCGCGCGGCACCCTCGATCCTTCCGGCTCCCTCCCCCATCATGATCAAGCAAGCGCTCATCTCCGTTTCCGACAAGTCGGGCATCGTCGACTTCGCGAAGTCGCTTTCCTCGCTCGGCGTCAAGATCCTGTCGACTGGCGGCACTGCGAAACTGCTGGCCGAAGCAGGCCTCCCCGTCACCGAGGTCGCCGACTACACCGGCTTCCCGGAAATGCTCGACGGCCGCGTGAAAACGCTGCACCCGAAGGTTCACGGCGGCATCCTCGCGCGCCGCGACCTGCCCGAGCACATGGCCGCGCTTGCGAAGCACGACATCCCCACCATCGATCTGCTCGTGGTGAACCTCTATCCGTTCGTCCAGACCGTTGCGAAGGAAGAGTGCACGCTGGAAGACGCGATCGAGAATATCGACATCGGCGGCCCGACGATGCTGCGCTCGGCGGCGAAGAATCACCGCGACGTGACCGTCGTGGTCGATCCCGCCGACTACGCGGGCGTGCTCGATGAAATGCGCGCAAGCGGCAACACCGTGAGCTACGCAACGAACTTCCGCCTCGCGACCAAGGTGTTCGCGCACACAGCGCAGTACGACGGCGCGATCACGAACTACCTCACGAGCCTGACCGAAGCGCTCGAGCACCGCTCGCGCAATACGTATCCGGCTGTGCTGAACCTCGCGTTCGACAAGGTGCAGGACCTGCGCTACGGCGAAAATCCGCACCAGAGCGCCGCGTTCTACCGCGACCTCGCCGCCCCCGCCGGTGCGCTCTCGAACTACACGCAGCTGCAGGGCAAGGAGCTGTCGTACAACAACATCGCCGATTCGGACGCGGCATGGGAATGCGTGAAGACGTTCAGCACGCCCGCCTGCGTGATCGTCAAGCATGCGAATCCGTGCGGCGTGGCCGTGGGCGCCGATGCTCACGAAGCGTACGCGAAGGCGTTCCAGACCGATCCGACCTCGGCGTTCGGCGGCATCATCGCGTTCAACCGCGAAGTCGATGAAGCGGCAGCGCAGGCCGTCAGCAAGCAGTTCGTCGAAGTGCTGATCGCGCCGTCGTTCACGAGCGCCGCGAAGGCCGTGTTTGCCGCGAAGCAGAACGTGCGTCTGCTGGAAATCGCGCTCGGTGAAGGCCACAACGCATTCGATCTGAAGCGCGTGGGCGGCGGCCTGCTCGTTCAGTCGCTCGACGCGAAGAACGTGCAGCCGCACGAACTGCGCGTCGTGACGAAGCGCCACCCGACGCCGAAGGAAATGGACGACCTGCTGTTCGCCTGGCGCGTCGCGAAGTTCGTGAAGTCGAATGCGATCGTGTTCTGCGCGAACGGCATGACGATGGGCGTGGGCGCGGGCCAGATGAGCCGCGTGGACTCGGCGCGCATCGCGAGCATCAAGGCGCAGAACGCGGGCCTCGCGCTCACGGGAACGGCCGTGGCGTCCGACGCGTTCTTCCCGTTCCGCGACGGCCTCGACGTCGTCGTGGCCGCGGGCGCGACCTGCGTGATCCAGCCGGGCGGCTCGATGCGCGACGACGAAGTGATCGCCGCCGCCGACGAGCACAACATCGCCATGGTGGTGACGGGCGTCCGCCACTTCCGTCACTAAGCTTCACCAGGGCGTTCAGGTGCGGCGCTTTGGGCAACGCGCGCCGCACCGTCAAAAGCCTGCCGGACTGCACTGAACTGCACGTCCTGCGGGCTTTTTTGTGCGCCAGATCCGCTCGCAGCGGCGCCGCCGTTCGTTGTACCATCGCAGGCACATTCGTTTTTCCCCGGTCTTCATGAGAATCATCGGCATCGACCCCGGCTTGCGCGTCACCGGCTTCGGCGTGATCGAGCGTCACGGCCATCGGCTCACGTACGTCGCGAGCGGCGTAATCCGCACGGGCGACGCCGATCTGCCCACGCGCCTCGGCACGATCTACGAAGGGGTTTCCACGCTGATCCGCCAGCACGCACCCGACCATGCCGCGATCGAAAAGGTGTTCGTCAACGTCAATCCGCAGTCGACGCTGCTGCTCGGCCAGGCGCGCGGCGCAGCAATCTGCGGGCTCGTGACGGGCGGCGTGCCGGTCGCCGAATACACCGCGCTGCAACTCAAGAAGGCGGTCGTGGGCTACGGTCGCGCGACCAAGGAGCAGATGCAGCAGATGGTCGTGCGCCTGCTCGACCTCTCGGGCACGCCGGGCACCGATGCCGCCGACGCACTCGGCATGGCCATCTGCCACGCGCATGGCGGCGATGCGCTCGCGGCGCTCGGCACACTCGCGCCTGCGCTCGCGAAGAAGGGCATGCGCGTGCGGCGCGGGCGGTTGATCGGCTAACTGCGCGGCTAACTGCGCTGCGCGCTCCGCTACACTCACGCTTTCTCCCATCACTGAATCCGCCATGATCGGTCGCATTGCCGGCGTCCTGCTGGAAAAGAATCCGCCGCACCTGCTCGTCGACTGCAACGGTGTCGGCTACGAAATCGACGTGCCCATGAGCACGTTCTACAACCTGCCCGGCACCGGCGAAAGGATCGTGCTGCTCACGCAGATGATCGTGCGCGAAGACGCCCATCTGCTCTACGGCTTCGGCACGCCGCAGGAGCGCTCGACGTTTCGCGAACTGCTCAAGATCACGGGCATCGGCGCACGCATGGCGCTTGCGGTGCTCTCGGGCATGAGCGTCCACGAGCTTGCGCAGGCAGTGACGCTGCAGGACGCGGCGCGCCTTACGCGCGTGCCCGGCATCGGCAAGAAGACCGCCGAACGTCTGCTGCTCGAACTCAAGGGCAAGCTCGGCGCGGATCTCGGTGCGATGGCCTCGGCGGCTTCGCCGTCCGATCACGCCAGCGACATCCTCAACGCGCTGCTCGCGCTCGGCTATTCGGAAAAGGAAGCGCTCGCTGCGATCAAGAACGTTCCGGCGGGCACCGGCGTGTCCGAGGGGATCAAGCTCGCGCTGAAGGTGCTGTCGAAGGCATAACGGCAGCGCCCGTAGCGTGCCGCGGAGCGCCAGGCACGGCCCGCCCGCGCACGCCTTGCGCTGTACAATCGCTGCATGATCGAAACCGACAAACTCGCCGCCAATCGTGCCAATGCCGGTGCCAATGCCGGCGCCAGCGCCGAACGCGTAATCGCCGCCACGCCGGCCTCGCCCAACGAGGAGGCGTTCGAGCGCGCGCTGCGGCCACGTCACCTCGACGAATACGTCGGCCAGGAAAAGGTGCGCGGCCAGCTCGAGATCTTCATCGAAGCCGCGAAGCGCCGCGCCGAACCGCTCGACCACGTGCTGCTGTTCGGGCCGCCGGGGCTCGGCAAGACCACGCTCGCGCACATCATCGCGCGTGAAATGGGGGTCAATCTGCGGCAGACCTCGGGCCCGGTGCTCGAACGCGCGGGCGATCTCGCCGCCTTGCTCACGAACCTCGAACCGAACGATGTGCTCTTCATCGACGAAATTCACCGGCTCTCGCCGGTCGTCGAGGAAATCCTCTACCCGGCGCTCGAGGACTATCAGATCGACATCATGATCGGCGAAGGACCGGCCGCGCGCAGCGTGAAGCTCGACCTTCAGCCGTTCACGCTGGTCGGCGCGACCACGCGCGCGGGCATGCTCACGAACCCGCTGCGCGACCGCTTCGGCATCGTGTCGAGGCTGGAGTTCTACAACGCCAGCGAACTCTCCCGCATCGTGCAGCGTTCCGCATCGCTGCTCGGCGCGCACATCCATCCCGACGGCGCACTCGAAATCGCACGGCGCTCGCGCGGCACGCCGCGTATCGCGAACCGGCTGCTGCGGCGCGTGCGCGACTTCGCCGAGGTGAAGGCCGACGGCTCCATCACCGCAAGCGTCGCCGATGCCGCGCTCAAGATGCTCGACGTCGATCCGGTCGGCTTCGACCTCATGGACCGCAAGCTGCTCGAAGCGATCCTGCACAAGTTCGACGGCGGGCCGGTCGGCGTCGACAACCTGGCTGCGGCGATCGGCGAAGAACGCGACACGATCGAAGACGTGCTGGAGCCGTACCTGATCCAGCAGGGCTATCTGCAGCGCACGCCGCGCGGCCGCGTCGCGACGCAGCTCACCTACCGCCACTTCGGGCTCATCGCCCCGGATGCAGCAGCCTCGGGCGGCCTCTGGGATCCGGGCGCATCCTGATGCGCGACCGGGTTCAAGTGAATTCGCGATGTCCGAACAACACGCCGGCCGCCGCCACGACGCCCCCAAGCCGACCAGCCTGACCGGCCTGCTCGCGCAACGCGTGCGCATGGCGCTCGCCGACAGCGTGACGCACCTCACCTCGGGCGGCGGGCCGAAACTCGATTACTCGTCGCCGCCGGGCGATCCTGGCCTCTTCGGCCCCGACGCCGTGTGCTGGAAGGTGCACGCCGATTTCGCGTCGATGATGACGGGCGGCATCAGCGCGCTGCTGCTGCAGGCGCTCCATCCGCTCGCGCTCGCGGGCGTCTGGGATCACTCGACGTTCCGCGACGACATTCTCGGCCGGCTACGCCGCACCGCGACCTTCATCTCCGGCACGACCTACGGCAACCGCGCCGACGCGCTCGCGCTGATCGAACGCGTGAAGCGGATCCACGAAAACGTGAAAGGCACGGCGCCGGACGGTCGCCCATACAGCGCGAGCGACCCTGTGCTGCTGACATGGGTGCATGTGGCCGAAGTGTCGAGCTTTCTGGCGGCGCATCTGCGCTACGTGAACCCTGCGCTGCCAGTCGCGGAGCAGGACCGGTATTACGCGGAGACGTCGCGCATCGCGCAACTCCTCGGCGCGACCGACGTACCCGCATCGCGCGCCGGGATAGAAGCGTACCTGCACGCAATGGAACCCGAACTCGTGGCCAGCGACCGCACGCGCGAAGTCGTGCGCGTGCTCATGAACGCGCCCGCCCCGCGACCGTCCATGCGTCTGGCGGGCGCGCTGATTCGACAGGCCGGTATCGACCTCTTGCCGCCGTTCGCACAGCAACTGCTCGGCTTCGACCGCTTCGCGCGCGTGCGCCACGTACTCGTGCAGCCCGGCATGCGCACGCTCGCGCCCGTGATGCGCTGGGCGCTCGTCAACGGCGTGTCGAAGCGTGCACGGCGGCGGGCGGCCCAGCCGCCGCACTGACGCTGGTAACTAACGCCGGCAACTCACGCCAGCGGGCATCGCCCAAAACAGAACGGCCAACCCGCAGAGCGCGGGTTGGCCGTTTCTTCGTGCCTGTCGCGCCTTACGGCGCGCGGCGAATTACATCTTCACCACGTCGAGCAGCGTCTTCTTGCCTGCCTTGTAGTTGTACAGCGAGATCACGCCGTGCTTGAGGTCGCCCTTCGAATCGAACGTCGTTTCGCCGATCACGCCCTTGTAGTCGGTCGTCGGGATCGCTGCGAGGATCTTCGCTGCATCGGTCGAATTCGCACGCTTCATCGCGTCGACGATGATGTACACCGTGTCATACGTGAACGGTGCATCGAATTCGATCGCGTGGCCGAAGCGCTTCGCGTACTTCGCCGAAAACGCCGCGCCGCCGTCCATGCGTTCGAGCGCCATGCCGGCCTGCGAGCACACGACGTTGTCGGCCGCCGCGCCCGCGAGATTCGCGAGGCTTTCCGTGCAGACGCCGTCGCCCGCGAGGATCTTCGCGCGCAGGCCCAGTTGCTTCGCCTGCTTGGCGAACGGGCCGCCGGTGGCGTCCATGCCGCCGAACATGATCGCGTCGGGGTTCTCGCCCTTGACCTTCGTGAGAATCGCGCGGAAGTCGACGGCCTTGTCGTTCGTCGCATCATGCGACAGCACCTTGATGCCGCGCGCCTTGGCGGTCTTCTCGAACTCGTTCGCGAGGCCCTGGCCGTAAGCGGTCGAGTCGTCGATCACCGCGACGGTCTTCACGTTCAGCGCCGTGCCTGCGTAGTTGGCCAGTGCCGGACCTTGCTGCGCGTCGGTCGCGACGACGCGGAAGGTCGTCTTGAAACCTTGCTGCGTGTAGGCCGGGTTGGTCGCCGACGGCGAGATCTGCACGATGCCTGCATCGCTGTAGATCTTCGAAGCCGGAATCGAAGCGCCCGAGTTCAGGTGGCCGATCACGGCAACGACCTTGTCGTCGACGAGCTTCTGCGCCACCTGGGTCGCCTGGCGCGGGTCGGCCCCGTCGTCCTGGCCGTCAAGCTGCAGCGTGATCTTCTGGCCGCCAATGGTGAGACCCTTCGCGTTGATCTCTTCGATAGCGAGACGCGCGCCGTTTTCATTGTCCTTGCCGAGGTGGGCCGAGCCGCCGGTGAGCGGGCCGACGTGGCCGATCTTCACGATCTGGTCGGCGGATGCGTAGGCGGACATCGTCGCGAGTGCAACGACTGCGGCGCTGACAGGCAGCAGCTTGTGAAACTTGAACGTCATTGAAATCTCCTGCGTTTTTTCTGGAACCAACTTTCATGTAGCCCTTTGCGCGCCGCGGCACGACACGCGCGCGTCCTCTTCAACGCGCGGCCGGCCCGCGAAACCGCTGGTAAAGCGGCGTCGCAGCGCCCAAAGGCCGCAGCGGCGCAAAGGTGGGAAGAATGGTATCAGCCAATTCCGGTTTCGGGTTGGCGATTAGAAAGGGGACGCAAGAAAGAGGTGAGAGGGCTTGATGCCGATAACGAGATCGGCATCGCACGCGACGACGGCGCTTATGCCCGATGCGTGAGGCTTACGGGGTACCGGCGGTACGGGGCGGCACGGGTCAAGGCCCGGTTAGATCGCGCGCCTGAAGCCGTCGTCGGCGCTCGCGCCGCCCAGATGCGCGACATCGGCCCAGGCCACGACGCGTGCCTGCGTGACATAGCCATCGGTTTCGAAATCGACGACGTTCACGCTCGTATTGAGAAGCGGCCAGTTGCGCGGCGCATCGAGCGGCAGGCCCTGCGCAAAGCGATGGACGCAGTCGAGCACGCCGCCATGCGTGACAACCGCGATACGTCCGTCCGGGTGCGCGGCGATCAGCGGTTCGAGCGCGTGCAGCACGCGATGGTAGAACGCGCGCTGCGATTCGCCCTCGGGCGGCGTGAAGCCCGGGTCGCGCGTTTGCCAGTGTGCGTACTCGTCGGGAAAGCGCGCGGCGATCTCGTCGCTGTCGTGGCCCTGGAACGCGCCGTAGTGCCGTTCGCGCAATCCCGGCGCCAGTTGCACCGGCAGATGCAGCGCCTGTGCTAGCGGCTGCGCGGTTTGCTGCGCGCGCATCAGGTCGCTGCACCAGACCGCATCGAGCCGCGCTCCGGCTTGCGCCTCGGCGGCGATGCGCACGGCGAGCTGCTGCGCCTGCTCGATACCGCTGTTCGCGAGCGGAATGTCGATGTGCCCCTGGATACGCTTGATGCGGTTCCAGTCGGTTTCGCCGTGTCGGATGAAGAGGATTTGCGTGGTCATGGAGCGGCGCGCGCGGTGAAGGGCCAAAGCCAGGGGAAACCGGAAAAACCGGGAAAACTCAGTTGCAGACTTGCAGCCAGAAGGTCACCGGGCCATCGTTGACGAGCGACACTTGCATGTCGGCGCCGAATTCGCCCGTCTCGACGACCGGATGCTTCGCACGCGCCGCGGCGACGAAGTATTCGAACAGCCGGCGCCCTTCCTCGGGCGGCGCGGCGGGCGTGAAGCTCGGGCGCAGGCCGCTGTTGGTGTCGGCGGCAAGCGTGAACTGCGAGACGAGCAGCAGGCCACCCGCCGTGCCGTTGCCGTCGATGTTCTGCACCGGAAGATTCATCTTGCCGGCCGCATCGCTGAACACGCGGTAGCCGAGCAGCTTCGCGAGCAGCTTGTCAGCTTGAGCCTCGGTGTCGCCGCGCTCGGCGCAGACAAGCGCGAGCAGCCCCTGGCCGATCGAGCCTGTCACGCGCTCGTCGACGCGCACGTCGGCGCGGCGCACGCGCTGGATCAGGGCAATCATCGCGCGCGCTCCCGCTGGTGCGCGCGGTCCGTGCGGCCCGCGTGGCCCATCGGTTGCGGGTGCAACATCATCACGCGGTCAGCGTCACGCGTGCGAAACGGCGCTTGCCCACCTGCACGACGAACTCGCCCGCCTCGACCTTCAGGCCCTTGTCGGACACGGTCGCACCGTCGATCTTCACGCCGCCCTGCTCGATGTTGCGCAGCGCTTCGCTCGTCGACGGCACGAGGCCCGCCTGCTTGAGCAACTGGCCGATCGCGAGCGGCGCACCGGCGAGCGTCACCGAAGGAATGTCGTCGGGCACGCCGCCCTTCGCGCGGTGATTGAAGTCTTCGAGCGCATGCTCGGCATCCGCCTGCGAGTGAAAACGCGCAACGATTTCCTGCGCAAGCATCACCTTGAAGTCGCGCGGATTGCGCCCTTCCCCGGCTTCGCGGCGGAACCCTTCGATTTCGCTCATCGGACGGAACGACAGCAGCTCGAAGTAGCGCCACATGAGCACGTCGGAGATGCTCATGAGCTTGCCGAACATGTCGTTGGGCTTCTCGCTGATGCCGATGTAATTGTTCTTCGACTTCGACATCTTTTCGACGCCGTCGAGGCCTTCGAGCAGCGGCATCGTGAGAATGCACTGCTGCTCCTGGCCGTACTGCTTTTGCAGTTCGCGGCCGACGAGCAGGTTGAACTTCTGGTCGGTGCCGCCGAGTTCGAGGTCGGCGTTGAGCGCAACCGAGTCGTAGCCCTGCATCAGCGGGTACAGGAACTCGTGGATCGAGATCGGCACGCCGTTCTGGAAGCGCTTGGTGAAGTCTTCGCGTTCGAGGATACGCGCAACGGTGTAGCGCGAAGCGAGCTTGATCATGCCGTCGGCGCCGAGCGGCATCGACCATTCGCTGTTGTAGCGGATCTCGGTCTTGTCGCGGTCGAGCACGAGCGCGGCCTGTTCGAAGTAGGTCTTCGCGTTCGATTCGATCTGCTCGCGCGTGAGCGGCGGACGCGTCGCGTTGCGGCCCGACGGGTCGCCGATCAGCGAGGTGAAGTCGCCGATCAGGAAGATCACGGTGTGACCGAGATCCTGCAACTGACGCATCTTGTTGAGCACCACGGTGTGGCCGATGTGGATATCGGGCGCCGTGGGATCGAGACCGAGCTTGATGCGCAGAGGCTTGCCGGTGGCGGCGCTCTTCGCGAGTTTCTGCAGGAATTCTTCTTCGATCAGCAGTTCATCCACGCCGCGCTTCGTGACGGCGAGCGCGTGACGAACCTCGTCGGTGACCGGAAAGGCGGGGGTATTCGGGGACTCGGTGCTCATGCTTCGATCGTAAAGTCAGGTGTAGAGCGCGATTTTACGTGATTCGAGCGACGTCCCCGATGTTTCAGCGCCTGCGCCCTGTTAAAAGCTTCGTCCGGGTTGTCGCCCGGGTTATCGCCTTGTCTTACGTGCAAGCGCCAATGCGCCGATAATCGACGCCACGAAACGGACATCGCAATCAACGAGGAGCACGACGTGGGACTACGCGATGCGCGAAAAGAAAGCGCAAACCCCGCAGATGGCGTGTATTTCGGCCTGATGTCGGGCACGAGCATGGATGGCGTGGACGGCGTCGCCGTGCGCTTCGAGCAGGGCAAGCGGCCGGTCGTGCTGGCCGAGGCGTTCGTTGCCTTCGCCCACAATTTGCGCGAGGCGCTCTTTTCGCTGCAACAGCCGGGCGAAAATGAAATCGAGCGTGAGGCGCTGGCCGGCAACGCACTCGCGGCGCGCTACGCCGTGTGCTGCCACGAATTGCTGCGCGCGGGCAATCTCGCCGCCGACGACGTCCGCGCGATCGGCGCACATGGACAAACGGTGCGGCACCGCCCCGAAAAAGGCTACACGGTGCAGATCCAGAATCCGGCGCTGCTCGCCGAACTGACGCATATCGACGTGATCGCCGATTTCCGCCGCCGCGATGTCGCCTCCGGCGGCCAGGGCGCGCCGCTCGTGCCCGCGTTTCACGCGACGGTGTTCGGTTCGGGCGAAGACACGCGCGTCGTCTGCAATCTGGGGGGAATCAGCAACATCACGATTTTGCCGGCGACGGGTGAAGTGCGCGGCTTCGATTGCGGCCCGGCGAACGCGCTGCTCGATCTGTGGGCGGAGCGCCATCTCGGCAAGCCCTACGACGATAACGGCCACTTCTCCGCAAGCGGCGCCGTGCGCCAGCCGCTGCTGGACGCGTTGCTCGACGAACCGTACTTCGCGCAGCAGCCGCCGAAAAGCACGGGGCGCGATCTGTTCAACGCGCCGTGGCTCGATGCGAAGCTCAAGGGCTTCGAGGCGCTCGCTCCCGCCGACGTGCAAGCGACGCTCGTCGCGCTGACCGCCGTGAGCGTGGCGCGCGAGATCGAACGTCACGCTGCCGACTGCCGCGCCGTGTACGTATGCGGTGGCGGCGCACGCAATCCGGTGCTGATGGCGGCGCTGCAAAGCGCGTTGGAGACGGTCGGCGCGAACGGCGTGCAGGTCGCGACGACCGATGCGCTCGGCGTGCCGCCGCATCAGGTGGAGCCGCTCGCGTTTGCGTGGCTCGCAATGCGCTGTCTCGCGCGCGAACCCGGCAATCTCGCTTCCGTGACGGGCGCCGCGGGCGAACGCGTGCTCGGTGCGATTTATCCGCGCTGATCGCCAGCGCGCACGCAGCTACGTCGATACGCCGATACGCGGCACAAATAAAAACGGGGCTTGATGCCCCGTTTTTCATGCAGTGACGCTTTCGCTGTGACGCTTTCGTTCAGACAGAAAACGACGAGCCGCAACCACAGCTGGTGTTCGCGTTCGGGTTCTTGATGACGAATTGCGCGCCGTTCAGATCGTCCTTGTAGTCGATCTCGGCGCCGACGAGGTATTGATAGCTCATCGAATCGATCAGCAGCTGGACGCCGTTCTTGTTCATGACGGTGTCGTCGTCGTTGATTGCTTCGTCGAACGTGAAGCCATACTGGAAGCCCGAGCAGCCGCCGCCCTGCACGAATACGCGCAACTTCAGCTCCGGGTTTCCTTCTTCGTCGATCAGTTGCTTGACCTTGTCAGCCGCCGCGTCGGTGAAAACGAAGGGACCGGGCATTTCGGTCACGGGGGTTTCGGTGACAGCGCTCATTCGAACTCTCCAAAAAGGCTTTAACCGCTATTGTAGGGCTGTTCCCAATATCGTGCTTAAGCCCACAGAGTCAAGAGGCCCTCTCCTTAAAACGCACGCCAAACACGCACAAAACACGCACGGCGGCCCTGCGCGGTGGCCCAGAAAGCGAAAAAGCCGCCGGCGCATGACGCACTGGCGGCTTTTTGTAGCAGCAACGCTGCGCGAGGCGCGCAACGCCCAAGCGATTAACGCTTCGAGAACTGCTTGCGACGGCGTGCCTTGTGGAAGCCGACCTTCTTACGCTCGACTTCACGTGCGTCACGCGTGACGAACCCTGCGGTCGACAGAGCCGGCTTGAGGGTCGCATCGTAGTCGATCAGCGCGCGGGTGATGCCGTGGCGAACTGCGCCGGCCTGGCCGGTTTCGCCGCCGCCGGTCACGTTGACCTTGATGTCGAACGTCTGGCCGTGGTTCGTGAGTTCCAGCGGTTGACGCACGATCATCAGCGAGGTTTCGCGCGAGAAATAGTCGGCGATGGGCTTGCCGTTGACGACGATCTCGCCCTTGCCCGACTTGATGAAGACACGAGCGACGGCGCTCTTGCGGCGGCCCGTACCGTAGTTCCAGTTACCGATCATGTGGGCTCCCCTTAGATCTCGAGCGCCTTCGGCTGTTGAGCCGAGTGCGGATGCGTTGCGTCGGCGTAGACCTTCAGCTTCTTGATCATCGCGTAGCCGAGCGGACCCTTCGGCAGCATGCCCTTGACCGCCTTCTCGAGCGCGCGGCCCGGGAAGCGTTCCTGCATTTTGCCAAACGTCGTTTCATAGATGCCGCCCGGGTAGCCCGAGTGACGGTAGTACTTCTTGTCGGTGGTCTTGTTGCCCGTGACCTTCAGCTTGCCGGCGTTGATGACGATGATGAAATCGCCGGTGTCGACGTGCGGGGTGAACTCAGGCTTATGCTTGCCGCGAAGACGGCGTGCCACTTCGCTGGCGACACGGCCGAGAACCTTATCCGTCGCGTCAATCACGTACCATTCGCGCGTCACCTCATGGGCTTTTGCGGAAAACGTCTTCATGATCGATCCAAAAAATATGCTGTGCCCTGATTTGGTCCTGCTTGTGTGGTGACGCTCGTTGGCGTCGGCGCAGGCTCTCCCTGTTTCTCCCCGTGGGCATGAATGCGGGAAACCTTGGATTATAAAGGGAAAATTATCCGGACGTCAAAATATGTGCGCCTGAACGGGATGCAGCGCGGAATACGGCGTCGGCTCAGGCAGAACGCGTGGGCGAAGAGCCTGGGTAAAAGCGCCAAGGCGAAAAAAAACCCGAACGCGATGTTCGGGCTTAATCCACCTTTTGAGGAGGGTGGAGGAGACATGCTGAGGTGTCATCGAGGACGACAACCAATGGGCTGAATTATACGGGTCAACCCTAAGCGGCGCAAGGAAAACCGCATTGCAAAATATAACACCATAATGCGGAATGAAATACCAGCTGCTGCGCACTCATGATTTAATTAAGAATCATGCACTTACATCAGTTCAGGCCGTACATGACATGCCGATGTCGGCGATAAGCCCCTAACGCTTCCAGGGGAATCCAGCAGACTCTCAGGATTTCGCGCCGCCCTGATCTGTCAGACCGCGCACGCCGCCGCCCGCATGCAGCCCCGGGCGAGCGCACGGCGTGCGGGCTACAATTCCGTCTGAATCGAAGATACTGGTCGGAGGCACGCGCATGGAATGCAAAGTGAGCTGGATGGGAGGGGATGGCATGGCGTTCGCAGCCGCGACGGGCAGCGGCCACCTCGTCAACATGGACGGCGCGCCGGACGGCGGCGGCCACAACCTGGCGCCGCGTCCGATGGAAATGCTGCTGGTCGGCGCAGGCGGCTGCACGGCCTACGACGTGGTCCTGATCCTGAAGCGGAGCCGCCAGGAAGTCAGCGGTTGCAACGTGACGCTCAAGGCCGAGCGTGCGAATGAAGACCCGAAGGTCTTCACGAAGATCCACTTTCACTTCACCGTGACGGGGAAGAACCTGAATCCGGCGACGGTCGAGCGTGCGGTCAAGCTGTCGCACGACAAGTACTGCTCGGCGTCGATCATGCTCAGCAAAACGGCCGAAATCACGCACACGTTCGAAATCGTCGAGGCCTGAGTGGCCGTGCGCTCGCGAGCGCATTTGCAGAAAAAAAGCCGGCGCGGTGATTGAACCGCGCCGGCTTTTTTTGCGTAATGAGGACGGCAAAGCAGGCCGATAAGCCGGATTCTGTGCACACCCGCCGCCTTTCGGCGCCGGGCGCGTGGCAGCCATTCCTCTAGGCGCGCCATTGCTGACGCGCTCAAGCTTCCTACCCGCAGACGAGACGGGGGCCCCGTCCTGCATCGCGAAGATGCGCGCCTGCCTACTTGGAATTGCTCCGGGTGGAGGTTGCCGTGCCGTCTACGTCGCCGTAGCCGCGGTGCGCTCTTACCGCACCGTTTCACCCTTACCTGATCCCGGCCGAAGCCGGGCCATCGGCGGTCTGTTCTCTGTTGCCCTGTTCCGCGTGTTGCCACGGATGGCCGTTAGCCATCACCCTGCCCTGTGGAGTCCGGACTTTCCTCGCCTCCGGCGATTCCAATACTGCCGGAACCGCCAAAGCCGCGACTGCCTGGCCTGCTTTGCGAGGGGCGATATTAGCACGGCGCGACGCGCCGCGCGCAGGGTGCCGAAGCGGCGCGACGACGCCTGCCGCCGACACCAGTCCCCACACTAGCCCCCACGGCGGCCCGGCCGAAACACGGAAGTGTCGTCGTAGAACGCCGCGTCTTCGTTCTGCGGCCACCAGTCGGGAATGCCCAGCACCGGCAGCGGCGAAAAACTGCGGCTGGTCAGGTTCGCGGCGGCGGCAAGCGTCGCGCTCACCGCTTCGTCGAGCCACGCATCGCGCGCTTCACGCGCCCAGCCGAAATACTCCGGCGGCGCCTCGACTACCCATGCGTGCGCCGTGCATGCCGCGTACGGTGCGATCAATTTGTCGAGCAGCGCATGGCCGAATACGCGCACTTCGCAGTGCGTGCCCCAACGCGCGCGGTTCGCGACGAACAGCGTGCGCCAGTCGAAACCGCGCAGCGCCGCCGCCATCGGCTCGTCCGCGCACACGAACAGCACCGCGTTCTCGTCGAAGAGCGTGAGCGCGTCGCGCACGCCGCCGCGCGTCGGACCGACGCCGAGCACGTCGATTGCCGCCGACTGGCGCGCGTTCAGCGTCGCCTTGATGCGCGGAAACGCAAACCAGGCGAGCGCGTTGAAGAAGTCGTGGAGGTTGTGGCGCGTGGGCACGCAGCCCGTCGCCGCGATGTGCGCCTCGTACGCGCTGCCCTCGGGCAGATCGTCCTGGACGATGAACGCGAGCGGCTGCCCGCGCCCGGTTGACTGCGCGCACGCGCGCGCATCGGCATTCAGCGCGTCGAGATAGCGGTCGTAACCGGCGAGCGCCGCCTGCTGCCAGCGCCGCCCGCGCGCCTCATGCTGGGCGAACCACGGGCGCGCCCAATCGATATCGGCAAATCCGGCAGCGGGAAGACTGCGGCGGGCCGCGCCGCCCGCCGGAGCGTCGGCGCTCACGCTCAGACGAGCTTCCAGCCGATCGATTCGCCGCCGCGCAGCGGCACGACCGGCGTGTCGCCCGCCGTCACTTCGGCGGGCAGCGTCCATGCCTCGCGGCGCAGCGTCACCGTTTCGGCGCTGCGCGGCAGACCGTAGAAGTCCGCACCGTAGAAGCTCGCGAAGCCTTCGAGCTTGTCGAGCGCGCCCGCGTTGTCGAACGCCTCTGCGTAGAGTTCGAGCGCGTGCAGCGCCGTGTAGCAGCCCGCGCAGCCGCACGCGTGCTCCTTCAGCCCCTTCGGATGCGGCGCGCTATCGGTGCCGAGGAAGAAGCGCGCATCGCCCGAGGTCGCCGCCTCGACCAGCGCCACGCGATGCGTCTCGCGCTTGAGGACCGGCAGACAGTAGTAATGCGGACGAATGCCGCCCTGGAAAATCGCGTTGCGGTTGTACAGCAGGTGATGCGCCGTGATCGTCGCGCCCAGCAGCCCCGGCGCGGCGTGGTCGGCACGGATGTAGTCGACGGCGTCCTTCGTCGTGATGTGCTCGAACACGACCTTGAGCGCCGGGAAGTCGCGGCGCAGCGGCGTCATCACGCGGTCGATGAAGACCTTCTCGCGGTCGAACAGGTCGATGTCGGCGTTCGTCACCTCGCCGTGCACGAGCAGCGGCATGCCCGCTTCCTGCATCGCTTCCAGCGTCCGCGCGCACTTGCGGATGTCGGTCACGCCCGCGTCGGAGTTCGTCGTCGCACCCGCCGGATACAGCTTCACGCCGTGCACGAAGCCGCTTTCGCGCGCGCGGCGGATTTCCTCGGGCGGCGTGTTGTCGGTGAGATAGAGCGTCATCAGCGGCTCGAAGCGCATGCCCGTGGGCAGCGCAGCCAGAATGCGCGCGCGGTACGCTGCGGCCTGCCCGGTCGTCGTGACCGGCGGCTTCAGGTTCGGCATGATGATCGCGCGGCCGAACTGGCGCGCGGTATGCGGCAGCACCGCCGCGAGCATGGCGCCGTCGCGAACGTGCAGATGCCAGTCGTCGGGGCGGGTGAGCGTGAGGGTCGTCGGAGAAGGAGCGTTCATGGCGATCGATGCCGCGCAGCCGCGCCCCCAAAAGGAAGGCCCGCGAGCCGCAGCCGGGTGATATGCTTGGAAAATCGTTATTGTACCGGGCGGCCAGACAACCACGCTGGTCGCCACGCCCCGCCGTACCACGCATCAGATATGTGCCAACTTCTCGGAATGAACTGCGCCGCGCCGACGGACGTCACGTTCTCCTTCACCGGATTCGCGGCGCGCGGCGGCGTCACCGATCACCACGCCGACGGCTGGGGTATCGCGTTCTTCGAAGACAAGGCCTGCCGCCTCTTCATCGACCACGAAGCGTCCGCGCGCTCGCCGATCGCCGAAATGGTCAAGCGCTACCCCATCAAGTCGCGCAACACCATCGCCCATATCCGCAAGGCCACGCAAGGGCATATCCTGCTCGAGAACTGCCACCCGTTCATGCGCGAACTGTGGGGCCGCCACTGGATCTTCGCGCACAACGGCGATCTGCAGGACTTCAATCCGGCGATGTCGGGTGTCTATCATCCGGTCGGCACGACCGATAGCGAACTCGCGTTCTGCGCGCTGCTGGAAGGGTTGCGCAAGGCGTTCCCGGGTTCGCAGCCGCCGCTCGACGAACTCTTTGCGGCGCTCGAATCGCTCACGCGCGACATTACGCAGTTCGGCGTGTTCAATTTTCTGATGTCGAACGGCCAGGCGCTTTTCGCGCACTGCTCGACGCATCTCTACTACCTCGTGCGCCGCTGGCCGTTCTCGACGGCGCATCTCGTCGACGCCGACGTCTCCATCGACTTCGCGAATTACACGACGCCGGAAGACTGCGTCGCGGTGATCGCGACCTCGCCGCTCACCGACAACGAAGTCTGGACGCGCTTCGCACCCGGCGATCTGCTGATGTTCCAGCACGGCGACGTGGTCGCGCAGGCGCGCGTGCCGGTACCGCAGAGTGTGCTCGACAAGCTGAAGAATCCGTCGACGGATGCCTCGGCGAGCGCGCCCTGTGCGCCGCCAGACAGCAAGACCGTGGACATCGCAACCGCTGCCGCGATGCAGACCTGGGGCGACTAGCGTCCGCTGCAACGCAAAACAAAGCAAAGCAAAACGCCGCGTGGGCCGATGGCCCGCGCGGCGTTCTTCGTTTCAGCGCAACGCTTGATGCAACGTCTGGTGCAACACTCAGTGCAGGATCTTCGCGAGAAAATCCTTCGCGCGATCCGACTTCGGATTCGCGAAGAAATCCTGCTTGCGGTCGTCCTCGACGATAGCCCCCTGGTCCATGAAGATCACGCGATGCGCGACCTTCTTCGCAAAGCCCATTTCGTGGGTCACGCACATCATCGTCATGCCTTCCTGTGCGAGTTCGACCATCACGTCGAGCACCTCGTTGATCATCTCGGGGTCGAGCGCCGATGTCGGCTCGTCGAACAGCATCGCGATCGGGTCCATCGAGAGCGCGCGCGCAATCGCCACGCGCTGCTGCTGGCCGCCCGAAAGCTGGCCCGGAAACTTCTCCGCATGCGCGCGCAGGCCCACGCGGTCGAGCAGTTTCATGCCCTTCTCGGTCGCCTCGTCCTTGCTGCGGCCGAGCACCTTGATTTGCGCGAGCGTGAGGTTTTCGGTGATCGAGAGGTGCGGGAACAGCTCGAAGTGCTGAAACACCATGCCCACTTTCGAGCGCAGCGCCGACAGGTTGGTCTTCTTGTCGCCCACGCTCTGGCCGTTCACGAGGATCTCGCCCTGCTGGAACGGCTCCAGGCCATTGACGGTCTTGATGAGCGTCGACTTGCCCGAGCCCGACGGCCCGCATACAACCACGACCTCACCTTTCTTCACTTCAGTCGTACAGTCGGACAGCACCTGAAAATGACCGTACCACTTCGAAACGTTCTTGATTGAAATCATCTTGCGACCTTTTTCTGAAAGCCTTTCACAAGGCCCGACGCGACCACGCAAATGACGAAATAGCAGGCGCCCGCGAACAGTACCATCTCGACAGTCGTGCCGTCACGGTCGCCGATGTTCGCCGCCGTGCGGAAGAAGTCCGCGAGGCTGATCACGTAGACGAGCGAGGTGTCCTGAAAGAGGACGATGGCCTGGGTGAGCAGCAGCGGAACCATCGCACGAAACGCCTGCGGCAGCACGATGAACCGCATCGCCTGGCCGTAGCGCATGCCGAGCGCGAAGGACGCGTTCACCTGCCCGCGCGACACGGCCTGAATGCCGGCGCGAATAATCTCCGAATAATAAGCCGCCTCGAAGAGCGAGAACGCCACCATCGCCGATGCGAGCCGGATATCGATATCGGGCGAAAGATGGAGCACGCTTTGCAGCACTTGCGGCACGATCAGGAAGAACCACAGCAGGACCATCACGAGCGGAATCGAGCGGAACACCGTCACATAGCCCTTCGCGAACCATTCGAGCGGCTTGACGCCCGAAAGGCGCATGAGCGCGAGCAGCGTGCCCCACAGAATGCCCACGACGATCGCGCACAGCGTGATCTTGAACGTGACGATCGTGCCGGTCCACAAGGTCGGCAGCGCGCCCGGAATGCCGCTCCAGTCGAAATGATGCATCACTTGCCTCCGATGTAGCCCGGCAGCCGGCTCCGCCCTTCGACCCAGCGCATCAACGCCATGACGACAAGATTGATCAGGACATACGCGAGCGTGACCGCGATGAACGACTCATAGGCCTGCGACGTGTAGTCGACGAGCTGGCGCGCCTGCGCGGACAGATCGAGCAGGCCGATCGTCGACGCCACGGCGGAATTCTTGAAGATGTTGAGGAACTCGGACGTGAGCGGCGGCACGATGATGCGGTAGGCGACCGGCAACAGCACGTAGCGATAGGTCTGCCATTGCGTGAAGCCCATCGCGAGACCGGCGGCGCGCTGGCCGCGCGGCAGCGCGTTGATGCCCGAGCGCACCTGCTCGCACACGCGCGCGCCGGTGAAGAGGCCAAGACAGATGATCGACGATGAAAAGAACTGCGCGTTGGGCGGCAATTGCTTGAACCAGTTGCCGAGCGACGGCGGCACCAGTTCCGGTATCACGAGATACCAGACGAAGAACTGGACGATCAGCGGGATGTTGCGAAACACCGCGACATAGACGGTGCCCGCGCCCGCTGCCCATTTGTTCGGCACCGTGCGCAGCACGCCGAAGAGCGATCCCACGACGAGCGCGATCACCCACGCGGAGAGCGATACGGTGACCGTGACCCACAAGCCCGAGATCAGCCACCCGAGATAGGTGGTGGGCTCGCCAGTCGAGACCGGGCTGAGCAGAATGCCCCAGTTCCAGTGGTAGGACATGAAGCGTCTCCCGTGAGAAGAGCGGAAGAAGCGGTGCTTCTTCCGCTCCGCACCAAAATCCGGTCAAGAACCGGTTAAAAAACCGGCTAGCGGAATAAAGGAGTAGCGGACTGGCGACGCCTATTCGATCGCCTTGTCGTTCGGGTTCTTGAACAGCGCCCGCATGTCGTCGCTAAGGGGGAAGTTGAGGTTGAGGCCCTTCGGCGGAATCGGCGACTCAAACCACTTCTTGTAGATGACTTCGCCTTGACCCGAGGTCTGGATCTTCGCGATGGCGTCGTCGGCCACTTTCTTGAACTCGGGATCGTTCTTGCGCATCATGCAGCCGTAAGCTTCACGCGACTGCGGCGTGCCGACAATCACGAAATCGCCCGGATTGTTCGACTTCGCACGCTCGCCCGCGAGCAGCGCATCGTCCATCATGAACGCGACCGCGCGGCCCGTCGAGAGCGTGAGGAACGACTCGCCGTGGTCCTTCGCGCTGATGATGTTCATGCCCATGCTCTTGTCCTGGTTCATCTTGCGCAAAAGACGCTCGGACGTCGTGCCTGCCGTCGTGACGACGGTCTTGCCCTTCAGGTCGGGGAAATCCTTGATGCCCGCTTCCTTCTTCGCCATGAGGCGCGTGCCGATCACGAAGATGGTGTTCGAGAACGCGGCCTGCTGCTGACGCTCGGCGTTGTTCGTGGTCGAGCCGCACTCAAAGTCCACCGTGCCGTTCTGCACCAGCGGAATCCGGTTCTGCGACGTGACCGGCACGAGCTTGACCTTCAGGTTCGGCATGTTGAGCTTCTGCTTCACCGCATCGACGATCTTCAGCGCGTAGTCCTGCGAGTAGCCGATCACGTTCTGCTTGTCGTCGTAGTACGAAAACGGAATCGACGATTCGCGGTGGCCGAGCGTGATGACGCCGGTGTCCTTGATCTTCTTGAGCGTGCCGGAATCCTGGGCCTGGGCGCCCGCGGCGACAAACCCGAGCGTAGCGCAAACGAGCGCAACCTTCTTGATGTTCATTTTGCTCTCCTGTGCGAGAAACGCACCCAGTGTAGCAAAGTAATCATTTTGAAAGCATTAACCAGAACCCTGACGGCAGCGTCCGGCGGCGCGGAGCGTGGCGCGCCTTCCGGAAACGCAAAAGCGGACGGCCCCGCCAAGGTCCCGTCCGCTTTTGACTACTGCGCAAGCAGCGGGTGCAAGCGCACCCGCGTCGTTCCGATCAGGGGTACAGGCCGCGCAGTTCGCGCGCCATCAGAATGCGCTTGCACGCAACGATGAACGCTGCCGTACGCATCGATACGCCCTGCTCGCTCGACACTTGCCAGACCGCGGCGAACGCTTCGCGCATCACGCGCTCGAGACGCTCGTTGATCTCCGCTTCGGTCCAGAAGAAGCTCGAGAAATCCTGCACCCACTCGAAGTACGAAACGGTCACGCCGCCTGCGTTCGCCACCACGTCCGGGATCACGAGGACGCCCTTGTCGTGCAGGATGTCGTCGGCTGCCGTCGTGGTCGGGCCGTTCGCGCCTTCCACGATGATCTTGGTGCGGATCTTCGCCGCGTTCTTCTCGGTGATCTGGTTTTCCAGCGCGGCCGGGATCAGGATGTCGGTCTCGATGGTCCAGAACTCGTCGTTCGAGAGGACATCGGCGCCAGCGAAGCCCGCCACGCCACCCGTCTTCGCGACGTGCTCGAGCAGCGCGGCCGAGTCGATACCGCTGCTCTTGTGGAGCGAGCCGGTGTGATCCTGCACTGCAACGATGCGCGCGCCGGCTTCCTGGAACAGACGCGCAGCGATACCGCCCACGTTGCCGAAACCTTGCACGGCGATGCGTGCGCCTTCGATCGACATGCCCTTGCGGCGCGCCGCTTCGCTGCCGACGACGAACACGCCGCGGCCCGTCGCTTCGCGGCGGCCAAGCGAGCCGCCGAGCGCGATGGGCTTGCCGGTCACGACGCCCGTGGCCGTTTGGCCCTGGTTCATCGAGTACGTGTCCATCATCCACGCCATGATCTGCTCATTCGTGTTGACGTCCGGCGCGGGAATGTCCGTGTTCGGTCCGATGATGATGCCGATTTCGCTCGTGTAGCGGCGCGTCACGCGCTCGAGTTCGCCACGCGAGAGCGTGCGCGGATCGACGCGGATACCGCCCTTCGCACCGCCGTACGGCACGTTCACAGCAGCGTTCTTCACCGACATCCATGCGGACAGCGCCATCACTTCGGACAGCGTGACGTCCTGGTGATAACGCACGCCGCCCTTGCCGGGACCGCGCGAGACGTTGTGCTGCACGCGATAGCCTTCGAAGTGCGCGACGGTGCCGTTATCGAGTTCGATGGGTACGTCGACGATCAGAATGCGCTTCGGGCGCTTGAGCGTTTCGAGCCAGCGCGACAGCGAGCCGAGATACGGCGCGACGCGATCGACCTGGCGCAGGTAGTTGCCCCAGGGGCCGAGGTTGTCGGCCTGGAGATAGGAAGGAACCGATGAAGGTGCTGCAGACTGCATTTGCGATGACATGAACGCTCCGACGTCGAACAGGTGGTGCCATTGTCAGAAAAGGCCCACACGAAATCCAATGCCGTTTGATCATCCCGTTATGCGTTTCGTGCATAACGTTCGCAAAGCGAAAAAGTGTGTTGCGCGTGCGAGCTTATGGTTTCGTTGGCTTCACCGGTTTGTTGTCCGGTTTGTTATCCGCTTGTCACCCGCCCTTCGCGAGTTCCTCGCGCACCGCGTCCCACACGCCGCCGACAAGCGCGCGGCGCGCTTCGTCCGGCGCGGCGAGCTTGTCGCGGTAGAGGCGGATTTCCATGTCGAGCGTGAACTGCCCGCCGGGCGTGCCGCGCGTCGCGCGGTCGAGCCGGATCAGATGGCCCTCCGCGACGGCGTCCTCCACCGCGCTGCTCGGCAGGAACGCAATGCCATGGCCCGCGAGCGTCATCGCCTTGAGCCCCTCGGCCATGTCGGTTTCGTAGACTCGGTCCAGATAAAGACGCGTCGGCGCGTTGCCGATGATCACCTCGGTCATGCGGCCGAGGTAGGCGTTCGGCGTGTACGAAAGATAGGGCGTGGGCGCGTCCGGCGTGCCGGGCAGCGTGTAACGCGCGCGGCCGGCGCGCTGCACGGCGGAGTAAGGACTGATCGATTCGATGCCGAGCGTGAGCGTGTCGTAGCGCGCGGGATCGAGCGTCACGGGATGGCTCGGATGGTGATAGCCCATCACGAGATCGCAGCCGCCCTCGACGAGCGAAAGCACCGCGTCGTGCACGTTGAGCGCGCGCAGGCGCGTGTGGATGCGGCCGAGCTTCCCTTCGAGGCGCAGCAGCCAGCTCGGGAAATACGTGAGCGAAAGCGTGTGCGGCACGGCGAATTCGATCGTCGCCGCGGGCGCTGTCGTGTGGCCGCGCAGCAGCGTGCGCGCCTCGTGGAACTGCGAGAGCATCGCGAGCGCCTGCTCGTTGAATACCTGGCCCGCGGCCGTGAGGCGCGTCGGGTAGACGGAACGATCGATCAATTCCGTGCCGAGCCATGCTTCGAGCGCCTGGATGCGTCGCGAGAACGCCGGCTGCGTGACGTGCCGCAGTTCGGCGGAGCGACTGAAGCTATGCGTTTCCGCCAGCGAAACGAAGTCTTCGAGCCATTTGAGTTCCATGCGAATTGCGGTGCCGGTAACGTAAAGTCCGCATTCTAGGCCCACCGGCGCACGTCAGGGGCTCGACTGCGCCGTCTTGCATCAGGCCGACACCAAGGGACACGCTGGGACGCGAAGTGACGCAACGGGACACGAAGGGACACGAAGGGACACGAAGGGACACGAAGGGACGCAGCGGAACGCAGCGGAACGCAAGGCGCAGCCGGGCGGCCCGGCGCGCTCCGGCCGCCCGGGGCGTGGTGATAAAATACGCGGTTCCCGCCGTCTTGCATCTGGCCTTCATCTGACCGTCATCTGACCATTAGCGAGCGTAACCTCCGCCGTTACGTCCCCATCATGTCCGACACCCGTCCCGATACCCTCTTTGCGCTCACCGCGCTCTCTCCGCTCGACGGCCGCTACGCCTCGAAAACCGAAGCGCTGCGCGACTGGCTTTCAGAAGCCGCGTTCATGCGCCACCGCGTGACGGTGGAGATCCACTGGCTGATCGCGCTTTCGCACGCCGGTTTCGCGGAAATGCCGCGCTTTTCCGAAGCGTCCGAGCAGTTCCTGCTCCAGCTCGCCGCGAACTTCACGGCGCACGACGCCGCGCGCATCAAGGACATCGAGCGGGTGACGAACCACGACGTGAAGGCCGTCGAATACTGGCTCAAGGAATCGGTGAAGGGGCAACCGGAACTGGAGCGCGCGAGCGAGTTCATCCACTTCGCCTGCACCTCCGAGGACATCAACAACACGTCGCACGGCCTGATGCTCGCGGGCGCGCGCGAACACGTGATCCTGCCCGCGCTGCGCTCGGTGCATCAGCGCCTCGTTGCGCTCGCACATGCGCACGCCGCGCAACCGATGCTGTCGCGCACGCACGGCCAGCCCGCCAGCCCGACCACGCTCGGCAAGGAAATCGCCAACGTCGCCGCACGCCTCGCGCGCGCCATCGAGCGCATCGAGAAAGTCGAGCTGCTCGGCAAGATGAACGGCGCGGTCGGCAACTTCAACGCGCACCTTTCGGCGTACCCGGAATTCGACTGGGAAGCGTTCTCGAAGGAAGTCGTCGAGCAACGCCTGAAGCTCACGTTCAATCCGTACACGATCCAGATCGAGCCGCACGACTACATGGCCGAACTGTTCGACGCCATCTCGCGTGCGAACACGATCCTGCTCGACCTCGACCGCGACGTGTGGGGCTACATTTCGGTCGGCTATTTCAAGCAGCGCACGAAGGCCGGCGAGATCGGCTCGTCGACGATGCCGCACAAGGTCAACCCGATCGACTTCGAAAACTCCGAGGGCAACCTCGGCCTCGCGAACGCCACGCTGCGCCACCTCGCCGACAAGCTTCCGGTCTCGCGCTGGCAGCGCGACCTGACCGACTCGACGGTGCTGCGCAACATCGGCGTCGCGTTCGGCTACTCGCTGCTCGCCTACGACGCGCTGATCCGCGGTCTCGACAAGCTCGAAGTGAACCCGCAACGTCTGAACGACGACCTCGACGCGACGTGGGAAGTGCTCGCCGAGCCGGTGCAGACGGTGATGCGCCGCTACGGCATCGAGAATCCGTACGAGCAGTTGAAGGAACTCACGCGCGGCAAGGGCATTACGCGCGAAGCGCTGCAAACGTTCGTGAGCGGCCTCGCGATTCCGGAAGACGCGAAAAAGCGTCTGCTCGAGATGACGCCCGCGTCGTACGTCGGCAAGGCGGTCGAACTCGCGAAGCGTATTTCGTAAGCGCGTTTCTCAAGCACATCCCTGCCGCGGTCGGCTCAGTCGACCTTGCGGCAATAAAAAAGCGCTCGATTCGTCGAGCGCTTTTTTCGTTTACCGCTGCGCGAACCGCTTCAGGCTTGCGTGCCGCGCGTTGCCAGTTGCTTCATGACTTCATCGACGATCTGCTCGGGCGTGAGTTCCACGTTGACCACGATGGCCTCCTCGGCGCCCGGCTCCTCCAGCGTATCGAGCTGGCTTTGCAACAGCGACGGATCGAAAAAGTGTCCGGTACGCGCTCCAAGCCGCGCGTGCAGCACCTCGAAGGTACCCTTCAGATAGACGAAGCACACGTCGCGGTCGGCGCCGCGCAGGATGTCACGGTACGAACGTTTGAGCGACGAACACGTGAACACGGCCGTTTCGTGCGCGCGCTGCTTCTCGTCGATGGCCGCGCGGATGGTGCGCAGCCATGGCCAGCGGTCGTCGTCGGTGAGCGGAATGCCGTCGTGCATCTTCTTCTTGTTGGCCGCGCTGTGGAACGCGTCGCCATCGGTGAAGCTGCAGTGCAGGCGCTCGGCCAGCAACTCGCCAATGCGTGTCTTGCCTGCTCCCGACACGCCCATCGCAATCAAAATCATTTTTGGCTCCTGTCGACCAGAGTTAGTGCTTTAGCACTTACTCTGGTCCCACGCAGAATATTCGCTCGTTACAGCACGGCCGCCAGCGCGAAAGTTAGCCCGAGTCCCATCAGGGAAATAATCGTCTCACACAGCGACCACGTCTTGAAGGTCTGCACGACGGTCATGCCGAAGTACTCCTTGATCAGCCAGAAGCCGCCGTCGTTCACATGCGAGAAGATCAGCGAGCCCGAGCCGGTCGCGAGCACGAGCAGTTCGGGTTTGACCGCCGAAGCGCTCGCGGCGGCAATCGGCGCGACGATGCCGCAGGCCGTCGTCATCGCGACGGTGGCCGAGCCGGTCGCGAGCCGGATCAGCGCCGCGACGAACCAGCCGAACAAGAGCGGCGAAAGGTGAGCCGACTCCGCCACCGCGACGATCTCCTTCGAAATGCCGCTGTCCATCAGCACGCGGCCAAAGCCGCCGCCCGCGCCGACGATCAGCGTGATGCCCGCAATCGGCGCGAGGCAATCGCCGCAGAACTTCTGGATCTGCTCGCGCGTGAAGCCCTGCCGCGCACCGAAGGTCCAGAAGCTCACGAGCACGGCGATCAGCAATGCGACGTCGGTCGTGCCGATGAATTTCAGCAGGCCGTTGGCCAGCGTCTTCGGCGCGAAGACAAGATCCGCCCAGCTCCCCATCAGCATGAGGATCACCGGCAGCAAAATCGTGAAGACCGTAATGCCGAAGCCCGGCAGTTCGCTGTCAGCCTTGGGCTTGACGGCGACGAACTGCGCGGCGAGCGGATTGTCCTCGGGCAGCTTGATCGCGCGGTGAATGAGCAGCGCGAACAGCGGACCGGCGACGATAGCGGTCGGCACCCCGACGATCAGACCGTAAGCGATGGTCTTGCCGACATCGGCGTTATACGCCTGAACCGCGAGCAGCGCAGCCGGGTGCGGCGGAATCAGGCCGTGGACGACCGACAGGCCCGCCACCATCGGCAGGCCGACGAGCAGCAGCGACTTGCCGGTACGTTTGGCGACGTTGAACGCAATCGGAATCAGCAGCACGAAACCGACTTCGAAAAACACCGGCAAGCCGACGATCACGGCGACGAACATCATCGCCCAGTGAATGTTCTTTTCGCCGAACCAGCGGATCAGCGTCGTGGCGACGCGCTCCGCGCCGCCGGACTCGGCCATCATCTTGCCGAGCATGGTGCCGAGGCCGACCACGATTGCGATGTGGCCGAGCGTATTGCCGTTTCCGGTCTCGAACGACTTGACGATCTGATCCATCGGCATGCCGACGGCGAGGCCGAGCAGCAGCGAGACGATGATCAGGACTAGAAATGGATAAATCTTGTAGCGCGTGATCAGCAGGATCAGCGCAGCAATCGCGATGAGCGCGTAGACCAGCAGCATGCTGCCGTGGGCCACTCCCATGAGACTCCTCCACAGGTGATTTGCAAGACGCGTTCATGCATGCAGCGCGCAAGACGCAATGGCCTTCGCCAGGAGCGGAGGCCGAGGGTGTAGAGGTTACAACGACTTCGGTTACGGCGTTTATAACAGCACAAACCGCGCAAGGCGTGACCCTTGCGCGGTTTGTCGGACCATCGCAAACCAGCCGGTTTTCAATGCGCCGCGAGTCCGGAGGCTACTGCTCCGAACCCGCGTGTGAAGCGCACGTCAGCGCACGGGACGCGACAACTCGCTTGCCGCGCGTGCGAGGCGCGTGACTTCGGCCCAATCCTGCGCCGCAAGCGCGGCCTTCGGCGTGAGCCACGAGCCGCCCACGCACACGACGTTCGGGAGTGCGAGGAAATTCGTCGCCGATTCGGGCGTGATGCCGCCGGTCGGGCAGAACTTGAGCGTCGGGAACGGGCCGTGGAATGCGTTGAGCATCGCGATGCCGCCCGCGGGCACGGCCGGGAAGAACTTCACGATTTCGTAGCCCAGTTCCATCGCGAGGATGATGTCCGACGGCGTCATGACGCCCGGCAGAAGCGGCAAACCCGCTTCGATCGACGCGTCGTGCATCTCGCGCGTGAGGCCAGGCGAGACGCCGAACTGCGCACCGGCCTGCTTCGCAAGCGCGCATTGCTCGGGCTTCGTGATCGTCCCGACGCCGACGGCGATATCCGGCGCGATCCGCGACGCACGCTGAATCGCGTCGAGGCCGGCTGCGGTGCGCAGCGTGATTTCGAGGACCTTCACGCCGCCTGCATACAGCGCACGCGAAACGTGCTCGCCCTGCTCGGCGGTTTCGAAGGCGAGCACCGGAATCACCGGGCCGAGGCGGACGATGTCAGCTACCGACGTAGTTGGCAGATGCGTTGCCATAGTCATGCTCCTTGATGTTGGGTTGCGGTCGCCTTGCGGGCGTGGGTGACCGTCGCGCCCGCAGCTTTGCTGCCTGCATCACTGCCCGCTTTGCTGTCCACCTCGCCGACCAGCGCGCCGAACACCGACGCGCCCTGCTCCGCAGGCGCCGCGGCAGCGCGAAACACGCCGAACAGTTCGCGGCCGAAGCCGGCTTCGTTGCTTTCCTGATGCGCGGGCTGCGCGACCGGGCGCGCGTCCCATTCGGCGGCGTCGACTTCGACGTCGAGCACGCCTTCGACGGCATCGATCACGACGATGTCACCGTCGCGCACCTTGCCGATCGGACCGTGCAGCAGCGTCTCGGGCGAGACGTGGATCACTGCGGGAACCTTGCCCGACGCGCCCGACATGCGGCCGTCCGTCACGAGCGCGACGTGAAAGCCCTTGTCCTGCATGACGCCGAGCAGCGGCGTGAGGCGGTGCAGTTCCGGCATGCCGTTGGCGCGCGCGCCCTGGAAGCGCACGACGGCCACGAAGTCGCGTTCGAGTTCACCGCGATCGAACGCTTCCTGCACCGCTTCCTGCGAATCGAACACGATTGCGGGCGCACGCACCTTACGGCGCTCGGGCGCAACCGCCGAAACCTTGATGACGCCGCGTCCGAGCCGCCCCTGCATGAGGCGCAGGCCGCCGTCCGGCTGGAACGGTTCGGCGAGCGGGCGCAGCACGGCGGCGTCGGCGCTTTGCTCGACCGCGTCGACCCACGTGAGCTTGCCGTCGAGCAACTTCGGTTCTTTCGTGTAGTGGCGCAGGCCCTTGCCCGCAACGGTCGTGACGTCTTCGTGCAGCAACCCGCCGTCGAGCAGCTCGCGCACGAGGAACGCGATGCCGCCCGCCGCGTGGAAGTGGTTCACGTCGGCCTTGCCGTTCGGATAGACGCGCGCGAGCAGCGGAATGGCGTCCGAGAGCGCGTCGAAGTCGTCCCAGTCGATGAGGATGCCCGCTGCGCGCGCGATCGCCACGAGGTGCATGGTGTGGTTCGTCGAGCCGCCCGTCGCGAGCAGCGCGACGATGCCGTTGATAATCGCGCGCTCGTCGATCACGTGGCCGATCGGCGTGTAGTTGCCGCGCTCGACGGTGAGATCGAGCACGCGGCGCGCAGCCGCGGCGGTGAGTTCGTCGCGCAGCGGCGTGTACGGATGAATGAACGCCGAGCCCGGCAGATGCAGGCCCATCACTTCCATCAGCATCTGGTTGCTGTTGGCCGTGCCGTAGAAGGTGCACGTGCCCTGGCTGTGATAGGCCGCCGCCTCGGATTCGAGCAGCGCGTCGCGCCCGCACTGGCCCATGGCGAACTGCTGGCGCACCTTGGCCTTCTCGTCGTTGGACAGGCCGCTCGCCATCGGGCCGGCGGGCACGAAGATCGCGGGCAGATGGCCGAACTGCAGCGCGCCGATCAGCAGACCCGGCACAATCTTGTCGCAGATGCCGAGGCACAGCGCCGCGTCGAACATGTTGTGCGTGAGCGCAACGGCCGTGCTCATCGCGATCACTTCGCGCGAGAAGAGCGACAGCTCCATGCCCGCATTGCCCTGCGTGATGCCGTCGCACATCGCTGGCACGCCGCCCGCGAACTGCGCGACGCCGCCGTTTTCGCGGGCCGCTTCCTTGATGATGTCCGGGTAGTTCTTGTAGGGCGCGTGGGCCGAGAGCATCTCGTTGTACGCCGAGACGATGCCGATGTTCGGCTCGCGGATCGACTTGATCGCGATCTTGTCGCGGCCTTCGAGGCCCGCGAAGCCGTGGGCGAGATTCGCGCACGAGAGCACGCCGCGCGCCGGGAACTGGTCCTGCGCGGCGGCGATGCGCGCGAGATAGGCCTCGCGCGTCGGCTTGCTGCGCTCGATCACGCGCCGCGTGACCTTCATCAACTGGGAATGCGGGGAAACCATCGAATCTCCTTCCTCTCGGCCTGGCGGGACACATGGGCTGACACAGGGGCTGGATCGGATGTCCAGTCAGCAATGGCGCGATGTTAGTAGAAAAACTACACGCACGCAATCCTGCGCAACCCTGACGTTTGCCCTAAGGGGCAGGCGCTTAATCCCAGTAAATAGCGGGCCATTCCTAACGCCGCATGTCAGGCATTGCATTTCTGGTCGCATGAATGTAGTTTTTGTACACATCCTCCGATCCGCTATAGTCCACGGATCTTTCAGCATAGTGCGAGTTTTCCGATGCTGCTGTCCCAGGTGAAGGCCATACGCGAGCAATTGCGCCCGTCCGAGCGCAAGCTCGCCGATTACATCGTCGATGCGGCGCGTGAAGTGCTCGACCTGTCGATGACCGAGGTCGCGCAGCGCGCGGGCGTGAGCCAGCCGACCATTGCGCGCTTCTGTCACGCGCTCGGTTTCTCGGGATTTCGCGAGTTCAAGATCCGGCTCGCGCAGGCCGTGGCCGCGGACCTGCCGCCCGCGGTCTATCGCGACGTGCGCCCCGACGAGCCCGTGCCGGGCGTTGCGGCCAAGGTGCTCGACCGCACCATCGGCGCGCTGCTGCAGGTGCGCAACAATCTGTCCGCCGACGCGCTCGCCGAGGCCATCGCGCTGCTCGCGAACGCTAAGCGCATAGAGTTCTACGGCGCGGGCGGCTCGGGCATCGCCGCGCAGGACATGCAGCACAAGTTCTTCCGCCTCGGCATGCCGAGCGTCGCCTACGCCGATCCGCACACGTTCCTGATGTCGTCCGCGTTGCTTGGCGCGGGGGACGTGGTCGTCGCGATCTCGAACACGGGGCGCACGCGCGATGTGGTCGATGCCGTGCGCACGGCGCTCGACCGCGGCGCAAAGGTGATCGCGATCACGCACGGTACCTCGCCGCTCGCGCGTCTCGCGACGGTCGGCCTGCACGCGAACGTCGACGAAGACACGGACATCTTCTCGCCGATGACCTCGCGCACGTCGCATCTCGCGATCGGCGACATTCTCGCGGTAGGCGTCGCGCTGCAGCGCGGCCCGGAACTCACGGAAAAGCTCGCGGGCGCGAAGGAGATCATCGCGCGCCGCCGCCTCGATCCGATCGGTTAGGCGAGGCGCTTTACAGCCCGTGAAGGAGGGAATTGCGCGGGCTTGTTGCGCCTGCAGTCGATGCAGACGCGCCGCAAGACGACGGGCGGCATCCGCGCCGCCCGCGAGGGAAGAAGAAGAATCAGAACGGCTTGAGCACGACGAGCGCGACGGCCGCCAGCATGCCGAGCACCGGCAGTTCGTTGAACAGGCGATACCACTTGTCGGAGCGGCGGTTCTGGCCGCGCTCGAAGGTCTTCAGAAGGTGCCCGCAATAGTGGTGATAGACGATGAGCAGCACGACCACGCCGACCTTCGCGTGAATCCAGCCCTGGCCGGAACCGATGCCCACCACAAGCCACAGCCACAGACCGCACAGCAGCGCGGGCACGGCGATGATCGTCATGAAACGGTACAGCTTGCGCGCCATGAGCAGGAGACGCTTCACGGCGGCGGGCTCGGTTTCCATCGCCAGATTCACGAAGATACGCGGCAGGTAGAACAATCCTGCAAACCACGACGCGATTAGAACGATGTGAAACGTCTTTACCCAAAGCATCTGGCGATCCTTCCTGTCTTCCTGATTGACTAGAGCACGTCGGCCAGACGAATGTGGCACAAGCGGCAGCACAAGCGGCATGGACATGCACGAAAGAGCGTGGCGCGCGCCGTCGCGCGCGCCGCACAGAATTATTGCCGTCCTTCGCCGTGGCCGAAGACCACGTACTTGAGCGACGTCAAGCCTTCGAGGCCGACCGGGCCGCGCGCGTGCAGCTTGTCGTTCGAAATGCCGATCTCCGCGCCGAGGCCGAATTCGAAACCGTCTGCAAAACGCGTCGAGGCGTTCAGCATCACGCTCGCCGAATCCACTTCGCGCAGGAAGCGCATCGCGCGGTCGTGATCTTCGGTGACGATGGCGTCGGTATGCGCCGAGCCGTACGTGTTGATGTGCGCAATCGCGTCGTCGAGGTGGTCCACCACCTTGATCGCCAGCACTGGCGCGAGGTATTCCGTGCTCCAGTCTTCTTCGGTCGCGTCCACGAGCGGGCCGACGCCCGCAGCGGCGAGAATCGCACGCGCCGCGCCATCGACGCGCAACTCGACCTCCTTTTCGCGATACAGGCGGCCAAGCGGCGGCAGCACTTCGTACGCGATACCGCGCGCGACCAGCAGCGTTTCCATCGTGTTGCAGGTGCCGTAGCGGTGCGTCTTCGCGTTGTCGCAGACGTTGAGCGCCTTCGCGATATCGGCGCGGTCGTCCACGTAGACATGGCAGATGCCGTCGAGATGCTTGATCATCGGCACGCGCGCCTCGGCCATCAGGCGCTCGATCAGGCTCTTGCCGCCGCGCGGCACGATCACGTCGACATACCCGGTCATCGTGATGAGCTTGCCCACCGCCGCGCGGTCGGCCGTTTCGACCACCTGCACCGCTTCCTGCGGCAGCCCCGCCGCCGTCAGCCCTTCGCGGATCAGCCCGGCGAGCGCCGTGTTGCATTCGAGCGCCTCGGAGCCGCCGCGCAGGATCGTCGCGTTGCCCGACTTCAGGCACAGCGCCGCGGCGTCGATCGTCACGTTCGGCCGCGATTCGTAGATGATGCCGATCACGCCGAGCGGCACGCGCATCTGGCCCACCTGGATGCCGCTCGGGCGGTACTTGAGGTTGCTGATCTCGCCGATCGGATCGGGCAGCGCCGCCACCTGGCGCAGGCCCTCGACCATCGTCTTGAGCGCCTTGTCCGACAGCGTGAGCCGGTCGATGAAAGCCGCGTCGTGGCCCTTGTCCTTCGCGCGCGCGAGGTCGCGGGCATTCGCGTCCTTGAGCTGCTGCGCCTCACGCTCGATGGCCTGCGCCACCGCTTCGAGCGCGGCGTTCTTCGCGGCAGTCGTAGCTCTCGCCATCGCGCGCGAGGCTTCGCGGGCGCGGCGGCCGAGGTCGGTCATGTACTGGTCGATATCCATATGTGTGTCGTGATGAGACGCGTGCAGCGTGTGCAAACGTAGCCTGGAAAGCACGCTGGAAAGAATGATTGTAAGGCCGGTGCCCAAGGTACGCCCGGTGCGCCCGGCCCGTCCGGTGAGCGGCGGCGAGCGCGCATGGCGCCCGGTGCGCGGAAGCAGGCGCCGGCCTGCAAGCCTCGTGAGCCCTTGCGGCTCAGCCCGGCCTGCGCGCCGGCCCTGCGGACGGCGGTCGGCCGCCCGGCTGCGCGCGGCCCGCCGGCCCTGCCGCGCCGCGCGCAGCAGGAGCGGCCGATGGCCGCGCCCCGGCACCCGCAGCGCCTGTGTCACGCGGCGACGCGACGGTCATCGCGAGTTCGAAGAGCCCGTCCCATGCGTCGGGCGGCAGCGCGTTGCGCCACTCGCCGCGCGCCTGCGCCGACAGTCCCTTGACCTGGCGATCGAGCCGCGCCGCCATCGCGAGCGCGCGTTCGAGCGCCGCATCGGTCAGACGCGAAAGCGCCGGGCCGATCAGCCGCTCGCGCGGCCCCCACACGCGGTTCTCGCGCAACAGCATCGCGAGCGGCTTGCCCGCCGCAACACCGCGCTTGATGCGCAGCAGCGTGCGGATTTCCTCGACGACGGCCCACAGCACGAGCACCGCAGCCTCGCCTTCGCCGCGCAGGCCGTCGAGCATGCGCGCGAGCCGGCCGACATCGCCGGTCAGCATCGCTTCGTTGAGCTTGAAGACGTCGTAACGCGCCACGTTGAGCACGGCGTCGTGAATCTGCTCGAAGCTCAGCACACCTTGCTCATAGAGCAGGCCGAGCTTCTGGATCTCCTGATGCGCCGCGAGCAGGTTGCCCTCCACGCGCTCGGCGACGAACTGCAGCGCACGCCGCCCGTCCTCGCCGGGCGCGACGCGCTGGCCCTGCTGCGCGAGCCGCTGGCCGATCCAGTTCGGCAGTTGCGCGCGCTCGACGGGATCGATCTTCAGCGCGACGCCGGCTTCGGCGAGCGCCGAGAACCAGGCGGACTTCTGCGTCGCCGCATCGAGACGCGGCAGTGTGACGAGCGTAAGCACGTCAGGATTCGCCGCCGACCTGGCCGATTCGGCGAGCGTCTTCAGCGCGTCTACGCCTTCCTTGCCCGGCTTGCCCGAGGGAATGCGCAACTCGACGAGCTGGCGATCACCGAACAGCGACATCGACTGACTCGCGCCAAGCAGCGAACTCCAGTCGAACCCGCGCTCGACCGTGAACACCGACCGGTCCGTGAAGCCCGCCGCGCGCGCGGCCGCGCGAATGCGGTCGCACGCCTCCTGGGCGAGCAGGTGCTCGTCGCCATAAACGACGTAAAGCCCGGCGAGCCCGCTTGCAAGCCCTTTCGCGAGGTGCGGTTCGAGTGCGTCGAGTCGCAGTTGCATGGATGGCGCTTACGTGGGGTCGGAGAGAAGGCCGCGCATCAGAGCGGCGGCGGCGGCAGCGGCGCGGCCGGCGCCACGCCCGGCACGACCTGGTCGGGCCTCGGCGTCAGCGTCTTCAGGACCGCCAGCCGACGCGTGAGCTGATCGACGGCATCGATTTGCATGTCCGCGAACAGCAGGTCGGCTTCCGTCACTTTGGCCGTGGAGAACTGGGTGCTGTAGGTCATCGCGCGGTTCAGCGCGATCACGCTCGGCCGGATCAGCACGGTGCCGTCGGGCGTCATCAGCGTGTAGTTGAGCGAATAGTTGATCTGGTATTCCTGGACCACGCCGAGCTCATTGAGCGTAAGCGTGCTGAAACTGCGCGCTTCCGCGACGCGCAGGACGGCGTCGGCGTTGGACATCGACTGGACCACCACCGAATCGCTGCCCCCTTCGACGAGGCGCGCGATGCGCGCCTCGACGGGCGGCGGTGCGCCGACGATGGCGAGGCGCTTGAACGCGTAGTTCTGCTGCCCGCGCAACTGGAATCCGCACGCCGAGAGCATCAGCGCGCTGCCTGCCAGTAACAGAAACGATCTGCGAATCACATAAGCTCCCGGGTTCGAGACAGGCTCGGAGCGAGGGCGGCACGCCGCGCGTTCCACCCTCGCCGCAGCGAGTCTCTCCACATCAATCGCCGCATCAGTCGCTACATCAAACCACGACGTTCACGAGACGGCCCGGCACGACGATGACCTTCTTCGGCGCACGGCCTTCCGCGAACTTCACGTACATCTCGTGCGCGAGCGCCGCGGCTTCGATCGCGTCCTTGCCTGCATCCTTCGCAACGGTCACCGCGCCGCGCACCTTGCCGTTCACCTGCAGCACGAGTTCGATTTCGGCCTGCTCCAGCGCCTTTTCGTCGACCTTCGGCCAGGGCGCGTCGAGCAGCGTGCCGAATTCACCGGCATAACCGAGTTCCTGCCACAGACGATACGTGATGTGCGGCACGACTGGATACAGCACGCGCAGCAGCACGCCAAACGTCTCGCGCTGCACCCCGGCGCCCGCGCCCTTCGCGCTATCGATCGCGTTGAGCATCTTCATCGCGGCCGACACGACCGTGTTGTACTGCAGACGCTGATAGTCGAAATCCGCCTGCTTGAGCACGCCGTACACGTCGCGGCGGAGCGCCTTTTCGACATCCGTGAGCGCGGTGACATCGAGCGCCGCACGCGCGTTGAGCGCCTGCGCATTCGCATGGCCGAACGCCCACACGCGGCGCAGGAAGCGGCTCGCGCCTTCGACGCCCGCGCCCGACCATTCGAGCTGCTGCTCGGGGGGCGCGGCGAACATCGTGAAGAGACGCGCGGTGTCCGCGCCGTACTGGTCGATCAGCACCTGCGGATCGACGCCGTTGTTCTTCGACTTCGACATCTTCTCGACGCCGCCGAGCACGACCGGCTGGCCATCGGCGTTGAGCGTCGCACCGGTCGGGCGGCCCTTGTCGTCATGCGTGACGGTGACATCGGCCGGGTTGTACCAGGTCTTCTTGCCCGACACATCCTCGCGATAGAACGTCTCGTTGAGCACCATGCCCTGTGTGAGCAGGTTCTTCGCGGGCTCGCCGAACTTCACGAGGCCGAGGTCGCGCGAAACCTTCGCCCAGAAGCGCGAATACAGCAGGTGCAGGATCGCGTGCTCGATGCCGCCGATGTACTGATCCATCGGCATCCAGTAGTCGGTGCGCTCGTCGACCATCGCCTTCGCATCCGGCGCGGCGTAGCGGTAGAAATACCAAGACGAATCGACGAAGGTGTCCATCGTGTCGGTTTCGCGCTTCGCGGCGGCACCGCACTTCGGGCACTTGCAGTTCAGGAACGCTTCGGACTTCGCGAGCGGGTTGCCCGTGCCGTCCGGCACGAGGTCTTCGGGCAGCACGACCGGCAGGTCCGCTTCGGGCACCGGCACGTCGCCGCAATCCGGGCAATGGATGATCGGGATCGGCGTACCCCAGTAGCGCTGGCGCGAGATGCCCCAGTCGCGCAGACGCCACGTGACCTGCTTGTCGCCGAAACCGTGCGCCTTGAGGTCGGCCGCGACCGCGTCCACGGCCTGCTGATAATTCAGGCCGTCGAACTTGCCGCTGTTGATGCAGACCGCGCGCTCCTTGTCGCCGTACCACTCCTGCCAGCCTTCGAGCGAGTAGGTCTCGCCTTCCGCGGCGATCACCTGCCTGATCGGCAGTTCGTACTTCTTCGCGAAGGCGAAGTCGCGCTCGTCGTGGCCCGGCACGCCCATCACCGCGCCTTCGCCGTAGCTCATCAGCACGTAGTTGCCGATCCACACCGGCACCGCTTCGTTCGTGATCGGGTGCGTGACCGTGAAGCCGGTCGGGAGACCCTTCTTCTCCATCGTCGCGACGTCGGCTTCCGCCACGCCGCCGCGCTTGCATTCGTCGATGAACGCCTGGAGCTGCGGCTTGCCTTGCGCGAGGCGCGTGGCCAGCGGATGCTCGGCTGCGATCGCGCAGAAGGTCACGCCCATGATCGTGTCGGCGCGCGTGGTGAACACGCGCAGCAGCTTCTTCTCGCCGTCCAGTTCGTACGGAAAGCCGAAGTTCACGCCGAAGCTCTTGCCGATCCAGTTCTGCTGCATGATCTTCACGCGCTCGGGCCAGCCGAGGTCGCCGAGGTCGCCCAGCAGTTCATCGGCGTACTGCGTGATGCGCAGGTAGTACATCGGGATTTCGCGCTTTTCCACGAGCGCGCCCGAGCGCCAGCCGCGCCCGTCGATCACCTGCTCGTTGGCGAGCACGGTCTGGTCGACCGGGTCCCAGTTCACCGTGCCGGTCTTCTTGTACGCAATGCCCTTCTCGAGCATCTTCAGGAAGAACCACTGGTTCCACTTGTAGTAGTCGGGCTTGCAGGTGGCGATTTCACGCGACCAGTCGATGGCGAGACCCATCGACTGCATCTGGCCCTTCATGTACGCGATGTTGTCGTACGTCCACTGCGCGGGCGGCACGCCGTTGGCCATCGCGGCGTTCTCGGCGGGCATGCCGAACGCGTCCCAACCCATCGGCATCAGCGTGTTGTAGCCGTTCATCCGCAGATAACGGTACATCACGTCGTTGATCGTGTAGTTCCGCACGTGGCCCATGTGCAGCTTGCCCGACGGATACGGCAGCATCGAGACGCAATAGAACTTGGGCTTGTCGGTCGTTTCGGCCGTCAGGTAAGCGTCGTTGGCGCGCCATTCGCCTTGCGCGGCGGATTCGACGTCGGTGGGAACGTATTTTTCGAGCATGGTGTGGGTGGGAAACGCTGATTCCGTGCCGCATGCACCGGAGCCGGCAATTCGTTGGGCCGGCGGGTAGCGGTGGCTTTTCTGGGCCCTTTTTACAGGGAAACGGTGATTATACCGTTGAGTTGACCGCGCTTTCCGCCCTGCGGGGTTTGGTCCGCAAGGCAGGCGGTCGGGAGACCGCGGCGGCACGCGCACGGGCAGTCCGATATACGCCGCCGGTGCGTGAGTGCGTGAGCGGCGGCGACGCGCTCAGTGCTTGCCGGGCGGCGGCTCGGTCACGAAGCCGATGCGTGCAATCCCCGCCTGCTGCGCCGCGCCCATGACCTGGGCGATCACGTCGTAGCGCGTCTCGCGCGCGGCGCGCAACTGCAGATCGGGCTGGGCATCCTCGGCCGCCTTGCCTGCGGCGGTGAAACGCGCCCGCATCTCGTCGAGCGAGACCGGCTGGCCGTTCCAGTAGATCTTGCCGGTAGCGTCGATGGACAGCGTGACGGTTTGCGGCGTCTGCCGCGTGGAATCGGCGGCAACCTGCGGCAGATCGAGCCGAATCGCGTGCGTGAAGAGCGGCGCGGTGATGATGAAGATGACGAGCAGCACGAGCATGACGTCGATGAGCGGCGTCATGTTGATTTCAGCCATCGGCGCCGAGCCGTGCTTCTTGTCGAGTCCGCCAAATGCCATCGAATGCTCCTTCGCGCGCGCTACGTCAGTCGGAGTCCGATTCGAGCGCCGCCTGCCGTCGCGGTGCGGCGCCTGCGGGCTGGCACACGTAGGCGTGCAGATCGTGCGCGAAGCCGTCGAGATCGTCGCCGAGCTGGCGCGCGAGCCGCCCAAGCACGTTATAGGCAAGCACGGCGGGAATCGCGACGACGAGGCCGAAGGCCGTCATGATGAGCGCCTCGCCCACCGGGCCCGCGACGTTCTCGATCATCGCCTGGCCGCTCGCCGCAATGCTGCCGAGCGCGTGATAGATGCCCCACACCGTGCCGAGCAGGCCGACGAAAGGCGCCGTGCTGCCCACCGAAGCGAGCAGCACCTGGCCGAATTCGAGCCGCCGCTGCGACACCTGAAGCGCGCCGCGCAGCGCGCGCAGCACGCGTTCGCTGCGATCGACGCGGGCCAGCAGCGCGCCGGACGTATCGGCCTCGGCCGCCTTCAGCGCCGCTTCGGCCAACGGCAGGAACACGCGTTCGCGGTCCTCGCTTCGCATGAGCGCGACGCCCTCCGCGAGCGTGCGCGCCTGCCAGAACCGCGCAACCGCCTGCGGCCCCTGCCGCTTCGCCCGTACGAGCATCCAGCTCTTGACGATCAGGAAGCACCAGCTCGCGATCGACATCGCGAGCAACACCCACGCCACGGCATGCGTGACGGCGTCGCTCGTCTGCAGATAGTGAATGACTCCGGTACCCGCTGCCATCGGACCTCGCTACCCGGAAAACCGGCCTGTCAGCCAAAGAGCCAGCCAGGGAACTGGCCAAAGAACCGACCGGCGCCGGGGCCGGATCGGAACACGCGGCTCAGCGCAGGCCGAGCACGTCCTGCATATCGTACAACCCGTGCGCCTTGTCTTCGAGAAAGCGCGCAGCGCGCACGCTGCCCTGCGCGTACGACAGGCGGCTCGACGACTTGTGCGTGATTTCGATGCGCTCGCCGATGCCCGCAAACAGCACCGTATGGTCGCCGACGATATCGCCGCCGCGAATTGCCGAAAAGCCGATCGTGGACGGATCGCGCTCGCCGGTCACGCCGTGGCGCCCGTAGACGGCGCAGTCGTCCAGACTGCGGCCGAGCGCGTGCGCGACCGCCTCACCCATCGCCAGCGCCGTGCCCGAAGGCGCGTCGACCTTGTGGCGATGGTGCGCCTCGATGACCTCGATGTCGTAGCCAGTCGCGAAGAAGCGCGCCGCGTACTCCAGCAGCTTGAGCGTGACGTTGACGCCCACGCTCATATTCGCCGCAAATACGATGCCGATTTTTTCCGCGGCGGCGGCGAGCTGCGCTTTCTGCCCGGCGTCGAAGCCGGTCGTGCCGATCACCATCTTGACGTTGTGACGCGGGGCCGCCGCGAGATGCACGAGCGTGCCCTCGGGGCGCGTGAAGTCGATCAGGCAGTCGCTCGCGGCGAACACGGCGTCGATGTCGTCCGTGACGCGCACGCCAGAGTCCTTGCCGAGGAAGGCACCCGCGTCCTGGCCGACGGCCGCCGAGCCCTTGCGCTCCAGCGCGCCCGACAGCGTGACTTCGGGCGAATTGAGGACGGTTTCGATGAGCATCCGGCCCATGCGGCCCGACGCCCCGGCGATTGCGATTTTCATGCGTACTCCGGCAACGTTGGCGCAGCGCCTTCAATTAAACCGGCGTGAAACCGGCGTCAAACCGGCGCTGCGAAAAAAACACGGCGGCCCGAAGCCGCCGGCTAGACGCGAAGCGCAACTCGTTCCAGCCGGTGCGCTTCGCCCTGTAGTGCTTACGGACAGTCCGATCAGCCGCCCAATCAGCCGCCTGTTCCCGCCGCACCCGACGCAGGCGCTGCAGGCGGCGTCGCAAGCGGCGCGCTCTGCGCCGGCGGCAGCGCGTTCGGCTCGCCGGTGCCCTGTGCGCCAACGGCCGGGCCAACCGGATTCACCGGCTCGGCGCCCTGGACTTGCGGCGCGGGCTGACGGCGGAACTGAACCTGCGACGGCATCGTGCCGACGTTCGGCGGCAGCGCCGACGACGTCGGCGTATTCGCGCGCACCGACGGCGTCAAGCCGGACGGCGTCTGCACCGCTTCGGTCGCGCGGTTCGCGGCGGCGGCGGCCTGCGCGTTGGCGCTGGCGTCGGCCGGCAGCGCGGCCGTGGCGGCGCCGAGGTCGGGCGACGGCGTGCGCGCGGTGTCGGGGACGGTCGGATTGACCGCTGCGGCGGCCGCTTCCGAAGCCGCTGCGGCGGCGACGGCGGCCGAAACCGGAGCCGGTGCGGCGGCTCTCTTCTTGCCGCCGCGGTCGCCGTCGATTTCGGCGAGCAGTTCGAGGTTGGACGGCAAATCGTCGCCGCCCGACCAGCTTGCGACGCGATCGCCTTCGAACTTCACGACGAAGTCACGCTGCTGCACGACCGAGGTCGAGCCGCGCTTGAAATAGAAGACGTAGTCCCAGCGGTCGTTGTGGAACATGTCGGTCAGGAGCGGCGTGCCGAGCAGCTTGATCACGTCGGCGCGCGACATGCCGACGCGCATCTCAGCCGCGGCTTCCCTGGACACGAAGTTGCCCTGGACGATGGTGATGCGGTACGGCGTGATGCGCTGCGCGACACGCTGGGTCAGGCTGTCGTACGTGGAGCAGCCGGCCAGCGCCGAAAGCGCCGCTGCGGCCAGCAGGGTGCACGCGAGAGCACTCGAAATACGGCCGCCCCGGCCGGTCGTTTTGGATTCTGGAATCATTTCCCTCACCGTGCGGGCTTGTCGCGAAGCCGCGCTTGTTCTACGAAGATCTGTGTCGAAGATGACCGGAACAGCAAACCGCATTAACATAAGAGCCTGGTATTGTACTCCAGGGATTAATAGTCATGACCAATCCAGCCGATCTCAAGAATATCGGGCTCAAGGCGACACTGCCTCGACTCAAGATCCTGGAGATTTTTCAGCATAGCGCGGTGCGCCACCTGACCGCGGAGGATGTCTATCGACACCTGCTGACCGAGGAACTCGACATCGGCCTTGCCACCGTCTACCGCGTGCTCACGCAGTTCGAGCAGGCCGGGTTGCTCACGCGCAGCAACTTCGAATCGGGCAAGGCGGTATTCGAGCTGAACGAGGGTAGTCACCACGACCACCTGGTCTGTCTCGACTGCGGGCGCGTCGAGGAATTCTTCGATCCCGAAATCGAAAAGCGCCAGCAGACGATCGCCGGCGACCGGGGCTTCAAGCTGCAGGAGCACGCACTCGCGCTCTACGGCGTGTGCACGAAGGAGAACTGCCAGTACCGCAAGCACTGATTCGCCCGTGCTGTGTGGGCTGTGCGGTATGGCGGCGGTAGAGTAAAACGCAAACGCCACGGCCTTCGGGCCGTGGCGTTTTGCTTTGCGCGTGCAGAACGTGCGCCTCGAACAAAAACCGCCCCGAAGGGCGGTTTTTCGTACTACGAGGCAGTGCGCAACGTCGCGTGCTTACTTCGCGTTCGCGAGCGCAACCGTCGTGTCCAGCATGCGGTTCGAGAAGCCCCACTCGTTGTCGTACCAGCTCGACACCTTCACGAGACGGCCCGAAACCTTGGTCAGCGTGGCGTCGAACGTCGACGAAGCCGGGTTGTGGTTGAAGTCGATCGAAACCAGCGGTGCGGTGTTGTAGCCGAGGATGCCCTTGAGCGCGCCTTCCGAGGCTTCCTTCATGATCGCGTTGACTTCTTCCACCGTCGTGTCGCGCTTGGCGATGAACGACAGGTCGACAACCGACACGTTGATGGTCGGAACGCGCATCGCGTAGCCGTCCAGCTTGCCGTTCAGTTCCGGCAGCACGAGGCCGACCGCAGCGGCAGCGCCCGTCTTCGTCGGGATCTGGCTTTGCGTGGCCGAGCGCGCGCGGCGCAGGTCTTCGTGGTAGACGTCGGTCAGGACCTGGTCGTTCGTGTACGCGTGGATCGTCGTCATCAGGCCGGTTTCGAGGCCGATCTTGTCGTTCAGCGGCTTGACGAGCGGTGCGAGGCAGTTGGTCGTGCACGAAGCGTTCGAGATGACCGTGTGCTCGGCCTTCAGCACGTTGTGGTTCACGCCGTAGACGACCGTCGCATCGACGTCCTTGCCGCCCGGCGCCGAGATGATGACCTTCTTCGCGCCGCCCTTGAGGTGCGCGCTCGCCTTTTCCTTGCTCGTGAAGAAGCCCGTGCACTCCATCACGACATCGACGCCCAGCTCGCCCCACGGCAGCTCAGCCGGGTTGCGGTTGGCCAGCACACGGATACGGTCGCCGTTGACGACGAGGTAGTCGCCATCCACCGAGACTTCGCCCGGGAACTTGCCGTGCGCCGTGTCGTACTGCGTCAGATGCGCGTTGGTCTTCGCGTCGCCGAGGTCGTTGATTGCGACGAACTGGATGTCGTGCTTCTTGCCACTCTCGTAGAACGCGCGAAGCGTATTACGGCCGATACGGCCATAGCCGTTGATAGCGACGCGAATAGTCATGGTTTATCTCCTGATGGCTGAAAAATTTCCTATCCCGGTGCCGCCTGCGCCCGTATCCGGGCGTTCCGTGCGGCGCACACAGCAGCGGGCCCGCGCTGACGCGGGCCCTTAAAGCATGCTCAGTAATCGAGCGCGGCCTTCGCCGTGGCGACCACGTGCTCGACCGTGAAACCAAAGTGCTTGAACAGTACACCCGCCGGAGCCGACTCGCCGAACGTGTCGATACCGACAACGCCGCCTTCCAGGCCGACGTACTTGCGCCAGAAGTCCGTCACGCCCGCTTCGATCGCGACGCAACGCACGCCCTTCGGCAGCACATGCTCGCGATACTCTGCGTCCTGCTTGTCGAACACGTTGGTCGACGGCATCGAGACCACGCGGGCGCCGATGCCCTCGCGCTGCAGCGGCTCGACCGCCTTCAGCGCCAGTTCGACTTCCGAACCCGTCGCGATCAGGATGATCTTGCGGCCAGGGATGTCGTCGTTCCAGTCGCGCAGCACGTAGCCGCCCCTGGCGATGCTCGCGATCTGCGCATCGGAGCGCTCGCTGTACGGCAGGTTCTGGCGGCTCAACACGAGGCACGACGGGCCATGATGCTCGATCGACTGGGTCCAGGCCACCGCGGTTTCGACCGTATCGGCGGGACGCCAGAGCGTCATGTTCGGGATCAGGCGCAGGCTCGCGACGTGCTCGATCGACTGGTGCGTCGGGCCGTCTTCGCCGAGGCCGATCGAGTCGTGCGTGAACACGAAGATCGACGGGCACTTCATCAGCGCGGCCACGCGCAGCGCGTTGCGGCTGTAGTCGGAGAACGTGAGGAACGTGCCGCCGAACGCCTTGTAGCCGCCGTGCAGCGTGATGCCGTTGAGCGCGGCGCTCATGCCGAACTCGCGCACGCCGTAGTTGACGTGATTGCCCCACTTGATGCCGCCCTCACCCGCGCGCACGGGCTTCGAGGCCTTCCAGTTGGTGAGGTTCGAACCGGTCAGGTCGGCCGAGCCGCCAAGCAGCTCCGGCATAACGGCGGCGATCGCCTCGATCGCCTGCTGCGACGCCTTGCGGGTCGCAACGGTTTCCTGGCGCGAGTCGGCGCCCGCGACGATCGCGGCGGCCTTCTGCGCCCAGTCGGCGGGCAGCTTGCCGGCCATGCGGCGCACGAATTCAGCGGCTTCGACCGGGTACTTCGCCTCGTACTGCGCGAATGCGTCGTTCCACGCGCCTTCGAACTTCGCGCCGGTAGCCTTGGCGTCCCAGTCGGCATAGACTTCCTGCGGCAGTGCGAACGGCTCCCACTTCCAGCCCGACGCCGCGCGCCACTTCGCGATTTCTTCCGCGCCGAGCGCCGCGCCGTGCACGTCGTGGCCGCCCTGCTTCGTGGGCGCGCCCTTGCCGATGATGGTCTTGCAGCAGATGAGCGTCGGCTTGTCCGTTGCCTTCGCCTTCGCGATGGCGGCGTCGACCGCGTCGACGTCGTGGCCGTCCACGTGCGGGATCACGTTCCAGCCGTACGCTTCGAAGCGCTTGGGCGTGTCGTCGTGGAACCAGTTCACGACGTCGCCGTCGATCGAGATGCCGTTGTCGTCGTAGAGCGCGATCAGCTTGTTCAGCTTGAGCGTGCCGGCGAGCGAGCAGGCTTCATGCGAGATGCCTTCCATCAGGCAGCCGTCGCCCAGGAACACATACGTGTGGTGATCGACGATCTTCGCGTCGGCCTTGTTGAACTCGGCCGCGAGGAGCGCTTCGGCGAGCGCCATGCCGACCGCATTCGCCAGACCCTGGCCGAGCGGGCCGGTGGTCGTTTCGACGCCCGGCGTGATGCCGTATTCGGGGTGACCCGGCGTTTTCGAGTGCAGTTGACGGAAGTTCTTCAGCTCCCCGATCGGCAGATCGTAGCCGGTCAGATGCAGCAGCGAGTACAGGAGCATCGAGCCGTGGCCGTTCGACAGCACGAAACGGTCGCGGTCGCTCCAGTGCGGGTTCGACGGGTTGTGACGCAGATGGCGCGACCACAGCGCGACGGCAATCTCCGCCATACCCATCGGCATACCGGGGTGGCCGGAATTCGCTTGCTGGACAGCGTCCATGGACAGCGCGCGGATCGCGTTGGCCATCAATTGGGTGGTAGCTGGGGAGGCTGAGGACGGGGTCGTCATGTCGAGTCCGGGGAACGAGTGCAAAAAGCGGCGTGCGCGACGCTCGCGCACCGCAGCGCGGGGATCCGGAAGCTCGGCGGGATAGCTGCTCCGGCGCACGGTGCGGCGCCGGGAGACGCAAGAAGGCCAGAGCGAACGGAAGGGGCTGCAAAGCGAAATATTCTATCAGAACATGCGGACTATCCCTGACACGCGCGCGTCACAAAAGGGCATTTTCGGGATACCTGACGGGATACATGCGGGGATAACTGAAGTGCGCGCCAGGACCGCGCGGCCGCGGCCCAATACGCGCTTGTCGAGCCGCGCACCGCGCGGTTTCGGCCCGTGCGCAATAGCGGTGACGACGCGCGGATTTCGCCCGCAAAGCGCCGTCGCGCCTGCGCTTTTGGCACGCGCGCACGTACGCCGCACGCGTGCCGGAGTTCGCACGCGCGAACTCGCCCGCGAACTGTGTGACACCGCAACGAACGACAGGCGCGTTTAGCCTCGTATAATGCGGCGTTGCCCATTTTTTAGACAGCGCGGCCGGTCAGGCCGGTCGCGCCCGCATCCGTGAACGTCCCGCTCCTCTTCCACCCCGCCGCCGACGCCGTCTACGGCTTCCCCGGCGCGCACCGCCTCGCCTGTGTGGATTCGGCCTGGCAGCGCATCGAGGTCTGGGATACGCCACAACTCGGCTGCCTGTTCGCACTGGACGGCCGCCCGATGACGTCCGCTGGCGACGAATTCGTCTACCACGAATGCATGACGCACCCGGCCGCGCTCGCGCATCCGGCGCCGCGCACGGCGCTTGTGCTGGGCGGCGGCGACGGCGGCGCCGCGCGCCAGCTGCTTCGTCATCCTGACATCGCGCGCATCGTCGTGGCCGAACTCGACGCCGACGTCGTGCGGCTGACCGGCGACTACTTGCCGCAGGTGCGAGGCGACGCATTCGACGATCCGCGCGTCGAACTCGTGATCGGCGACGCCGCGGCGTTCGTCGAGCAGACGCAGGAACAGTTCGATCTCATCATATTCGATCTGACCCCGCCTGATTCGCCCGCCGCCGGTCTCTACACAACGACGTTCTACGCGGCGCTCAAGCGCGTGATGACCGCCGACGCGCTGATCTCGCTCCATCTCGGCTCGCCGTATCACCATGCAGCGCGTATCGGCGCGCTGCTCGACGGTCTGCGCGCCTCGTTCGCCGTGGTGCGCCCGCTCGCGGCCTACGTGCCGCTCTACGGTTCGCTCTGGCTCATGGCCGTCGCGAGCGACCGGCTCGATCCGGTTGCCATCGATACAGCCACGCTGCGCACGCGTCTTGAAGAACGCGCAATCGTTAGCCTGCGCTTTTACGATGCGAATCTGCACGCCGCGCTCTTCGCTACGCCGTGGACCGTTCGCGAAAAACTAGGTCGATTCCTGGATCCATAGCGGCCGCAGTTCTGCAAAATTATGCGATTGCGTGCCTTGAGCGCCCGTCCCTCACGGTCCATCAGGCACTGCGTCACCCGTCCGAACCGCGAAATCTGGAGATACTCGATGCCCTCATCCCGCCCCGCAGGCGTGCCGTGGCTGACGCCCTATCTGACGGTGCGCGATGCACGCGCGGCGATGGTATTTTTCGAGTCGGCGTTCGGATTCGTCGTGCGCGATTGCGTGGAAGACGATGGCGCGGTCATGCATGTGGAGATGACCTACCACGACCAGTTAATTGTGATGTTTGCGCCGGAGGGCGCATTCGGCTCGACGGCGCACACGCCGAAGAGCGCGGGGGCGATCGCCCCACAGTCTTTTTATCTATATGTCGACGATGTCGACGCGGTTTACGCGCGGGCCCTCGAAGCCGGCGCGAAATCGCTGAGTGAGCCGCAGAACCAGTTCTGGGGAGACCGTTTCGCACAGGTCGAAGACCTCGACGGCTACCGCTGGGCGCTTGCTCGCCACCTGCACTGAAGCAATGAGAACCTGTCTTATGCCCCGTTTTTTCGTCGGTAGCCCGCTGCCGTCCGGCGATCTCGTCGTCCTGCCCGACGAAGTCACACGACACGTCCAGGTGCTGCGTCTGCAGCCTGGCGACACGATCGTCCTCTTCAACGGCGAGGGCGGCGAGTACAGCGCCGAAATCGTCGAGATGGAACGCCGCGACACGAAGGTGCGCGTCGATTCGTTTCGCGACGTCGAAGCCGAGCCGCCGTACCGGCTCACGCTCGCCCAGGGCATCGCGGGCAGCGACAAGATGGACTGGCTGATCGAGAAGGCCGTGGAACTGGGCGCGACGAACTTCGTGCCGCTCACCACGTCGCGCAGCGTCGTGCGCCTCTCGGGCGAGCGCGCGCAACGGCGCCAGCTGCACTGGAAGCGCATCGTCCAGTCGGCGTGCGAACAATGCGGGCGTAACCGTCTCCCCGATGTCGCGCCGTCGCGCGAAATCGGCACCTGGCTCGGCGGCATGCCGAAAACAGCGGCTGAAGGCGAGCTGCGCGTGATCCTCTCGCCGCGCGCGAACGCGTCATTCGCGTCGCTGCCGCACGATCCGCCCAAGGGCGAAGTGATCGTGCTGGTGGGGCCGGAAGGCGGATTTTCGTCGGCGGAGGAGGCGGCCGCGGAGAGCCACGGCTTCGTTCCGGTAGGGCTCGGGCCGCGCGTCCTGCGCACCGAAACGGCCGGTATCGCGGTTCTTGCGGCACTGGCCGCGCGCTGGGGCGGCTGGTAAAGACGACAAGGCCCGCCGTTTCCGCGTTGTCTCTTTAGCGGAAGGCGGGCCTGCGTGGAGCATGCGCGTGAAGGATGCGCTTCTTCCTGCGGACTGCGGAGTGCCCCGACGACGGGCTTAAAGCTGGACGTCAGGCGAACGAATAAAAGACGCGGAACGGCACCTTGCGCTCGCCCCAGTATTCGGAGGCTTCGCGAAACACGTCGAGCAGCGTCTCGCGCCCGTCTTTATCGAACTTCTGCGCGATCGGCAGTCCGTCCAGGACGACCACGAAGCCCGGTTGCTCGCCCGCCTTCTGAACGAGATCGGTCAGGCAGTCGTACAGCCCGTCGTAGTTCTTGCCGAAATGCTTCGGAAACAGAAACGAGGTGGCGATGGTTTCGAGCACTTCCTGCTTGCTCTTCGCATTCGCGCAGTAGGCGTAGAGGAAATGCTGCTCGAGGCGCTGCGCCTCGTCGTGAAGATCCTGCACGCGAAACGCGCGGATCGACTGGACGATGTTCGGCCGGACCGTCGAGAACAGGTTCATGCCTCCCTCGTCTGCTGAAGACGCGGCGCCCTCGGCGGGCGCCGCTTGTCCTTGCGCCTGATCCTGCTGATCCTGCGTCTGTCCCTGCATTTGACCCTGTTCGTCGTGCTTCATCTGCATGACTCGCTGGAACAGGTTGCCCTCCCCGGCCGCGAACGGATCGCTCGCGACCCGCGGGTCGTGCGCGTAGATGTTCTCGCTCATTCCGCTCTTCCCGGTGTCATTCAACAATTCGCTTAAAACTGGCGTAATGGTCGTCGGAGTAGTAACAGTTGCCGGTCTGCCGCAACGGGCCGCCGCAGACGATGCGACGCGCGCCGCGATTGCGCGCGCGAGGCGTCGGTACGGTGTACTCATGGTAATAGCCGCGCCGGTGGTACGGCAGCATCCGCTCGAAGTTGCCGAACACGACTCCGTCTTTGGCGAACGGATAAGGACCGCCCGCCGCGATGAGTCCGAGCGTATTGACCGCTTCGGACGGCAACCGGCTGACGGCAATCGTGCCGACGTCTGCCGCAACTTCTCCCGCGACGTCTGCGGAAGGCGTGCTTCGCGCCTGCGCGGATACGAATCCGCCCGTCGCGAAAGTCGCCGCAACGACCAGCGCTGCAGCCGCCGCCACCCGGCGAATGCCGTCGAAACAATGGGTTAGCCCAGCGGATTTACCTGCAGCGTTGCGTTTCAGCTGGGGTTCCAGTTCAGATTCCCGGCTTCTCAGCCGCCTTCGCAGCCCCATGCGCGCCATTTACGAGATTCCCGCTTGTCGGTTGCTTATCGGTTCCTGCGTTCGACGACCATCAAAATTGTAAGGGTATCGCTAAAGCACCCCGGAAGCAACGTTCGCCGGGGCGGGACGGTCGCTCGTTGACTGTGCACAAGGCAGAAACCAGTAGATTTTACAAAGGCCTGACCAGAGGCCCCGCGGAACGGTGGGGGCGGCGCGCCTGATTCAGGCACGCCGCTTTTACGGGGCGCGATTGCTCCGGCAGTTCCAGAAGTCCCGGCAGCTCCGGCCGACACCGATGCTTAACGCGTGGCGTTCACATCCGCGACAACGAGCGCCGCCATGTTGACGATGCGGCGCACGGTGGCCGAAGCCGTCAGCACGTGCACCGGCTTGGCCGCGCCAAGCAGAATCGGGCCAATCGCAATGTTGTTGCCCGCCGCCGTCTTGAGCAGGTTGTACGAGATGTTCGCCGCGTCGATGTTCGGCATGATCAGCAGGTTCGCTTCGCCTTCGAGGGTCGAATCGGGCAGGATCTCGTGGCGCATGTTCGGGTCGAGCGCGACATCGCCGTGCATTTCGCCGTCCACCCGCAGATCGGGCGCGCGCTCCTTCAGGATCTCGAGCAGATCGCGCATCTTCTGCGCCGACGGCGCGAGGCTCGAACCGAAGTTCGAGTGCGAACACAGCGCAATATTCGGCTCGATGCCGAAGCGGCGCACTTCCTCGGCGGCCATGATCGTGATCTCGGCGAGCTGGGCCGGTGTCGGGTCGATGTTGACGTGCGTGTCCACGATGAAGATCTGGCGGTTCGGCAGCACGAGCCCGATCATCGCCCCGTAGACGCTGCAGCCCTCCTTCTTGCCGATCACCTGGTCGATGAAGTGCAGGTGCCGATGCGTCGTGCTGATCGTGCCGCAGATCATGCCGTCGGCCTCGCCCCGCTTCACGAGCATCGAGCCGATCAGCGTGGTGCGGCGGCGCATTTCGAGTTTCGCCATCTGCGGCGTGATGCCCTTGCGCGCCATCAGCTTCGCGTAGCTCTGCCAGAAGTCGCGGTAGCGCTCGTCGTGATCCGTATTGACGACCGTGTAATCCTGGCCCGCGACCAGCCGCAGGCCGTAGCGCGCGGCGCGCTGCTCGATCACCGCCGGGCGGCCAATCAGAATGGGCTTCGCAAGCTTTTCGTCGACGACGATCTGCACTGCGCGCAAGATGCGCTCTTCTTCGCCCTCCGCGAAGACAATGCGCTTTTTCTCCGGCTCGACCGTCCGTGCGAGCTGGAAGATCGGCTTCATGGTCGTGCCGCTGTGATACACGAAATGCTGCAGGTGCTGCTCGTAGGCGTCCATGTCCTCGATCGGACGCGTCGCGACACCCGAGTCCATCGCCGCCTTCGCGACGGCCGGTGCGATCTTGACGATCAGGCGCGGATCGAACGGCTTCGGAATCAGGTACGCGGGGCCGAATTGCAGGTCCTGAATGCCATACGCCGTGGCGACGACATCGCTCTGCTCCTGGCGCGCGAGGTCGGCGATCGCGTTCACCGCCGCGATTTCCATTTCCCGCGTCACCGTCGTTGCGCCCGCATCGAGCGCGCCACGGAAGATGAACGGGAAGCACAGCACGTTGTTGACCTGGTTCGGATAGTCGGTGCGGCCGGTGGCGAGCACGGCGTCCGGACGCACTTCGAGCGCGAGTTCAGGGAGGATTTCGGGCGTGGGATTCGCGAGCGCGAGGATCAGCGGCTTCGCGGCCATGCGGGTGACCATCTCCGGCTTGAGCACGCCGCCCGCCGAAAGGCCGAGGAAAATGTCCGCGTCCGCCATGACTTCGGCGAGCGTGCGCGCGTTCGTCTCGCGCGCGAAGCGCTCCTTGACCGGGTCCATCAGTTCGGTGCGGCCCTTGTAGACCACGCCCGCCAGATCCGTGACGACGATGTTCTCCAGCGGCAGGCCCAGGTCGACGAGCAAGTCGAGACAGGCGAGCGCCGCGGCACCCGCGCCCGACGCGACGAGCTTCACTTCCTTGATGTTCTTGCCGACAACCTTCAGGCCGTTCGTGACGGCCGCGGCGACGACGATGGCGGTGCCGTGCTGGTCGTCGTGGAAGACCGGAATCTTCATACGCTTGCGGCACTCGCGCTCGACGATGAAGCAGTCGGGCGCCTTGATGTCTTCGAGGTTGATGCCGCCGAACGTCGGTTCGAGCGCGGCGATCACCTCGACAAGCTTGTGCGGGTCCAACTCGTTGAGCTCGATGTCGAACACGTCGATGCCCGCGAACTTCTTGAAGAGCACCGCCTTGCCTTCCATCACCGGCTTCGCGGCGAGCGGCCCGATGTTGCCGAGGCCGAGCACCGCCGTGCCGTTCGACACGACGCCGACGAGGTTGCTGCGTGCGGTGAAGCGCGATGCGTTCAGCGGATCGTCGACGATCGCCTCGCACGCGAACGCCACGCCGGGCGAGTACGCAAGCGAGAGATCGCGCTGGTTGAGCATCTGTTTGGTTGGCGCGATCTCGATCTTTCCGGGAGTGGGAAACTCGTGATAATCGAGTGCGGCTTCGCGAAGCTTGGTCGTGGCGGAATTCGACATGACGGGCCCGAATGAAGTGCAGATTAGAATGGCGATTCGGACCCATTGTAGCGCCATTCTCCGGCGCGCCTGGTTGCCATTATGTACGGTTCTGGCACAGGTGCCGCGACCGGAATCGCTGAAAAGCCGCAGCGGCACGAGCGCTCTGCGACAGCCCGCATACCATTTGCCATAGTCCTTTCAACATGCTTTCAGAGTTCTCCCTGATCGACCGATTCTTCGCCCGGCGCGCGCGCGCGAATACGCGCCGCGCCGCGCTCGGCATTGGCGACGACTGCGCGCTGATCGCGCCGCCCGCCGGCGAAATGCTCGCCATTTCGACCGACATGCTCGTGGAGGGCCGCCACTTCCTGCCCGATGTCGATCCGCACGCGCTCGGCCACAAGGCGCTCGCGGTGAATCTCTCCGATCTCGCCGCGATGGGCGCCGCGCCGCTCGGCTTCACGCTTGCGTTTTCATTGCCGAAGCCGCGCGAAGACTGGCTCACGGCCTTCAGCGCGGGCCTCTTCGAACTGGCCGACCGCTACGGCTGCGAACTGATCGGCGGCGACACGACGGCGGGGCCGCTGAATCTTTGCATCACGGTGTTCGGCTCGGTGCCGCAAGGCGCCGCGCTCCGGCGCGATGCCGCGCAGCCCGGCGACGACATCTGGGTTTCCGGCACGCCCGGCGATGCGCGCGCGGGACTCGGCGTGCTGCGCGGCGAATGGCAGACCGATACCGCCGACGCCGCCGCGTTCCGTCACGCGCTCGAGCGGCCCGAGCCGCGCATCGCGCTCGGCCTTGCGCTGCGCGGCGTGGCGCATGCGGCGCTCGACGTTTCGGACGGCCTCGCGGGCGACCTTCTGCACATTCTCGAGCGCTCGAACGCGTGCGCGCGCATCGATGTCGATGCGCTGCCGCGCTCGGCGGCACTCGCGCGCCTGCCGCAAGCGGTCCAGCGCCAGTGCGCGCTCGCGGGCGGCGACGACTACGAACTGTGCTTCACGGCGGCGCCGGGCGCGCGCAGCGCGGTCGAGGCTGCCGCGCAACATGCGGGCGTGCGCGCGACGCGCATCGGTACAATAACTGTCCTCGACCCGGCCGATCCGGCGCGCGCGAAGCCGGGCATCGCGTGGCACGACGGATCCGGTGCGCCGCTCAACCTCACGTTGCAAGGCTTCGATCACTTCCATGCAGACTGACCCCACGCCGACGCCCGCCGACAACCTGTCCGGGTCCGTGCTGCCGCCAGCCGCGCCGGACGACCGGGCTGCGGGCGCGATGACTGGCGCCACCGCGGGTGCCACCGCGGGTGCCACCGCGGGTACCACAGCAGGCACTGCGGCAGGCACGGCCGCGGGCACCGCAGCGAGCACAAGCGCGAGCACCTCAGCGAGCACCTCAGCGGGCACAAACGCGGGCACAAACGCGAGCACGACCGCCGCCGCGCTCCCGCGCCGCGCCGACGTGCAGTTCATGCTCACGCATCCGTTTCATATCATCTCGCTCGGCTTCGGCTCGGGCCTGTCGCGCATCGCGCCGGGCACGGCCGGCACGCTGTTCGCGTGGGTGACGTTCGACGTGCTGAGCCGCTACCTGACGGTGATCGACTGGGGGCTCCTGATCATCATCGGCTACGTCGCCGGAATCGGAATCACCGGGTTCACGGCCCGCAAGATGCAGGTCGACGACCCGTCCGCGATCGTCTGGGACGAGATCGTCGCCTTCTGGCTCGTGATGCTGATGGTCACGCCCGTCGATTTCAACGGGAAACTCGCGGCTTTCCTCACCTTCCGCTTCTTCGATATGGTGAAGCCGCCGCCCATCCGCTATTTCGACCGCCGCTTCAAGGGCGGTTTTGGCATCATGTTCGACGACCTCGTCGCCGCGTTCTTCACGCTGCTCGTCATCGCGCTCTGGCGCATGTCGGTCTGAAACCCGCGCCCCGGCGCTCATCGGATAACGCACCATGGCTACCGATTCCGTCGTTCACCAACTCGCCATCCGCGTCGGCAACAAGCTGCGCGACGGGCGTCTGATGCTCGCCACCGCCGAATCGTGCACGGGCGGCATGGTCGCCGCCGCGATCACCGACATCTCCGGCAGCAGCGGCTGGTTCGAACGCGGCTTCGTCACGTATTCGAACCTGGCGAAGAGCGAAATGATCGGCGTGCCCGCCGAGCTGATCGAGAAGCACGGCGCAGTCAGCGAGCCCGTCGCCCGCGCGATGGCCGAAGGCGCGCTGCGCAACAGCCGGGCACAGGTTTCGCTGTCGATCACGGGCGTGGCGGGGCCAGGCGGCGGCACGCCGGAGAAACCGGTCGGCATGGTGTCGTTCGGCTGGAGCAACCGGCTGCATACGAGCGTGGAGACGCTCGCCTTCAAGGGCGATCGCGAACAGATCCGCGCGCAGGCCGCCGCGCATGCGCTGCGCGGGCTGCTCGCGCTACTCGACGAAAAGGAACGCTAACCCGGCGTACGGCATGCCGGGATACGGAAGGAGACCGCCACCATGGCTACCGTGAACACCGCAGTCGACGACCTGATCCGCCGCTTCGGGCTCGAACCGCATCCCGAAGGCGGCTACTACAGCGAGACCTACCGTGCGGACAAGCTCGTGCGCCGCGACGGCGCGCCCGCGAACGAGGGCACGCGCACGGCCTCGACCGCGATCTACTTTTTGCTTTCGGACGGCGCCTATTCGGCGTGGCACCGCATCCGCTCCGACGAGCTCTGGCACTTCTACGCGGGTGCGCCGCTCGAAATCCACTCGATCGACGAGCGCGGCGTGCTTTCCACGCGCAAGCTCGGTCACGCGCTCGATCATCCGGGCACGGTGTTCCAGGCCGTCGTGCCCGCGGGCCACTGGTTCGCGGCGCGCTGCTGCGATCCGTCGACTTTTGCGCTGGTGGGCTGCACGGTCGCGCCGGGCTTCGAGTTCAGCGAATTCGAAATCGCCGATGCGGGCGCGCTCGCGCAAAAGTTTCCGCTGCATCGCGCCATCATCGAATTGCTGGGCAAGCCTGCTGCTGCTGCGCGCAAGGGATGAGCGGGCCGCGGTTTTGGCGGACCGGTTTTAGCGAGGCGACCGTGACGGGCGCGGCTCGCGGCGCCGTGCAGGCGCCGCGAGCCGGTATGTTCAGCGGAATGCGTTGATACGGTCGCGCGTGTCCTTCGCGGCTGTTGCAGCCGCCTGCGCGTAGTCGTCGCCCTTGCTCGCATAGAGAATCGCGCGCGACGAGTTGATCAGCATGCCCGTGCCCGCTGCGTTGCGCCCCGCGCGCACGGTCGCTTCGACGTCGCCTCCCTGCGCGCCGATGCCGGGAATCAGCAGCGGCATGTCGCCGACGATCCCGCGCACCACTTCGATTTCCTTCGGAAACGTTGCGCCGACCACGAGGCCGAGCTGGCCGCTCGCGTTCCACTTCTGCGCGGCCAGCGCCGCCACGACCTGGTAGAGCGGCTTGCCATCGGTCGTCAGGAACTGCAGGTCCGAGCCGCCCGGGTTCGAGGTGCGGCACAGCACGATCACGCCCTTGCCCGCGTGCGCGAGATACGGCTCGATCGAATCGAAACCCATGTACGGGTTCACCGTCACAGCATCGGCCGCATAGCGCTCGAACGCCTCGCGCGCGTACTGTTCGGCCGTGCTGCCGATGTCGCCGCGCTTCGCGTCGAGGATCACCGGCAAGCCGGGATGCTTCTCGTGGATGTGCGCGATCAGCGCTTCGAGCTGGTCTTCCGCGCGGTGCGCGGCGAAGTACGCGATTTGCGGCTTGAACGAGCACGCGTAGGCCGCCGTCGCGTCGACGATGTCGCGGCAGAACGTGAAGATCGCATCGCTGCGTCCGGCGAGCGCGGCGGGAAACTTCGTCGTCTCGGGGTCGAGGCCGACGCACAGCAGCGAGCCGGTGCGCTTCCAGGCGGCGTCGAGGGTCTGGGTGAAAGCGGTCATATTGAGTAACTCGAAGCGAGCCGTTGATTCGAAACGGCGCGTATTTTACCCGGCCTTGGCTCCAGTGCTTCGCCGCGGTGATGCGAGAAGCCGCCCGGTGGGTGGCGCAAGCGTGCGGCAAGCGTGTGGCAAGCACCGCGGATCGGCAGCCGATGCGTGCCGAAAGAAACCCCACGTCACGCCATGCAGCGGAACGCCAACATGAGATTGGCTGCCTGCTGCACGGCACGCGAAACGTCCCATCAATTCGGGCCCGCGTGCCGCGCAGCAGGCGGCGGATCAAGCGTGCATCAGGCGCCGATCAGTGCGTCTCCTGCCGCGCACGGGCCGCCTTGCCGCCGCGCGACGCACCCGTGCGGCCGTGCGCTGCCGCGCGATGCGGCGTGGCCGCCGCGCGAGCGTCCATGCGCTCGACCGTGAAGCTGAACTGCCGCACGAGCCGCTCGCCGCGCGCGAGCACGGTCATGCCGTGCGCGTCGCCGCCGCCCGAGAGATTGACCGCGTTGATCGGATGGTCGACGGGCTCGAAGCAGAAGAAGTCCTTGCCCTGCGGCGTATAGAGCACGTAGTAATTAGTGTTCGCGGAAATCGACAGCGACAGCCGCCGCCGCTCCCACACCACGGCGGCGCGTCCGCTCCAGCCGCTGAACGCGTGATTGACGAGCGTGTCCGGCAGCGGATAGGCCACGCCGAATTGCCACGCGGGCGGCGCCGGGACATGCCGCACCGGCAGCCAGTCCTCGCCCGATAGCCACAGGCCGCTCGCGGGTGCGGAAAGCTCGGTGCTCGCATCGCGTGCGAGAAACGGGTGCACGCCGAGCCCGAACGGCATCGCGTCGCGTCCGGTGTTCTCGACTTCGAGCGTCATCGCAAGCGTGGTGCCGTCCAGCGTGTACGTAATCGCCGCACGATACGCGTATGGCTTGCCGTTGCTGCGGTCGAGCACGAGCCGCACGCACTCGCGCCCGGACTGCTCGACCTGCCACGGCACGAGCCAGCCGTCGCCGTGGATCGGCAGCGGCTCGCCCGCACGGTTGCACGGCACTTCGAAATCGCGCCCGCCAAAGTGAAAGCGCCCCGCCGCGATGCGATTCGAAAACGGCACGAGCGGGTAGCAGGCGAGTTCGTTCGGATCCATGTGCGCGCTCACATGATCGCAGCGCCGGAAAACCGGCTCCAGCACGCCTTCGCTGCGACAGTCGAAACGGGTGATGCCGCCGCCCAGTTGCGGCGCAACGTCGAGCCTTAAATACGCGTTCGCCAGCGTCACGCAGGACACATCGTCCGAGCCGGCCGCGCCGATGGCGACGGCCGACGTGCTGGGCCCAGGCAGAACCGGATGGGTAGCAGCTTCAAGCCGCGCTCGGCGCGCGGCGGCCGGCGCGCCGGCCGGACGAACAGTTTGACGCAAGGCGGAATTCGCGACGCTCATAAGATGCTCCTCGAGAGGCATGAAAGGTGCCGCCGACGAAGGCGGCGCACATGTGGCCTGCCGGTGCGCCAGGTCCTCGCTCGGTTGGCCGCTTCTTGTGTTCGCGTTTCTTGTATTCGCGTTTCTGTGCTGGCACTGCCGACTGCGGATTACCGATCGACTGCGATCGTCTGAGATGGACTGCAACTGTTGCCGTAGGGCAACGGCTAACCCACGTCCTTTCAGGGTTCCCGGGTTCGTTTGCGCCCCGGCTTCGTGTGAACCACACACTTAAATAGCGCACCTGAATAGCGCACGCAGCCCGCTCACCCACCTTGCCGCGCGCCCAGAAAGAGCGGCTCGGCAAGGCCAGCGTGGCCTGCATGCGCGACGAACACGCCGCCGGCGTGGGTGTCGTGCGAGAGCGCTTCGGCATCGAGCTCATCGCGCGCGCTCGTCACGTAGAGCGTGTCGAGACGCGCACCGCCGAGCGTAACGCAGCTTGGCTGGGCCGTGGGAATCTTTACGCGCGTGCTTTCGGTGCCGTCCGCGCGGTAGCGCACCACACACGCGCCGCCCCACTGCGCATTCCAGAGGCCGCCGTCGGCATCGACCGTCGAGCCGTCCGGCACGCCGGCCTCCTTCGAGAGATCAACAAACAACCGGTCGTTTGCGATGCTGCCATCGGCGCCGTAGTCGCACGCGCGGATCGCCCGCATCGGCGTGTCGCAGTAGTACATCGTCGCGCCGTCCGGGCTGAACGCGATGCTGTTCGAAATCGCGGGCGCGGGCAGCGGCAGGCGTTCGAGCGTCAGATCGCGATTGAACCGATAGAAGCCGCCGACCGGCTTCCTCGGCCGCACATCGTCCATCGTGCCGAACACGAAGCGGCCCTGCCGGTCGCAGCGGCCATCGTTCACGCGCGTCGTCTTGCCCGGCTCGACATCGACGACCGGATCGAGCTGGCCCGTCACGAGATCGAAGAACGCGAGCCGCCTGGCAAGACCGAGCAGCAGCGTATTCTCGTCCTCGCACAGCGCGAAGCAGCCCAGACGCTCCGGCATGTCCCACGTTTGATGCGAACCGTCGCGCGGGTCGTAGCGCGACAGGCGCCTGCCCACGATATCGGTCCAGTAGAAGCGGCCCGTGCGCGCGCACCATGTCGCGCATTCGCCGAGTGTGTCTAGCGCATCGATCAGCAGCGTGGCCGATGCGTTTTCCGATGTGCCCGTCATGCCCAGCCTCCGTCCACGACGATGTCCTGCGATGTGATCATGCGGCTGTCGTCGGCCGCGAGGAAAAGCGCCGCGCGCGCGAGATCGGCGGGCAGCAGTTCGGCGTCGATGCACTGGCCGCGCCTGATCAGCTCGCGGCCTTCGTCGGTGAGCCACAGACGGCGCTGCTTGTCGGTCATCACCCAGCCCGGCACGAGCGTGTTCACGCGGATGCCGTACGGCCCGAGTTCCTTCGCGAGTCCGCGCGTGAGCCCCTGCACCGCCGACTTGCTCATCGCGTAGACTGGAAACTCGCTGTTCTTGAGCATCCAGCTGATCGAGCCGAGATTGATGATCGCCCCCGCGCGCGCCGCTTTCATGTCCTCGATCACGGCCTGCGCCGCGAACAGTTGATGGCGCACGTTCACCGCAATGCCGTCGTCGAACGATCTGGGCGTGATGTCCGCGAGCGCCTCGCGGCGGTCGTTCGCCGCATTGTTCACGAGCACCTGGATCGGGCCGAGCGCCGCCTTCATGCTCGCGACGGCGTGGCGCAACGCGCCGATATCGGTGACATCGCAGGTCACGAAGTGCGGCTTGTGGCGCACGGTTTGATCCCGGCTTTGGTTCTCGCTTCGGTCCTCGCTTCGGTCCTCGCTTTGACTCTGGCCCGCAAGCGAATCCGCGAGCGCGACGCCCGCGCTCGCGTCGATATCGAGAAAGCCCACGCGCGCGCCCTGCGCGACGAAGTGTTCGACGAACGACGCGCCGATGCCGGTCGCGCCGCCAGTAATCAGCACGACACGGTCGACCAGGCTCGGATAGCGCGCGCCGGGTTCGTGCGTGTCCCGTGTGGCGGAGTTCGCGTCTTGCATCATCGTCCGGCCTCCTGATTGGTTAATCGTGTGGGGTTAATCACGCGCACCGCGATTCTTCAACTGATCGAGCAGCACCGCCGCGAGCAGAATCGCGCCGCGGACGAGGTACTGGTAGAACGCATCGATGTTCATCAGATTCATCACGTTCTCGACCGTGCCCATGATGAGCACGCCGATCACCACGCCCGAGATGGTCGCGCGGCCGCCGAGCAGCGAGACGCCGCCCAGCACGCACGCGGAAATCACGTTCAACTCGAAGCCTTCGGCGGCGTTCGGCTGGCCCGAGGTGATGCGCGACGCGAGAATCACGCCTGCGAGCGCGGTCACCGCGCCCTGGATCAGGAAGATCCACACGCGCGTGCGCTCGACATGAATACCGGCGAGACGCGACGCCTCCGGATTGCCGCCGATCGCGAGCGTATTGCGCCCGTACACCGTGCGGTTGAGCATCACGCCGAACACGATGAAGCAGACGAGCGTGACCCAGATCGGCAGCGACACGCCGAAAAACCCCATCGTGCCGAGCGCGATGAACGTATCCGACGACACGCCGACCGCCTGCCCGTGCGAGACGATGAAGCCGAGGCCGCGCACGATTTCCATCGTGGCGAGCGTCGTGATCAGCGCGTTGATGCGCAGATAGGCGATCACCGCGCCGTTCACGAAGCCGATGGCCGCGCCCGCCGCCACCGCCGCGATGATCGCGATGAACGTATTGTTCGTGGCGTTGAGCACCATCGCGCAGAGCACGCCCGCGAACGCGACAATCGAGCCCACGGAAAGGTCGAAGTCGCGCGACGCGAGACAGAACATCATCGTGCAGGCGACCATGCCGATCTGCGAGATCGACAGCGCGAGGCCGAGCATGTTCTCGATCGAGAAGAAGTGATCGACCGTGAGCGACATCGTGATGAACATGATCGCGAAGATCACGATCAGGCTGTACTCGGTGATCTGCTGCCACCACTTCTGCTTGTCGCTGGCATTCGGGATCAGCGCATCGGCGGCGGATTGCGCGACGCTCCTAGCCGCATCGGCCGCATCGGCCGTCAGGTTTTCTCTTGCATGCATTTCAGTCACTCCTCCCCGTCCATTCATGCGGCACGCGCCTGCGTGCGCTGCGGCAACGCCAGATCGAGCACTGCGTGTTCGCTCGCCGCGCTGCGCGGCAACTCGCCAGAAATACGGCCTTCGCGCATCACGACGATGCGGTCCGACACGCCGAGCACCTCGGGCAACTCCGACGACACCATCACAATCGCGCAACCGCGCGCAGCGAGCTGATAGATCACGTTGTAAATCTCGTGCTTCGCGCCGACGTCGATGCCGCGCGTCGGCTCGTCGAGAATCACGACCTTCAGATCCGGCTCCGCGAGCCAGCGCGACAGGATCACCTTTTGCTGGTTGCCGCCGGAAAGAAAGCGGATTTTCTGGCGGCGGTTCGGCGTCTTGATCTTTAGAAGCTTGATGAAGCGGTCCGCCGTCGCGGCTTCCTTCTTGAGATCGAGAAACATGCCACCGCGCAGGAAGTGGCGGCGGCAACTGATGTTGATATTCTCCGCGACCGATGCGAGCGCAACGATGCCCTGCTCCTTGCGGTCTTCGGGGCACAGGACGATGCCCTGGCGGATCGCATCGGCGGCGCTCTTCACGCACACGGTCTTGCCGTCGAGCACGATTTCGCCCGCGCGGCGCTTGTGCGTGCCGTAGACGAGCTGCATCAGTTCGCTGCGCCCGGCGCCGACGAGCCCGAAAAAGCCGACGATCTCCCCGGCCTTCACTTCGAAGCTTGCTGGCCCGGCAAGCGGATGCCCGGCGACGCCGCGCACCGCGAGCCGCACGCCGCCATGCTCGCGCGGCGTGTAGTTGTAGATGTCGCTGATCTCGCGTCCGACCATTTCCGCGACGATCGTCTCGCGCTTCAGGCCGTCGAGCGTCTCGTGCGACGCCACCTTGCGGCCATCGCGGAAGATCGTGCAGGCGTCGCACAGCTCGTAGATCTCGTCCATGCGGTGCGAGATGTAGATGAGCGCGCGGTGATCGGCGCGCAACTCGCGCACGAGCTTGAACAGCACCTCCGTTTCGCGGTGCGAGAGCGAACTCGTGGGCTCGTCGAGTGCGATCACGCGCGCGTTGCGCAAGAGCGCCTTGCAGATTTCCACCATCTGCCGCTGCGCGATGGAGAGCTTGCGCAGCTTCGCGGCCGGATCGAGATCGACGCCCATCGCGGCGAGACGCTCGCCCACGAACCTGCGCGCCTCGCGCCGCTTCACCCAGCCGAGCGCATTGGGCAGCGCGCCGAGCAGCAGGTTTTCCGCGACGGTGAGATCCGGCACGTACTGCAGCTCCTGGTGAATCACGGCAACGCCCGCGCCAATCGACGCCGCGGAATGGGCGAAATGCACTTCCTGGCCGTCCATCAGGATGCGGCCCGAATCCGGCTGATATTCGCCGCCGAGAATCTTGAGCAGCGTCGACTTGCCCGCGCCGTTCTCGCCCACGAGGCCGTGCACCTGGCCTTTATTGACGTCGAGCGACACGCCGTCGAGTGCGCGCACGCCCGGAAATACCTTGCCGATATTCTCAAATCGCAGTGTCGCTGACACTTCGGTTTCCTCTCGTTCGAAACGCCCGCTTTATTGCCGGTTTATAGCCGGTTCACGACCGGCGCACCCGATAACACGCGCACCGGTCATGGGCAGCGGGAAACGCTCAATGCACTTGCCGTAAAGGCCCTGGGTTCAGGCCTTGTGTTCAGGCCATCGGTTCACGCGGTTACTTCGACGCGAGACCCATCTGCTCGCGCACCTGGTTCACGTTGTCGCGCGTGGCCAGCATGCCGCTCGTGAGCGTGAGCTTCGGCGGCTCCTTGCCTTGCGTGATCCACGTGTACATCAGATCCGAGGTCTCTTCGCCGTGACGCTTCGGGCTGATGATCACGGTGCCGAAGAAGCCGGTCGGCTGGGGCTTCTTGAACTCGTTGAGCGCCGAATCAGCGCCGCCGATGCCGATGCCGATCATGTTGTCGGCCTTGAAGCCGCGGCCTTCCGCTGCGCGCACGGCGCCCAGCACGGCTTCGTCGTTCAGGCCGTATGCGACCCAGTGCTTGAACTGCGGGTTCTTCGTGAGCGCGATGTTCGCGGCGTTGAAGGCGTTTTCCGTGTCGGTCTTCGCCTGGGGCGCGGCAATCACGTTCGCCTTCGGAAAGCCCGCGGCGAGGAGCACGTCGGTCGCGCCGCTCGTGCGGTCGTGCGCGGTCGGCAGCTGCTCATACGTCACGTCGATTGCGCCGACGTCCTTCATGTCCCAGCCGCGCTTCTTGATCTCGGCGACGATGCCGTCGCCCACCTGCTTGCCGATGTTGTAGGCCGAGATGCCCATGTGCGGCACGGCCTCGATCGGCTTGCCCGAACCGTCGACGAGGCGGTCGTCGACAGTCATCATCTTGAGCTTGTCTGCCCTCGCCTTGGCGACGATGCCAGGCCCGAGCTTCACGTCAGGCGTGCAGATGATGAAGCCCTGTGCCTTTTGCGCGGCGAGGTTGTCGATTGCGCTCATAACCTTCTCGCCCGACGGCGCACCGATCTTCACCAGCGTGAAGCCTTTTTCCTTCGCGGCCATTTCGGCGAATTTCCACTCGTCCTGGAACCACGGCTCTTCAGGCTGCTTCACGAGAAAGCCGATCTTCACCTGGTCGGCAGCCTGTGCGAGCGGGGCCTCGCCCAGCGCCGCGCTCACGGCAACCGCGGTGGCCATCAGCGTCAGAAAAATGCGTCGTTGCATGATGTCAGTCTCCAGTCTTTATCGTTCACGGAAAGGTTCTGCCGCCTCTTTTCTTCTCCCCGCCGTCGCGCGCGGCCAGCGCTTCGGCGGATTCCTGCGGATTCGGTCAATCGCGAGTCAATCGTGCATCAATCGTGATAGAGCGCCGTGCGCCCTCCGTCGATGGTGATGCAGCTCGCGTTGATGAAAGGCGCCTCCTCCGACGCGAGGAACACCGCCGTCATCGCCACTTCCTCCGGGCGGCCGATGCGCTTCATCGGCGAAAGGGCGAGCGTTTCCTGGCGCGCGGCCTGCGGGTCGGGCTGAGCGTCCCACCAGTCGCGCGTCAATTGCGTCTCGATGTAGCCTGGCGCAATCGCATTCACGCGCACGTTCTTCGGCGCGTATTCGATGCCGAGCGCGCGCGTGAGACCCAGCACGCCGTGCTTCGCAACCGGATACGGAAAGCAGCCGGGGATGATCTGGAATGCGTGCGTCGAAGCGATGTTCACGATGCTGCCCGCGCCGCGCGCGACCATACCCGGCAGCACCGCGCGGCAGCCGTTCCAGACGCCGTCGAGATCGACAGCGAAGCAGCGGCGCCAGTCGGCATCGGTCATCGTGAGCGGATCGGCGAATACGTTGATGCCGGCGTTGTTCACGAGCACATCGATCGGGCCGAACGCACGCTCGGCTGCGTCCACCGCCGCACGCACCGAGCCGGGCTGCGTCACGTCGGTTTCGTGCGCAAGCACCTGCACCGCGTCGCCGTGCTGACGCGCGATTTCGCGTGCGGTCTCCCGCGCCGTTTCGCCGTCGAGTTCCGCGAGCACGACCGCCGCGCCCTCGGCAGCGAACGCGTGCGCAATCGCCGCGCCGATGCCGCGCCCGGCGCCGGTCACGAAAGCGACTTTGCCCGAGAGACGGTTCACGCCTGCGCTCCCTGGTCCGTACCCTGCGCACGCTGCACGTTCTGCCAGCCCGCGATAAACGCCTGCGCATTGGCGCGCGTCGTGCCCACGTCCTGGCCGGGCCGGTACAGTGCGGAGCCGAGGCCGAAGCCGCTCGCACCCGCCGCGAGTTGCGGCCCCATGTTGTCGGGCTTCACGCCGCCCACCGGCAACAGCGGCACGGCATGCGGAATCACCGCGCGCCAGGCCTTCGTCACGGCGGGGCCGAGTTGCTCGGCGGGGAACATCTTGAGCGCGTCCGCGCCGTGCTTCAGTGCGGCGAACGCCTCGGTCGGCGTCGCGACGCCGGGCACGCACGCAAGACCCTGCAGCTTCGCCGCCAGCACGACATCGACATCGGCGTGCGGCATCACGATCAGTTCGCCGCCCGCGGCCTTCACGTCGCGCACGCGCTCGGGCGTGAGCACCGTGCCTGCGCCAATCAGCGCGTCGGCGGGCAACGCCGCGCGCAGCGCCGCGATGCTGTCGAGCGGATCGGGCGAATTGAGCGGCACTTCGATAAGCCGGAACCCCGCCTCGTAGAGCGCGCGGCCATGATCGGCGGCTTCGGCGGGCCTGATGCCGCGCATGATCGCGATCATCCGGCACGCGCCGAATGCGGCGACGAAGCCCGCATGCGGCGTGTAGGGAGCGGGCAGGTTCAACTCGGTTTCCATGTCGTGGTCCTGTATTTCGCTTTCCGTTTCGGGTTCCGATTCCATTCGATGCGTACGCAACTTATGCGACGTGGCGTGCGTACTTAGCGCGGTCCGACCAGGCCCGCCTGCATCGCGATGTGCCATAGCCCGCGCTCGGTTGCGTGATGCACGATATGCGCGCGCATGCAGCCGAACTGTTCGAGCGCGAGCCGATAACGCTCGCAAAGCGAATCGCTGCCGATCAATTGCGGCGCGCACTGCGCGAGCGTCACGTCGCGGCGAGCGAGCGCCACTTCGAGTCCGGCGAGTTCGTGGCCGATCACGACGCCCGAGAGATAGTCGGGCTGCTCGTCGGCGGCCAGTTGCCCCGTGAGTCCGAGCGTGCGCGCGCTGAACGCCGTCGCGAGCAGCCCCTCGCAACCGTGCTCGCGCGCCACGGTCACGCCGCGCAGGAACGCGTGCGTATCCGGCTCGGCGGGCCGCTTCATCGTGCGGCCGAGGATCGTGTGCGCCGTGAGCGCCGCATAGATCTCGCCGGTCATGAACGTATAGAAGCGCGCGATACGGCCGCCCTCCACCACCACCCATTTCGCGTGCGTGCCGGGCAGGCCGATCAGCGCGGACTGCGTGCCATGCCGCGTACCGCGCGGGGCACCATGCAGTGCTCCGCGCAGTGCGCCGAATACCTGCGTTTCCTCGCCACGCATGACATTCGGCAGCGCGCCCGGCTCCAGCACGCCGGGCACGACGCAAAGCGAAGCGCCCTGCGCCGTTTGCACGCGGACAATGCCCGCCACCAGCGCATCCATGCTCGCCGGCGTCTCGACGTAGGGCGCCTGCACCCAGCCCTGCGCGCTGCCCACCATGCCCGCGGCGATCACGGGCAGCGTGGGCGCGTGTTCGAGCCAGACGCCGCACGCTTCGTCGAACGCGGCATCGAAGCCGCCTTCTTCCGCGGGCACCGGCAGATTCATGACTCCGGCGGTCGAGATGCGCGTCGCGAGCACTTCACCCGACGCGTCGAGCAGATACGCGCGCAGCGAGGTCGTACCCCAGTCGAGCGCGAGCAGTGCCGCGCGCCTGGCGGCCTCGGCGACGTCCGCGACGTCGGCACCCTGCGCGCCTTGCTTGCCGGGCTGAGCCTTCTCGTGAGCCTTCATCGGCGGATCCTGCGCGCAGCCGGTTGCGGCGCGCGCCAGCCGAGTTCCTGCGAAATCGCGCGCGCCGTGCGTTGCACGACCGAAATCAGTTCCTCCATGCGCTCGTGCGGCATGTATGGAATCGTGCTCGCCACCGAGAGCGCGGCGACGATCGCACCCGAAGCGTCGCGCACCGGCGCCGCCACGCAGCGAATCGAAATTTCGTTTTCTTCCAGATCGAACGTGTAGCCGCCCGCCGCATAGTTCGTCATGCGCTTCACGAACGTATCGGCATCGAGGTTGTGATCGGGACGAAAGCTCACGCCCGCGAGCGCGCGGCGCGACGCGTCGAAGAGTTCGCGCCATGACGGCGGCGTGAGATCCAGCATCATGGCCTTGCCGATGCCCGTCGACGCGAGCGGCATGCGGTGGCCGACACGCGAGCGCATTTCCAGTCCGCGCTGGCCGGGGATTTTGTCGATGTAGAGCACATCGTCGCCGTCGCGCACGCCGAGGTGGATCGTGTCGAGCGTTTCATCGGCGAGGGCCGCAAGGTGCACGCGCGCAACCGCCGTGAGCGGCATCTGTTCGAGCGCGATGGTGCCGAGTTCGATGAGCTTCGGGCCCAACAGGTAGCCGCCGTGCACCTGGCGCAGATAGCGCGCCTGCACGAGGCTGGAAACCAGACGGTGCGTCGTGCTGCGCGTCGTGCCGAGCACCGCGCCAAACGAGCGCAGGTCGCGCACCCCGGCCGCTGCCGCTTCGAGAATCGCGAGGCCGCGCAGGAGCGTTTGCGTGCCGGCCTGCTGCGTCGGATCGTCGAGCAGCGTGCCGGGCAGGCCGATTTCGTCGGCGCCCGCGCGTGGCTTTGTGGCGGCGGGCTTGGCGGACGGCGCGTCGAGGGCTGCGTTTTGTGCAGCGTTTTGTGCCGCGTTTTGTGCCGCGTTTTGTGCTGCGTTTTGTGCAGGGTTCACGGGCAGGCTCGCGTCGAGTGTCGAGGACATCGCTTTGGTCATGGCGTTGGCGACGAATCAGCGAAGTGAGGGGAGCGGATCGGGAAAAGCGCAGTTAGTCCGCGCGACGGCGCGCGAAAGCGCCCAGGGACGGCCCGATTGACACAGCGTGCCTGGCTAGCTCGAACATGACATGTCTCCGAATCTTGTGCGACAAGCCGCGCCCTGTGTGTGGCGAGCGGCTTGACGGTTTTCGTCCCGGTTGCGTCGGACTGCGCGCGATAGCGGCACAGCCCCGGCGGGTTGGTCTGGATTGTAGGACGGTTTTTTCGCGATCTCCAATATGTGAATGCGGTGCTCATATATTGGGAAAATCGGGGCACGCGCTCGACCCACACGCGCCAACTCACCTTTTGTAGCTAATCCGCAAACCGGCCTGTCCAAGGTCGTAAATCGCTTGTCCTGTCGGATGGCGATAATATATGTTCCATATGCGTTTCATATATGGAGGGTGACGTGGGCATTGTGAATATCGACGACGTTCTGCACGATCAGATGCGTAAGGCAAGCACCGTGTCGTGCCGGTCGATCAACGCGCAAGCGGCCTTCTGGATTAAGGTCGGCATGTTGTGCGAAATGAATCCGACACTGAGTTTCAATGAGATTGTTACTCGTGAACTGGAAGCCGCAGGCATCGTTGCGCAAGCCGTCAAGGTGGCTTTGACGTGACCAGGCGACCTGAAGAAATCGCATTGATGGCGGAGTCGGTCGTCAATGAACTCAAGGCGCGCCCGGCAGGCAAAGGGCAGTACGGCTACCAGCTTCTAACAGCCATCTGATAGTTCGCGCCTTGCTTGTCTTTATCGCCGGACACGAAGGGTTTCCGGTCAGTGTCATCGAAAGAACCGTTTCATGTGCTACCGTAAGTGCTCGGAGCCAGCAGGACGTTTCAGCCGATCACCAAAGGACGCTCATGGAATTCAGCAATAGCGCTGTACTTGAAGCTCTCCGACTTGCTTTGTATCGACAAATACCGTGGCACAAGCGACCAGCAATTTTCACATCGCTTCGCTCGCAAGGTCTGATCCAGACCATTGACCAAAAACCTCCCCCCAGTACGAAGTATCTCCCGACACACCAGATTGCCATCCTGACCGATAAAGGACAGAAGGAAATCCAGCGCATCGAGGCGTCGAAGCATGTTTCTGGATGGCTGGACGACGACTACTTCGCGACGTTCCTTGCAGAGGTTGCATTTGCCTGAGTGGCACATCTGACGTCGATGAACGAAGCGCCGGCATCCAATGTTCCATGCGCGGATCGCGATCTTCGGTGCCGACCTCTACCCGATAAGGACGGCTGGAACCTACATTCAGGCGTTGATCCAGGCTCGCGCCTGATCCAGCTCGTTGACGTGAAACGCCTTGATTTCAGCCTTTGTAAAGAACCGCGCCAAATGCATCGAGGCATGAATCCATCTCGCGTCGGCCACCACGGCAGCGCGCGTGACCTTGCGGGCGACAGAAACGCCGAGCGTCATATCGGTCCACAGCGCCTTCGGCTCGATACCGCTGAAATGCTCAATGCGTTCGAGGACACGGGTCTTTCCGTTCACTTCAATATCACCACGCATGCGCTCGATGGCTTCGCGCAGTTCGTGGTCGGTGATCTTGCCTTCGACGGATATTTCGATGACCGACGAATCGGCAGAGGCGTGATACAGGATCATGGCAGGCCCCTTGGTCAGGAAGACGTTTCGCGCTCAGGCACGGATGAGCCTGGCGTTAGATGGCGTCCTCATGCTACCCCTTTCCACGCGCCCGGTTATTCGCAGCACTGTAATACGACCCGCGGCCACGGCAAGCGAAACGACATGCGCAGCGCGTCGCCACGCCCCCTTTCCCTCTCCCCGCCGCATTTTCGCGCGGCATTTGAACCGAGGTGCTATGCTGCCCACCTTGAACAACGAGGGTGGCTCCGCCCGCATGGCAAGGCGCTAGCACAAACCACTCGTTAGCACCGGCATAGTGGAGCGCTTTTCGCCTCGCCATAGTCCGAGGACGAAAAAATCTCCCCGAAATAAGGCTGGATTCAAGCTCGCATCCTGAAGTTGACCGAGTTGTCGCCCAAGCTGTCCAACCCGGCCAGCGCACAACCCCGAGCGCAGCTTTTCCAGCGATGAATGGTTTGCATCCGAAATGCCCTCGTGGCGAATAACGCCGCGGCCAGCATGCCGGTCCCTGCCTGTATTAACACCGCCACCGCCCGTGGCGACCGTATCCCAGTACCGATGTTACGTTTAAGCGAAATCAAACTCCCTCTCGATCATGCTGAAAGCGATCTCGAAGCCGCGATTCACGCGCGGTTCGCGGACCTCGGCATGCCGAAAGACGATCTCCTGCATTACACCGTGTTCCGCCGTGCGCACGATGCACGCAAACGCTCCGACATCAAGCTGACCTATATCGTCGATGTCGAAGTCAAGGACGAAGCGGCTGCGCTCAAGCGCATCGCGGGCAAGCCGCATTGCGGCGTGACGCCCGACATGACCTACCGCTTCGTCGCGAAGGCCGACGAGCACTCCACTGCGCTGCGCCCGGTCGTGATCGGCATGGGGCCGTGCGGCGTGTTTGCGGGACTGATTCTCGCGCAGATGGGCTTCCGTCCCATCATCCTCGAACGCGGCAAAGCCGTGCGCGAGCGCACCAAGGACACCTTTGGCCTGTGGCGCAAGTCCGTGCTCAACCCCGAATCCAATGTTCAGTTCGGCGAAGGCGGCGCCGGGACGTTTTCCGACGGCAAGCTGTACAGCCAGATCAAGGATCCCCACCACTATGGCCGCAAGGTGCTGGACGAATTCGTCAAGGCAGGCGCACCGGAAGACATTCTTTATCTGAGCCGTCCGCACATCGGCACGTTCCGCCTTGTCAGCATGGTGGAAAAAATGCGCACGACCATCGAGCAGCTCGGCGGCGAAGTGCGTTTCGAAACCCGGGTCGACGACATCGAAATCGATCAGGGCAAGGTGCGCGCGCTCAAGCTCTCGAATGGGGAAACACTGCGGTGCGATCACGTCGTGCTGGCCGTGGGTCATAGCGCGCGCGACACCTTCCAGATGCTGCACGATCGCGGTGTTTTTATCGAAGCCAAGCCGTTTTCGCTCGGCTTTCGCATCGAACATCCGCAGGGGCTCATCGATCGCGCCCGCTTCGGCAAGTTTGCGGGCCACAAGCAACTCGGCGCAGCCGACTACAAGGTGGTCCACCACTGCAGTAATGGACGTGCGGTCTACAGCTTTTGCATGTGCCCTGGCGGCACGGTGGTCGCGGCAACCTCCGAGCCGGGCCGCGTGGTCACCAACGGCATGAGCCAGTATTCGCGCGCCGAGCGCAACGCGAATGCGGGCATCGTCGTCGGTATCACGCCTGAAGACTACCCCGGCGGTCCGCTAGCCGGCATCGCATTCCAGCGCAAATGGGAAGAGCGCGCCTTCGAACTCGGCGGCGGCGACTACAGCGCGCCAGGACAACTGGTCGGGGATTTCATCGCTGGCAGGCCGTCGACGTCGCTCGGCAAGGTGGTGCCGTCGTACAAGCCGGGCGTGCGCCCGACCGATCTCAGCACCGCGCTTCCCGACTATGTGATCGAAGCCATCCGTGAAGCACTGCCCCAGATCGACAGGAAGATCGCGGGCTTCGCTATGCACGATGCCGTGCTTACCGGCGTGGAAACGCGCACTTCGTCGCCGATCCGGGTTCGGCGCAATGACGCTTACCAAAGCGTGAACGTCGAAGGTCTGTATCCGGCCGGCGAAGGCGCGGGATATGCGGGCGGTATCTATTCGGCCGCCATCGACGGCATTGAAGTCGCGCAGGCGTTGGCACTCGATCTGACGTCGGCGCACGCACGCTGATGCGTCAGAGCCCCCGGTAATCTGCACTGAACCAAACAAAAAGCGGCCCTTGAATCAAGGCAAGGGCCGCTTTTGCGTATTTCGGTGAGGGCGCAACAAACCGCGCCCGTGCGACTACTTCCCGGCGGGCGCTTTATAGGCGACGCAGTCGATCTCCACCTTGCAGTCCACCACCATGCTCGACTGCACGCATGCGCGTGCGGGCGGATGCTCGCCGAAGTACTCGCGAAACACCTTGTTGAACGACTGGAAGTCGCGCGCATCGTCAAGCCAAACACCGCAGCGCACGACATGTTCGGCGCCGTAGCCCGCTTCCTTCAGGACCGCGAACAGATTCTGGATCGCCTTGTGCGACTGCTCGACTATCCCGCCGTTGATTATTTCTCCGCCTTCCATCGGCGTCTGTCCCGACACGTACAGCCAGCCATCGGCTTCCACGGCGCGCGCGAATGGCAGATGCTGTCCGCCCTGTCCTTTGCCGCCTTCCGCTCCAATTCGCTTCATCGTTTGCTCCTTGCAGATCATCCGGCGCGCGCGACGCCGTCATGGCTAACGCGCGCGCCGAGGGTCGAGATTCGTGGTTCAAAACATCGTCGCCGACGCGGCTTGCGCCTCCACCTCACGCGCGCCGCGCGCAACGAACCGGCCCGCGCGCTCGCCGGTCGGCCGGCCATCGCGGTAGGAAAGCACGCCGTTCACCCACACGGCGTCGATGCCGTCGGCCACCTGCTGCGGCGCGTCGAACGTCGCCGTATCGCGCACCGTTGCCGGATCGAACAGCACGAGGTCGGCATGCCAGCCGACGCGCACCTCGCCGCGCTGCGTCAATCCGAAGCGCCGCGCGGAGAGGCTCGTCATCTTGCGCACGGCCTCTTCGAGCGGGATCAGCGCGGCCTCGCGCACGTAGTGGCCGAGCACACGCGGAAACGCGCCCCATAGCCGCGGATGCGGCAAGGGATCGTTCGGCAGGCCGTCCGAGCCCACCATCGTCGCCGGGTGCGCGAGGATGCGGCGCACGTCGTCCTCGGACATGTTGTGGTACACGGCGCCCGCCGGTTGCAGGCGCCGGGCCGCTTCCTGTTGCGTGACGCCCCACTCTGCCGCGATGTCCTTGATGAGCTTGCCCGCCTGTTCGGGATGCGGCGTGGACCGGGTAATCGTGATGTCGATGTCGCCGCTCACCTGCTTGAGATCGAGCGTCGACGAACTGCGGCTGTACGGGTAGCAGTCGCAGCCGACCGGCTGGTACTTGCGCGCGCCGTCGAGCGACGCGAGCACTTGCGCGCTGCGCCCCCAGTTCGACGGCCCGGCGCATTTCAGGTGCGAGATGACGACCGGCACGCGCGCGTGGCGGCCGATGTGATACGCCTCGTCCATCGCGTCGAGAATCGCATCGAATTCGGTGCGCATGTGTGTCGTGTAGAGCGCGCCCGCGGCGGCGAGCGGCTCGGCGAGCGTGGCGACCTCCTCGGTCGAGGCCTCATAGGCCGAGCCGTATGCGAGCCCGGTCGACAGCCCGAGCGCACCGTGCGCGAGCGCGCCCTCCAGTTGCGCGCGCATCGCGGCGATTTCGGCGGGCAGGGCCGCGCGCATGAGGTCGTCCATGTGGTTGTTGCGCAGCGCGGTGTGGCCGATCAGGGCGCCGACGTTGACGGCGGGCCTGGCGGCGTTCACGGCGTCGACGTACGCGGAAAAGGTCGGATAGCGGAAAGCATCGCGCTCGCCGAGCAGATTCATCGGATCGGGCGGATCGCCCTTGAGCGTGACGGGCGACGCGCTGATTCCGCAGTTGCCGACAATCACGGTCGTCACGCCCTGGCTGATTTTGGGCAGCATCTGCGGCGAGCGGATTACGTGCGTGTCGTCGTGGGTGTGCACGTCGATGAAACCGGGCGCGAGGGCGCGACCGTTGGCCTCGATCACGTCTTCGGCGAGCCAGTTCGTGAGGTTGCCGATGGCGGCGATGCGGCCGTTGCGCAGCGCCACGTCGCGTTCGAGCGGCGGCGCGCCGCTGCCGTCGTAGAGCCGGGCGCCGACGATCAGCGTGTCGGCGGCTTCAGGATGCGAATGCATGTGGTTCTCCTGTTGACTCAATCCCCCACCGGCTGACGCTCCCCGCCACCGCGATGCGCATCGAGCGTGTGCTTCATGCGGCGCAGCAACTCGCGCGTCTGCTCGGGCTGCGCGAGCGCCAGTTCGGTCGCGAGCACGTCCAGCGCCATCATCATCGCGTAACGCGATGACGATGGTTTGTAGATGAAATCGGTCTCGCTCGCGACGATCGGCACGAGCCAGTCGGCCAGCGTGGCAAGCGGCGAAGCGGGCGCGGTAAGCGCGATCACCTTCGCGCCGTAATCGCGCGCGATGCGGCAACTGTCGAGCAGCTCCGGCACCCGCCCCGTCACGGAAAGCGCCACAACCACCGTCTCGTTCGACATCGTGCTCGCCACCATGCGCTGGAGCACGCTGTCCTGATAGGACGCCACCGGACAGCCGAGGCGCACGAGGCGAAAGCGCAGTTCGTCGGCGAGCGCCGTGGAGCCGCCGCCCATGCCGAACACGTAGATCATGCGCGCGTCGCGCAACGCCGCCGCAGCCTGCGCGAACGGCGCCTCACGCAACAGTTCGTGGTGGCGCGCGAGCACGGTGTAGATATCGTCGAAAACACGCGTGACGAGCGCCTGCGGCTCGCCATCCTCGCCGCGCCGCTCGCGCTTGCCACTATCACCGCTCTCGCCGCTCTCACCGCCCCCTGCCGCGCCGCTGTGCAAGAACCGCTCGCCCACGGCGGCGGCCTGCGCGAGCCGCAACTTCAGTTCGCGCACGTCCTCGCAGCCCACCGCCTTCGCAAAGCGCGTCACGGTTGCGACGCTCACGCCGGCGCGCCGCGCCAGCTCGCCGATGCTCGCGCGCGCGGCGCTCGCCAGATCGTCGAGGATCAGTGCGGCGACCTCGCGCTCGGCGGGCCGCAACGTGCTCGCACATCCCGCGATACGCGCGACGATATCGAAACGATTTGATTCTGGGGCAGAATTCATGGAAACGGACATCGGCGAACCGAGCGGGCGCACGCTGTTAGTTAATAACAAATCGAAAATAAACAGTACGTCGCGTACTATCTCACAGATAACGCAAAACCTCAGTCAGCAGCGCAATGGAGCAAGGGTAAATGAAAGTTACAAACTATCTCAGTTCGACGATTGACCCGAGCAGCAAGGGCCTCGGCAACGTGCCGGGCGCAAGCGTGCCGCTCGCGGACGCCGCCCGGCTCGACTGGAACCTGCTGAACGAAGACGTGAGCCTGCCCGCCGCCGTCCTGTATTCGGATCGCGTCGAACACAACCTCCAGTGGATGCAGGATTTCGTCACGCGCTACGGCGTGAATCTCGCGCCGCACGGCAAGACGACGATGGCGCCGCAGCTCTTTCGCCGCCAGATGGAAACCGGCGCGTGGGGCATCACGCTCGCGACGGCGCATCAGACGCGCATGGCGTATCGCGGCGGCATCTCGCGCGTGCTGATGGCCAATCAGCTGGTCGGGCGCCACAACATGGCGATGATTGCCGAACTGCTCACCGATCAGGATTTCGAGTTCTTCTGTCTCGTCGATTCGGTGCAAGGCGTCGAGCAACTCGGCGAGTTCTTCCGCGCGGCGGATCGCAGGCTGCAGGTGCTGCTCGAACTCGGCGTGCCGGGCGGGCGCACCGGCGTGCGCGACGCGCAAACGCGCGACGCCGTGGTCGAGGCGATCAAGCGCTATCGCGGCACGCTCAGGCTCGTCGGCGTCGAAATCTACGAGGGCATCCTGAAGGAAGAAAGCGACGTGCGCGCGTTCCTGCGCGAAGCGGCGACCATCACCCAGGAGCTGGCCGCCGCGGGCCGCTTTGCGCGCATGCCCGCGCTGCTCTCCGGTGCGGGATCGGCCTGGTACGACGTGGTCGCCGAGGAATTCGCGCCGCTGTCACAGGCCGGCGTGGTCGATGTCGTGCTGCGTCCGGGCTGTTACGTGACGCATGACGTCGGCGTGTACAAAGAGGCGCAATCGCAGATCCTCACGCGCAATCCGATTGCGCGCGAGATGGGCGTCGCGCTGCTGCCCGCGCTGCAACTCTGGGCCTACGTGCAGTCGATTCCCGAGCCGGGCCGGGCGATTATCGGCTTCGGCAAGCGCGATGCCGCGTTCGATGCGGGCTTTCCCGAACCGTCGCGTCACTATCGCCCGTCACGCGACCGGGCAACGGGCGCCGCGCCGCGCGAGATCGACGCGAGCGAAGGCTGGAAAGTGTTCCAGATGATGGATCAGCACGCTTACATGCAGATCCCGGCCGATGCCGATATCGCGGTCGGCGACATGATCGCGTTCGACATCTCGCACCCCTGCCTCACGTTCGACAAGTGGCGTCAGGTGCTGATGGTCGATCCGTCGTATCGCGTGACGGAAGTGATCGAGACGTTCTTCTGATTTTTTAAGGCGTGGCGCACGCGCCGCCCGCCGCCTCGCCGATGCGCGCCTCCATCATGCCGAGCGCGCCCGAAAGCGCGGCGAGCGCATCGTCGGGAATCGACATCGTCAGGTTCAGGAATGCGTTGCGGCGCGGCAGCGCCGCTTCGGTCGCGGCGCGCCCCGCTTCGGTGAGCTTCACGTTCGTGATGCGGTTGTCGCGCTCGTCGGCGCTGCGCGCGATCCAGCCAAGCGACTCCAGCAGCTTCAACTGCCGCGTGAGCGCGCCAGGATCGACGCGCAGATGCTCGACCAGTCGTTTTTGCGACGACTCGCCATTGCTCTGGTAAAGCGCGAGCATGATCCGCCAGCGCGGCAGCGGCAGGCCCACCTGCGACTCGAACGCCGCCATGAACGCGCGATAGGTCCGTCCGAACTGGTGGACGATGGCGATGCGGTCCTGTGTATCCATCTCGTATCTTTGGCCTCTGCGATTGGGCGGTGAGCCGAAAGCGGCCGCCTCAATCCGCGTGAATGACGGGCTCGATTTTGCGATTCAGGCTGATGTGCGGCACCCGCCGGGTCTGCCAGATCGAGACGAGCGCGATCACGGCCGCCACGGCAATACCCATGTGAATCGCCCCGACGAGCGCTTCGCGCGCCGATTCGAGCAGCAGCGCGCCATTGTGCCCCGCGTGGGTCAACTCGCCTAGCAGGGTGGACTGTGCGTCGCGGTTGATGAGAATCTGCGGATCGGCGAGCTGGGGCAGCCAGTGCGTGGCGTGATCGGCGTCGAGCGCGCTGCGCACGCCGCTCTTGTAGAGATGCGTGACCATCGTGCCGGTCAGCGCCGTGCCGATCATGCCGCCGATCATCCGCAGCGACTGCAACAGCGCCGTCGCGATGCCGAGGTGCTCGCGGCCCGCCGTCTGCTGCGCAAACACGGTGAGATTCGGCATGACGAAGCCGAGGCCGAGGCCGCCGACGATCATCAGCGCCATCAGCAGCGGGCGCGGCGTGGTGTGGGTCGCGACAACCACGGCCAGGCACGCCGCCGCCAGCATCGTGAAGCCGATATACAGCATGATGTTTGGATTGCGGATGCGCGAAACGATGCGGCCGTTGGCAATGCTGCCGATGGTGATGAACACGACAAGCGGCGTGATGACGAGGCCCGCCTCCTTCGGCGACATGCCGAAGCCGCCCTGGAACAGCAGCGGCGCATAGAAGAGCAGCGAGAACATCGAGAAGCCGCCGAGCACCGCAAGCGTGAAGAGCGCGTTGAGGCTCGGGTTGCGGAACATGTCGACGGGCAGAATCGCCTGCGGCGTGCGGCGCTCCCACTGCCACAGCGCCCACGCGGCGGCGGCGGCCACCACGAGCAGCGCCGCGGTGGACAGGCTCACGCCATACCGCGGCAACAGCTCGACGAAAAGCTGCGTGCTGCCGAGCGCGAGCGCAATGAGCAGCGCGCCCGGCCAGTCGAGCCGCATGCGCGCCTTATGCGCGACTTGCCGCAGATGCGGCAGATAGCGCCAGACGAAAACCAGCGAAATAAGCCCGACCGGCAGATTCACGTAGAACACGGAGCGCCAGCCGTAGTACTGGGTGAGAAAGCCGCCCAGCGACGGTCCGACCGCGTTGGCAATGCCGAACGCCGAACTTATGAGCACCTGCCAGCGCAGGCGGACGACTGAATCAGGGAAGAGATCGGGAATGCAGGCGAATGCGGTGCCGACCAGCATGCCGCCGCCAATGCCCTGCAAGCCGCGCGCGATCACGAGGAACAACATGCTGTTGGCCGCGCCGCACAGCGCCGAGGCGCCGGTGAAGACGACAATCGACGCAATCACGAACGGCTTGCGTCCGTAGTAGTCGCCGAGCCGTCCAAAAATGGGGACGGTGATGACCGAGGTGAGCAGATACGAGGTCGCGACCCACGCGTACAGCTCGAAGCCGCGCAGTTCCGAGACGATGGTGGGCAGCGCGGTCCCGACGACGGTCTGGTCGAGTGCGACCAGCATGGTCACGAAAGACACGCCGAGCATCGCCAGCAGCGACTCCCGGAATGGCAAGACCTGCCCGCTTGAGTGGTGGGCGCCACGGTGAACTGCCATTTTTGATTCAGCAATGATTGATGCGGCAAAGAACTCGCATCGTATCACGATGCGATCCTTTACACTGGGCGCTCACGGGACGGCTGACGCGCCGCCTGCTTTCGCCGCCGCGCACTTTCACCCGCGGGAGATATATGGGGACACCGTCCGATACGTCCAGTACGCCGGGTATCGCGCAGATCGCCGGAACCTTGTCCGAGGCCGATCTACTGGCGCTGCACCGCGCGAAGCACGAACTCGAAAGTCCGCCGCTCGGCATGAAGCTGGCGGCGCTCGTCGGCGCGCCGATCGAGAAGATGATCGCGAAACTGCCCGCGCTCGCGAGCGACAAGGTGAACGAAGCGACCCAGGCCGCGCTGCGCCGCTGCCTGCAAATCGCGCTCAAGACGCTCGGCAAGGCGGGCAGCGGCAACAGCATGCCCGGCGACACCGCGAGCCAGGTCGTGCTGGCCGCGAAGCCGAGCAATCTGCTGCACAAGTTCGCGGTGGCGACCACCGGCGCAGCGGGCGGCGCGTTCGGCCTCTTCGCGCTGCCGGTCGAACTGCCGGTCACGACCACGCTGATGTTCCGCTCGATCTGCGACATCGCGCGCAGCGAAGGCGAAAATCTCACCCATCCCGATGCCCAGCTTCAATGCCTGACCGTATTCGGCATGGGCGGGCGCTCGGCCGTCGACGACGAAGCCGACTTCGGCTACTTCATCGTGCGCGGGGCGCTGGCGCAGGCGGTATCGAGCGCATCGGCGGAAATGGCGACGAAGGGCTTCGCGGCACATGGATCGACGGCGCTGCTCAGGCTCATGCAGACCATTGCCGCGCGTTTTTCCGTGCAGGTCAGCGAGCAGATCGCCGCAAAATCGATTCCGGCCATCGGCGCGGTGCTCGGCGCGATGGTGAACACGGTGTTCATCGATCACTTTCAGCACGTCGCGCACGGCCACTTCACCGTGCGGCGGCTCGAACGCCGCTATGGCGGCGACGCCGTCAAGGCCGCCTACGACGCAATCGACGTCGCGCTCGACTGAGGTCCGGGCACGTCTGCCTCCACGGTGACGCGCTGCACGAAGCGCGCCGCGTCGTCGAGCGCGCGCCGCGCCTCCGGCATGAACGGTGCGTAGATCGGCCAGATGTGCGGCAGGCCGCGTGCAATCTCGCATTCGACGTGCACGCCTGCCGCGCGGGCCCGCTCCGCGACGCGGCGTGTATCGTCGAGCAGCACCTCCGTGCTGCCCGCCAGCATGAAAAGCGGCGGCAGGCCGTGCAGGCTCGCATGCAGCGGCGACGCATGCGGATTGGTCGCGCTCGCCCCGCCGAGGTAGAGCGGCGCCACGCGCGCGAACACCTCCCCCGTGAACATCGGATCGCGCCCGTCGTTCTCGCGAAGCGACGCGCCGGTGCACGCGAGATCGGTCCACGCCGAAAACAAAACCGCGCCCGCGGGCAACCGGTCGCCTGCATCGCGCAGCGCGACGAGCGTCGCGAGCGCAAGGCCGCCGCCCGCCGAATCGCCCGCGATCACGATCGACTCCGCACGCCGGCCCGCGGCGAGCATGCACCGATACGCGGCGAGCGCATCGTCGAGGGCTGCGGGGAACGGATGTTCGGGCGCGAGGCGGTAGTCGAGCGAGAACACGTCGGCCTTTGCGCGCGGCGCAAGACCGAACGTGATCGTGCGATGCGACTTCGGCGAGCAGAAGTAGTAGCCGCCGCCGTGGAGGTAGAGAACGGTGCGCGTCGCGCCTGCTTCGCGCAGCAGCCACTCGCCGCGAAGCGGCGCATCGGCGGCGTCGTATTGTTCGCGCAGCCGGAAGCCGCCTGGCGGACTCGGCGTCCAGACGCGTTTTGCCGTGTGCGCACGCACGCGCGCGACATCGATCGGCTCACGCGTCGCGGGCAGGAAGCTGTTCCGCAGATACCAGCGGACCAGTGCGTTTTGCCAGCTCATCGGCTCAGGCTCCGGTGAGCAGCGCCGCGCACGGAATTAACGCGTGCACGCTCAATTGGACGGCAACACCTGGCCGCGAATTTCTCCGGGCGGATTCACCGCCGTATGAACGTTGAAGTACCACTGGCCCGCCATGAGATCGGCGGCCTGCTTGTCGTTGAGCGTCGCAGAGCCCTTCATCGGGCTCGCCAGTTCCGATTTTGCAATCCCTATCTGCACGTCCGCGTTCTGGCCGACAGGCGCCGGGCCGTGGAAGTGCGCAGACGTGACCGGGCTCGACAGGTCTGCGTACGTCACGGTCCATTGGAGCGACTTCGACGACGTGTCGAAGGTGGCATCGACCGTGCCATGGCCGCGGCTCACACGCGGCGGAACTTCGCTGGACGGCTGGAGATTGGCTTTGAGTGCGACGGTATCGGCAAATGCGGCGCTCGATGCGAGGACACACAGGGCGAGAGCGAACTGCAAGGGACGAAGCGCAAACATGAGAATTCTCCGTTGTTGTGGTGCGCCGCACCGAACGCCTTGGGCGGCGCATTCACATGCTAGAGCAAATCATGAGACAACGCCCGCGCGGCTCCGGCGAAGCGCCGCGGCGTGCGGCTCCTGGCATCGAGACGGACGACGCCGCTCATCGACCGCAATTTGCGCGCCCGTTGCTCGCCCTGGACGCTTCTACGCGCGAGCGTGCCGCCCAATACGCGCTGAATGACTGGCTGCGCGGCCAACCATTTCGGAAAACAGACTGAATCCGCGCAGCCGATTCCCAACACTTCGTGAAACAGTAATTTGAGCGATTCTGTCTCGATCCTGTCCGTAACTGTCTTTAAGCTACGTATTGCGAGAAGCGACTCTTCCCCTAAGGGTCTCCAACCTTGTGCGCGGCTTCGGCCGCGTTTTTTTTGCTCCGTTTCAGCCGGATTTCGCTCGATTCCCGCGCGAATGCCGCCTGCTGCGCGATGCAATCAGGCAGCGCGCAGCGCCTGTCGCTCAATGCTGCGCGCCGACCAGTTCCGAGAATCGCTGCAAGTCGACATTGCCGCCCGACACGACGATCCCCACGCGCTTGCCGCGCACCTCCACCTTGCGTTCGAGCACCGCCGCCGCCGCGAGACAACCGGTCGGCTCAACGACGATTTTCATGCGGCTTGCGAAGAACTTCATCGTCTCGACCAGTTCGGCGTCGCTCACGGTGACGATCTCGCTCACGCGCTCGCGAATCACCGCGAACGTGTGCTGACCGAGATGCTGCGTCTGCGCGCCATCGGCGATGGTTTTCGGCGTATCGATATGAACGATCGAGCCTGACTGCAGGCTGCGCTTGCCGTCGTCGCCCGCTTGCGGTTCCACGCCGATCACCGTGCATGCGGGCGCGAGCGCGTGCGCCGCCGTCGCACAGCCCGAGAGCAGTCCGCCGCCGCCGAGCGGCACAAACAACATGTCGAGCGCGCCGGTTTCCTCGAAGAGTTCCTTCGCCGCCGTGCCCTGCCCGGCCATCACGTGCGGATGATCGTAGGGCGGAATCAGCGTGAGGCCGCGCTCGGCGGCGAGGCGCTTGCCGAGCGCCTCGCGATCTTCGGTAAAGCGGTCGTAGAAGATGACTTCGCCGCCATAGCCGCGCGTCGCCGCAACCTTGATGGCGGGCGCATCGTTCGGCATCACGATTACCGCCTTCACGCCGAGCAGTTGCGCCGCAAGCGCAATGGCCTGCGCGTGGTTTCCCGACGAGAACGTGATCACGCCGCCCGCCTTCTGCTCGGGCGTGAACTGCGCGATTGCGTTGTACGCACCGCGAAACTTGAATGCGCCGATGCGCTGAAAACTCTCGCATTTGAAGAAGAGTTCCGCGCCCGCGCGTTCGTTGGCAGTACGCGACGTGAGCACGGGCGTGCGGTGCGCGACGCCGCCAATGCGCGCGTGCGCGGCGACGACGTCTTCGAAGGAAATCGGCAGGGTGCTCATGATCGTTCTTCCGGAGGCAGGTAGGTATAGACGGTGGAGCGCGCGACGCCAAGCGTGCGCGCCACTTCGGACAGCGCGTGGCGCAGGTTCAGGGCGCCGCTCTCGGCCAGTTCGCGCACGGCTTCGCGGCGCTGCGCGAGCGTGAGGCCGATGGGCGTGGTGTTGCGCGCGGCGGCGTAGCGTTCGAGGCTCGCGCGGACATCGTCGAGCTGGCGCGGCACAAGCGTTTCGGCGACAGGCGCGCCGACCGGATCGGTCTGCATCAACCGGCCGAGGCTCGCGGTCACGGCGCCGAGCAGCGAAACGTCCATGTTCAGACAGATGGCGGCGACAAACTCGCCCGCGCCGTTTCTCAGGCCAATCGACGTGCTCTTCGCCGGGCGGCCATCGGGAAAGCGGTTCGGATAGTTCTGCACGACCTCCGGAAAACCGGGGTCGGTGATGCGTGCAAGGCCGAGTTCGGTGGTGGCGTCGCCGACCTGGCGGCCCGAAAGATTATTGGCGATTGCGACGACGGAGTGTCCAGGCTGCGTCAGATCGTGCAGCACCACTTCGACAAGCGGCGCGAGCGTCTCGCCAAGCGCTTCGACAATCTTGCGCGCCTCGCGCAGCAGGAGCTGGGTTTCGCGGTCAGGCTGGTTCATGGATGACATTTTGGCGATTTTCGACAAATTGTCAAACACAGCCGGTTTTTTACGCGCTCACGGACCCATCATGCTGTTCGCTGGCAGCGACAGCGTGCCCTTGTCGACGAAGCGCACGCCGCCGCCGATGCCGCCCGCCAGCCGTCCGTGGATCACGTAGGGAACGCCACCCGCCTGCACGCCGCCCGCGAAGGCGAAAGCCTGGCGCACCGCGGCAAAGGCCGGGATAGTCAGGGGCACCTCGATCACCGTTTCGCCGAATCGCGGCACGACGCCGCTTTGATCGCTGACGCCGCTGGCAAAGGATTGATCGTTCAGATCGAGGTTCAGCGACACGCCGCTGTAGGCGACCGGCGCGTCGTTGGGATTCTGGACGCGCAATTTCACGTTGAAGCGCATCTCCAGCCCTGCACCCGCGAGCGGTTCGATGCCAGCCACGCTGACCCGCAGCGGCTCCTGGCCCGTCAGCCCCGCACAGCCGCTGAACCAGATGAAGAGGCAAAGGATCGTGGAGAAGAAGCGAACCGAGCGCACCGCATCGAGGGCAGACATGGCGTCGTCCGAAGAGGATTGGGGCGCCGATCAGTGTAGCGTGTTTGCCCAGTCGGGCCTTCGCATGGCGACATGCAGGGCTTAACGTCATGGAAATGTCACGACCAATACGCAAAGATATGGCCCCGGCTGACGTCTGACAGACCAACGCCTTCAGACGCGATCACGCGATGCCGCGCCCCGCGCGAACCCGATCAATCCTTTTCCTCACCTTTGGACCTGCGATGAAAGACCGCGAACCACCCGCCTCTCCTGCCGTGAATGAAGAAGCCGACGCTGCACAGGCACCTGAGCGCCCGAGCCGCCGCCACTTTCTCGGCGGGGTTGCCGCGGTGGCCATGGGAGGCGGACTGGGCGCCTGTGCAATGCCGCCGTCGCACGACGCTGCCGTAACGGGGGCCGCAGCGGGACCGCAATACGATCGCGCGTTGCGCTCGAAGGTCAAAACCGTCGTCGTGATCTACGCGGAAAATCGCAGTTTCAACAATCTGTTCGGCGATTTCCCCGGCGTCGAGCACCCGCTTTCGAGCGTCAAGCCGGAAGCCTACGTGCAGCGCGACCGCGACGGCTCGACCGTCCTGCCGCAACTGCCGACCGTGCCGGGTGGCTGGCTGCTGAAAGACCAGACCGTGGACGGCGTCAGCTACAAGGCCGGCGTGCAATTCCAGACCAGTCTGCCGAACGCGCCGTTCGCCCTGAAAGGCCCGGCTGGCGAGTATCTGCCGCTGTCGCTCGTGACCCACGATCTGTGGCACGTGTTCTATCAGAACCAGATGCAGATCAACGGCGGCAGGAACGACATGTTCGTCGCGTGGGCCGATTCGGCTGGCTTCACGATGGGCCACTACGCGAATGCGAGCTACGACCTGCGGCTGTGGGATCTCGCCAGCCAGTACGTGCTGTGCGACAACTTCTTTCAGGGTGCGTTCGGCGGCTCGTTCCTGAACCATCACTATCTGATCGCGGCCACGCCGCCCGTCTATCCCGATCCTGCGCACAGCATCGCGAAGTTCCAGATTGCAGAAACCGTCAGCGGACGCCCGGACGATCCGAACCTGAAGCCGCTCGCCGTCTCGCCGAAGAGCGCAATGGATGGCATTCCGAAGTTCGGCCCGAGTGCGCTGACGCCGCCGGAAACACTCGCGAACGGCCGCACGCTCAGCTACGCGGTGAACACGATGATGCCGCCGTTCGCGCCCACGCCCTACAAGGTCGGCGCGAACGGCATGGTCGATTTCACGCAGGACAGCAACGCCATGGCGGTGCCGCCGCAAACGCACGAAAACATCGGCGACAAGCTCAACAAGCGCGGCATCGGCTGGGCGTGGTACGCAGGCGCGTTCCAGCAGACCATCGACATGCACGGCAAGAACACGAACGACGGCACGCCGCTGATTCCGAACTTCCAGTATCACCATCAGCCATTCAACTACTACGCGAATCTCGGACCCGGCACGGCGGCGCGCGCGCAACATCTGCGCGACGGCGGACTCGGCGACGACGAGTCGACCAACCGTTTCCTCGCCGATGCCCGCGCCGGCCGCCTTCCGGCCGTCACGTTCTACAAGCCGCAGGGCAACCTGAACATGCACGCGGGCTACGCGGACGTCGCCTCGGGCGACCGCCATATCGTGCACGCGGTGAAAGCGCTCAAGGCCAGCCCGCAATGGGAAAACATGGTCGTGGTGATCACGGTCGACGAGAACGGCGGCTGGTGGGATCACGTCGCCCCGCCCAAGGGCGACCGCTGGGGACCGGGCACGCGCGTGCCGGCGCTGGTGGTTTCGCCGCTCGCGAAGAAGGGCTATGTCGATCACACCGTGTACGACACGGCGTCGATCCTGCGTCTGATTACGCGCGTGTTCGACCTCGAAACGCTCGACGGCATCCGCACGCGCGACGCCGCGATGCAGGAACGCGGGCAAGCGGGCATGGGTGATTTGACCAACGCGCTCGATCTGTCGTCGTGATTTGATGCGCCTGGCGCCTGGCGCGGCTCAAAAAAACACCCCAAAGGCCGGATCACGGTCCGACTTTCGGGGTGCCGTTCCTGGGCGATAAATGCAGCCACGACATCAGCTTGGCCCGGCTTTCGGAGCACAACAACCACCTGTCCGTATCGGTCCAGTGATCGGACAGGATCGGTATCCCTGACAGATCACGAGCCCCGGTCTTTATCTCGCGGACATCAAATACTTTATTGACGCGTTCGAGCAGATCGGCATATTTGCGCTTGCCAACGCCGCCGATGAGCACGAAGTCGTGAATTTCGACAATAACGTGTGCGTTTCGCAAGTTATAAAGGCACTCATCCGTCAGAACATCGAATTCCGCTGACTCGATGTCCACCAAAACGACGGACTTCGAAAAATCGACTCCGGCAGCCCAAAGGCCTTGTGCGAAATATTGCGTGGCCTCGCCGTAGATATGAACCTTTTCGCAGACCCCGTTAGCCGCAGCGATCTCCCGAAGATTTTCGCGGCTCTCATTCGAAATCTCAAAACAGCGAGACTCCGCGTACTTTCCCACCGCAACCATACCGACAGCGTAAAACCCGTCAGCGCCACCGAGATCGACCAGCGTACTTCGCGATTCACTGAGTTGATCGAGAAGGCCGCAGACTTCCTGTTCGTACAAACCAAGTAGCTTCGCGCTGTTGTCGGAAGCCCGCCATGTCGCCCGGTTGCCTATATTGAAGCCTGCCAGCGGGCCGTGCTGAACGATTCCTTGGGTGACGTCCATCAGGCGATTCATGAGGAAAAATCGCCGAAGCTCCGCGCCGTCTCTCGTCATCTGGTCCAGCAGGGCAAGTGCGTCCTCGTGATTCAACATGTCAGGTAGTCCACATGGATGAGAAAGAACCCACCGCTGCGCCGCTACGATTTGCGCGAGATGTACAGCACGCTGCACATGGCGGGGGAAAAGTTGGGGAAATTGCTCGCGGTACAGGTGAAACCGGCCAACGAACCGTAGTTTGCAACGGTAACTGGCCTCTGGCTCGGCCTGTGTTCGTCAATTTTGCATTCCTCATCACATGCTACAAACACGCTCCTGAGTCAAAAGAACAAAATATTGCAAACCTAACATACCCACTCCAGCCAAGGACCCCACCACAAACTCAGCATAACGTAAGAACATGGCATTTGATTTCAAGAACGCCAGCCCCAAGAACCTCAAGCAGGAATATGACCGTATTGCAAAGGAGATGGGCGACGACCAGTTCTTCACGAAAAAAGGAGTTGAATCACCTGCCGAAGGTTCTTTCTGACGGTGAGCAAGTGCTAGCGTTCTCGTCTGGGATCATGGATGCCAACACATGGCTGATCACGCTCACCGATCGGCGAATCATCTTCCTCGATAAGGGAATGATCTACGGTCTGAGGCAGGCCGCCATTGATCTCGACAAAATCAATGCAGTCTCGGGAGAGACGGGACTCTTGTTCGGGAAGATCGCCATTGAAGACGCAGCGTCACAGCGCATGATCACCAATGTTTTGAAGAAGTCCGTCATTGCCTTCACAAACAAGGTTCGTGACGCCATTGAGGCACGCAAGCAATCGCTCCGGTCAGTTACCGCGTCAGCACAGCCCGCTTCGGATGACATCGTGGTCAAGCTGGAACGGCTAGCCGCGTTGCTTGAGAAAGGAATTCTGACTCAAGAGGAATTTGTACAACAGAAAGCGCGCCTGCTGGATTGACCCATGGATCTCATACTGACAATTCTCGGCCTGATACTTCTTGTGGTCGGCTATTTCTGCCTGGGTATGGTTGCCAAGTTCTTTCTTGGCTGGTGGATCCTGGCGTTCGGGTTACCCATCCTGCTGATTGTGGGCCTTACTATGGATTGGATCGGTGCAATTGCGGCCGTAGTTGGATTTTTCGTCCTGCTTCACCTGAACAGCGAGTGGCAAGGCTGTGAGCGCTATATGGCACTGGAACGTCGGATCGATAAGGCATTTTATTTTTCCGACACGTGAGGAAGCGCTGGCACCTGGCACGAGCCCAGGAAAACCGGAGCGGTTCAGTTGAGCCAGACCACTGGCACGCCGGACGTGCCAGTGAAATAAAACCAGCACGGGGAAGAGAATAATGGGGATCAGCCTGAGGGGCGGCAGCCATGCCGCACATATGCTTGCCGCAGTCCGTTGCTTCAGCCAGCATCGCTCGGGCACCTGCTCGCGTCATCACGGGGGCGCCGAGTGGCGATAGAGAAAGGCTTGAATCAAGAATTAACACTCGCAAAATTATTTTGAATATTTCGATTAGCGCGTTTAAATAAACAGCGACATCAGCCCCCAAGAAACACTGCCCAATTCGTGCACAAAAAAAGACCGTCGCACCCCATTTTAGCGCGACCAATAAAATCAAGATAACTCGGCTTGCATCTAAGCCGCTGACGCGGCGGATCAGGCATCAGGCTTCGTGCTGCCCGTCTCTGCCGGCTTCGGCCCTCCGGCCGCACCCAAACCCGAACATTACGATTAACCTTCTTTCACATTACATTTTGTAAATATCTGTTACCATACGCTCCGAGTTGACAGAGGCCGGTCTAATGGGGTCATTACACGGCGCCTCTGAGATATTCAAATTAAGTAATGCGAACTTTATGGAATTGGGTTTTCCCGCAGTCCATTCCAACCCTCATTAATAGGCACCCTCATGAAGAAGAAACTCATCGCCCTGGTCATTGCCGCCGCTCCGATCTCGGCTGCGTATGCAGGCGCCAACACGATCAACTTCGTCGGCGAAGTCACGGACCAGACCTGCAACGTCGCGATCAACGGCTCGCCCGCCAATCCGACAGTGCTGCTTCCGGCCGTTTCAGCAGCCGATCTGGCCACTGCGCAGAAGGTCATCGGCACGACGAACTTCACCATCAGCGTGAGCGGCTGCAAGGCTGCCACGGCGGATCAGGCAATCAAGACCGTGTTCGTCGGAAACAACCTTTCGGATGGCAATCTCGCCAACACGGCAACTGGTAAAAGCGCTGCTACAAAAGTGGCGCTGCAGCTGCTCGATCCGGCCAAGCCGGGCGCGCCGTTCGATCTGAGCAAGGGCGCCCACACCGCATCCGGCCTGACGCTGAAGAAGGGCGAAGAGAATGCATCGTACGACTTCGCCGTCCAGTACATCTCCGAAGGCACAGCAACGGCCGGTGTGGTGAACGGCAGCGTGCAGTACATGGTTAGCTATCAATAAAAGCTGTGTCACACGAAAAACAGATGTGTCGGAGAGGCGCTGTGGGGCGGGTCAGTTCAAGTGTTTCGCTTGCGATCACACTGCTCGCTTCCAGCGTTTTCGCGGGAACGGCCTGGGGCAGCGTCGTGCTGCCCCATACCCGTGTGATTTACGACGGGAGTGCGAGCGAGCGAACACTCCGGTTGACGAACCGCGACGAGACCCCCAGCGTGATGCAAGTCTGGGTCGATACCGGGGACGCCGCTTCCACCCCGAGTACGGCGAACGCGCCTTTTGTCGCGAGTCCGCCGGTCTTCCGCATCGAGCCGAACAGTGGTCACTCGGTACGGCTCGTATTCGTCGGCGAAGGCTTGCCGAAGGATCGGGAAACGCTGTTCTATCTGAATACGTTGCAGATTCCAGCCGTGAGCGCGAGCGTCGCGGACAGAAACAGGATGACCATGCTGCTGCGCAACCGCGTCAAGCTTTTCTATCGTCCGGCTGAAATCGAGGGCGATCCGGCGCAGGCCATCGACACGCTTGGTTTTCATATCAACACTGGTAAAGCAGGGAGCGAGAAAATCGTTGCAGATAACGGGTCGGGCTATTACGTATCGCTCGTCGAGGGAAAACTTAAGTGCGGCTCACACACTGCGACATTCGAACCCGACATGATCGCGCCGTACTCAAGCCACGAATGGAGCGTGAAGGGAACTTGTCCACTCAACGGGGAAATCGTCCATGTTAGTGTTCGATATATTGACGATTACGGCGCAGTCAGGGATGCAGAATATAAAGCTGCCATTCCCGACTTGAAATGAGATGTCTTATCGACGACATCCCAAACGCACATCCTCACGTCGGTCAGTCAAGAAGAAAGCCCTGCTCCGTTCGTCACTGTTTTGCGCCACATTCGCACTCTTCACCACGACGAGTCACGCGATAAATGTGGAAGCGCCAAACGATGTGCCCTCGTCCAATGATTCGCCGGACGCTTTCGGTTTCGACAGCTCGCTGCTGATCGGATCGCCGATTGGCGTCGCCGATATTGAGCGCTTTAACAAGCCCAATACGGTCGAGCCGGGTGAATATCGGATTGATATTTACGTTAACAAAGTTTTTCTGGCGAGTAAGGCAATCGAGTTTCGCCGGACCGACAACGACGATGAAGTTCGCCCGTGCCTGAGCGACGCGCTTCTGGAATCGGGTGGTGTAATCGTGCGAAGCGAGAACGCAGGCGCCGCCGGTGCGCAGGAGCAATGCGCACCGCTCGCGGCACGCGTGCCCGGTGCGTCCGCAAAGTTCAATCTGTCGCACCTGCGTCTCGACCTCGACGTACCGCTCAATCAGATGAAGCGTACGGCACGCGGCGCAGTCGATCCGGCCAACCTCGACGCTGGCCGGACGATGGGATACGTCAACTATGACGCGAACTACTACACGGCGTCGACCACCCGGAATCTGGCGAATTCGCTTTATGTCGGAACCCAGTCCGGCATGAACGTCGGGCTGTGGCGCTTTCGCGAACAGGGTACGCTCAGCCACTACAGCGGCGCCGGGCGGAACACCACCACCTGGAACAATATCCGTGCGTACGCCGAGCGGCCGCTGGTTTCGATCGGCAGCAAGCTCGAAGTGGGCCAGAGCTATACGAATAGTCTGCTCAGCCCGGTCGCCTATACCGGTGTTCATATCGAATCCGACGAGCGGATGCTGCCCGATTCGATGCTCGGCTATGCGCCCACCGCCAAGGGTATCGCCCGGACCAACGCACGCGTGGTCGTGAGCCAGAACGGCAACGTGATCTATCAGACGACGGTCGCACCCGGTCCGTTCGTGATCGACGATCTCCAGCCGACCGGCTATTACGGCGATCTGGTCGTCCGCGTGTATGAAGCCGACGGTCAGGAATCCTCGTTCAAAGTACCGCTCCTGGCCGCCGTCACTTCGCTGCGGCCTGGTATGTCGCGCTACGGCATCACACTGGGCCGGGTGCGGCAGATCGAAGGCGCAAGAGCCGTGTTCGCCGATCTCGCCTATGAGCGCGGATTGACCAACACGCTCACAGTCAATGGCGCCTTGCGTGTCGCCACGGGCTATCAGTCCGCGCTCGCGGGCGCCGTGCAGGGCACGTCATTCGGCACGTTCGCCGCCAATGTCATTTGGTCGAATGCGTTCGACGAAACCGGCAAGCGCGTGCATGGCTGGCAGACCACCCTCAGCCACAGCCATACGCTGCAGCCGAGTAACACGACGTTTGCCGTGACGGCATATCGTTACTCGTCCAGCGGCTATCGCGATCTGCTCGACGCGCTCGGCGCGCGCGCCGCCTACCAGGATGGGCGGACCTGGCGATCGAGCACCTATCGGCAACGCGACCGCCTCACCGCGAACATCAATCAGGGCCTTGGCCGCTACGGCTCGGTGTTGTTGTCCGCATCGGCAAGCGGCTACTATAAATCGAGCTCTCGCGATACGCAGTATCAGCTCAGCTACAGCAACCATTTCAAGTCGATTGACTTCGCGCTTTCGGTCGTCCGCCAGCGATACCTCTCGCACGACGGCGGCTCCGATCCTGTTATCGGGAGCGGCTCGGCCTTTACACCGCGGCGGACATACCGCGGCGATACGGCGGTTATGGCGACGGTCTCCATTCCGCTCGGCCTGGGCTCGCGTTCTCCGACTCTTTCCAGCAGCGTCGCCAGCTCCGGTAATCGAGACTCGACTTATCAAGTGTCCATGAACGGCTCGCTAGGCGAGACGCGAACGCTGAACTATGGCGTGAATGTCGCGGGTACGACGCAAGGCGGACAACCCACTGTGAGCGGCGCCTTGCAGCACAACTTCTCTGCAGTTCAGGCTGGCGTGAGCGCATCGCAAGGCAGCGGGTTCTGGCAGGCGGGCGCGGATCTGCGTGGCGCGGCCGTCGTGCATGCCGGTGGTGTGACGTTCGGGCCGTACCTGAGCGATACGTTCGGCCTCGTCGAAGCGAAAGGCGCGGAAGGTGCAACGCTGCGCAACGCAAACGGTGTGAAGGTTAATAGTTCCGGGTACGCGATCGTGCCGTCACTCACGCCTTACCGGAACAACGATGTTGCACTCGACTCCAAGGGCATTCATCGCAAGGCCGAGCTGACGACGAGCGAAGTGCGTGTCGCGCCGTATGCCGGGGCGGCCGTGTTGCTGAAGTTTTCGACGCGAACCGGCCATGCCGTGCTCATTCGCGCGAACACATCCGACGGCTCACCGCTTCCGCTCGGCGCGAACGTGGTGGACGCCAACGGTACGACGATCGGGATTGTCGGACAGGGAAGCCAGGTCTATGCGCGCGTGCCCGATACGCAAGGTACGCTGATTGCCGAATGGGGCAGCCAGACGAAAGATCGTTGCACGATCGACTATCGGCTGGATACGACGCAAACCAGCTCGGCCATCGCCCGTCTCGACGGCCTGTGCGTATCGCCGCCGCAGTCGAAACTCGTTGCGAAAAAATAAAGCGCTTTCGTCAACCAAATTGGATTATTTGGCATGCTTATTGACTGTTCGAACGAAATCGATCCAGCCAGAGTAAGGATGAAAACCGGATCGGAAACCATGTGCGCGCGGCAAAGTGCCTGCGTGGCAACGCTGGTGCTCCTGGCAATGGCGCTCGTACCGGGTTCAGTCCTGGCTCAATCGAAGAAGACGGGTTGCTGGAAGATCGAAACCGAAACGACAGACAAGAACTCGGAGAAGTATACGCAGCCCGGCCTCACCTATAGCCCCTGGACGGGCGCGGTTAGTTCGGCAGGTAAAGAGGCGTATCCCATGACGATCCAGATCACGAGTTTCTCCGAGGACGGCGACTTGCTCGGAAGCACCGTGTCATCGCTCCACGATCTGGGCGCCGGAGGCAATCGTGGTCCCTACAGAAGCGAGCAGGTATTGTTTCGGTGCTCGCCCGAGGCAGCCTACGCGATGTACGAGTATTACTCGACAAACGGCAGCAGCGCCACGGCCGGCTCCTGGGACGCTAGCCAGCTATCCGGCATCGCCGGTACCTACCGGTTCCCTCAGAAGGACGTCGTATCGCGTGTCACCAACCTGGACACCGGTGACGTGGTGACACGCAACTGGAAGATGCGGCCGATGTCCGGCGTGGATCGAGATGAGCAGAATTGGTTTCTCGTGAAAGTGAAGAATTTCAGCCGGTACAAGGTCGATCTTTTTCAATGCAAGCGCTGCGGTTCAACAAACGATGACGCGCAGCAGCCAATCGCCTACGTCGCGTTCAAGGGTGGATCTGATGGCCACGATGGCAAAATCAGTTCAGGGCTATCACCCGGCGCAGACCACAGCAGCAACTATTCGGGCCGGCCTGACGAATGGCCTGGCGCGATTAACCCAAAGCTGGACCTCAAAACGCGAATCAACACGGTGACCTGCGCCGTGCGCAATACGACGCCGATGGTTCGTTTTCCACCGATGTCGGTGGCTGAGCTCAATAGCTACCATGGCGTCACGATGCCGCTCACGATCGACATTCAGTGCGAAAAAAATTTCATCAACAACGACAGCGGAACGAGCGCATTGAAAACCGCAATGGGCATCATGGCTCGCGAGGAGAACGCGGCGAGCGCAAGACCGCTGGCACTCGTGACGGGGGGAGACGCCGTGACCTATCTGCTGTCTGACGGCTACGGCAAGAAGCTGAATGTGGCAAAGGGCGTTGGCGTCAAGCTGACCCGGCCGAACAACTCGGATATGTATTTCCTCACCAAACGTTACACCACGGAGTACGGCGCCCGGGACGGCTGGTATCCGGTGCTCCAGGATGCGACGCAAACCGGCTCGGACACCAACTGGAACTACTACACGCGCACCGTCAATGCAACCTTCGAGGCGTTCAAGCCCAAACAATATACGGTCACCCCTGGAAAATACAACGCAACGGCGGATGTCGTCATCTCGATCCAGTGATGTGATGGCAACGTCTGAACGCCCTATGCCTGTCCCGGTGAAAACACGGCTCGCCCGGTACGCGGCCAGCCATGCGATTCGTGCGTCGCTCTGCGTGGCCCTGTATGCGGCGACGGCGGGTGCGATGCAGGCTATCGCCGGCGTGACGCCGACGGTGTCGCGGGTTGTGATGCCGGGGGACGTCACCGAAGTATCGGCGCAACTCGTCAACATCAACACGTATCCGGTGCTGGTTCAGGCGTGGGTCGACGATGGCGAACTCCATACGACGCCACAGGAGTCGACTGCGCCTGTCATCGCACTGCCGCCGATCTTCCGGATGGATGCCCATGAGCGGACAAGCCTGCGGTTGATCAATTCGGGCGCGCCGTTGCCCGCCGATCGGGAGTCGCTGTTCTGGCTGAATCTGCACGAAATTCCGTTGACACAGAAAAACCGGTTCAGCGACGGGCAGACCGTGACGATCACGATGCGCACGCAGTTCAAAGTGTTCGTGCGCCCCGTTGACAAGCTTCCGTATCCTGCGACCGAGTTGCCGAAGCGGCTGACGTTCTCATTGACCGGCGCGAACGCCGGCCTCCTGCTTTCCGTGCACAACCCAACGCCCTATTACGCGACGATCAACATGCTGGATGTTTCGGTAGGCGACACATCGCAACCGGCGGTCGTCAATATGCTCGCGCCGTTCTCCGAGTCGTCGGTTCGCCTGGAGGGGCTTCGCGCCCAGGCAGGCGATCACGCGAAGGTGAAGTTCGCGCTGATCGACGACGATGGCGCGGCGGTGGAGGGTGAGCGCAGTATGCCGGTCAATAACTAAGAAGTGTTTGCGTAGCGGCGTTACGCATTTCACCGAATGTAAATAATCCCGGTATTGGCTCATGGAGCCAGACGCGGCGGCTCATTTCGCCGCTTATTCAGCATTTTTAAAGGTAACGTACAAATTAAAATCAGATCGAAAACAAGGCGCGCACGTCACAGTACCTGCGCGGCAACACTAGCGTTTCTGGCAATGGCACTCGTACCAGGTTCGGTCCTGGCTGCATCGACTTCGAAGGGTTGCTACAAGATCAACGGCGAAAACGGCGACAAGAACTCACAGACGTATACGCAACCCGGCTCCATCGCCAAATCCTGGGGCGGCGCGGCTGACAAGGCGGGTAATGGCGCGTATCCGATGACGGTCCAGTTGACGAGTTTCTCCAACAACGGCGACTTGATCGGAAGCAGCACCGCATCGCTCGACGATATGGGCTACGACGGCGCCGGTGGCTACGCAGGCGAACAAATATTGTTTCGGTGCTCTCCCGATTCAGAAGGCGCGATGCACGAATTCTTCTCGACAAATGGCGACAACCCTAATTCCGGCGGTACTGAGGTGAACGACAAGACCGGCATCCCCGGTACCTACCAGTTTCCGGAGAATGGCATTGTCTCGCGTGTGACGAACGTGGACACGGGTCAGGTGGTGAAGCGCCACTGGCAAGCGCGGTTGATGACCGGCCTGGATAAAGATGAGCAGGGCTGGTTTCTCGTGAAAGTGAAGAATTTCAGCCGCTACAAGGTCGATCTGTATCAATGCACGGACTGCGGTTCAAAAACGGATTGGAAGATGGAACCGATTGCGTACGTCGCGTTCAAGGGCGGCGCAAGCGGCAACATCACCAGCGCAGGTCTCTCCGTTGGCGCCGATCACAATGGCAACGTTGCGGGCTGGCATCACCACTGGCCTGGCGCGATTCACCCAAAGCACAATCTCAACGTGCGAACCGGAAAGGTGACCTGTGCCGTGCGCAATACGACGCCGATGGTTCGTTTTCCACCGATGTCCGTGGAGGAGCTCGAACGCGGCGAGAAGGCCACGATGCCGATCACGATCGACATTCAGTGCGAAAACGGATTCGGCAAGCTCAGTAGCGGACTGAACGAGAATCAAACCGCCATGGGCATCATGGCCCGGGAGGAGAACGTGGGATACGCAAAACCACTGGGACTCGTAACGGGCGGAAGCGCCGTGAGTGATCTGTTGTCCGACGGCTACGGCAAGAAGAATGTGGCAAAGGGCGTTAGCGTCACACTGTCCCGGCCGAACAACAAAGGGATCGTATTTTTCCTCACCAACCGTTACGTCACGTCGGGCGGCTACAAGGACGGCTGGTATCCCGTGCTCCAGGATACAACGCAAACCGGCTCGGACAGCAACTGGGACTACTACACGCGCACGGTCAATGCGACCTTCGAGGCGTTTCGTCCCAAGCAAGATAAGGTCACCCCTGGAAAATACAAAGCGACAGCGGAAGTCGTCATCTCGATCCAGTGATGTGACGCCAATGTCCGAACGCCGGAAGCCTGTGCCCCGTCCCGGAACAGGTTGACAGTAGTATTCAAGGAATACGCCCGATGCACCGCATCGGGCGTTTGTGCATTTGAGCGCGGTATGTAGCCGCTCGTAGTGATAGATGCGCACCGGCTGTTCGACCATCTTTGCCGCCTTTTCGAGGTCGGCGGGACGCTGCAGCAAGAACTCTCCTTTAAGGATGCCGTTGACCCGCTCAACCAGCGCGTTCTGAAAGCAGTCGTAGCCGTCCGTCATCGAGCAACGGGCTGCATCAGACCGCACTATCTGAACGCCGTACGCCTGCCTCTGTCGGAAGGCGGTTCGCTCAGTACGTGGCCAACCATGCGATTCGTGCGCCGCTCCGCGTGGTCATGTACGCGGCGTCTGCTGGCGCAATGTCAACGATATATCGGGGTCCGAACTTTACAAGGCACCCGAACAACCTCACGTTGCGCTGCGTCAATGAACGGCGTGATCGACGAGACGCGAACATTGATAACTATGCTTGACTGTCGCGGTTACGGCGCGAACCGGCTCGGCCATTGCCCGTCTCGACGGCCTGTGCGTATCGCCGCCGCAGACGAAGGCCATTGCGAAGAAATGAAGCGCCTTCGTCAATCAAGTGGATGACTAACGATGAATACCCGATTGAAGACACTGCGCGCGCGGCAAACTGCCTGCGTGGCAACGCTAGCGCTCCTGGTAATGGCACTCGTACCAGGTTCGGTCCTGGCTGCATCGATTCTGAAGGGTTGCTACAAGATCACCGTCGCAAACAGCGACACGAACTCGGCGTGGTATACGGAACCCAACGCCATCGTCAAAAGCTGGGACGGCGCCTGGGACTGGGCCGGTGATGGCGCGTATCGGATAACGGTCCAGATGACGAGTTTCTCAAGCGACGGCGACTTGATCGGAAGCGGCACCGCAACGGTCGACGATATGGGCTACAGCGGCGCCGGTGGCTACAGCGGCGACCAGATATTGTTTCGGTGCTCTCCCGATTCAGGCGCCGCGATGTTCGAATTCTTCTCGACAAACGGCGACAACGATAATGCCGGCGGTACAGACGTGAACCAATTAACCGGTATCCCCGGTACCTACCAGTTTCCTGAAAAGGGCATTGCATCGCGCGTGACGAACGTGGACACGGGTCAGGTGGTGAAGCACACCTGGCAAGCGCGCTTGATGACCGGCCTGGATAAAGATAAGCAGGGCTGGTTTCTCGTGAAAGTGAAGAATTTCAGCCGGTACAAGGTCGATCTTTTTCAATGCAAGGCCTGCAAATCATTCCCGCAGAACGCGCAGCCGATCGCATACGTCGCGTTCAAGGGCGGTGCAAGCGGCAACATCCCCAGCTCGGGCCTCTCCATTGGTGCCGATCACAGGTACAACTTTGATGGCTGGCATCACTACTGGCCTGGTGCCATTCACCCAAAGCAGAATCTCAACGTGCGAACCGACAAGGTGACCTGCGCCGTGCGCAATACGACGCCGGTGGTTCGTTTTCCGACGATGTCGGTGGCGGACCTCGAGCGCGGCGAGAAGATCACGATGCCGATCACGATCGACATTCAGTGCGAAAGCGGATTCAGCAAACTCAGTAGCGGACTGAACGCCAATCAAACCGCAATGGGCCTCCTGGCGCGGGAGGAGAACGTGGGGTACGCAAAACGACTGGGACTCGTAACGGGCGGAAGCGCCGTGAGTGATCTGCTGTCCGACGGCTACGGCAAGAAGAATGTGGCACAGGGCGTTAGCGTCACGCTGACCCGGCCGAACAAAGGGATAGTATTTTTCCTCACCAACCGTTACGTCACGATGGGCGGCTACCAGGACGGCTGGTATCCGGTGCTCCAGGATACAACGCAAACCGGCTCGGATAACAACTGGGACTACTACACGCGCACAGTCAATGCGACCTTCGAGGCATTTCGTCCCAAGCAAGAGAAGGTCACCGCCGGAAAATACAATGCAACAGTGGAAGTCGTCATCGCGATCCAGTGATGTGACGCCAATGTCCGAACGCCGTACGCCTGCCTCGATCCGAAAACGGTTCGCGCGGTACGTGGCCGGCCTCACGTTGCTCGATGGGTCAGTGAACAGCGCGCGCTGCGAGACGCAAATGCTGAACTATGGTTGAATGTCGCGGGTACGACGCAAGGCGGACAACCCACTCCGGGTAGCGCCTTGCGGCACAAGGATTATTCGACATGCTTATTGACTGTTCGAATGAAGTCGATCCAGCCAGCGTAAGGATAAAAACCGCATCGGAAACCCTGCACGCGCAGACGGACAGACGTTCGCACGTCAGCCACGCTCAAAGCGCCTCGCACTTTTTGGGTCCGGTGATCCGGGGCGCGCGGCAAAGTGCCTGCGTGGCAACGCTGGAGTTCCTGACATTGACGCTCGTACCGGGTTCGGTCCTGGCTGCATCGCTTGAGAAGGGTTGCTGGAAGATCGAAGGCGAAACGAGCAGCGAACACTCGCCAAAGTATACGCAACCCGGCACCATCGCCAGATACTGGGGGGGCGCGACTGACGGCGCGGGTGCGGCCGCGCATAAGATGACGGTCCAGATGACGAGCTTCACCAAGGACGGTGCCTTGATCGGAAGCAGCATCTCATCGCTCAACCATCTGGGTCGTGAAGGCCTCAATGGCTACAACGGCGAACAGATATTATTTCGGTGCTCTCCCGATTCGGTCATCTCGATGCACGAATTCTTCTCGACGAACGGCGACAACAGGCATGCGGGCGGTACTGATATGAGCCACGAGGCCGGCGTCCCCGGTACCTACCGGTTCCCTGAGAAGGACATCGTATCGCGCGTAACCAACGTGGATACCGGTCAAACGGTGACGCGCAACTGGCTGGCGCGGCAGATGAGCAATCTGGATACAGATAAGCAGGGCTGGTTTCTCGTGAAAGTGAAGAATTTCAGCCGGTACAAGGTCGAACTTTTTCAATGCAAGACCTGCGGTTCAGAATCGAATAACGCGCTGCAGCCGATCGCGTACGTCGCGTTCAGGGGCGGAGCCAACGGCACCCACGTCATCAACGACGCGCTGGCGGTTGGCGCCGATCACGCGGTGAACACCACAGGCCAGCCTGAATATTGGCCTGGCGCAATTAGCCCGAAGCGGGACCTCACCGTGCGAACCGGAAAGGTGACCTGCGCCGTGCGCAATACGACGCCGGTGGTTCGTTTTCAGACGATGTCGGTGGCGGAACTCGAGAGCAGGAAGAACGTCACGGTGCCGATCACAATCGGCATTCAGTGCGAAAAAGCATTCGGCAAACCCAGTAGCGGAACGGACGCCAATCAAACCGCGATGGGCATCATGGCTCGCGAGGAGAACGCGGGGAACGCAAACCGTCTGGGACTCCTAACGGCTGGAAGCGCCGTAAGTCATCTGCTGTCTGACGGCTACGGCAAGAAGAATGTGGCAAATGGCGTTGGCGTCAAGCTGTCCCGGCCGAACGGCAAGCAGATGTATTTCCTCACCAACCGTTACGTCACGATGGGCGGCGCCAAGGACGGCTGGGATCCGGTGCTCAACGATGCAACGGAAAGCGGCTCGGACAGCAACTGGAACTACTACACGCGCACCGTCAATGCGACCTTCGAGGCGTTTGATCCCGGGAAAGAGAAAGTCACCGCTGGAAAATACAATGCGACAGCGGACGTCGTCATCTCGATCCAGTGATGTGAGCAAAGGCCCGTACCCAACATCAGGTGCTCGCACGGTTATCGGAACACTCGCTGTGTGCGGCGCGCGCACGTTAAATCGTCAATTTTGTTCAATAACTCCGGAGAGAGCTTCAATACCATGGGCCCGTACACGGTGATCTTCAACGATGGGCCAAAGGGCAATGTATTTTCTCCATTCCAACAGAGTTTGGGAGCAATTCCCGAAATTGCGGGCAATGGCCACGGTCGTGCGAGGCGTGGCAGACCTTAAACCGGATCAGGTAGATATAGCGGCAACTCTGGAATGCGTATGTCGGCGCCTTGACGGTGCACAGGAAAGCGAATTTCCGTCCATTCAGGCGTGGCGCCGTACCTATGCGGCAGCAGGTATTAAGCCAACGCAATATCGCTGTGCCGCTGAGGCCTTACTCCGTCGATTTCGCAAGGAGCGGGTACTGTCGCGGCTCCATCCTTTGGTTGACGTTCTCAATGCAGAATCCATGAGGGCCGCGATTCCAATCGCTGCCTTCGATATCGCCCACGTCGTTGAAGGGATTACGGTGAGGCACGCCACCGGAGAGGAAATCCATGAAACCTTCACCGGCGAAGCGGAATGTCCGGCCAAGGAAGAGATCGTCTTCGCGGATACTGCAGGACAAGCCCACTCCCGGAGGTGGGCTTATCGGCAAAGTGCTGTCTCTGCGGTTAGCGAACGGTCGAACAACGTCCTGATTATTGCTGAAGCACTTCATGAAGAAGCGTTAGCGGACCTGATGGCGTTGCAATCCCGCCTAAAGGTGTACGCTGAGGCGCTCAACATCACGATCGGTGAGAGTGCCTTCCTGACACCGGATAACAGACGGTTCGATTTCGCGCCGACCGAGGCGAATTCGTCCTCTTCGAACACGCAGGGGCAACGCGGTGAAACCTGAATCGAATTCCAGGTGGGTGATGGCGTCGTGACGAGAGCTTTATCTCAGCGATACCTCGCATAGATAGAAGGAACTTGTTCGATGTTACATAGAGTTGAATTCGCAAACTCCGCTCTGCCTGGCATACGCATCGTTGAGATTCTGTCCGACCGGCGTTTCCCGCGCCATGCGCACGATGAATACGGTGTAGGGGTGATGCTTGAGGGAGGCCATGTCTCCTGGAGCGGCAGAGGTCAGGTCGAGGTGGGGCCGGGCTACGTCATCACGGTAAATCCAAATGAACTTCACGATGGAATTCCCGTTCAAGGCGCTCCACGTCGCTGGCGCATGATGTACGTCGACCCTTGCGTGATCGCCGAGTTTGGGGGCGCTGAGATGGCCGCACGCGAATTCCCTCTGCCCGTCGTTGACAACATACATTTTGCACAGCGGTTCGCCTCCGCACTGTATGGTCTACCAGACGTTACCGCGAGTGAAGCGACTGAGAGCGTCCTCGATCTGTTCGGCACGTTGTTCGAACAGGAGAGGAATGTGCAATCGCTCTGCGGGCCATCCCGCAGCGTGCAACGAATGTTGGAGCGGATTCACGACGATCCTGCCAACGCGCCCTCCCTGGAGGAACTGGCTGATATTGCCGCCCTCACGCCTTATACGGCCCTTCGTCGCTTTCGACGCGAGCTTGGTACAACTCCGCACGCTTATCTTTTGCAGTATCGCGTACGCCAGGCGTATAAGGCGATCAGCGAAGGTAAAACGCTCGCCGAGGCCGCACTTGTCGCCGGTTTTGCTGATCAACCTCATATGACGCGCGCGTTCGTACGCCAGTTCGGTATAACGCCAGGGCAACGGCGATGCGCGCAAATTCATACAAAGCTAGCCAAATAACCGACGCTGTTGCAGCGGCGTTTCTCTACGCATGAAGTATTCGCCCAGACGATTTGTTTGGTTCGGCATCCTTTTTAGGTTTTCAGTTCTTTCCTGAGGGACCGGAAAGCATGAAGCCGATCGGGAATGATCCAGCGTTAAGCAAGACCTTTATTTGCCGAGCGATCTGCTGCCGGACTTTCTAGCAGGCTGTTGAAAAGCCCAGTGCCTTGACGACCTGGGCGCTGGGTAAAGGAAGTCCGCATGCAATCGGTCGCTGATTTTCGGAAAGGCTGGTCCGAATGCCAACCCCGTGAACGGCCCGACTGGCCCGTTGTACTACGCGTTGCATATGTGCGCCCAGCCGTGCGGTTGATTTCCGCGTGAGCGAGTACTGCAATCCGCACCGGATTCAGTAAATGAGAGAGAGTTTTGGAATGGAAACGGAATTTCTGCTGACCGCGTTGATTGTGGTGCTCTTGCCCGGCACGGGTGTCCTCTACACGCTCGCAACGGGTCTTGGACTCGGTACACGCGCATCCGCCGTTGCGGCTTTCGGCTGCACGCTCGGTATTCTGCCGCAACTCCTGCTCAGCACTTTTGGACTCTCGGCAATCTTTCATGCAAGTGGGTTTGCCTTCCAGATCATCAAGATCGCTGGGGCGCTTTACCTGCTCTTCATGGCGTGGCAAGTGCTTCAGGAAAGTGGTGCTCTACAACTACAAGCCAATGACGCGCCTCGCAGTAACTCTCAGCTGATCGGCACAGGCATATGGCTTAACCTTCTGAACCCCAAGCTCGGGCTATTTTTCCTTGCCTTTCTTCCCCAGTTTGTTCCCGCCGATACCGACAACGCGAAAGCCATTTTCTTCGTTCTTGGTCTGGTTTTCGTGGCCATGACGCTCGTGATATTCATCGGATATGGCTTGCTCGCATCCTGGGTGCGCAACTACGTTATTAGCAAACCTCAAGTCATGAAATGCATTCGCTGGGGCTTTGCGGCTGCATTCGTTTTCCTCGGGCTTCGGCTTGGATTCGAGACGGTCTAGGCAGGGGTTGCCGCGTGGGGTAACGAAAAATCGGCACACTTGAAGTCATGAACGTCATGAACGTCATGAACGTCACGAACTAGCATTGACCCATGGCCAAGATCCCTCCCCTCTCCGCCCCCGTCTTCGATCCGCTTCTGGGTGATGTCACATACGCCCGAGGCCCTTATTCGGATACCGAAACCGTAACGGTTGTCCATCCCCCTCGCCCAAAAGGGTGACGCGGCGCTACTACTTTGCCGCCAAGGAAAATGGGCCGATCTGGAAATCTACCGCTGAAACGATAGAGGTGACGAAGCTTTCCCTGGGTGAGCCTGAGCACGTGGAGCGGTATGCCCCGCTCATCGCATTGAGCAAGAAGGAGCTGACGCGCATCGCAGGGTTCAAGATCATCAGCCACACGGACGTCCACGCCCGAGCCAGCAAAAAGGCACCGCCGATCGTAAACCCCCGGGATTTTCTCGATCTCGCGAAGAGGACGGTGGAACACCTCCCGGATACGATTGAGGGCCGTGCGGTGCATCTCTCGGGTCTCTTTGCCAGGGTCGCATCGGGTGAGCCGCCTGCCGCCATTTTCAAGGCGATGCCCGCGCTCGCCGCCAAGCCTCGCGAGCAAGTAGCGCCCGCCGATCCCCTTGCCGCTGCACGTGCGCGCGGTCGGCGTCACGCGCTCGAACTTTACGAGCACCCGGACAACCTCACGTTGCTCGATGCGCGCGACTATGCGGGCCGCAACGAGCGGAAGATCAACGAGCAACGGCAGGCAGGCAGGCGAGGTCTACGCGCTACTGCCGCCGGGGAAAATGCGTGGTTTTCGCTACCCGAAGTGGCAGTTCGACGCCGAACCCGAGCGCCTGAAAGACGCCCTTAAACCGTTCGTCGACGCGTCCTCCAACTGCTGGGTCATTCACTCGTTCATGCTGGGCAAGCGGGCATTGCTCAACGGTCGCGCCCCATCGGATGTTATCGTTGACAGCACAACCGACCTCAAACCCGTGATCGATCTGGCCGAATCCGAGATCGCCGGCGAGCAAGGGGCACAATGACGGCAGGCCCAACCTCGCCGTCGACCATCGACGCTCCGCTGCCGCCCGCCAATTTCATCCATGCGCGACTACCGGTTTTCGAACTGAACCTGGCCGCGACGAACCTGTACCGGGTACACCGTCGAAGCTATGGGCCGATCTTCTACAACCGCCGCTCCAGTTCGTCGATGACGTTCCGCTTCGATACGCCGAACGACGAATATGGCGTGCTGTACGCCTCTCCGTCGTTCGACGCCTGTCTGGCCGAGACGATCTTTCGAGACCGGTTTCGCGGGGGCGATGCAGGCGGGCCGCGGCTGATCGACGAACGAGATATCTCAGAACGTTCGATCGCCACGCTCGGTTTTTTTGAAAGCCGACCGCTGCAACTCGCGGATCTCACGCAACCGCTTTTCCAGTACGGGTTCGATGCCGGTGTTGTGTCCACGCCCGACTGGTCGATACCCAACAGATGGAGTCTGGCGATTCACGACCACCCTCTCGAACTCGACGGAATCCACTACCGCTCGCGTTTTGCGAACGTCGAGTCGGCCGCGATCTTCAGTGACCGCGCAATGCTTGTTCAACGCGATAACTCCACCCCGCTTCTACAACACCCACAACTCGCGAGCTTTCTGGACCGTTACGACATCGGCATTGCCGTTTCGGGTGGTACCCACTGGCGTGCTTAGGAAACCTGATACGGAAATCGCCGTGCTCGACGCACAGCCCGGCTTTGACCGCGGAACGCCTCCGGAAAATATGGTTGTGTCGCGACAAGAAAGAAGCACGAACCACTTTATAGAGTGAACAGGATTGCTTCTATCGCAAGAGAATGGAGTTGTTCGACGGCGGTTGCAGCGACGCAATCGTCGTGCATCCGCCCTTTGCGGATCGGCACACGTCGGCATTGCACCTGCACCCGCCCCCGGGCGCAAGTACTGCCGCTTCGACTAGAAGTGATGCACGATGCCGACGTTGACCAGCACGGTATTCGCGCCCGGCTCTGTGCCGCCGGCGACAATCGACGTCTTGAGGCTTTCAAGCGGATCGATCGTGCCAACCGCGCCGGCATCGACGTACGCGACCTGTGCATACAGCATGGTGCGCTTCGACAGCGAGAAATCGTTGCTCAGCACCAGCGAACGCGTCGTGCTGTTGTGGCCGCCGCGATACCTGTTGTAGTAGCCGGCCAGCCCAGCGACATTCGAGGCACTCCACTGATAGGTGACGCCCGGACTGATCGACGTCACGTGCGAGATATCTCCACCGTCGATGGCGCGGTCGATCACGTCGAAATAGTTGAGCTTGCCCGTCACCGGACCATACGATTTGGCCACGCCCACGCTCCACAGGCGGCTCACGTTCTCGCCGGATACGGAATCCGCAACCTGCTGATAAGCCGCAGACGCGATGACCGGGCCGGTATAGGTCACACCCAATGAAATTTCGTTGCCCTTGCGCATGCTGCCTGGCACGCCGCCAAACGAATAGGCGGCGCCAAACCAGACAGGGCCGAGCGTGTTCGAGTACTGCAATGCGTTGCCGATGAAGACGCCGACGTCGTTACCGGGATTGGTGCCCGCGCCCAGCGCATTGCCGGGTGCCGCGAGCTGGTTATACGCCCACGTATACAGGTTCGACAGGTTCTCCGCGAACTCACGCGGCTCGGTCACGATGGCGGCGAGGATCGCCGGGCTATACATTTTGCCCAACGTGAGCGTGCCGTACGGCGTGGTCAGCCCGACGTTGGACTGACGCCGGAAGATTTGCGTCTGGTAGCCGGGGCTCGTCATCAGGGTGCCGTTATTGCTGGCGAAGTAAGACTCGAGGGCGAAGGTGGCGGCCATGCCGCCGCCCAGATCCTCGGTACCCTTCAAGCCCCAGACGCTCGGATTGACGCCGCCTGTCGCGAGCTGAACCTGCTGGCCCTGGCCGGTCACAGAACGATTCTGATAGAGCACGCCGGCATCAACCGTGCCGTAGAGTGTTACCGAAGATTGTGCTGCGGCCGCGCTTGCGATCGTTGCCAATGCAACGGCCAGCACAATATTCCGATATCGTCGAGTACGCATTTTGTCTCCTTGATTTCCTGATTGGTTCAAGCCTTAAAGGCTTCTCTTCTTTTAACCGCGAACCGCCCCACGGGATTGGTTCGTTAAGGAACTTCAACAATCGTCAGATTATTAATATTTCAATTCATATTCCTTATATTTCGCTAACCAAATTAATTTCCACACGATATCTACGATTCTCAGATCCTTTGAGTCAGTGGTTTGTCGAACCGCCTGACTTCCACCTTCGCCCGATCGATGCGGCAACGACGCAAACATCCGCAGTCACAACACACCCGCTGGCCACACGCAGACCGGCGGCGTGGATCACGAAGGCTCGGCGAGCCCGGCGAACCACGACGTAGTGCTTGTGCTTGTCAAAAAGTTGAATTCGTCAGGCGCCGCGTCGGGTCGTTCCCGGTGAGCCGGGCAATGAGCGGCGCTGCCGACCACGATCGAGCCGTTCAGCTCGTCGGGGAACTTGTAGGCCCCTGCCTGCTTCAGGTTTGACACATTCGACTGATTGATCTGCGAGAGGGGCGAATACGATTGACCGTTATGGGTGCGGTAGTAGGTCAGCCAGCCGGTGTCGTTCCGCGCATTGGCGAGGCGGTCGAAAGTGACCGCCGGATAATCGGCCGACGCGTAGGCCATGCTGCATCCGAGCATGGCGGATACGGCAAGCCCGATTCCGCACGACGTCTTTCTGAACGCAGAAACTACACGTTCGTTCATTATTGTCTCCATACGTATTAGCGCGACCCGTTGAAAACCGACAAGTACACCGAATACCGAAATGGGCTGGGGCCTGCGAGTGATCGTCAGAACGCAAACATTGTGCCAGCGACACATAAATCCTTACCGCACAAGGGTTCCAGCGATTTTTCGCTGCCGTGGGGAAACGTCGCGCATGCAAAGGCAAGTGCGATATGTGTTGCATTTCGTTGCAATGAGGCGGCGAAAATGTCACCAAACTGGACGGCAAACGAGCCGGGCTAAATGCTGCGCACCTTATTTACCCGATCGTCATCGAGAATACGATTTATATAGGAATGCAAAGTGACCTGATCTGCGGATTCGAATGTTGCCGTTCCCTGCCAGCAGTATCGTGTCAGCCGATTGAAAAGATGCGCGTACCCGTCTGCGTCGGCAGCGCACGGTCAACGAGCGGCTGTGTCGCGATCAGGCTCTCCGGTAAAATTGGCGGTCCGATACCGATGGCGAACGCGATGGCCAGGACGAAGAAAACACTGCACAAGGCATTGCCAGCAGGCATTGGCAAGGTGTTGGAACGCCTGCACTAAAGGGCAGATGTACGACGATCGCGTCGCTGCAACCGCTGTCGAACAATTCTATTCTCTTGCGATATAAGCAATCCTATTCATTCTGGAAGGTGTTCATCCTTTTTTCTTATCGCGACACAACCCATTCCCGTCAAAAGCAGAAGCCCCGGATCGCCCGCCCAAATCCTTGATTTGAAAGAGCAAACCGGGGCTTTCTTTACATCAGTGCTGGATATTCCTCTTAGAACGGAATATCGTCATCCATCTCATCGAAACCGCCGCCAGCCGGCGCGTTCGAACGACCACCGCTGCTGCCGCCGCTCGCGCGCGGCGCGCCGCCACCGGCTGCACGGCCACCGCCACGCGGCTGCTCGGCCGGTTCGCGGCTGTAGCCGCCGTCATCGCCGCCCATCGACGCTCCGCCGCTGCGGCCGCCCAGCATCTGCATCTGGTCCGCCACGATTTCCGTCGAGTAACGGTCGGTGCCGTCCTGCGCCTGCCACTTGCGCGTGCGGATACGACCCTCGATATATACCGACGAGCCTTTCTTCAGGTACTCCGACACGATTTCGGCCAGGCGGCCGAAGAACGACACGCGGTGCCATTCGGTCATTTCCTTGAATTCGCCCGATGCCTTGTCCTTGTAACGGTCGGTGGTTGCGAGGCGAATATTCGCCACCGCGTCGCCGCTCGGCAGATAGCGCACTTCCGGATCGGCCCCGAGGTTGCCGACGAGTATGACCTTGTTCACGGATGCCATGAAATTCTCCTGTTGTGCCCAAGGACAGTTTCTTGTGTCAAAGGGACAAGCTATTTGTCAAAAATAGAGCCTGGGGACATTTTCCCGTCAAAGCCCGCGCTCTGCCGGAGTACGTCCAACAGGACATTCCAAATCAGATCCACACCGGTCGCAACACGGCCCCACATATTCGAACCCGTTGCAACTGGCCTGGCATCCCGAACTCCTTCTGCGAAGGAGATCGATTTGCCCGAAATTGTAACCGAGGGCTGCGGGTTGCCCCATCGAGCATTCGAACGATGGCCAATATGGATATGGCGACGCGGTCAAGCCTGGCCTTGGGTCGGGGATCGCTGCCCGCCAATCGCCGGGTGCGCCATTAGCGGTATCCGTTCGTCTCGCATACGGTCGTCGTGGGCTACACTCAAGTCCGCCGGAACGGCTGCATGGGCGTTGTATCCAGCGATGAACAGCGTTTCGCCTTCAATTGCGGGGTAGGCGAGTTATGGAACGCTGCCTTTGTCAAATTAAAGGTTCGCCAGGGAGCGACCAAGCATGCGTCTGAACAAGTTGTTGCGACGGTCCTCCCATATAGCGTCCGGAACCGAAGACGGCAATTCACAGGGCTGGAGATTTGTACTTCACCGTATCGGCTTCGCGAAGTTTCTGACCGCCGTCATTCTCATCCTGGGAGGCATGTGGCTGTTTCTCGGGATTCTCGAAGACGTTATCAGCGGTGACCCTTTGGTCGCCGTCGACCAGATGCTTCATGACAGGCTGCAGGTGCTTCGCGTTCCGCTGTTCGACCACGTGATGGTGGCAGTTTCGGAGCTTGGCGATGCGGCCGTCACGATTCCCGTGTCCCTGGCCGTGCTCGCCGCGCTCCTGTTTCGGCGCGAATGGCGGTCGGCCGGCTACTGGATCGTTGTGATCGCGGCGGCTGAAGCCTCGGTCAAGTTGCTCAAGCTCGCTGTTCAGCGGTCCCGGCCCGTGTCGATCTACGAAGGCATCGAGCGTTTTTCCTTCCCCAGCAGCCACGCGACATTGAGCATTGTGGTCTATGGCTTCCTCGCCTACCTCGTGTGTCGAGGGCTTCGGAGGGCGGTGCAGTTCAGGATTGCCATGACAATCGGTCTGGTCATAGCGCTGATTTCCTTTTCCCGTCTATACCTCGGCGTTCACTGGTTTTCCGACATCATCGCGGGTCTGAGTCTCGGCATGGCCTGGATTACGTTTCTATCGGTCGCCCACCATCTGCGGGATCGCGACAGGCAAGGTTCCTCCGTGCTGTGGATATCCGCACTTGCGACTTTCCTGGCCGCCGCTGCGATTCACATCGCCCTGTCCCACGCTGTTGATTTTGGGCGCTACGCCATGTAGCTGAAGACGGGATCAGGGACGAATATCAACTTCAGGCATCCATGCTTTCATGCGCTGGCGCGCACGGTCATTGCGCAACACCTCATCTGACCGCGCGGCGCCAGCCTTATGCTTCGGAGCAGGCAAGACGGGAACATTACCGGAAGGCCTTCAGGGCTTCACGGTATGCCACATGCCCTTGAATCCGTCGCCGTTCATTTGACCGGCCTGTTTGTCCTGCGCAAAGCGATACAGGGGGTGGCCCTTGTAGGTCCATTGATGCTTTCCGTTACTGGCAGCGATGAGCCCCCAGTCACCGCTCGCCTTGTCATATGAATCCGCGACGGCTGCGGACCAAATGGCGGTACAGGCGCCAACGCAGGCGCTCTTGCCCGGCACCGTGTCCTTGTCGAACGTGTAGAGCGTCATTCCATCGTCGTCGACGACCCTTCCGTTCGAAATCTTTGGAGTCTCCGCAACCGACACAATGGGCAGGGCGCAAGCAATGATGCACAACAGGGTTCTGGTCATGATTTCAATCCTTGCATGGGTGCGGCGGCAGCGTCGCCGCACGACGGAACGACGCGAAGATCGCAAACGCAGCGCGAAGTCGTGCCAATGATCGACACTGCGCGACTCGCGTAACAGTTAAACGATTGATCCGGGGTCCTATTCCGTTCCTCGCGCGCTGCGCTCTGACGCACGGCGGACGGATGCGCGCGCATGGCGTAATGTCGAGGCGAAACCTCCGGTACTGCGATGTCACCTGCCAGGAATCCCGTTTCAATCCTGCTCCCGCCAGCGGGCGTGGACCGGCGTGCGCTGCTGCTGCTCGCTGCGCGGAGTCTGCGCGGGATCTGCGACGGGTTCGTCGCCGTGCTGCTGCCGGCGTATCTGCTGTCGCTCGGTTTCGGGAAGCTCACGGTAGGCCTGATCGGCACCGCGACATTGTTGGGCTCAGCCGTTGCGACGGTCGTTGTCGGCTTGATGGGCGGCCGTTACCCGCAGCGCGCGCTGTTGCTCTTCGCCGCCGCCCTGATGGCGGCAACCGGCCTGGCGTTTGGATTCGTGTCGTCACTGTGGCCGCTGCTCGTGGTGGCGTTTGCAGGCACGCTCAACCCGGGTTCGGGCGATGTCAGCCTGTTTCTGCCACTTGAGCACGCGCACCTCGCCGAATTCGCACAGGGCGACGACCGAACCGCGCTGTTCGCCCGCTACAGCCTCGTTGGCGGGCTGTCGGCGGCATTCGGCGCGCTCCTCACCGGACTCCCGGACTGGATCGCTGCGCACACCGTCGCTTCCGCGCTCTTCACCATGCGCGCGATGTTCATCGTCTACGCGCTCACGGGCGTCGTCGTATTCCTGCTGTATCTGCGTTTGCCGAAACGCGAGGCGCACGCGGCAACGGTCCACGCGCCACTTGGGCCGTCGCGCGGGATCGTCACGCGTCTTGCGCTCCTTTTCAGCGTCGACGCGTTCGCGGGAGGCCTGCTCGTCAATTCTCTGCTCACGCTGTGGCTGATCCAGCGCTTTGGTCTTTCGCTTGCCGCCGCAGGACAGTTCTTTTTCTGGTCCGGGCTGCTGGGCGCGGGTTCGCAACTGGCCGCCGCACCCATTGCCCGCAGGATCGGCCTGCTCAACACCATGGTGTTCACCCACATTCCATCGAGCGTGTGCCTGATCGCGGCAGCCTTCACGCCAACGCTACCGCCGACTCTGGTCTTGTTGCTTATGCGCAGTGCGCTGTCGCAGCTCGATGTGCCGACCCGGAGTGCTTACGTAATGGCCGTCGTGACGCCACCCGAACGACCGGCCGCGGCGAGCTTCACGGCGGTGCCGCGCAGCCTCGCAGCGGCAGTGGCGCCGACGATCACAGCCGGGCTGCTTGGAGCTGGCTGGCTCGGCGCGCCGTTGATCGTGTGCGGCACGCTCAAGATCGCCTACGATCTCGCGGTGCTTGCCGCTTTCCGTCACATCAGACCCGACGGAGGATGATCGTGACCGGCAGACCGCTGAAAAACGCGTTGAGGGTGCGAGCCGTGAGCGGCGCGCGCAAGGCGGGTGTCTCAGCGCGCGCGGAGCGCCCTGGCGCCAGTAATACCCTTGTGCCGGTATCAGGCGCGCTTGGGCGGCGCCTTCATGTTGGCCGCGACGATCAGCCAGGACAGGACGAGCCCGGAGCACGTATAGAACACCGTGCTTGCGCCGCCGTGCTTGAGCAGCCAGCCGCCGACCACGCCGCCGAGCGCGAGGCCGATGGACTGCGTGGTGTTGTACACGCCGGTGGCCGCGCCCTTGCGCGCGCCCGGCGCGAGCTTCGAGACGAGCGACGGCTGCGACGCCTCCAGGATATTGAAGCCGAGGAAGTAGATGAAGAGCACCGCGCCGACGATCGTCAGCGTGTGCGCGAGCGAGCCGAGCAGCAGCTGGCCGATCAGGATGAGCGCAATCGCGCTGACGAGCACCGCCTTCATCTTGCCCTGCTTTTCGGCGACGATGATGGCCGGAACCATCAGCACGAATGCGAGCCCCATCACCGGCAGATAGATCATCCAGTGCGACGAAACCGGCAGGCCCGCATCGACGAGCAGGCGCGGCACCACGAGGAAGAGTGCCGTCTGCGTCGCGTGCAGCACGAGCACGCCGTAGTTCAGGCGCAGCAATTCGACGTTGTGCAGCACTTCGGCGAAGGGCGCGCGCACGTGCACGGGCTTGGGCGCATCGGGCACCACCCAGAGCACGACGCCCACCGCGAGGATCGAGAACACGCCGACCAGCGTGAAAAGCCCGCTCATGCCGACCCAGTGAAACACGATGGGTGCGCCCACAATGGCGACCGCGAACGAAATGCCGATCGAGCCGCCCACCATCGCCATGGCCTTGGTGCGGTGCTCTTCGGCGGTGAGGTCGGCGATGAACGCGATCACCGCGGACGATACCGCGCCCATGCCCTGAATCACCCGGCCGACGATGATCCAGTTGATGTCGTGCGCGAACGCGGCGACGAAGCTGCCGAGCGCGAAGATCACGAGCCCCGAGGCGATCACGGGTTTGCGCCCGATCCGGTCGGAGAGCCAGCCGTAGAAGATGTAGAGGAGCGATTGCGTGACGCCGTAAGCGCCGAGCGCGATGCCGACCAGCAGCACGTTATCGCCGCCGGGGATCGTTTTCGCGTAGACCGAAAACACCGGCATGATCATGAAGAGGCCCAGCATGCGCAGCGCGAAGATCGCAGCGAGCGACACGGTCGCGCGCAACTCGGGCGCGGACATGCGTGATGAAGTAGCGGACGGATTGGACATCGGAGAGATGATCTGATTAGGCTGCCGCTGCCCGCGGAAATGGAAGCAGGCGAGCGCGGACTTCGTTATTGCCGAAATGGCTCCCGGCTTGACACCCCTGTGGCTCCGGCATCCTCGCGCGGCGCGGCACAACGTGCGCCCGTGCCGCGTGGGGTTCCTCCGGCACTTCCGGCGCCGTCTTGCAACGGCACGCGAACGCCCCATCTGCGATGCAGGAACAACGGCCCGTCTGATTTGACCAAAGCAGTGATCCCGGCGGTGACCGCAGTGCTCATTGCAGTGCTCATTGCAGTACCGGTATCCGCACCCGCGGCATTACCTTTCAAGAGCCTTTAAAGACCGTCAGCAAGCCGTAACGGCGGTCTGGAAAAGTCGTTATAGTAGCAGGTTTAGCCTTCCCTTCTGCTGCAGGTTCATGGAACAAATCCGTATCCGTGGGGCCCGAACCCACAACCTGAAGAACGTCAATCTGGACCTGCCGCGCCACCAGCTCGTAGTCATCACCGGGCTCTCGGGTTCGGGTAAATCGTCGCTCGCGTTCGATACGCTTTATGCGGAGGGCCAGCGGCGTTATGTGGAAAGCCTTTCGGCCTACGCGCGCCAGTTTCTGCAGCTCATGGAAAAGCCGGACGTCGATCTGATCGAGGGTCTGTCACCGGCTATTTCCATCGAGCAGAAAGCGACCTCGCACAATCCGCGCTCGACGGTCGGCACCGTCACGGAAATCCACGATTACCTGCGTCTTTTGTTCGCGCGTGTCGGAACGCCCTACTGCCCCGACCACGAAATCGCGCTCGAAGCCCAAAGCGTCTCGCAGATGGTGGATACCGCGCTCGCGCTGCCCGAAGATACCAAGCTGATGATCCTCGCGCCCGTGGTCGCCGACCGCAAGGGCGAGCACACCGAACTCTTCGACGACATGCAGGCCCAGGGCTTCGTGCGGTTTCGCGTGCGCTCGGGCGGCGGCACGGCCAATGAGGGCGAGGCGAAGATCTACGAAGTCGAATCGCTGCCGAAGCTCAAGAAGAGCGAGCGGCACAGCATCGACGTGGTCGTGGACCGGCTGAAGGTGCGCGGCGACATGAAGCAGCGCCTTGCCGAATCGTTCGAGACGGCGCTGCGCCTCGCCGAAGGCCGCGCCATCGCACTCGAAATGGACACAGGCACGCAGCACCTCTTCAGTTCGAAGTTCGCGTGCCCGATCTGCTCGTACTCGATTCCCGAACTGGAGCCGCGTCTTTTCTCGTTCAACAACCCGATGGGCGCGTGCCCGGAATGCGACGGCCTCGGCCAGATCACGTTCTTCGATCCGAAGCGCGTGGTAGCGCATCCGTCGCTGTCGCTCGCGGCGGGCGCGGTGAAGGGCTGGGACCGGCGCAACCAGTTCTACTTCCAGATGCTGCAGAGCCTCGCGGCGTTCTACGAGTTCGACATCGACACCGCGGTCGAGGATCTGCCCGAGAACGTGCGCAAGATCCTGCTCTACGGCTCGGGCAAGGAAGAGATTCCGTTCTCGTACATCAACGAGCGCGGCCGCACTTCGGTGCGCGCGCACGTATTCGAAGGGATCATCCCGAACCTCGAACGCCGCTACCGCGAGACCGATTCGGTCGCCGTGCGCGAAGAACTCTCGAAGTACCAGAACAACCAGGCCTGCCCGCACTGCGACGGCACGCGCCTGCGCCGCGAAGCGCGTTTCGTGCGGATTGGATCGAATGTCGGCGCGGCCGGCGACGCGCGCGGTATCTACGAGGTGAGCAGCTGGCCGCTGCGCGATACGCTCGGCTACTTCCAGACGCTGCGGCTCGAAGGCGCGAAGCGCGAAATCGCCGACAAGGTCGTGAAGGAAATCGTCGCGCGCCTGATGTTCCTGAACAACGTGGGCCTCGACTATCTGTCGCTCGACCGCAGCGCGGAAACGCTCTCGGGCGGCGAAGCGCAGCGCATCCGCCTCGCTTCGCAGATCGGCTCGGGCCTGACCGGCGTGATGTACGTGCTCGACGAGCCGTCCATCGGGCTGCATCAGCGCGATAACGACCGCCTGATCGCCACCCTCAAGCACCTGCGCGACCTCGGCAATTCCGTGATCGTCGTCGAGCACGACGAGGACATGATCCGCATGGCCGACTATGTCGTCGACATGGGCCCGGGCGCGGGCGAGCACGGCGGCATGGTGATCGCCCAGGGCACGCCGGAGGAAGTGGAGAGCGACCCGGCGTCGATGACCGGCCAGTACCTCTCGGGCGCGCGCCGCATCGAATTCCCGGACGAGCGCAAGGAACCCGACGAGCGCCGCCTGCGCATCGTGGAAGCGCACGGCAACAACCTCAAGCGCGTGACGCTCGATCTGCCCGTCGGCCTGCTCACCTGCGTCACGGGCGTCTCGGGCTCGGGCAAATCCACGCTCATCAACGACACGCTCTATCACGCGGTCGCGCAGCATCTGTACGGCTCGTCGGCGCAACCGGCGCCGTTCGAGGCGATCGAGGGCATGGAGCACTTCGACAAGGTCATCAACGTCGACCAGTCGCCCATCGGCCGCACGCCGCGCTCGAACCCGGCCACCTACACGGGCCTCTTCACGCCGATCCGCGAGCTGTTCGCGGGCGTGCCTGCGGCCAAGGAGCGCGGGTACGATCCGGGCCGCTTCTCGTTCAACGTGAAGGGCGGGCGCTGCGAAACCTGTCAGGGCGACGGCGTCCTCAAGGTGGAAATGCACTTTCTGCCGGACGTGTATGTCCCGTGCGACGTCTGCCACGGCAAGCGCTACAACCGCGAAACGCTCGAAGTGCAGTACAAGGGCAAGAACATCAGCGAGGTGCTCGACATGACCGTCGAGCAGGCCTACGGATTCTTCAAGGCCGTGCCGGTCGTGGCGCGCAAGCTGAAGACGCTGCTCGACGTCGGTCTCGGCTATATCCGGCTCGGCCAGTCGGCCACGACGCTTTCGGGCGGCGAAGCGCAACGCGTGAAGCTCTCGCTCGAACTGTCAAAGCGTGACACCGGCCGCACGCTGTATATACTCGACGAGCCGACCACGGGCCTGCACTTCCACGACATCGCGCTGTTGCTGGAGGTAATTCACCGGCTCCGCGACCAGGGCAATACGGTGGTGATCATCGAGCATAATCTCGATGTCATCAAAACCGCCGACTGGATCGTGGACATGGGCCCCGAAGGCGGCGCGGGCGGCGGCCAGATCGTCGCCCAGGGCACGCCCGAGCAGGTCGTGACATCGAAAGCGAGCTTTACCGGACGGTACCTCGCGCCGCTGCTCAAACGGCAGACCGATGCGCTGGCAACGTCGGCGGGGAAATAGGGCAGTTGCCCGGGGGAACACGCGGCAACGCGTGCGGGCACCAACAACAAGGCAGCGAATCAGGGGAATTTAGCGTTCCTGCTGATCTGGAAACGGGATACTCGGATCATGGTCAAGCGCAGCGAAGCGACAGACGAAAAACAGGTGCGCGACCTCAGGCCGCGGCCGGTCCGGCTGACGAGCGACATGAGCCTGCCGAATCTGTCGGCCGTCGAAATCGGCAGCTACATCGTCACAATCGGCGGCCTGTGGACCGTGCTGTACCTGAAGCTGCTCGGCGCGCTCCTCGCGGGCATGCTCGTCTACCAGCTGGTTCACACCATCGCGCCGTTCATCGAGCGGCGCATGTCGAGCCAGCGCGCGCGCTGGGCGTCGGTGGTGCTCGTCTCCATCGTGATCGTCGGCACATTGACGGGGCTCATCGTCGGCGTCATCGAGCACTTCGAGCACGACGTGCCGAGCGTCCAGCAGGTCATGACCCAGATGATGTCCTTCGTCGACCAGGCGCGCGGCCGCATTCCGGGCGCCGTCGCCGCCTACCTGCCGGTGGACGTCGACCAGTTGAAGCTCAGGGCCGTCGCGCTCATGCACGAGCATGCGAACCAGTTGGGCCAGGGCGGCAAGAATGCCGCGCGCATTTTCGGGCACATCCTGATCGGCATGATCATCGGCGCGATCGTCGCCATCGGCGCGCAGAAGAACACGCAGCGCCTGCCGCTTTCCACCGCGTTCGTCACGCGCGTCGCGCGCTTCGCCGACGCGTTTCGCCGCATCGTATTCGCCCAGGTGAAGATTTCGACCATCAACACGGTGTTCACGGCCCTCCTCCTCCTGCTCGTCCTGCCGCTCTTTCACTCGCGGCTGCCGCTTGCGAAGACGCTCGTCGTGGTGACGTTCGTGGTCGGCCTGCTGCCGGTGATCGGCAACCTGATCTCGAACACGCTGATCGCCGCCATCGCGCTCACGGTGAGCCTGCCCGCCGCGATCTCCGCGCTCGTGTTCCTGATCGTGATCCACAAGCTCGAATACTTCCTGAACGCGCGCATCGTCGGCGGCCAGATCGAGGCGCGCGCATGGGAACTGCTCGTCGCCATGCTCGTGATGGAGGCTGCGTTCGGCATCCAGGGCGTCGTGGCCGCGCCCATTTTCTACGCCTATATCAAGCGGGAACTGATTTATCTGCGGCTCGTTTGAATGCGTCCGCAACAAAAAACCGGCGTCCTCGCGGACAGCCGGTTTTTTTACGCCTGTTGTTTTACGCCCCGTTTTTCCCGGGCGCACACCGCGCTGAAGCCTAGCGGAACACCACCGTCTTGCTGCCGTTGAGCACGATGCGATGTTCGACGTGCCACTTCACGGCGCGTGCGAGCGTCACGCACTCGACGTCGCGGCCAATCGCCGTCAACTGATCCGGCGTCATGCTGTGGTCGACGCGCTCCACTTCCTGCTCGATGATCGGACCTTCGTCGAGGTGCGTCGTCACGTAGTGCGCGGTCGCGCCGATCAGCTTCACGCCGCGGTCGAAGGCCTGGTAGTACGGCTTCGCGCCCTTGAAGCTCGGCAGGAACGAGTGATGGATGTTGATCGCGCGGCCCGCGAGCGCATCGCACAGTTGCGGCGAGAGGATCTGCATGTAGCGCGCGAGCACCACGAGATCGGCGCGCTCGCTTTCCACCACCTCCAGCACGCGCGCTTCCTGCGCGGCCTTCGCCTCCTGCGTGCCGCCGAGCAGCGGGAAATGATGGAACGGAATGTTGTAGCTGGCGGCGAGCTGGTAGAACTCCTTGTGGTTCGAGATGATCGCCGGGATCTCGATGGGCAGCTGGCCGGTGCGGTAGCGGAACAGCAAATCGTTCAGGCAGTGGCCGATCTTCGAAACCATGATGACGACGCGCGGCTTCACGTTCGCGTCGTGCAGTTCCCAGCGCATGCCGAATTCCTGCGCGAGCGGCGCGAATGACGCACGCAGCCCGTCGAGGCCCGCATCGCCGCCCACCTGCTCGAAGTGGACGCGCATGAAGAACTCACCCGTGTGGCTGTCGCCGAACTGCGCCGAATCGAGAATGTTGCTGCCGCGCTCGAACAGGAAACCCGATACGGCATGCACGATGCCCGGCCGGTCGGCGCACGACAGTTTGAGAATAAAGCTGTGATCGGTCGACATGACCCTCGTAACTCCTTCGTATTGCAGGGAAATCGCCGCGCCCTTTCAAAGTGACTGCGACAGCGTCGGCGGCTCGAAGATCGCGGCGATGCCTTCGCACGCGTCTTCGTCGATCCAGTTGCGGCGCAGCAGGCAGTCGAGCGTCGCGAGACTCGCATCCACGGTCATCGCGCCCTCTTCGATCCAGCGCGCGGCTTCGTCGATGCGCGCGAGCCGGTGCTCGCCGACTTCGCCATCCTGATTGTGCGGAACGAAATCCTCGGGCAGCGCGAGATCGTAGACGAAGACCTGCTCGGCCTGCGTGCCTTCCGGCAGCGATTGCAGCACGTGCACCGTGCGGCCCGCGCGGGCGCGCTGCGCGAGGTCGGCCGCAATGCCCGCCTCTTCCCAGCATTCCTTGACGATCGTGGCCTCGATGCCGAAACCCCAGCCGATGCCGCCCGCGACGACGTTGTCCAGCATGCCAGGGTCGGTGGCCTTGGTCGCGCTGCGGCGCGCGATCCATAGCTGCGGCGCGCCGTGGGAAGCCGGGCCCCCATATTCTACGACGCCGTTCAGATGCACCGCCCAGGTCATCGTCCCGAAAAAGCGCGACGCGGCGCGTTCGATGTATGCGAGCGGCGGCGCATCGAAGGCGTTGCGGATCGCGTAGGTTTCGTCGCGCCAGCCCGGGATGCGACCGTCTGCCGCAAGCGCGCCGATTACGGCGCCGAGCGCCGCGCTGCGCGAAGTCAGGTTGTCGAGCGTCGGCGACATCGCCACGCGCGCGGCGTCCACAACGAACACGTCGGGCCAGCGCGCGAGCAGCGCGGCGTCGGTCTTGCGAATCCAGCCGACGCGCTCGGCGCCGATCCAGAACGGCAGATGAGCGTGGACATCGAAACGGCGCGCGGCGCTAATGCAAGGCAAGGTCATCGTGTAAAGCTCCAGCGGAGCGGATCAGTCGCGCAATCAGTCGCGCAGCGCGACACGAAGGCCGAGTCCGATGAACGTGAGGCCCGCGAGCCGGTCGAGCCACACGCTCGCGCGCGGCCGGCGCTTGAGCCAGCCGCCGATGGTTCCCGCGCACAAGCCGATGATCGAGAACGCGACGACGGTCTGCAGCATGAACGCGAGGCCGAGTTCGAGCATCTGCAGCGTCACGCTCTGCGCGCCGTGCGCATCGACGAACTGCGGCAGGAACACGACGAAAAACAGCGTGACCTTCGGATTCATCATGTTGCCGAGCACGCTCTGGCGGAAGATCGTCGAGAGCGGCTGACGCGGGCGGTCGCCCGCGGCGGCGAGCCCCTGGCTCCTGAGCGCCTTCACGCCGATCCAGATGAGGTACGCGGCGCCCGCGAGCTTGAGGATCTGAAACGCGAGCGGCGACGAACGCAGCAGCGCGGCGATGCCGAGCGCGGCGAGCGTCGTGTGGAACGTCACGCCGGCCGCGAAGCCGAGCGCCGCGACGAGACCCGCCGCGCGACCCTGCGAAATGCCGCGCGCGAGCACCTGGAGGTTGTCCGGGCCGGGCGCGAAGGTGATGGCGATCGACGTTGCGAGAAACAGCGCGAAATTGGGCATGGGATCAGTGTCCGCCGAAGGACGTGATGGTGAAAAGCGGCAGGCCGGCATCGGTCAGCAGCTTCGAGCCGCCGAGGTCGGGCAGGTCGATGATCGCCGCGCCTTCGACGACTGTCGCGCCGAGCCGCTCGAGCAGCAGCTTGCCCGCGAGCATCGTGCCGCCCGTCGCGATCAGGTCGTCGACGATCACGACACGGTCGCCCTTGCGGCAAGCGTCGTCGTGAATCTCGACGGTCGATTCGCCGTATTCGAGCTTGTAGGTCTCGGCAACGGTCTTGTACGGCAGCTTGCCGATCTTGCGGATCGGAATGAAGCCGACGTTCAGTTCATACGCAACGATCGGCCCGATGATGAAGCCGCGCGCGTCGAGGCCCGCGACGTAGTCGAGCTTCGCGTCGACATAACGCTCCACGAACAGGTCGATCAGGATCCGCAGGCCTTTCGCATCGCCGATGAGCGGCGTGATGTCGCGAAACTGCACACCCGGCTGAGGCCAGTCGGGCACCGTGCGGATCAGGTTCTTCACCAACTGCGCAGGTTCGGCCGGCGCGTTCGCAGGTGCGTTAGACATGATTTCTCCGGGTATTGTCAGTGCTAGTAAAAGCAAAAATGCTGGATTCGGGTTCGGGCGCCGATGCACAAGCGCGCAGGCAGTCACATTCAGGCAGACACACTCAGGCCGCCGACGTCCCCGCCGCGCCGGCACCGGCCTTGCGGTGCCGCGAAAGCCGTTCTTCGGCCTTGGCGAGGTGCTCGGGCAGGCCGCGAATGACGATGATGTCGTTTTCGCGCAGCTTCGTCGACGGATCCGGCTCGACGCCGCGAATGCCATGCCGGCGGATCGCAGTCACCTCGACGCCGAGGTCGTACAGCCCCAGTTCGGCAAGCGTGCGGCCCACGGCGTCCGCGCGCGCATCGACCGGTACGGATTGTAGCCGCACCTGCTCGTGGCCGTCGTCGCCGACATCGTCGGTGCCATGGAAATAGCCGCGTAGCATGCTGTAGCGTTCGTCGCGCAGTTCCTCCACGCGCCGCACGACGCGGCGCATCGGTACGCCCATCAGCACGAGCATGTGCGAGGCGAGCATCAGACTGCCCTCGACGATCTCCGGAATCACCTCGGTTGCGCCCGCCGCGAGCAGGCGTTCGAGATCGGCGTCGTCGACGGTGCGCACGATCGTGGGCAGCGTCGGCTCCAGTTCGTGGATGTGGTGCAGCACGCGCATCGCCGACTGCGTGTTCGCGTAGGTGATCGCCACCGCCGCGGCGCGGTGAATGCCGGCCGCGACGAGCGACTCGCGCCGCGCCGCGTCGCCGAACACCACCGATTCGCCCGCCGCCGCGGCCGCGCTCACGCGGTCCGGGTCGAGGTCGAGCGCCACATACGAGAGCCCTTCGTATTCGAGCATGCGCGCAAGGTTCTGCCCGGCGCGCCCGTAGCCGCAGACGATCACGTGGCCGCTTTGCTTGATGCTCTGCGTGGCGATGCGCGTCATCATCAGCGACTGCTGCATCCATTCGGTCGACGACAGGCGCAGCACGATGCGATCGGCGTTCTGAATCAGGAACGGCGCGGCGAGCATGGAGAGCAGCATCGAGGCGAGGATCGCCTGGAGCAGCGTCGGATCGACGAGATGCTTGTCGAGGATGAGATTCAACAGCACGAAGCCGAATTCGCCGGCCTGCGCGAGACCCAGGCCCGTGCGCATCGCGACGCCGGGCGACGCGCCGGAGAGCCGCGCGAGCGCCGTGATCATGACGGCCTTGAGCACGACCGGGCCGATCAGGAACGCGGCCACCAGCAGCGGGTGCTGCACGATCACGTGCGGATTGAGCAGCATGCCGGTGGTCACGAAGAAGAGGCCGAGCAGCACGTCGCGAAACGGCTTGATGTCCTCTTCCACCTGGTGCCGGTAAGGCGTTTCGGCGATGAGCATGCCCGCAATGAAGGCGCCGAGCGCGAGCGAGAGGCCGAATTTATCGGTGATGAACGCGGCGCCGAGCGTGACGAGCAGCACGTTCAGCACGAAGAGTTCCTGCGAACGGCGCCGCGCGACGACGTTGAACCAGCGCGTCATGAACTTCTGGCCGACGATCAGCAAGAGCGCGAGCGCAAGCACGATCTTGATCCCGGCGAGCCCGAGCGACTCCATGAGCGACTTCGAATCGCCGCCGAACGCGGCGATCACGATGAGCAGCGGCACGACGGCCAGATCCTGGAACAGCAGCACGCCGAGAATGTTGCGGCCGTGCGCCGACTCGATTTCGAGCCGCTCGGCGAGCATCTTGCTGACGATGGCCGTCGACGACATGGCAAGCGCGCCGCCGAGCGCGACGCACGCCTGCCAGGTGATATGCACCCACGGCTCCAGCACGAGCCCGAGCAGCAGCGCGACCACGATCGTCCCGAGCACCTGCAACAGCCCGAGCCCGAACACGGCGTAGCGCATCGCGCGCAGCTTGGACAGCGAAAATTCGAGGCCGATCGAGAACATCAGGAACACGACGCCGAACTCGGCGAGGTTCTGCGCGCCGTGCATGTCCGGCACGATGCCGAGCGAGCGCGGCCCGACGAGGATGCCCACGCTCAGATAGCCGAGCATCGGCGGCAGGTTCAGGTAACGGAACAGCACGACGCCGACTACCGAGGCAAGCAGCAGAAACAGCGTCATTTCCAGCGGGGAGATCATCGTGTGAAGCGTCCTCGTGTAGCGTTGCGTCTGCGACTTTTTGTCTTTGGACCCTTACTTTGGCCCCCTAGTCCCCTCAATGGCCCCTCAAAGGAAACGGATGTTTGCATCGGGCACGCGCCGGCTGCGTCAATGATCGGCGCAAAGCGGGCCAAAAGGGAAGTGCTTTCGGGAAGCAACGCAGAAGCACGACGGGGGTGAAAAGCTTCGCGCGGACGCCCGGCTCGACAGCCTGCCGACTGCCCGCCAACGGCGCGCCGACCGCACGCCGACACGCCGCCAACCGCGCGCCAACGGGGGCTTTCAGGCCTGGCGCGCCGGCACGGCGAACAGGCGCCTTTGTTATACTCCGCGGATGATAGCGAAAATCAATGGCGATCGGGCACTGAAGCTCGCTCGCGACGTGCTCGACACCGAAGCTGACGCCGTCCGCGCGCTTCGCGAACGACTCGACGACAGCTTCGTCGGCGCAGTCGATCTCATCCTTGGCTGCCGTGGCCGCGTGGTCGTTTCCGGCATCGGCAAATCGGGCCACATTGCCCGCAAGCTGGCCGCCACGCTCGCCTCGACCGGCACGCCCGCGTTCTTCGTCCACCCTGCGGAAGCCAGTCACGGCGACCTCGGCATGGTCACCGCCGACGACGTCTTCGTGGCGCTCTCGAACTCCGGCGAATCGGAAGAACTCGTTGCGATCCTGCCGCTCGTGAAGCGCATCGGCGCGAAACTCGTCGCCATGACGGGCCGCCCGCAATCGACGCTCGGCCAGCTCGCCGACGTGCACCTGAATTCCGGTGTGGAAAAGGAAGCCTGTCCGCTGAACCTCGCGCCCACCGCCAGCACGACGGCGGCGCTTGCGCTCGGCGACGCGCTCGCGCTCGCGGTGCTCGACGCGCGCGGCTTCGGCGCCGACGACTTCGCGCGCTCGCATCCGGGCGGCGCGCTCGGCCGGCGCCTGCTCACTTATGTGCGCGACGTGATGCGCACGGGCGAGCAGATCCCGTCGGTGCGCGAGGACGCCACCGTGCGCGACGCCCTCTTCCAGCTCACGGCGAAGCGCATGGGCATGACGGCGATCGTCGACTCGGAGGACCGCGTGAGCGGCATCTTCACCGACGGCGATCTGCGCCGCGTGCTGGAGCGCGTGGGCGATTTCCGCAATCTGCCGATCGAAACGGTCATGACGAAGGGCCCGCGCACGATCGGACCCGACAATCTTGCCGTCGAAGCCGTGGAACTGATGGAGCGCCACCGCATCAATCAGATGCTGGTCGTCGACGGCGCGGGCAAGCTGATCGGCGCGCTCAACATGCACGACCTGTTTGCGAAAAAGGTGATCTGACCATGACGGCCCTCCCACTTGACGCCACCGCACGCGCCGCGCGCGTGCGCCTGATGATTTTCGACGTCGACGGCGTGCTGACCGACGGCGGCCTGATGTTCACCGGCGCGGGCGACACGATGAAGGCGTTCAACTCGCTCGACGGCCACGGCGCGAAGCTGCTGCGCGAAGCCGGCATCGACACGGCCATCATCACCGGGCGCCGCTCGGAGATCGTGGCCGTGCGTGCGAAGGAGCTACGCATCACGCATCTGTATCAGGGCGTGGAAGACAAACGCGTCGCGTTCGCGCAACTGCTCGCCGAAACGGGCCTGACGGCGCAAGAATGCGGCTACATGGGCGATGACTGGCCCGACCTCGCGGTGATGCTCCAGTGCGGCTTCGCAGCCGCACCGGCGAACGCGCACGCCGACGTGCTCGCGCGCGCCCACTGGGTCGCCGCCGCGCACGGCGGCCACGGCGCGGTGCGCGAAGTCACCGACATGATCCTGCGCGCGCAGAACCGCTACGAGGCGCTGCTCGCCGCCGCCTGCGCGCCGCATGCTGCGAAGCCGCGATGAACGCACAGAGATTCCGCCTTACATCGCTTGTTCCGCTCATCTGCGTGGCGGCGCTGGCAGGCTTTACGTGGTGGCTGCTGCAGGCGGTCCAGCCACACGAAAAGGAAGCGGCGCCGCGCCCGCTCACGCACACGCCAGATTACTTCGCCGATAACTTCTCGGTGTCCGAACTCGACCAGTCGGGCGCCACGCAGTACCGTCTCACCGCGACGCACCTTACCCACTACGAGGACGACGACGACGGCGAACTCACGATGCCCGCCGTGCGGGCATTCCAGCCCGGCAAGCCGATCGTGACGGCCACGGGCGAGCGCGGCAAGGTGAACGCCGACGCCTCGATCGTCGATCTTTACGACAACGCGCACATCCTGCGCGCGGCGGGCGAGGGCGATCCGGATATGCAGGCCGATTCCGAGCATTTCCGCGTGCTCGTCAATGACGATGTGATCCAGACCGAAAAGCCGGTTAAACTTCGTCGCGGCCAGTCGGTCATGACGGCCAGCAGCGGCATGAATTACAACAACGTCACCCGGGTCATCCAGCTTCACGGCAACGTCCGCGGCGCGATCGCCCCGGCTGATTCCGGCGGCTCGTCCTGATCCACGGGCCGTCCACCCCAGGCACGATTGCATGAACGAATCGCTTCCCCGTCCTCCGTCCGGCGCCTCGCGCGCGCATTGCACCATGGCTCGAACCATGGCAGGCACCACAGCTCGCACCATGGCTGGCGCACTGGCCGCGCTCGCAGCCGCGCTGTCGCTTCTCGCCTTCGCACCCGCCGCACACGCCGAGCGCGCAGACAAGGACAAGCCGCTCAACATCGAAGCGGACAACATGACCTATGACGATCTGAAGCAGCAGACCATCTTCACCGGCCACGTCGTCGCGACGAAGGGCACGATCCTGATCAAGGCCGACAAGCTCGTCGTCACCCAGGATCCGCAGGGCTACCAATACGCGACCGGCACGGTGCCGCCGGGCAGCACGACGCTCGCGTTCTTCCGCCAGAAGCGCGAAGCCGTCGACGAGTACGTCGACGGCACGGCCGAGCGCATCGACTACGACGGCCGCCAGGATCTCACCACGCTCACGACGCGCGCAACGGTGCGCCGCCTGCAGGGGCTCTCGACCGTGATGGATCAGGTTCACGGCAGCATCATCACCTACGACGGCCAGAACGACTTCTATACCGCGAAGTCGGGCAAGGACGTCGCGGGCCCGGGCAACCCGACCGGCCGTGTGCGCGCGACGCTCTCGCCGCGCAACAGCGGCGGGCCGCAGCTCACCGGCGCGCCGGCCACGCTCGCGCCGTCGACCACGCTTCAGGAAGCGCCGCAACAATGAACACCGTGACCGCTCCCCTCAGCCACGGCCGGCAGCTCGAAGGCAAGACGAGTTCGCTCGTCGTGCGCAACCTGAAAAAGCGCTACGGCTCGCGCACGGTCGTCAAGGACGTCTCGCTCGACGTGAAGAGCGGCGAAGTCGTCGGCCTGCTCGGCCCGAACGGCGCGGGCAAGACCACGTCCTTCTACATGATCGTCGGCCTCGTGCCGCTCGACGCGGGCGAGATCGATCTCGACGGCCAGTCGATCAGCCTCCTGCCGATCCACAAGCGCGCCGCGCTCGGGCTTTCGTATCTGCCGCAGGAAGCGTCGGTGTTTCGCAAGCTCACCGTCGAAGAGAACATCTGCGCGGTGCTCGAACTGCAGGTGGACAGCAACGGCAAGCGCCTGTCGAAAGACGTCATCGCACAACGCGCCGAAGCGCTGCTCGACGAACTGCAGATCGCGCATCTGCGCGAAAATCCGGCGCTCTCGCTATCGGGCGGCGAGCGTCGGCGCGTGGAAATCGCGCGTGCTCTCGCCACCGATCCGGGCTTCATCCTGCTCGACGAACCGTTCGCCGGCGTCGATCCGATCGCCGTGCTGGAAATCCAGAAGATCGTGAAGTTCCTGAAGCAGCGCAACATCGGCGTGCTGATCACGGACCACAACGTGCGCGAGACGCTCGGCATCTGCGACCACGCGTACATCATCAGCGACGGCACCGTGCTCGCGGCCGGCGCGCCTGGCGACATCATTGAAAACGAAAGCGTGCGCCGCGTGTATCTCGGCGAACACTTCCGCATGTAATTCCCGCACGCACGCCCCGGCCATGCCGCCGGGTGCCGCGCGCGCAAGCCTTCCCTCCGTAGCGTTTTTCCCTTGCCGCGTCGCTCGCCTCGCGCGGGCGCTGTACCGCCGCGCGCGCGAAAAGGATTGAAACAAGAGGATTGAAACGTGTGCGCAGCGCCGCTATCTGCAAAGTAATCGCGACCTCATTTGCAGATCTGTTCGCAGGCGATGAACAGAACGCAAGCAGATCGAGAAGCGAGCCGAAGAGCCGAACCATTTGAGGGCCGCACCAACGCGGGGCGCGCGCGTTTTTGTGGTAACTGCGTGGTATCGCGGGCGTGGCAAACTCTTTACAATGAATCGCAGACCGCCATGAAAGCCAGCCTCCAACTCCGCCTCTCGCAGCATCTTGCGCTGACCCCACAACTGCAACAGTCCATCCGGCTGCTACAGCTGTCGACGCTCGAACTGCAACAGGAGGTGTCCACGGCGATTGCACAGAATCCGCTGCTCGAAAACGACGACGACTGGATCGCGAGCCCGCTGCGTGTCGCCGCCGACGGCTCGCTCATCGCGCAGCCGCCCATGCCTGCGGGCGAGGCGATCTCCACGGCGGGCGCACCTGCGGCATCGACATCGACCTCTTCGGCGAACGGCAGCGAAAACGGCGAAGGCGAACCGCAGGGCGTCGACGAATACGATGGCCTGGGCGCCGATGCTGCCGGCGACACAACCCAGTGGAACCTCGACGACTACGGCCGCTCCGGCGCCGCTTCCGACGACGACGATCTGCCGCCGCTACAGATCCACGAATCGACCACGACGCTGCGCGATCACCTGATGGCGCAATTGCGCGTGACGCAGGCGAGCCCGCGCGATCGCGCACTCATCACGTTCCTGATCGAATCGCTCGACGACGATGGCTATCTGTGCGCGACGTGCGATGAAATTCTTGCCGATATTCCCGAGGAACTCGAAGTCGACGCCGACGAGCTGAACGCCGCGCTCGCGCTGCTGCACAGCTTCGATCCGGCGGGCGTGGGCGCACGCTCGGCATCGGAATGTCTGAAGCTGCAGTTGATGCGCGTCAATACGTCGCCTACGCGCACGCTCGCGCTGGAGATCGTGTCCAGCTATCTGGAACTGCTCGCCGCACGCGATTTCACGCGGTTGCGCAAGCAACTAAAGACCGGCGACGACGAGTTGCGTGAGGCGCATGCGCTGATCCGCACGCTCGAACCGTTCCCGGGCGCCGCCTACGGCAAGGCCGAGGCGGACTACGTGGTGCCGGACATCATCGTCCGGAAGACGGGCCAGAGCTGGCATGCGGAGCTCAACCCGGAAGTCGTGCCGAAGCTGCGCATCAACCATCTGTACGCCAATATCCTGCGCAACAACCGTGGGGATCCGGGCAGCGGATCGCTGCGCCAGCAACTGCAGGAAGCGCGCTGGCTGATCAAGAACATCCAGCAACGTTTCGAAACGATCCTGCGCGTGGCGCAGGCCATCGTCGAGCGTCAGAAGAATTTTTTTGCACATGGTGAAATCGCCATGCGCCCCTTGGTTTTGAGAGAGATTGCTGATACGCTGGGCCTACACGAATCAACTGTCTCGCGTGTGACAACCGGTAAATACATGCTGACTCCATTCGGTACACTTGAATTTAAGTACTTCTTTGGATCGCATGTCTCGACCGACACAGGAGGCGCGGCGTCATCGACGGCCATCCGCGCACTCATCAAACAATTGATAGGAGCCGAGAACCCTAAAACTCCTCTTTCAGACAGCCGCATAGCCGAACTGCTGGCGGAACAGGGTTTCGTGGTTGCGCGACGCACCGTCGCCAAGTACCGCGAGGCGCTGAAGATTCCGGCAGTCAATCTGCGCAAGTCTCTTTAGCCTTTTGCCGGGAGTCCGGCATGGGCGTTTTCCGGCCGCCGCGCCAGTTGGCGGATATGGCCGGCCGAGGTAGCCCGCCGCGCAGGCCTTTCGGGGAAACCGCGCACGGCCGCACCAGTCGACCGGCATAGCCGCGCTTCACGCGCCAAGCGGCCAATAGCCTGGAGAAGCACTATGAATCTCAAGATCAGTGGACACCATCTCGAAGTAACGCCAGCTTTGCGAGAATACGTGATCACCAAGCTAGACAGGGTGCTAAGACATTTCGATCAGGTAATCGATGGCAATGTGGTCCTCTCGGTCGACAACTACAAGGAAAAGGATAAGAGACAGAAGGTTGAAGTGAGCCTTCATCTGAAGGGCAAGGACATTTTCGTGGAAAGCGCGAACGGCGACATGTACGCGGCCATCGATCTGCTCGTCGACAAGCTCGACCGCCAGGTCGTCCGCCACAAGGACCGTCTGCAAGGCCACCAGCACGATGCACTGAAGTACCAGGAAGCCGCGCCGGCCGCCGAAGCTCCGCCGCAATGATCGCGGTGAGTTTCATCTGCGATACTCACCGATGAGCGATGCTCACCAGCAGACGGCGAACCGGCCGCAAGCACGAGCCGCCCTGAAACGGGCGGCTTTTTCGTGTGCGCAGCACAGCGAATGGTTCGATCAGGTGCAACCCTGCGCAAGAGGTTGCACGTATGCGCGGCGCATCGCACCATCGGCCCGTATGCTTGCACTATAATGATCCAGTCGTATTTGGGGCGTATCGCCCTACGGTCCCGGCACCGGCTTCGTCGCGAAAATCACATGCACTACGGAGACGCGGGGCTCGGCGCCGGATTTCGGGCCGCATGCCGAGGTAATAAGCATCCAGGCCACGTTTTCGCCTGCCAATATGAATCGTTTAGCCAAAATACTGCCTGTCGAGAACGTCGTCGTCGGCCTGTCCGTCACCAGCAAGAAGCGCGTCTTTGAACAAGCCGGCCTGATCTTCGAAAATCAGAACGGCATTGCCCGCAGCACCGTCACCGACAATCTCTTCGCGCGCGAGCGCCTGGGTTCCACGGGACTTGGCGAAGGGGTCGCCATTCCGCACGGCCGCATCAAGGGCTTGAAGCATCCGCTCGCCGCGTTCGTGCGCCTCGCCGAACCCATCCCGTTCGAAGCGCCCGACGGCCAGCCCGTCTCGCTCCTCATCTTCCTGCTCGTGCCCGAACAGGCCACGCAGCAGCACCTTGAAATCCTGTCCGAGATCGCACAATTGCTGTCGGACCGCGAAGCGCGCGAGCGTCTGAATACGGAACAGGAACGCGAAACGTTGCATCGCCTGCTCACCCAGTGGCAACCTTGAGGTAACGCGCCGCATCGCGTGCCGGTCCCGTGGGCGAAACGCCCCGGGTAACGGACACTTGCAGGCCCTTGCGGTCCCGGCCAGCGGCAACGCCCGGCTCAGGCCGGGCGCGGATCATAACGGTGTCACTCGCGGAGTCATGGATTCATGGATACTTCCAGCATCAACGCCCAAAGCATCTTCGACGACAACGCCACCACGCTGAAGCTCAGCTGGCTGACGGGGCACGAAGGCTGGGAACGCGGCTTTTCCACCGAGACGGTGGCGACGGCCACGGCGAGCGCTGACCTCGTCGGCCACCTGAACCTGATCCACCCGAACCGCATTCAGGTGCTGGGCGAAGCCGAAATTCAGTACTACCAGCGCCAGACCGATGAAGACCGCTCGCGCCACATGGCCGAGCTGATCGCGCTCGAACCGCCGTTCCTCGTCGTCGCCGACGGCATGACTGCGCCGCCCGAGCTGGTCCTGCGCTGCACGCGCTCGTCGACGCCGCTCTTCACGACGCCGATGTCGGCGGCAACGGTCATCGACAGCCTGCGCCTTTACATGTCGCGCATCCTCGCGCCGCGCGCGACGCTGCACGGCGTGTTCCTCGACATTCTCGGCATGGGCGTGCTGCTCACCGGCGATTCGGGCCTCGGCAAGAGCGAACTGGGCCTCGAACTGATCAGCCGCGGCCACGGCCTCGTCGCCGACGACGCAGTCGATTTCGTGCGCCTCGGTCCCGATTTCGTCGAGGGCCGCTGCCCGCCGCTCCTGCAGAACCTGCTGGAAGTGCGCGGCCTCGGTCTGCTCGACATCAAGACGATCTTCGGCGAAACCGCCGTGCGCCGGAAGATGAAGCTCAAGCTCATCGTGCAACTGGTGCGCCGCCCGGACGGCGAGTTCCAGCGGCTGCCGCTCGAAAGCCAGACGGTGGACGTGCTGGGCCTGCCGATCAGCAAGGTCACGATCCAGGTGGCGGCGGGCCGCAACCTCGCCGTGCTCGTCGAGGCCGCCGTGCGAAACACGATCCTGCAATTGCGCGGCATCGATACGCTACGCGACTTCATGGACCGCCAGCGCCTCGCGATGCAGGACCCCGACAGCCAGTTCGCGGGCAAGCTGATCTGACGCGCGAACACCCGCGAACGCCCGCGAGGCTTGCTTCTCGCGGATGTTCGCCGGTGTTCGCGGGTTTTCGTATCACGTACTGCACGCCCGCCCTGTCATCACGGCCGCGCGGGTCCAATGCTATGATGGGCCAATCGGGTCCTTCTGCTTTTCCATGCGAATCATCCTGATCACCGGTATCTCAGGCTCCGGCAAGTCGGTGGCGCTCAATGCGCTCGAAGACGTCGGCTACTTCTGCGTCGACAACCTGCCGCCGCGCCTTCTGCCGCAGCTCGCGCATTATCTGACCGACGACGGTTACGATCGCCTCGCCGTCGCGATCGATGCGCGCTCGAGTTCGTCGCTCGACGACATGCCGCAGATGATCCGCGACCTCTCACACGAGCACGATGTGCGCGTGGTGTTCCTCAACGCGAGCACGCAATCGCTGATTCAGCGCTTTTCGGAAACGCGCCGCCGCCACCCGCTTTCCGGCTCTGCCGCACACGACGCAAACGTTGGCATGCTGAAGTCGCTCGAAGAGGCCATCGAGCACGAACGCGAACTCGTCGCGAATCTCGCCGAGTTCGGCCACCAGATCGACACGAGCAACCTGAGCGCCAATGCGTTGCGCGCGTGGGTCAAGGCGTTCGTCGAGAGCACGCGCGGCTCGCTCATGCTCACCTTCGAATCGTTCGGCTTCAAGCGCGGCGTGCCGCTCGACGCGGACCTCGTGTTCGACGTGCGCACACTGCCCAATCCCCACTACGACGCCCGTCTGCGTCCGCTCACGGGCCTCGACCAGCCCGTGATCGACTTCCTTCGCGCACAGCCGGCCGTCCACGAAATGATCGACGATATCTACGGATTCGTCGCCAGGTGGCTGCCGCATTTTCGTGCGGACAACCGCAGCTATCTCACCGTGGCGATCGGCTGCACGGGCGGCCAGCATCGCTCGGTTCACATCGCCCAGACGCTCGCCACGCGCTTTGCGGGCGAATCGAACGTCATCGTACGTCACCGCGATGCCCCACTCGATGTTGGAGAATCGTCCCGGCTGATCGCCTAACCGGCCCGCGTGCGGGCCTTGACCGAAAGCGCTGCGCCATGTCCTCGTCCCCTGCCGTGCTCGCCGAATTGCCGTTGTTTCCCCTTCATACGGTGCTCTTTCCAGGCGGCCTGCTGCCGCTGAAGATCTTCGAGGCGCGCTACCTGGACATGGCAAGCGAGTGCCTGCGCGAGAAGACGCCGTTCGGCGTGTGCCTGCTCAAGAGCGGCGCCGAAGTCGCGCAACCCGACGAAATCGCAGTGCCCGAAACGGTCGGCTGTCTCGCTGAAATCGAGCAGTTCGACGTCGAGGCATTCGGCATGCTGCTGATCCGCGCGCACGGCACGCGGCGGTTTCGCCTGCTGTCGCATCACGTCGAAACCGACGGCCTGCTCGTCGGCACCGCCGAGCTGCTGCCCGACGACATCCCGATGGAAGGCAGCGATCGGCTTGCGCGTTTCGGCGCATGTGCGGAGGTGCTCGAACGCATCATCGCGACGATGCGCGAACGCGATCCGGACAGCGTGCCGTTCGCCCAGCCGTTGTGCCTGAACGATCCCTCGTGGGTGTCCAATCGCCTCGCCGAAGTGCTGCCGATCGCGCTGCGCGCGCGCCAGAAGCTCATGGAACTGCCCGACGCCGGCGCGCGCATCGACGTCGTGCATCACTACATGCAGCAACATCAGTTGCTGTAATTCTGTAATTCGCTCGATCCGCGCGCGTCAGATCAGCGAACCGCGCAGCCCGTCGAGCAGCTTGCGCACTGGCGCGGGCACGCCGAATGCGTCGATCTCGCCCAGCGCGACCCACGCGGTTTCTTCATCGGAAAGCTCAAGCGCGGACGATGCGCCGCCATCGCGAGCCAGCTCGATCACACGCGGCTCGATTTCAAGCTTGAAGTGCGTGAACGTATGCGAGAACGGCGCGAGCGGCGACACTGCGCCCGCCGCGCCGAACGACTGTGCACGCGCGGCGACCGCCGCTTCGCCGTCGGCTTCGGGCAGGCTCCAGAGGCCGCCCCAGATGCCGCTCGGCGGACGCTTTTGCAGCATCACCGTATCGCCGTCGAGCAGGACGAGCATCCACGTACGGCGCGTGGGCACCGTCTTCTTCGGGCGCGCCGCGGGCAGTTCGCGCTGGCGCCCCGTCGTATTCGCGACGCAATCCGCCGCGAACGGGCAGCGCGCGCAATCCGGCTTGCCGCGCACGCACAGCGTCGCGCCGAGATCCATCAGTCCCTGCGTATAGGCGCTCACATCCGCATTGCTCGCGCCGTCGTTCGGTACGAGCGAATCGGCGAGCGTCCACATCGCGTTCTCCACGCGCTTGTCGCCCGGAAAACCCTCCACGCCGAACACGCGCGCAAGCACGCGCTTCACGTTGCCGTCGAGGATCGTTGCACGCGCACCGAATGCGAACGACGCGATGGCCGCCGCCGTCGAACGGCCGATGCCGGGAAGCTCGGCCAGTCCCTCGACCGTGGACGGAAATTGCCCGCCATGCTCGTCTGCAACCGCCTGCGCGCATCGATGCAGATTGCGCGCCCGCGTGTAGTAGCCGAGTCCGGCCCACCGCGCCATCACGTCGTCGAGTGGCGCGCGCGCAAGCGCCTCGACGGTGGGAAAGCGTTCGAGAAATCGTGCGTAGTACGGAATCACAGTGCCGACCTGGGTCTGCTGCAACATGATTTCCGAAAGCCAGATGCGATACGCATCGCGCGTGTTCTGCCACGGCAGGTCGTGGCGGCCGTGCTCGCGCTGCCACGCGATGAGGCGCGGCGCGAAACTCGCGCGCAGTTCCGCGGGATAGTCGGCGAGCTGTTCGGTGAGATGCGTGCCGGATGGCGGCGAAGAAACGTACATGAAATAGCCGGTGAATCAGCGCTGGCAGCGCGGACAGAAATAAGTGGACCGCTGGCCCTGCACGATCTGCCGGATCGGCGTGCCGCACACGCGGCACGGCTGGCCCGCGCGGTCGTAGACGAAATACTCGAGCTGGAAATAGCCGCTTTTGCCGTCGCTACCGACGAAGTCGCGCAATGTGCTGCCGCCTTTTTCGATCGCCGAAGCGAGCACGGCGCGCACGGCATCCGCAAGCAGTTCGTAACGCGCGAGCGATACGCGGCCCGCGGGTGTGGTCGGACGAATACCCGCACGAAACAGGCTCTCCGATGCGTAGATATTGCCGACACCCACCACGATGTCGCCCGCGAGCAGCGCCTGCTTGACGGAAACCTTGCGGCCGCGCGTTTCGCGATAGAGCAGCGCGCCGTCGAATACCGGCGTGAACGGCTCGATGCCGAGCTTCGCCAGCAACGGATGGCCGAGCACGTCGCCCGCCTCGCGCGGATGCCAGAGCACCGCGCCGAAGCGGCGCGGATCGCGAAAGCGCAGCGTAAAGTCGTCGAAGAGCCAGTCGACGTGATCGTGCTTTTCCGCTGCGAGCAGTTTGGCCCCCGTTCCGCCATTCCGGAGCACGCGCAACGTCCCGGTCATGCCGAGGTGGACGATGAACCAGCCCTCCTCCACTTCGAACAGGAGATATTTTCCCCGGCGGCCCACGGAACGGATCGTGCGGCCGCGTAGCATGCGCGCGAGCGCGGGCGGAACCGGCCAGCGCAGCGCGGGATTGCGCACCTCCACGCGCTCGATGCGGCGGCCCGCGACCCAGGGCTCGATTCCACGGCGGGTAACTTCAACTTCCGGCAATTCGGGCATGTCTAACGTCTTGACCAGATGATGTTCGGAGTTGGTCTGCAACTTGCGTCGTCGTTGTGCGCGTATTGTAGCCAGCGCGTTACAATCGACCGAAACATTCGACCGAAATCCATGGAACTGTCTTTCGTAAAACTGTTTGCGAAGCGCCCGGCCCCTTGCGCGCCACGCCTGCCTTCCACCATCGGCGTCCGCCTGATCGGCGCGGCGGTGGTCGCGGCCTGGGCGTTGACCACGTCGAGCGCATATGCACAGGATCCGGCCCCCGACACGGACGACACGTCCGTTTCGATCCCGGACGCATTCGGCCCGGAAACGCCCGATGAGATGAAAGATCTGCCCGACACGCCGCTGTCGAGCCAGATACTGTTCCAGGTTCTCGCCGCGGAAATCGCGCTCCAGCGCGACCAGCCGGCACCCGCTTATCAAACGTACCTCGCACTCGCGCGCGACACGCACGATCCGCGCATGGCGCAGCGCGCGACGGAAATCGCGCTTGCCGCGCAAAGCCCGTCCGACGCGCTGAACGCCGTCCAGCTCTGGCAGCAGTACGCCCCCGATTCGGAGCGCGCCGCGCAGCTCGACGCATCGTTGCTCGTGCTGTCCGGCCGTCCCGAAGACGCCGCGCCGCTGCTCGCGCGCGAACTGGCGCACGTGCCCGCGGAGAATCGCGGACCGGCGCTCGTCTCGCTGCAGCTCCTGCTTTCGCGTGGACCGAACCGCATAGGCGCTCTGGCGGTGCTGAAGGATCTGCTGAAGGACGACATGAACCGGCCCGAGGCGCAACTTGCGATCGGCCGCCAGCAACTGCTCGCCGACGATCTGCCCGGCGCGCGCAAGTCGTTCGAGCAGGCGCTCACGCTCAAGCCTGGCTACCTGCCCGCGGCCTTGATGCTCTCGCAGATGGGGCCTGAAGAGCGCAGCGAGGGCATCGCGGCGATCGAGAAATTCGTGCAGCAGAACCCGAAGTCGCGTGAAGGACGGCTCGCACTCGCGCAGACCTACCTGGCCGCCGACCGCCTCGACGACGCGCAAAAGCAGTTCGAAATCTTGCGCAAGGACGGTCCGAAAGACCTGATGCCGCTGATGGCGCTCGCGCTGATCAACGTACAGCAGAAGAAGTTCGAGTCCGCGCAAAAGTATCTGACGCAATACGTGCAGCTTGCGGAAAAGACGCCGAATGCGGACCCGGGCCAGGGCTACATCTACCTCGCGCAACTTGCCGTCGAACAGAAGGACGACGCCGCGGCGCAGAAGTGGCTCGACAGGATCAGCACAACGAGCCAGCAGTATGTTCAGGGGCAGATCGCGCGCGCGCAGCTGCTCGACAAGGAAGGCAAGACCGACGACGCGCGGCGCCAGCTCGCGAGCATTCACGCCGACGATCCGCACGACCAGGCGCTGATCGCACGCACGGACGCGACGATCCTGTTCGACGCGAAGCGCTATCCGGAAGCGGAAGAGCGGCTCGCGAAGGCCGTGGGCGATTTCCCGGACGACGCCGATCTCGTCTACGACTACGCGATGACGGCCGAAAAAACCGGCCATTTCGACGTGATGGAAGCGCAGTTGCGCAAGCTCATCAAGGCGCAGCCCGACAACCCGCAGGCGTACAACGCGCTCGGCTATTCGCTCGCGGATCGCAATCTGCGCCTGCAGGAAGCGGACAAGCTGGTCGAGAAGGCTTCGGCGCTCGCGCCCGACGACGCGTTCATCATGGACAGCGTGGGCTGGGTGAAATACCGCCTCGGCGACAACGCCGACGCCATCAAGCTGCTGCGCAAGGCGTACAGCATGCAGCCGAACGCCGAGATCGGCGCGCACCTCGGCGAAGTGCTGTGGAAAAACGGCGACCAGGACGGCGCGCGTGCCGCATGGCGCGAGGCGCACAAGCTCGAACCCGATAACGACACGCTCCTGAAGACGCTCAAGCGCTTCCAGGTGAACGATCTCTGATATACCGCCTGCCCCGCTGATGCCTGTGTTGAAACCTGCGTTGAAACTTGCGTTGACACCCGATACCCGACCGACTTCCGGCCCCGCCGTATTTCATTCGTTCTACAACCGCCTCGTGCGGCGCCCTGCGCTCAGCGTAGCGGCGTCGGCGCTGCTCGCGCTCGCGGGTTGCGCCACGCAGCCGCCGCACCAGCCGTCCACGTCGAACGCCACGACGTCGCTCACGACGCAGACGAACCGCGCCTGGCACGGCCGCTTCGCCGTGCAGTACGTCGACCAGTACGGCCGCCCGAACAACGCCTACGGCAACTTCGACATGCGCGAAGCCGACTCGACGGTGACGCTGCAACTGCGCAATCCGCTCGGACAGACGATGGCGATCGTCACGTCGTCGCCGGCGCAAGCGACGCTCGAATTGCCGAACCGGCAGCCGCTCACCGCCGACAACGTGTCGACCCTGATGCGCCAGGCGCTCGGTTTCGCGCTGCCGGTCGAGGGCCTGCGCTACTGGCTGCAGCCTTCGGTCGCGCCGACTTCCCACGCGTACACGAAAGCGGATCCGCAGGATCCGTCACGTCTCGCACAAATCGAGCAGGACGGCTGGACCATCGACTACATGGCCTATGCCGATGCGCCCGCCACCGGCGTGAAGCGCCTTAACCTCACGCGCGACAACCCGCCGCTCGCGATCAAGCTGGTGCTCGACCAATAAACCGGGCGGGTCCGTCCGTCACACGCATCATGACCGAAACTCAAGACTCGCTGCGCGATTGCCTCGCGCCCGCGAAACTCAATCTGTTCCTGCACATCACCGGCCGCCGCGCGGACGGCTATCACAACCTGCAGACCGTGTTCCAGTTGCTCGACTGGGGCGACACGCTGCACTTCAAGCGCCGCAATGACGGCCGCATCACGCGCACGACCGAAGTGGACGGCGTTCCCGTCGAGCAAGATCTCACCGTGCGCGCGGCGATGCTGCTCAAGCAGCACGCGGGCACGCAGGAAGGCGTCGAGATCGACATCGAAAAGCGTCTGCCGATGGGCGCAGGCCTCGGCGGCGGCAGTTCGGACGCGGCGACGACGCTGCTCGCGCTGAACCGCCTCTGGAAACTTCATCTGACGCGGGGCGAACTCCAGGCGCTCGCACTGAAGCTCGGCGCGGACGTGCCGTTCTTCGTGTTCGGGAAAAACGCGTTTGCAGAGGGTGTTGGCGAAGCACTGGAAACTGTACAATTGCCCCCTCGTCATTTTTTGGTTGTGACGCCGCAGGTACATGTTCCGACTGCCGCGATTTTTTCGGAAAAATCGTTGACACGAGATACGAAGCCCTGCACAATAGCAGTCTTTCTTGCGCAGCAAGCAACGCAAAACGGATGGCCAGACAGTTTCGGCCAAAACGATATGCAGGCGGTTGTCGCAGGAAAATACGCGGAAGTAGCGCAGGTGTTGAAGTGGTTTAGCGGTATCGAAACCAGCATCACGCCAGCGCGGATGACCGGATCGGGCGCGAGCGTTTTTGCAGCGTTTTCCAGCCGGGCCGAAGCAGAAGCGGTGCAAGCCGAACTGCATGAAGCCCAACCGGCGTGGAGAAGCGCGGTGACATCGAGTCTTGATACCCATCCTCTCTTCGCTTTCGCGGCATAGATTTAGCCTCGCTGAACGGCCCTACCCGTACAGCGAAGCGCAGAGTTAAGTGTAGGGGAGTCGCCAAGTTGGTTAAGGCACCGGATTTTGATTCCGGCATGCGAGGGTTCGAGTCCTTCCTCCCCTGCCAAGTATTCCTGCAGCAACGCCTGCAGATATCTAGTAGTTCCTCTCGCCCCAAGTCCGCAGCAGGTGCATGATGAGCAGCCATGACGGCCTGATGGTTTTTACTGGCAACGCAAATCCCGCGCTTGCACAGGAAGTCGTCAAGATCCTCGGTATTCCCCTCGGTAAGGCTATGGTTAGCCGCTTCTCCGACGGTGAAATCCAGGTCGAAATCCAGGAAAACGTACGCGGCAAGGACGTCTTCGTCCTGCAGTCCACCTGCGCGCCGACGAACGACAACCTGATGGAATTGATGATCATGGTCGATGCGCTCAAGCGCGCATCAGCAGGCCGGATCACCGCAGCGATCCCCTACTTCGGCTATGCCCGTCAAGACCGCCGCCCGCGTTCGGCGCGCGTCGCCATCTCGGCGAAGGTCGTGGCGAACATGCTGGAAATCGCCGGCGTCGAGCGGATCATCACGATGGATCTGCACGCCGACCAGATTCAGGGCTTCTTCGATATCCCGGTCGACAACATCTACGCCACGCCCGTGCTGCTCGGCGATCTGCGCAAGCAGAACTACGAGAACCTGCTGGTCGTGTCGCCGGACGTCGGCGGCGTGGTGCGCGCCCGTGCGCTCGCCAAGCAGCTCAACTGCGACCTCGCGATCATCGACAAGCGCCGCCCGAAGGCGAACGTCGCCGAAGTGATGAACATCATCGGTGAAGTCGACGGCCGCACCTGCGTCATCATGGACGACATGGTCGACACCGCCGGCACGCTCTGCAAGGCTGCGCAAGTGCTCAAGGAGCGCGGCGCGAAGAAGGTGTTCGCTTACGCCACACACCCGGTTCTCTCGGGTGGCGCAGGCGAGCGTATCGCCGCCTCGGCGCTCGACGAACTCGTTGTTACCGACACCATTCCGCTCGGCACCGAAGCACGTTCGTGCGCGAAGATCCGCGCGCTTTCGAGCGCCGGCCTGCTGGCGGAAACCTTCTCGCGTATCCGTCGCGGCGACTCGGTGATGTCGCTGTTCGCGGAAGGTTAAGAGATTCGCGTCAAGGCGCGGCGTTCGCAAGAAAGCCGCGCTTTTGACGTAATCAGCGCAAGCGGACGAAGGTTTGCGCTGTATTGTTTGGGGCCTTCAGGCAGCTAATTTGCCGGAAAGGCCCCGTTTTACTGCCTGGTCGCGGGCAGTGCATAGGAGAAAAACATGAAAGTCGTCGCTTTCGAGCGCAACCTGCAAGGTACGGGTGCGAGCCGCCGCCTGCGCAATGCTGGCAAGACCCCTGGCATCGTTTACGGTGTCGGCGTCGAGCCGCAGATGATCGAACTCGATCACAACGCGCTGTGGCACGCCCTGAAGAAGGAAGCCTTCCACTCGTCGATTCTCGAACTCGAAGTGGCCGGCAAGTCGCAGCAAGTCCTGCTGCGCGACGTGCAATACCACCCGTTCCGTCAGCTCGTGCTGCACGTGGACTTCCAGCGCGTCGACCCGAACAAGAAGCTGCACACGAAGGTGCCGCTGCACTTCATGAACCAGGAAGAAAATCCTGCCGTGAAGCTGTCGGGCGCGATCATCTCGCACGTCGTGAACGAAATCGAAGTGATCTGCCTGCCGACCTCGCTGCCTGAGTTCGTCGAAGTCGACCTCGCCAAGATCGAAGCTGGTCAGACGCTGCACGCCAAGGACATCGCACTGCCCGCAGGCGTGACGCTCGTCGCGCACGTGGAAGCGGAAAACCCGGTGATCGTCTCGGCGACGGTTCCGGCCGGTGCCGTGGCGGCAGCCGAAGGCGAAGAAGCAGCAGCCGAGTAAGCTGCGGCGACAAGCCGATATCCTCTCGATCCGTTTCAATGAAACGGTCGACGTAACCCGCCGCGGTTTGCCCCGGCGGGTTTTTTTTCGCGCTTTTTCTCGTTTTTTCGCGCATTTGATCGCATTGGGCAACAGCACATGATCAGGTTGATCGTCGGACTCGGCAATCCAGGCGCCGAATACACCGCGACGCGCCACAACGCCGGGTTCTGGTTCGTGGACCAGCTCGCGCGCGAAGCCGGCACGTCGCTGCGCGACGAGCGGCGCTTTCACGGCCACTACGCACGCGCACGGCTTTTCGGCGAGGAAGTGCATCTGCTCGAGCCGCAAACCTACATGAACCGCTCGGGACAGTCGGTCGTCGCACTCGCGCACTTCTTCAGGATCCTGCCAGACGAGATCCTCGTCGCGCACGACGAACTCGACCTGCCGCCCGGCGCCGTCAAGCTCAAGCTCGGCGGCGGCAGCGGCGGGCACAACGGCCTGAAGGACATTTCCGCGCATCTGTCGACCCAGCAGTACTGGCGCCTTCGTATCGGCATCGGGCATCCGCGTGATCTGATTCCGGAAAGCACGCGCGCCGGCGCCAAGCCCGATGTCGCGAACTTCGTGCTCAAACCGCCGCGCAAGGAAGAGCAGGATGTGATCGATCGGTCGATCGAGCGCGCGCTCGTTGTGATGCCGACTTTCGTGAAAGGCGAAACGGAACGTGCAGTCATGCTGCTGCATCGCAATGGTAGTTGAGCGTGTTGTTTGGGGACCAGAGTAGGCGCTGAAGCGCTAACTCTGATCGACTGCTGTGCATGGGACCAGAGTAGGCGCTGAAGCGCCAACTCTGGTCGACAGGAGAGCATCTTGAGTCGTTACTGGAGTGACATCGTCCACCGCCTCGTGCCCTACGTGCCGGGCGAACAGCCCGCACTCGCGAAGCCGGTGAAGCTCAACACCAACGAGAATCCGTATCCGCCGTCGCCGCGCGTGCTTGAGGCAATCCACGCAGAACTCGGCGAGCACGCAGAATCACTGCGCCGCTATCCCGATCCGGTCTCAAAGCGCCTGCGCGCCGTCGTCGCTGCGCATCACGGGCTGAACGCCGATCAGGTGTTCGTCGGCAACGGCTCCGACGAAGTGCTCGCGCACGCGTTCCAGGCGCTGCTCAAGCACGACTTGCCAATCCTCTTTCCCGACATCACCTACAGCTTCTACCCGACTTACGCACGGCTCTACGACGTGCAGTACCGCACGGTGCCGCTCGACGATGCCTTCGCGATCCGTATCGAGGATTACGCGCAACCCAACGGCGGCGTGATCTTTCCAAATCCGAATGCGCCGACCGGCCACGCACTGCCGCTTGCGCAAATCGAAAAGCTCGTCGCGGCAAACACGGAGTCGGCGGTAGTGATCGACGAAGCCTACGTCGATTTCGGCGCCGAATCGGCAATCGCGCTCATCGACCGCTATCCGAACCTGCTCGTCGTGCACACGACGTCGAAGTCGCGATCGCTCGCCGGCATGCGCGTCGGTTTCGCGTTCGGCCATCCCGATCTGATCGACGCGCTCAACCGGGTGAAGGACAGCTTCAACTCGTATCCGCTGGACCGTCTGGCGCAAGCGGCCGCTGCCGCCGCCTACGAAGACACCGAGTGGCTGCACACGACAAGCGCCCGCGTGATGGCAAGCCGGCAAAGACTCACCGCGGCGCTCGCGGAACTGGGTTTCGACGTCGTGCCGTCGGCGGCGAACTTCGTGTTTGCGCGCCATCCGTCGCACGATGCAGCCGCCATCAGCGCAAAGCTGCGCGAGCAGGAAATCTTCGTACGCCACTTCAACGCGCCGCGCGTGAACCAGCATCTGCGCATCTCGATCGGCACCGACGCTGAATGCGAGAAGCTCGTCGACGCACTAAAAGGCATCGTGAAGTAACGCGAGCGTCAGCCCCGAAAAAGAAAACGCGCCTATAAGGCGCGTTTTTTCATGTCGCAAGCAGAAACAGCGCTCAGCCTTTCTTCGCCGCCATCAGCGCGTGGTACTTCTGCATCAACTGCTCGGGCGACTCGACATGCGCAGGGTCGCGCGGAATGCAGTCGACCGGGCACACCTGCTGACACTGCGGCTCATCGAAGTGGCCGACGCACTCCGTGCACTTGTTCGGATCGATCACGTAAATTTCCGGGCCCATCGAAATCGCATCGTTCGGGCACTCAGGCTCGCAAACGTCGCAGTTGATGCACTCGTCGGTAATCATCAGGGCCATACTTCCACCAACTTTGCTAGAAAAAACAATACATTATAGCTTTTCAGCCTTCCGCACGGTCGCGCAAAATTCCCCGAAAGCCATGTTTTTGAGTTGCGGCTGAGTTGCACAGGTGTTGCCGATTTTGCAGCGCGCAAAGTCCAGATAGCACGCCAGGCCATGAGCAACAAGACGTTTTCCGCACAATTGCGACGTATGCGAGCCTGAGTGCCCGAACGACGCGATTTCGATGGGCCCGGAAATTTACGTGATCGACTGGATGCCTTATTGCCCCAGGCTGGAATGATCCGGCCCCAGCGCAGCTCCGGGCAACGAGCACGATTGTGCGACGTTCGCGCAGCCTCCTGTCCAGTGTGATTTAAGAAACTCGACCCGAAATTAACCCTCGTGATACAGCCCGCTGCGGCTCAATGTGTTGGGGCATCACCATATTGCGGCCAGCAGCCTTAGCTTCATAAAGCCTCTGGTCGGCCCGATGGAACAACTGCTCCGAATTCACGCCGGAGGACGTGTTCCTCCCGTCAAAGGTCGCAACGCCAATGCTTACGCTCAAGGTTCCTTTTGGCCCGGTGACGTGCAGCTGGTTTGTTTCAAGTACCGCCTGACGAATCGCCTCCGCAACTTGAACCGCACCAGCCAGTTCGGTATTTGGTAGCAGTACACAGAATTCTTCACCGCCGTAACGCCCTGCGAAGTCTCCCGGACGACGGATGTTCTTGAAAATGCAATGCGCGACGTTTTTTAGCGCATTGTCTCCTGCAACGTGCCCGTAGTGGTCGTTAAATTCCTTGAAGTAGTCAACATCCAGCATCAATACGGATAGCTGCTGCTTGCTTCGTCTCGCGCGTCTCCACTCAACATCAAGCGCGATGTCCAGCGCGCGTCGGCTGCCAAGACCCGTGAGGCTATCGGTGTCGGCAAGTACTCGGAGCTGCTCTTCCATCTTGAGCCGCATGTGAAATTGCTTCGCAAACCCAACGGCCATCATGATACCGAGCACATCGAGCACACCGGTGATGATGCCAATAGCCCACGCACGCTGTCGCCACTGAGCATAGATGTCCCTGGTCCCTAGTCCCACGACGACAATCAAAGGGTATTTCCCGATATGCTTGAAACCGTACAGGCGCCTATCGCCGTCCAACGCAGCAGTACCGATGAAGCAACCCTTGTTTCCCTGAAGGAGCGGCTTGAACGACGCGGCACTCGCGATGCTACGCCCTATCTCCTGCTCGTGATAAGGTCGCCGCATCAGGACCGTACCATCTGTTCTTAGCAGGGTAATCGAGCCATGGTCGCCGAGCGTCATGCCTTCAAACAATCGTCGGAAGTAGTTCAGTCGAAGCGTTCCGACGACGACGCCAGAAAATTGGCCTCGCGCATCCTCAACGCGGCGACTTAGCGCGATTGACGGCTCATTGCCCAAGCTTAACGTCGGCTTGGTGATATACAGTCCGGCATTCGCAGCTCGCTGTTGAACGTCGAAGTAATCACGGTCGCGGAAGTTAGCCTTTCGTGGGGGCACCGACCGCGAATCGATTATGACGTCGCCCGCCGCGTTCGTAACCAGCAGCGAGCCCAGATCTTGGGCGTTGCTTGACCGATCGAACAGAACAAGCTGGCGAGTATCTGACGTCAAGCCAAATATGTTCGGGTTCTTTACGCCATCCACAACCGCTTGCATCGAGAGTTCATAAATCTCGATATTCCGCTCAATGTCACGTTCCAAAATGGCAGAAAGGTTCTCTACAGCGTCCTTCGCCCGCGCCAACGCGTCTTGCCGCATTTCGTACAGCACCAGTGAAATGAGACACGCGACGGCCAGCGCAACCGTTATGGCGGCTCCGATGAGCAGCACAGGGCGCACAAGCAAGGACCCCGCGAACCTCGTCGCCGGCATACATCCCCCATCTCAGATTTCGTGTTTCATGGATACCCGCTGGGCTGGGTATCGCTGCCAGCCCCGTATTCTAGCGGCGAACCATTGGCTATACTTTGCTGGGTCTATGCGCCCCCCATTATTCGAGCAAGCAACGTCGCTAAATTCAATGCTCCCCAATATCGGGCAAGTCCGAGTATCGGACCTGCGCACAACAGAGAGTTCAACCTGTGGCTCGCCAGAAACGTCACCGAGCGTCTGGCAGCACAGCTTCAACGTGGAGCATGTGCAAAGCTACGGAGCGCGCCAAATCGCCATTGCCAAGCGCCCTGCGGTTTGGCAGAAGAGCCGCCATGCGTTTTGCTGGCCTGTTCGACACCAGCCCCGCAGCCTCAAGCTAAAGCAACGTGCCAGAACGCCGTTAAACCGATAGCGCGCTATGGCCGCGTTGCTCTCAACGGCCAGCATTCACTGGTCCGATTATCGGACAGCCGTAGCCGCAGGGCGTATGGCATCCCTGATCCACGGATTCGTTCCTGGGATCTGATTGTTGGCGAGCGTGTTCACAGCGTTCGATTGGAGTTCCAGCATCGGGTCGCCGCATACGAGATCGACGTTTGCGGGCACCCCCTTGTTATAGCTGCTCGGTTTCGTGACGAAATCGTGCGCGTTGAACACTGGCGGAGAATATGGCGATGGCAAACGGAGCTGAAAGTACCCATCCGAGCTTCCTCGCCAGTTCGCTCGCCGACGTGTGATAGTACCGACTCAGCATCTGGACGTTGGAATGTCCGGTCACAGATGCAAGCTCAATCACGTTCGGCGGCTTTTTGGCAAGATTCGTGGTCGCCATATGCCGTAGATCGTGAAAGTGGAAATTTTAGATTCCGGCACGCTTGCATGCTCGCGGCCACGCACACAAGACAACGTTCTGAGTGACCGGAATAACGCGCTCGTCGACACGATCCAATCCCTCCAGAATCGCAATCGCAGCACTGCTCAACGGAACATAACGGTCCTTGCCGTTTTTCGTCATGGGCAGATAGGCCGTGCGCTGATCGAAATCGACGTGCCTCCATTGCAGAGACAACAATTCGCCCTGTCGCATCGCAGTCTCCAGCGCAAGCTTCACGAGCGGTAACAGCCACCTGCTCCGCAATTCGTGACGTTCCGCATGCAGCTCATGCAGGAGACGATCAGGCTCTGCTGGCTTCAATATGCGATTTCGACCGGGCGGCAATCGCGGCCTTTTCACAAGCTTCGCCGGATTGGTTACTGAGAGACCCCATTCACGCTGCGCATGCGTGATTACGGCGCTGATCGTTGCGAGTTCGCGGCAGACGCATGAATTGGTCGCCACCTTGAGACGTTGATCGCGGTAATCAGCCAGCCAACTCGCTGTCAGATTGCGCATGCTGTACTCGGCGATCTTGTGCCGCAGCATTTTGCTAATCCGGTATTCCTCGCTGCGTCTGCTGCGCTTTGTCTGCGTAACAGACCCTTTGTAGCGCTCCAGCAGTTTGCCGAAGGTTATGTCGGTTGTACCAACCGGATCGACCCACGTTCCGTCGTCCATCGAGGTTTCGACGGAACGTGCCCAAACCTGCCCTTCTGCCTTCGTTGCGAACGACTTGTACTGCGCAGGAAAGCCCTTTCGATTAATTTTCACTGCCAACGGCCATTGCGTTGGCTGAAAGTTGCCATTTTTCCCTCTGAGTTGCAGTTGAGTTGCAGGAGGGTAATTTCTGGCAATTGGTAAAGCCAGAAGCCTTTACAGAGTGTTAGCACAAAAATCGCTTAGCGCAGCCAGTTGATGCACTCGTCGGTAATCATCAGGGCCATACTTCCACCAACTTCACGTTCAAAAACAGTGCATTCTAGCGCTCAAGCCGTCTGTGCCGCCGGACAACATTACCCGGCATGCGTGCTTGTGCGCTGCGCGCCGAGTTGCGCTCACGCGCCTTCTCTTGTCTAAACTGCCTGCGCCGGTTATTTGCTTATAACGAAACTTGTACTACGCACTTTCATTTGTTATGCTTTTTATACCAAAAGGAGGTGGTATGCATACTGCCCGACATGACCAGGTGGGTTTGATTCCTTCCCGGAATCAATCAGTCGCCCAACCGGCCAGCGCATGGCTTCTAGGCTATGCCGCGTTTCATGATGCATTGCAACGCGAAGAGACAGATTTTGGAGTGTTACCCCCATACGTGAAACTCCCTGTGCTCCGGCGTCTGGCCGGATGCGCATTTGCGCCATCTTCTGTCTGCGTGGCGCTAAATGGCGTACGTGCCGCTTATATCGAAGTCAGCACGCCTTCTGTCGCGGAGGTTGTACGGCATTACTTCTCGTCGGAAACCAATAATGTCGACACGCCAGACGAGACAGCGGACGTCCTCGAAACGCTTGCCGCAACTTTTCCACCGGCAGTCGTCCCGCTCGTTGCCAGATCCCCCTGTTTGCTCAGTCCCGGCAAAGGCATCTTCCTTGAAGGCTGGCAACGCTTCGTGACGTATTGGGCCCGTAACGACGAGACAATTCCACTGCTGGCGGTCGATTGGCCCACCTTGTATGACCGCCTCACAGACAACCGAACTACAAATGGCGGCACCACAACAGACGCGCCACATTGAAACGCCGCCCTGGTTGCCAAAGCGCAGCGACTGCGCGCTTTAGCAATCGCGCATTTCCTTAATATATATTGCACTGCCAATGTTATTCCGCTCGAATCACGATGCTACGAAGGATTGAAAGCACGCCCTTCATGGCATAAAGCATGATCAGCGTTCCAAGCAGATCGCCTATGTACATCATGCAGAAGCGTTCGATGAAGTTTTGCGTATCCCCGGTCAACGCAAACCAGAGATGATGTAGCACGGCATTCGTCGTTGCTACAGCGAACGCCAGAACGAGGAGCCGCCTGGGTGTCAGGTTCGCCAATGACGCTTTTAGCTGGTACCGCTCAAGCGCCAGACGATAGACCGCGTAGGGCCCCGCCGCGCTGATAATCGCCCCCACAATGGCTCGAACTGGATCGTGGGGAAAGTAGTAAGCGAAATCTACGATTAGTGCGGCAATCAATAAGCCAATCGCACCATCCGCGCCGAGCAGCAGCGTACTCAGCAACCGGATGCCGGTAGGCAGATAGATCCAGTTAACGCCGTTCAGAAACTCCGTGTGTCTGAAAAGCTCCTCATTCAGCCACAACGACAGTATGTACACGAGCACGGTGCCTGCGATCGATCAGCAATGAAAACGTAAGCTTTGCATGCGATATAATTCTCATTACGTTTTTAAATAGCTGCATCAAAGTCAAAGCTCGCGCGTCGTTAAGCGGGCGTCCACCCGGTTGGTACGCAAGCAATGAAACGTCCTGCTGATATCTATCTTCGATTTTTGCAATTGACCGAAGCGTTGCGTGGCCTGCCCGCACTGCCTGCGCTCGATCCACTCGAAGAGAAAATCCTCGAATTCGTCGCGCGCACGAACCAAAAGAACGATCGGCTTTCGGTGCGGGACATGATGGCCCGTAGCGAACTTGGTTCACCCGCAACGCTTCATGCGCGCATTACGTCGATGCGTGAAAAAGGCTGGCTCGCACTAAGCGACACGGAAGACACACGCCGCAAACAGATCGAATTGACGCCCGCCGCACTCAAGCATTTCGACAAACTCGCCGAAGCGTTCGCGAAGGCTGCTAAAGGCTCCTGATCGACTCAATCTGTGGATGTCACCAGCAGGCCCGCGTTTCGGACCTGCTCTCCGATTTATTCCCAATCAGATAATCAGCACAACCAATAAACAAACTCACCGAGAATCGCCAAAATCGTGCGCTTCTTACTTATTTCTCACTTCATTGCGGCGCGAGGGCCCGCGTCATCGCCAGGCCCTCCGGTTTGCTTCCTTTAGTGCCGCTCGCTCAAGCCTTCGTGACCGGCCCGCCCAATGTGGCGACCTTGTGCTGCAGGCGCTTTTCCACCGACGGGAACACAAACTTGCTCACGTCGCCGCCGAGTTGGGCAATCTCCCGCACAATCGTGCCGGAGATGAACTGATATTGATCGGACGGCGTCATGAACATGGTTTCGACGTCGGGCAGCAAATAGCGGTTCATGCCCGCCATCTGAAACTCGTATTCGAAGTCCGACACGGCGCGCAGGCCGCGCACGATCACGCGTGCATTATTGACGCGCACGAAATCCTTCAGCAGCCCCTTGAAGCTCATCACCTGCACGTTCGGATAATGGCCGAGGACCTCGTGGGCGATTTCGAGCCGCTCTTCGAGCGAGAAGAACGGTTGCTTGTTGCGGCTGTCGGCAACGCCAACCACCAGCGTGTCGAAAATGCTCGACGCGCGCCGCACGAGATCTTCGTGGCCGCGCGTAAGTGGGTCGAAGGTACCGGGGTACACGGCGACTACCATGAGGCTTCTCCTCTCATCAAAAATGGGGCGCGATACACTGCCCGGCCAGTTCGATCATGGCCGTCGCGGTGCAGGCGCAAGTGCGAGCCTGGCGATGAGGCTGCCCGCCACTTGTTATCGAACGCGCATTATTCCTCATTTTCGCGCTGCAGCAAATGATAGAAGACGGCGCCCGCCTTGCCCTCGCGGACTACGCTCCAACCCGCCAAGTCGGGTCGCGCGGCGGGATCGAGCCGCTCGCCGGACTCGACGTACAGCCAGCCGCCAGCGGCAACAAGCGGCGTGCAAAGTTCGAGCGCGCGCGTGAGGAGCGCGGTGTCGCCGAACGGCGGATCGAGGAACACCACGTCGAACGAACCCGGCGCAAGACTGGCTGCGAGCCGCAGCGCATCGGCTTCGGCGATTTCGATGGTACGCGCCGACAAGCGCGCCTGGTTCGCGCGCAGTTGCGCGGCAGCGCGCGCATTGCGCTCGATCATCACGACGCGCGCGGCGCCGCGGGACGCCGCTTCGAAACCGAGCGCGCCGCTGCCGGCGAAGAGGTCGAGACAACGCTGGCCGTCGAGCTGCTGGCCGAGCCAGTTGAAGAGCGTCTCGCGCACGCGGTCGGGCGTGGGCCGCAGGCCGTCGAGATCGATGACCGGCAGCGGCGTGCGCTTCCAGTCGCCGCCGATGATACGGATCGTATGCGCGCCGCCGCCGCGCACGGCCTTGCCCGGCGCAGCAGGCTGAACGGAGCGGGCACCCTGCGGGCGCGAAGATGAGGAACGGGACATGCGTTTTTCTATACGGCTTTAGAGTGTCTGGGCGACGCGCCGCGCGCGCCGGCCCCCCTGATGCGCGAACGTTACCACAGCCCCGCGTGCGCGCCGCCCGGTTACCGCAACGACGCGGCCGGGGGCGCCTGATAAAATGCCGTGTTTTCCGTGCGTTGCCTCCATTTCGACGACGTCGGCGACCACCCCGCGGTCCGACCCGCAACGCGCCTCCACGAACCAGATCATGTTCAGTTTCTTCAAACGACTCCGCGGCTCCAAGGCCGAAGAGACCGCGCAGGCCGAAGCCGCGCGGACGCCCGAGGCTCAAGCCGCGGATTCAGCACCGGCCCAATCCGGATCCCGCGCGCCCTCGCCCGCAGCCGAGCCTGCGCAGGCACGCCAGCCCGCCGCGGCGCCCTCACCGTCGCGATCCGCCCCTGAAACCGCCGTGGCCGTCGAGGCCGTCGACATCGTTCCGCCGCCCGTGCCTGAAGCGGCTGCGAAGCAATCCTGGCTCGCGCGCCTGAAATCGGGCCTCTCGAAGACGAGTTCGAACCTCGCGAGCATCTTCGTCAACGCGAAGATCGACGACGATCTTTACGAGGAACTCGAAACGGCGCTCCTGATGTCCGATGCGGGCGTCGAAGCCACCGAATTCCTGCTGGAAACGCTGCGCCAGAAAGTGCGCAGCGAGCGCCTCACCGAAGCGCAGCAGGTGAAGGACGCGCTGCGCCAGTTGCTCATCGGCCTGCTCAGGCCGCTCGAAAAATCGCTCATGCTCGGCCGCGCGCAGCCGCTCGTCATGATGATTGCGGGCGTAAACGGGGCGGGCAAGACGACGAGCATCGGCAAGCTCGCAAAGCATTTGCAGCGCTTCGACCAGTCCGTGCTGCTCGCCGCCGGCGACACGTTCCGCGCCGCCGCGCGCGAACAGCTCGCAGTCTGGGGCGAGCGCAACAACGTGACGGTCGTTTCGCAGGAAAGCGGCGACCCGGCGGCGGTGATCTTCGATGCTGTGAGCGCCGCGCGTGCGCGCGGCATCGACGTGCTGATGGCCGACACGGCCGGCCGCCTGCCGACGCAGCTCCATCTGATGGACGAACTGAAGAAGGTCAAGCGCGTGATCGGCAAGGCGCTCGACGGCGCGCCGCACGAAGTGCTGCTCGTGATCGATGCGAACACGGGCCAGAACGGGCTCGCGCAGGTGAAGGCGTTCGACGATGCGCTCGGCCTGACCGGTCTCATCGTCACGAAGCTCGACGGCACGGCGAAGGGCGGCATCCTCGCGGCCATCGCGCGTCAGCGTCCGGTGCCGGTCTATTTCATCGGCGTGGGCGAGAAGGTCGAGGATCTGCAGCCGTTCAACGCCGAAGAATTCACCGACGCGCTGCTCGGCAACTAGGCGCAATCGAAACGCAACCAGGCGCAGCACCCAAATAAAGGGCGTCGTTCCGAAGAACGACGCCCTTTTTCCTTGCCCGCCGCTCACTGGCGCGGCGCCTCGCCGCACCTCGCTCACTCAGCGTCCGGCTGCACGCCCGGCGCGGCACGTGCGAACGCATCGAGTTGTGACGCGTAATCGTAAATGCGCTGGATCGTCGCATAGCACGACGTCTCGATATCGAAGCGGTTCGCGTTGAACACCTGCGGCACGAGACACAGATCGGCGAGCGTCGGCGTATCGCCGTAACAGAGCTTGCCCGTGCGCGGATCGTTCGCCAGACGCCGCTCCAGCGTCTCGAACCCCGACTCGATCCAGTGGCGGTACCACGCATCCTTCGCGGCGCCATCGACGCGGAGCGTGTGCTTCAAATACTTCAGCACGCGCAGGTTGTTCAACGGATGAATCTCGCACGCCACCTGAAGCGCCAGCGCGCGCACGTGGGCGCGGTCGACGGGCAGCTTCGGCAGCAGCGGCGGCTCGGGGTGCGTCTCGTCCAGATACTCGATGATCGCGAGCGACTGCTGGATGGCGTGCTGTTCGTCGTCGATCAGCGTCGGGACGATGCCGTCCGCGTTGATCTGCCGGTAGGCCGGTTTCAGTTGCTCGCCGCCGTCGCGCAGGAGATGCACCGGCACGTACTCGTACGGCAGGCCCTTCAGATTCAGCGCGATGCGCACACGGTATGCAGCCGAGCTGCGGAAATAGCTGTAGAGCTTCATGTTCGTCTCACTCCCGTTCAGAAGCGCGAATCATTGCCGAAGTGCGACCTTATGCGCGCTTCAGACCACGCGCACGGCGAACTCGCCGAGCCCCTCGACGCCGCCGCGCATCAGATCGCCCTTCACCACCGCGCCGACGCCCTCGGGCGTGCCCGTGTAGATCAGATCGCCGGCCTTCAGCTCGACGAGCGTCGACAAAAACGCAATGGTGTCGGCCACCGGCCAGATCAGCTGCGAGACGTCCGCGCGCTGCTTTTCCTCACCGTTGACCGATAGCCAGATTGCGCCGCGTGCGACCTGGCCGACTTGCGTAACCGGATGGATGGGGCCGATCGGCGCCGAATGGTCGAAGCCCTTGGCGGTGTCCCAAGGGCGGCCAAGCTTCTTCGCTTCGGCTTGCAGGTCACGGCGCGTCATGTCGAGGCCGAGCGCGTAGCCCCAGACATGTTCGAGTGCGCGCGCAACGGGAATATCCTTTCCGCCCTTGCCAATCGCCGCGACGAGTTCCATCTCGAAGTGGACGTTCTTCGACTGCGGGGGATACGGGAATTCGGCGGTCGCGCCGGGGGCGACATAGAGAATCGCGTCGGCAGGCTTCGAGAAGAAGAACGGCGGCTCGCGATCCGGATCGTGGCCCATCTCGCGCGCGTGCGCTTCGTAGTTGCGTCCGACGCAGTAGATGCGGCGCACCGGAAAACGCTGGTCGCTTCCTGCAACCGGCACCGATACCGGCGGTGCCGGCTCAAAAGCGTACGTCATGAAGTTCTCCCAATGCGTGAAAGTCAGCGCGGTCAGTGCAGGCAGTGTAACGCCCGTCGCTGGTACTGCGTGACCGTGGGATGGCGCGTTGGCGCCAGGCATCGTTTGCGCACCTCATGCGATACTTTGCGCATCCGCCCTTTCATGACCGCTGCGATGACCGCTGCAATGACCACAGCGAAAAACACCGCGATAAACACCGCGCACCGCACGCGTACCGGCACCCAGGAATTCCGCTCCCCATGAATGCCCCCGACGCCCCCGACACTTTTTCCTGCGCCCGCTTCATCAAGGAGATCGGCCGTGGGCCGAACGGCGCGCGCGCGCTGTCGCCGGAAGACACGCATGCGCTCTACGCCGCGATGCTCGACGGCCGCGTACCCGATCTCGAACTCGGCGCGGTGCTGCTCGCGTACCGGCTAAAAGGCGAATCCTCCGACGAACTCGCTGCGATGCTGGCTGCCGCGCACGCTTCGTTCGCGCCGCTCGCGTCCCCGGCGGGCGACTATCGCGCGGTCTCGATCCCGAGCTACAACGGCGCGCGTAAGCAGCCGAACCTCGTGCCGCTGCTTGCGTTGCTGCTCGCGCGCGAAGGCGTGCCGGTACTGGTTCACGGCGTGAGCAGCGATCCGGGCCGGGTCACGAGCGCCGAAATCTTCACGGCGCTGAATCTGCCCGAGGCGCGCGATCACGCCGATATCGAACATCGGCTCGAAGAGCGCCGCGTCGCGTTCGCATCAATCGAAGCGCTCGCGCCGAAGCTCGCGCGCCTGCTCGCGCTGCGCCGCCGCATGGGCGTACGCAACTCGACGCACACGCTCGTCAAGCTTCTGCAGCCTTTCGCGCAACCCGGCCTGCGGCTCGTGAACTACACGCACCCGTCGTACCGCGAGAGCATGCGCGCACTGTTTGCAGCACATCCGGATGCCGCCGCGGGAGGCGCATTGCTCGCGCGCGGCACGGAAGGCGAAGCAGTCGCCGATACGCGCCGCCAGGTGCAGGTCGACTGGCTGCACGACGGCATTTGCGAAACGCTGATCGAGCCGGAGCATTCGTCGCCCGATACGCCCGACATCGAACTCCCCGAAGGCCGCGATGCGCCCACCACGGCCGCATGGATCGAAGCGGTGCTGCGCGGCGATGCGCCTGTGCCGCACGCGCTTGCACGCCAGGTCGAGACGATCCGGCGCATCGCGAAACGCTGAGCAAGGCGGGCGAAGCAAGGCGCACCACATGACGCGCGCCCGCCATCGCCGCAGAATGCACCATCGGCGTGCTTCTGCGCGCATCCTGCCGCATCTGCTGCATCTGCCCGGCGCATCCGAAAACGCGCTAACTCAAAATTCCTCGTTGACACGCGCGTCCAGCCTGCCTTACATTGTGCAGATGCGTTCCTTCCAGAACTCCCTCCGAATTACCTCCGGCCGCCTAGCGGCCCTATCGCTACGTCTAGCGTAAGCCAGGCATAGCGCTGCGCGACCACCTCTTCGGTAGCGCAGTCCTCCCAAGCAGTTTCAGCAGTACCTCCAAACCGTAGTTCCTTTTACAACCTGTTTGTCGCCTGCATTCGTCCGTCTACCGTTCGGACGAATCGCGAGGGTCAGCGAGGGTCAAAATGCGCGTTGCATGGGCTTCCGTCACGTTTGCTTCCGGCTCGGCCACCGCCGCTGCCGTGTTTGCATGCGCCGCTATCGCCCGCTCGCTCGAAGTTTCGCGCACCGTGCTTCGCCAGCCGCCCGCCAGCCGCCCGCTGCCGGCCACCTTCGCAGACGACAAATCGAACGAGGCTCGCCATGTTGCGTAACCCTGCCGAGAAGTACCGCCCGTTTCCCGCCTTCCGCATCAATGGCCGCCGATGGCCCACCCGCACCATCGAACGCGCGCCGGTCTGGATGAGCACCGATCTGCGCGACGGCAACCAGTCGCTGATCGAGCCGATGAGCATCGAGCAGAAGACCGAATTTTTCGACATGCTGGTGGCGATCGGTTTCAAGGAAATCGAAGTCGGCTTTCCGTCGGCATCGCAGACCGACTTCGATTTCGTGCGCAAGCTGATCGAGGAAAAGCGCATCCCCGACGACGTGACGATCGAAGTGCTCGTGCAGTCGCGCGAAGCGCTGATCGCCCGCACGTTCGAGGCGCTCGAAGGCGCGCCGCGCGCGATCGTGCACCTCTACAACGCAATCTGCCCGTCGTTTCGCAAGATCGTTTTCGGCCAGTCGAAGGACGAAACGAAAGCACTCGCCGTGGAAGGCACGCGCATCATCCGCGAATACGCCGATGCGCGCCCTCAGACGCACTGGACCTACGAGTACTCGCCCGAAACGTTCAGCATGACCGAGCTGACGTTCGCGCGCGAAGTGTGCGACGCCGTCGCGCAAACCTGGCGTCCGACGCGCGATCACAAGATGATCGTGAACCTTCCGGCGACGGTCGAAGCGGCGATGCCGAACGTTTTTGCCGACCAGATCGAATGGATGGACCGCAACCTCGCGTACCGCGACAGCATCGTGCTCTCCGTGCATCCGCACAACGATCGCGGCACGGCGGTGGCCGCCGCCGAAATGGCGCTGCTCGCGGGTGCGGACCGCATCGAAGGCTGTCTGTTCGGCAACGGCGAGCGCACCGGCAACGTCGACCTCGTGACGCTCGCGCTGAACCTCTACACGCAGGGGATCGATCCGGGCCTTGATTTCTCCGATATCGACGCGGTGCGTCGGGTGGTCGAGCGCTGCAATCAGATGCCGGTGCATCCGCGCCATCCGTATGCGGGCGACCTCGTGTTCACGGCGTTCTCGGGCTCGCATCAGGATGCGATTCGCAAGGGCTTCGCGCAGCAGCGTCCCGACGCGGTCTGGGAAGTGCCCTATCTCCCGATCGATCCCGCCGACCTCGGGCGCAGCTACGACGCCGTGATCCGCGTGAACAGCCAGTCCGGAAAAGGCGGCGCGACCTGGCTGCTCGAGCGCGGTATGGGCTTCACGCCGCCGCGCCGCGTGCAGATCGAGTTCAGCCATGCGGTGCAGACGCTCGCGGACACGTTCGGCGAAGAAATCACAGGCGACGCAATCTGTGCGCTCTTCGCGCGCGAGTACTTCAAGACGCGCGGTCCGGCCACGCACACAGGCGCGGGACGCGTGCGCTGGGAGGGCTGCGATATCGGGGCGCCTGCGTCGGCCAGCAGTCTCGACGCGCACGCACGGGCCGTCGTGGCCGCGATTGCGGCGGCTTCGGGTGAAGACGTCGAGCTCATGTCGTTCGAAACCGCACGCACATCCGTTGGCTGCACGGCGGTGTTCGTCGGATGCCGCGTGGGATCGCAAGGGATCCGCCACGGCGTGGCCATCGCCGAGGACGCAACGCACGCGGCAATCGAAGCCGTTGTGAGCAGCGTGAATCGCGCGTCGTGGCCGCAGATCGACCGTCGCGCCGCGGCTTGAGGTAACGGTGCAACTGCCGAGAAAACCTCGAAGGCAACCGCGCCGCACGGCACGGTCCAGCGGCGCGGATCGGGTGAAGGCGTTCAGCGGAAGACATTCAGCCGCTGGGATTGAGCGGCAGGAATTCGGCAACGGAAATTCTGAAAGACGAGAAGCAGCAGGCAGCGCCGTTGGGCGCCGGCGGTCAGACAGGCTGCTGGCGCGAGCCCGGAGCGTTCAGAAGACGCCCCGGAAGAAGAGATCCACCGATCTCATTCGAGCGCGCAACGCGTTGCCTGCCAGGCGAGCAGACGCCAGCGGCCGTCTTCCTGGGTCTGGATGGCCGTATAGGCAATCGGAAACAGCAGCGCGCCGTTGTTGGCCTCCATTTCGACCAGCGCGCGGCCCGAGACGACGCAGGTTTCGCGCCCCACGGGCAGCACGTCCTGCGACTGGATCTCGATTTGCCGGTAGCGGCGGCGGCCTGCCGTGATGGCATCAATGAACTGCTGCTTGGTTTCGCGTTTGCCGTTCGTGTGCACGTAGATCACGTTGTCCGATAGCAGTTCGGCGAGCGACGTGCCGTCGCCGTCCACCATCGCACGAAACCGCTCGCGCTCCAGCCCGCGAATCGCATCGATTACTTTTGCAGCCATTGCTCAAGCCCCTTGCGCACGAGTCCGGGCCAATGCCACGAACCTGCGCCGAAGATGTACCGCACGCGCCTGGCTGAAATTTATACCAGGATTTGACGCGTGGATATGTGCAATCGAATTACCGCGTGATTCAGCGCGCATAGCACTCACGCGACGAATCTGGCCCTCTGAACGACACCCGAAACGGCCGGTCGGCCGACGCGCCTGATCGTCGCAGCGCAGCACTTCCCGGCCGGTGCGATGTCTATGCCTGGTATATCGACGTTCGGCACTTCGCCCGCGCTTCACCCGGCTTGGCCGCAGCCCCGGTGGCGGGGCATCTGCAAGCCAACCCTGCTTCAGTTCCATTCTGTGGGCCTTCGTGCTCACGACTAGAGGGTTTACTCGACGCGATCCTGCACGAGCGACCCACGCGGGCTGTCAGCCCCGCCCGGCGTGGCTCAAGCAGAAATCTATCGAAATATAATCTCGATAGTTATTACAGAACATTCAATCCACTACAGACTCCAAGGGTTAGCACTCGGTGGATCAGAGTGCTAACATCCACCGTGGAGTCGCAGTCCGACTTTTGCAGATATAGAGGAGTTCACTACGTGAGCAACGCACTGACAATGACCCTTCCTGGTACGCTGAGCCCGACGCCGGCCAAGGCGGCGCGGTCAGGCGCGCTGGCGCTCGCGAATCAATCGATGCTGCCCGGCCAGCTGGGCAACATCGACGCGTACATCCAGGCCGTCAACCGGATCCCGATGTTGACGCCGCAAGAGGAGCGCCAGTTCGCGACCGAATATCGCGAGCAGAACAGTCTCGAAGGCGCACGGCGCCTCGTGCTGTCGCACCTGCGCCTCGTCGTGTCGATTGCGCGCAATTATCTCGGCTACGGCCTGCCGCACGCCGACCTGATCCAGGAAGGCAACATCGGCCTGATGAAGGCGGTGAAGCGCTTTGACCCGGAGCAGAACGTCCGCCTCGTGTCGTACGCCATGCACTGGATCAAGGCCGAGATCCACGAATACATCCTGCGTAACTGGCGCATGGTGAAGGTCGCCACAACCAAGGCGCAGCGCAAGCTGTTCTTCAACTTGCGCAGCCACAAGCAGGGCCTGCAGTCGTTCACGCCGGAGGAAATCGATGGCCTGGCGCAGGAACTGAACGTGAAGCGCGAGGAAGTCGTCGAGATGGAAACGCGGCTGTCGGGTGCCGACATTGCGCTCGAAGGCCAGTCCGACGACGGCGAGGAATCCTTCGCCCCCATCGCCTGGCTCGCGGACTCGCACAGCGAGCCGACCGCCGTGCTGGCCGCGCGTCAGCGCGACCGCCTGCAGTCGGATGGCATCACGAGCGCGCTGGAAGCGCTCGATGCACGCAGCCGCCGCATCATCGAGGCGCGCTGGCTCAACGTCTCCGACGACGGCTCCGGCGGCTCGACGCTGCACGAACTGGCCGACGAGTTCGGCGTCTCGGCGGAGCGAATCCGCCAGATTGAAGCAAGCGCGATGAAGAAGATGCGCACGACGCTCGCCGAGTACAACTGATCCGCTTGCCCGCTGCGTTTGCCCGCTTACGCGGGCCGCGAGGCGCAGTAAAAAGCCCCGTCCTCTCAGGAGGCGGGGCTTTTTAGTTGTTTCCGTCGATCAAGCCGGTTGCGGCGCGAGCATTTGCGCGTAGCGCGATGCAGCACGGCCAACGACAATGTGCAGCGTGTTGTCCGAAACCCACACGACATCGAGCGCATCGAGCTGCTGGCGATCGACCGCCGAGGCATCGTGCACCGTCACGCGCAGACGCGTCACTGCCACAGCGTCGATCGACGTGATGTTCACCGCACCGCCCAGCGCGTCAAGCAACCCGGCCGGATCCGGATCGAGCGGCCCCTGTCCTGCGCCTTCCGCGGCATCGGCCTGAACCGGCTCAGCATCGTGCGTCTGCGACACGATCTGCGTCTGCGACACGATCTGCGCCTGCGGCACCACCTGCGCCTGCGGCACCACCTTATGGCCGCCGCGCCCGATTTCGTTGCGGATTTCGTCGGCGATCATGTCCGCTTCCGGTCCGATGATGACTTGCACGCTGCCGCCGCCACGCTTGAGCACGCCGCGCGCGCCGATCCCCTTCAGCGCGGGCTCTGAAACCTTCGCAGCATCCGCCACCGAAAGACGCAGACGCGTCGTGCAGGCATCGACGACCTTGAGGTTGTCCGCACCGCCGAGCGCGTCGATATAGCGCCCGGCACGCGTCGCACCTGCGGCGCTCACGCTTGCCGCAGCCCCCGGCACCGACGTTGCAACCGCCACAACCGCCGCATCGCCGCTCACGGGTTCGCGGCCCGGCGTCGGCAGGTTGAAGCGCCGGATGAAGAAGCGAAACAGCCCGTAATACACGACCGCGTAGACGATGCCGAGCGGAATCGCTTGCCAGCCGTGCGTGGACAAGCCGTAATTCAGCGCGTAATCGATCGCGCCTGCCGAGAACGTGAACCCGAGCTTGATGCCCAGCAGCGAGCAGATCGCGAGCGACAGGCCCGTCAGCACCGCGTGGATCGCGTAGAGCACGGGCGCGAGGAACATGAACGTGAACTCGATCGGCTCGGTCACGCCCGTGAGGAACGACGTGAGCGCCATCGAGAGCAGCAGGCCCGCGACCATCGAGCGGCGCTCCTTCGGCACCTCGTGCAGCATCGCGAGACACGCGGCCGGCAGGCCGAACATCATCACCGGGAAGAAACCGGCCATGAAGCTGCCCGCCGTCGGGTCTTGCGCGAAGAAGCGATGCAGGTCGCCGGTCACCGGCGCGCCGCCGCCCGCGGGCGTGAAGGTCCCGAACACGAACCAGACGAGCGAATTCAGGATGTGGTGCAGGCCCGTGACGAGCAGCAGCCGGTTCAGCAGGCCATAGACGAACGTGCCGATGGCGCCTGCGGTAGTCAGCCAGTGGCCCGCGGAATCGATAGCGCCCTGCACCCGCCCCCACGTGTAGCCAAAGACGACCCCGAGCACCAGGCACACGAGCCCCGTGATAATCGGCACGAACCGCTTGCCGCCGAAGAACGCGAGGAACTCCGGCAGCTTGATGTCCTTGAACCGGTTGTACAACATGCCCGCGACAATACCTGCAACGACGCCCGAGAGGACGCCCATGTTGAGCTTGTCGTCGATGTCCTTCATCACGGCTGTCTGGACCAGATAGCCGAGCGCGCCAGCGAGCGCCGCAACACCGTTGTTGTCCTTCGCGAAGCCCACCGCGATGCCGATCGCGAACAGCAGCGGCAGGTTGTCGAAGATCGCGCCGCCCGCGTCGGCGATGATCTTGATGTTCAGCATGTCGGCCTGCCCGAAGCGCAGCAGGATGCCGGCTACCGGCAACACTGCGATCGGCAGCATCAGCGCGCGGCCCAGGCTCTGAATTTTAAGAAACGGATTGCCATCCATCGAACTGCCTCCAGTCCCGGTTTATTTGGTGACGTTGGTGACGTCGGTTGGGTGTTGCGAAGCGTCAGCGCGTACGGCACACCGTGCGCGCTGACGGGTTGGTGGTAATGGTGGGATTGCCGGTCAGTCGAGCGGCCAGACGGCGGTGCTCAACGCGCGCACGGCCTGCGCCGATTCGAGCGCGAGCGCATCCTGCGCACGCTGTCGGCACTGCTGCCAGTCGAGGTTGCGCACGCGCGCCTTGATCGTGGGCACGGACACCGGATCGACGGACAGCTCCGTCACGCCGAGCCCGACGAGCAGCGGCACCGCAAGCGGATCGCCCGCCAGCGCACCGCAGACGCCGACCCACTTGCCGTGCTTTTCTGCGCCCTGCACCGCCGCCGCGACGAGTCGCAGCACAGCCGGGTGCAGGCCGTCCGCCTGGGCCGCGAGATCGGGCTGGCAGCGGTCCATCGCGAGCGTGTACTGCGTGAGGTCATTCGTGCCGATCGAGAAGAAATCCGCGTGCTGCGCAAGCTGATCGGCCAGCAACGCCGCCGACGGCACCTCGATCATCACGCCCACCTCGATCGGCTCGGTGCGGCCCAGCTCGCACGCGAAGTTGTCGATACGCGCGCGCAGGCGCACGAGTTCGCCGACATCGGTAACCATCGGCAACAGGATGCGCACCGCGCCCGCCGGACGTACGGCAACGAGGCCGCGCAACTGGTCGTCGAGCAGATCGGGGCGCACCTGCGCGAGACGGACGCCGCGCAGGCCCAGCGCGGGATTCTGCTCGGGCGGCAGCGTCAGGTAATCGACCTCTTTGTCGGCGCCCACGTCGAGCGTGCGGATGATCGCCGTGCGCCCCGCGAGCGCATCGACAATCGCCTGATAGCTCTGGCGATGCTCTTCGACGCTCGGCGCCGCCTGGCGATGGATGAACATCAGTTCGGTGCGCAACAGGCCCACGCCGTCCGCGCCGTTGTCGACGGCTGCGTTGGCGTCGTCGAGCGTCGCGATATTCGCTGCGACTTCGATTGCCCGGGCGTCGCGCGTCGTCGCCGCCTCCTGCGACGTGCGCCGGTTGGCTTCGCGCACGCCTTCGAGGCGCTGGCGCTCGCTGCGCGCATGTTCGATGTCAAGTGCGCTCGGCGCGTAGGCAAGCTGGCCCTCACCCGCGTTCACGACGACCTGCGTGCCGTCCGGAATCGTGCGCAGCGCATCGCCCACCGCGACGAGCGCCGCAATGCCCGCCTGGCGCGCGATGATCGCCGCATGCGAAGTCGCGCCGCCGCGCGCCATGACCAGCGCCGTGACGCGCTTACGGTCGAGCGTCGCGAGGTCGGACGGCGTGAATTCGTCGGCGGCAAGCACGGCTTCGTCAGGCAGCGTCCGAACGGCTGTGTTCGCGTAACCGAGCAAGCGCAGCACGCGCTTTTCGAGGTCGCGCAGATCGGCGGCACGCTCGGCGAGCAGTGGATCTTCGACCTTGCCGAGCACCGCGATCTGCGCGCGAATTGCTTCGCGCCACGCGAAGCCCGCGCTCTTGCCGAGGCTGATCAGGTCGCGTGCGGCGTCGACAAGCGTCGGATCTTCGAGCAGCACACGATGCATCGTGAAAATGCCCGCTTCGCCGATGGCGCCGCGCTGCGAGGCGGCGCGCACAGCGCTGTTCAGTTCCGCGTCGACGGCCGCGATGGCCTTGTCGAGCGCGCGGCTCTCAGCCGAGAGGCTGCCGCTCGCGAGTTCGGGCGGCACGATTTCCGCGTCGCCCCAGTGCACCAGCGTACCCACCGCCACGCCCGGCGCCGCGCACACGCCGACGAGCGTGCGCGCACCGGCGCTCGCGGCCGTCGCGGGCGATGCGCTTGCGGCCGCGCGCGGCGCAGGCGAGAGTTGCCGCGCGGGCGCCTCACCGGTCTCGCCCGGCGCTTCGCGCATGAGTTCGTTGACGACCGCGTCGACGGCCTGCTGCGCGTCGTGGCCCATGCCGACCACTTCGATAGTCGCGCCTTCGCCTGCGCCGAGCGCGAGGAGGCCAACCACGCTCTCGATGGCAGCCTTGTGCTCGCCAAAGCGCACTTCCACGCGTGCGTCGAACGCTCGCACAGCCTGGCGCGCCCGCGCGGCAGGCCGTGCGTGCAGGCCCCCTGCATGGGCGAGCGTCACGCTCTTGCGCGCTTCCGTGACGACAGGCCACGCACCGTCCGCCGCCGGTTCGGCGCTGGCGCGCGGGCGCAGCACGAGCAGCGGCGTCACGCCCGCCTCCACGTTGCCCGCTGGCGCACGCGAAATCACGTCGAACGCTTCGGAGTTCGCAATCGCCACGACCGAAATGAGGCTCCGCGCCTCGCACGCAACGACATCGAGATCGAATTCGATCAGCAGATCGCCGCGATGCACGTGCGCGCCCTGCGCGACCTTCGGCTTGAAGCCGTTGCCGTGCAGTTCGACCGTGTCGATGCCGATGTGCACGAGCACCTGCGCGCCCTCGGCCGTTTGCAGCGTGACGGCGTGACCGGTGCGTGCGAGGTGCATGACGATGCCGTCGCACGGTGCGACGAGCCGCCCGACGAGCGGATCGATGCCGATCCCATCGCCGAACATACCTTCCGAAAACACCGGATCGGGCACGTCGGCAAGCGGCACGACCGGCCCGGTGAGAGGCGAGACAAGCACAACGTCGCCCGCGGCGGGTTCAACGGGATTCATCAGACGGGACTCCAGGATGCGCTCCATCAGTTTTCCAATCTAGTGTGTTTCGGTGACTTTGTTCAGGTAACGCGGCTCGTCGGGGTTGCGGCCGCGCGCGGCGGCAAGGCCAGCCGCCATCACGTAGAACGAAAGAATCGCGGCGACCGGATCGAGTGCCGGATCGGCGGTGGTCGCGAGCGGCAGCGTCGCATCGGGCACGTCGGCGGGCGCGGCCAGCAGCACGCGTGCGCCGCGCTTTGTCATGTCGCGCGCGAGACCGATCAGGCCCGCCTGCTCCGGTCCGCGCGGTGCGAACACGAGCAGCGGATAGTCGCGGTCGATCAGCTCCATCGGGCCGTGACGCACCTCCGCGCTCGAAAACGCCTCGGCCTGGATGCCCGAGGTCTCCTTGAGCTTGAGCGCCGCTTCCTGGGCGATGGCGAGGCCCGCCCCACGGCCGATCACGATCATCTGCGACACGTCGCGCAGTTCGTCCACGGCCTTCGACCAGTCGAGGTTGCCCGCGCGTTCGAGCGCATCGGGCAGTGCGCGCAGCGCGTCGACGAATGCCGCATCGCGCTGCCAGAACGCCACGAGTTGCGCCGCAAGCGACAGCATCGCGATATAGCTCTTCGTGGCCGCGACGCTCAGCTCCGCACCGGCCTGGAGCGGCAGCTCGATGCCGGCGGCTTCGGCAAGCGGCGAACCCGGCACGTTGACCACAGCCGCCGTCAGCGCGCCCGCCTCATGCAGCACGCGCATCGTCTCGACAAGATCAGGACTCCTGCCTGATTGGGAAAAAGCAAGAGCGAACTGGCCGCGTACGCGTAGCGGCGCCTGCTGAAGCGTGGCAATCGACATCGGAATCGAGGCGACCGGCACGCCGATGCGGCTCATCGTGAGCGCGGCGAAATAGCTTGCCGCGTGATCCGAGCTGCCGCGCGCGACGGTGAGCGCCACCTGACGCGGTTCGGCATCGAGCGCCTGCGCCAGCGCCTCGACACGCGAGGTGTCCGCGAGCTGCATGGCGACGATGCTGGACGAGGCCAGCGCTTCCTTAAGCATATTCGACAATCGATTCTCCTTCGACATAGGTTGCGGCGAGTGCCAGTTCGCGGTCGAACACGACAATGTCGGCCCATGCGCCGCGTGCGAGGCGTCCGCGATCCTCGATGCCGAGATAGTCGGCCGCGTAGCGCGACAGACGCATCGAAACATCGGCGATCGGGAAGCCGAGCGAAACGAGGTTGCGCAGCGCCTGATCCATGGTCAGCGTGCTGCCTGCGAGCGTGCCGTCGGCAAGACGCACGCCGCCGAGGCACTTGGTCACGTGCTGGCTGCCAAGACGGTATTCGCCGTCGGGCATGCCGGTCGCCGACGTGCTGTCGGTGACCACGTAGAGGCGCGGAATCGCGCGCATCGCGGCGCGGATCGCGCCGGGATGGACGTGCAGCAGATCGGGGATGATCTCCGCGTATTCGGCATGAGCGAGCGCCGCGCCCACGAGACCCGGATTGCGGTGATGGAGCGGCGACATCGCGTTGAAAAGGTGCGTGAAGCCGCGCGCACCGTGCTTGAGGGCGGCGACGCCGTCGTCGTAGGTCGCGAGCGAGTGGCCGAGCTGCACGCGCACGCCGCGCGCCGCCATCTCCGCAATGATCTCGATGTGGCCCGCGATTTCCGGCGCGACGGTCACGACGCGGATCGGCGCGATCGACAGGTACTTGAGCACTTCGGCGAGTACCGCCGATACCGCCGCGTCCGGCTGCGCGCCCAGCTTGCCCGGGTTGATGTACGGCCCCTCCAGGTGCACGCCGAGCACGCGCGAACCACCCGGCGTGCGCGTGCGCGCGACATCGCCGAGCCCCGTCACGACGCTCATGAGTTCGTCGCGCGGCGCGGTCATCGTGGTCGCAAGCAGACTCGTCGTGCCGAAGCGCGCGTGCGTGCGCGTGATGGTTTCGATGGCGTCGCCCGCCTCCATCACGTCGGCTCCGCCGCCGCCGTGAACGTGCAGATCGATAAAGCCCGGCAGGATGTAGGGCGCGTCGTTGTTCGCCGGATCCGCCGCATTGCCGCTGATCGACGTGATGCGCCCGCTCTCGAACGACAGCGTGCCGTAGATCCAGCCTTCAGGGGTGAGTATGTTTCCGCTCAGCATGAATATCTTCCCGAATGTCTTTCAGAATCTGTTCCGGATTCCGCCAGGTTGCGACGAGGCACGAGGCGTCATGTCCGGGGCTAGCATGCGTGATCTGTCCAGTGGCGCTGCATGCCCACTCGCTCGGGCGCAGGCGCTCATTGGCGCAGATCCGCAACGAAGTCGTAGTAGCCGTCGCGGCAATACGTGTCCGTCAATTCGATCGCGCGCTGGTCGGCCGAAAAGCCCACGCGGGTGATGACGAGCAACGCCGCGCGCAGCTCGACGCCCATCAGCGCGGCGATCTCGCCCGTCGCATTGACCGCGCGAAAGTGCTGCAGCGCGCGCACAACCGGCGCGCCGCACTGCTCCAGAAACGCGTAGAGCGACGTGTCGACGGCCTCCGGGTCCGGCACGATCGAAACCGGCAGCGCCGAATGCTCGACGGCCATCACGATGCCGTCGGCGCGGCGCAGCCTGCGCAGGCTCGTCACCGACGCGCCCGGCGAGAGACCCAGCTGCACGATCTCCTCGCGGTGCGCGGGGCGCACTTCGCGCGCGAGCCACACCGAATCCGGCGTGAAGCCGCGCTGCTCCATCTTCTTCGTGAAACCGGTCAGACGCGACAGCGGATCTTCGACCCGCGGCGTGATGAAGCTGCCCGCGCCGCGCGCGCGCCGGATCAGACCCTGCTCCACGAGCAGTTCGATCGCCTTACGTGCGGTGATGCGCGAGACGCCAATGGCATCGGAAAGCGAGCGCTCCGAAGGCAGCGCCTCGCCAGCCGACCACACGCCGCAATGAATCGCCGTGGCAAGGTTGCGCGCAAGCTGCAGATAGAGCGGCGTCACATTGCGCGCGTCGGGCATCAGGGCAGACCAACGGGTTTCCATGGGATTCCAGCCAGTGGGGGGATCGTGGGGGCGTCGGCGCGCGGGATGCGCGTATCCGGGCTCTAGGGCGAGCCCATTATATAACCAGCATAAAACCAGTCAACAGCAGGGCGCTGCGCGGCTATAAGCCCCATTAAAATCATTAAAATCAAATACATATACTGCTTTTATCGCCTTTCACGCGACGACTTGGCGCATTGGGACTTTCCCCTGGTTCTCCAAAAAAGAGCTGCCTAGTAGGACCATAACAAGACCAGAATGGTCTGGTATTGGTGTTATCGGAAAGATTCGACTGATGTCCCTACGGACCGCCATGCGAGCGCTCGACACACCCGCTTCCGGGCATCCGGCAGGTGTCTTCATGCGGGGCAAAAAAAAACCGCGGCACAAGCCGCGGTTCTTTACGAGCACTGCATGCAGCAACGCGCTGCACGCAGAGGTATCGCAGAGATACCAATCAGAACGACGGAACCATCGAACCCTTGAACTCGTTCTTGATGAACTGGCGCACGTCTTCCGACTGATAGGCCGCGACCAGCTTCTTCACCCAGGGCTTGTCCTTGTCCTGGATGCGCACGGCGATCACGTTCGCGTACGGGCTGCGGATGTCTTCCAGCGCAATCGCGTCTTTGGTCGGCTGCATGCCGGCGGCGAGCGCGTAGTTCGTGTTGATGATGGCGGCATCCACGTCGCCGAGCGCGCGCGGCAATTGCGCAGCGTCGAGTTCGACGAGCTTCACCTTCTTCGGATTCGCGGCGACGTCGAGCGGCGTCGCGTTGTTGCCGTTCGCGCCGGCGCCCGCGCGCAGCTTGATCACGCCTTTGTTCTGCAGCAGCAGCAGCGCGCGGTTCTCGTTCGACGGATCGTTCGGCACCGCGACCTTCGCACCTTGCGGCAGATCGTTCAGCGACTTCAGCTTCTTCGAATACGCGCCCATCGGCGAGATATAGGTCAGGCCCGCGGTCACGATCTTGTAGCCGCGCTGCTTGACCTGGCTGTCGAGGTACGGCTGGTGCTGGAAGCTGTTGGCGTCGAGGTCGCCCGCGTCGAGCGCGGCGTTCGGCTGGACGTAGTCGTTGAACTCGATGACCTTGACGTTCAGGCCTTCGCGCTTCGCGACTTTCTGGACGACGTTCCAGACTAGCGCGTCCGGACCGGAGACGGTGCCAACCTTGATGGTCTGGTCGTCGGCGTGGGCGCCGAAGCTGGTGGCGAGCGTGGTGGCGGCAAAGCCGGCAAGGAGGGTCTTGATCAGAATTCTGCGCTGCATGGAGAAAGTATTCCTGCTTGTTATTTCAATATGGCCAGCCAGAACCGCATTGTGTGCGCTCCGCCAGCGGGTCCAAATGGTCTCACAGGTGGCCAGGTACGTGAAATACCGAAATCACATACCGATATTTCCGGCGATTGAGTCCGTGCGCCTAGTCGAGCAGCAGCTTCAGGTCGTGAACCCAGGGCGTCGCGCCCTGCGCGTCGCGAGCGAAAAGCCGCAGCTTGCCGGTCGAGTCGAACACGTAGCCCGCGGCCGTGTGGTCCATCGTGTAGTTGCCAGGCGTTGCGCCCGGCACCTTCGCGTAGTACACGCGGAAGTCCCTCGCAATCTGCTTGAGCTGGCCGTCGTTGGCGGGATGCAGGCCGACGAAGGTCGGATTGAACGCACTCACGTATTGGCCGAGGAGTTGGGCCGAATCGCGCTCAGGATCGACGGTGACGAACAGCACCTGAACACGCTTCGCGGCATCCGGCCCGAGTTGCTGGAGCGCCTGTGAAAGTTCGGCCAGGGTGGTCGGGCAGACGTCCGGGCAATGCGTATAACCGAACAGCAGCACGACAACCTTGCCCTTGTAGTCGGCGAGCGAGCGCATGGTGCCGCCCGAGTCCGGCAGCGAAAAATCCTTGCCGAATTGCGTATTGCCGGTGATGTCGAGGTTCGTGAACGACGGCGCCTGCTGACCGCACCCCGCGGTCATTACGCCAGCGCCGAGGGCGCAAACCGTGGCGAGCGCCACGAGCGAGGTGCGCCCGAAGCGCGTGAATTTATTACGGATCATGAGCCTGATTGCTGTCACGCCCCTATCAGAACGCGAACGTAGTGGTCGACGAGCAGCGCTGCAAAGAGCACTGAGAGATAAACGATCGAATAGCGGAAAGTCTTCCGTGCGAGCGCATCCGAATACTCGCGGTAGATTCTCCACGCGTAGCCGAGGAACGCCATGCCGAGCAGCACCGCCACGGTGAGATACACGACGCCGCTCATGCCCGAGATGAACGGCATGAGCGTGACCGCGAACAGGATCACCGTGTAGAGCAGGATATGCAGGCGCGTATAGGCTTCGCCATGCGTGTTGGGCAGCATCGGCAGGCCCGCGTTTTCGTAGTCCTTGCGGCGGTAGAGCGCGAGCGACCAGAAGTGCGGCGGCGTCCAGACGAAGATGATCAGCACGAGAATCCAGGCGTCGCCGGGCACGTGGCCGGTGACGGCCGCCCAGCCAAGCGCGGGCGGCATGGCGCCCGAAGCGCCGCCGATCACGATGTTCTGCGGCGTGGCGGGCTTGAGCAGCAGTGTATAGATGATCGCGTAGCCGACGAACGTGCCGAACGTGAGCCACATCGTGAGGGCATTCGTGAACGTGTAGAGCGTCCACATGCCGATGGCGCCGAGCACGGCCGAGAACAGCAGGATCTGCGCGCTCGAAATCTCGCCGCGCGCCGACGGACGCCAGGCGGTCCGGCGCATCATCGCGTCGACTTTCTGCTCGACAAGACAGTTGATGGCGAATGCAGCACCGGCCGTGAGCCAGATGCCGATCGTGCCGCCGATCAGCACTTTCCAGGGCACCATGCCAGGCACGGCGAGGAACATGCCGATCACGGCGCAGAACACCGCAAGCTGGGTCACGCGCGGCTTCGTGAGCGCGACGTATTGCGAGATCCGGCTGCCGGGGGTGTGGGAGAAGGTTGTGCTTTCCATATGGGCGGATTAGGCCGGTGCGGCGTCGCGCGCTGACAGAACGGCGCGGCCGGAACGGCTGTAAGCGATTCGAAAGTTTAGCATGACGACAAGAAGCAGCATGATCGCTGCCCCGCCGTTATGCGCCACTGCGATGGCAAGCGGCCATTGCAGCACGATGTTCGACAGCCCCGTCAAAAACTGAATCAGGACTACGACAAGAACCCAATTTGCAGGACGCCGTAGCGATTCGAAGCGTCTCAACCTGAAGGCTAACCATACCAGATAAGCGATCACCACGAATGCGAACGTCCGGTGCGTCCAGTGGATTGCAACGAGCGCATCCTGGGTGATGACGTCGCCGTTGCCGTCCATGCCGAGTGCGCGCCACAGATGGAAACCGTGATGGAAATCCATCGGCGGAATCCACGCGCCGTTGCAGGTCGGGAAATCCGTGCAGGCGAGCACCGCGTAGTTCGTGCTCACCCAGCCGCCGAGCGCGATCTGCGCCACGAGCAACGCGAGCGCCGCAAGCGCCGCGGCGCGCCAGCTGCCGGTCTCGGGTTCGTAGGCAGGCAGCGGCGTGATGCGCGCCGCGAGCCAGCCGAGCGTGCCGAGCAGCGCGAGCCCGAGCAACAGGTGCGTGGTGACGATGATCGGCTGCAGCTTCATCGTGACGGTCCATGCGCCGAAGATACCCTGCACGAGTATCAGCCCGAGCAGCGCCGTCGGCCACCAGGGCGAAACCGAGAGGGGCAGGCGCTTGATGCGCGCGCGCCAGGCAATCGCCGTCTGCGCGATGATCAGCACGCCGATCGACATGGCGAAATAACGGTGGATCATCTCGATCCACGCCTTCGAGAGGCTGACCGGGCCGGTGGGCATCGCCGCATACGCGGCGGCAATCTGCGCGTGCGCGATAAACGGCGACGACGTGCCATAGCATCCCGGCCAGTCCGGGCAGCCGAGGCCGGAGTCGGTGAGCCGCGTGAATCCGCCGAACATCACGAGGTCGAGCGTCATGAACGTCGTCACCCAAACGAGCTTGCGGAACTTGTTGTCGTCGGCTTTCACCCACACCCAGGAGAGCGGCAGCAGCGCGATGCAAAGACCGATCAGACCCAGCTCCAGTATGAACATTCCTTACCTTGTCAGCGTTAAAAGCGTGCGCCGCGCCTTATCCAATGCGCGACCACTTCAGCAGTTTCGTCACGTCACCCTTGATCTTCGACGGATCCGGGTGCGCCGGAAAACGCATCATCAGATTGCCGTTCGGATCGACGAGGTAGATGTGATCGGTGTCCTTCATCGCTTGCGCGGCGGGCAGCCATTGCACGAGCGCCGCCGGATCGGCGCGCAGCATGCGCGTGTCGGGGTATGCGGTTTTCAGCACCTGCGCGACCGGTGCGTCGTCGGTGCGCAGCCAGAGCGTCTCGACGCGCTCGCGCTCCGCGCCCTGCGTCGCGCGCACCTGGCGCATGAAATAAAGCTTGGTCGCGCAGGGCTCGCCGCACGCGCCGCCATCGACCGAAATCATCAGCCAGTGCCCGCGCAGTGACGAGAGCGGGATCGTCTGGCCGTCGTCGCCGGTCACGGTCAGCGCATCGGGAATCGGGCGCTGCGGCTCGATGAGCGTGCCGTAGCTCGTCGAACCGCCCTTCGGCTTGATCACGTAATACGCGAAGTACGAGATCGCGATGGGCGCCGCGCAGATCAGCGCGATCAGCCAAAACGTCCAGCGGCTCCCCCGCCGCGCGCTCGCCGCAGCGCCGTCCGGACGCATAGGCGAGCCCGCCGCGCGAAGGGGCGCGGTGTCGCTGCCAGCCTGTGGCGAACGGGGGGTTTGTGTCGACACTGCTCGAACCTCTTCCTTTTGTTGATGTGTTGCGAAGGCAGCGCGTATTGTCCTGGCAGGCCCGTGCAATTCGCGCCACGCGATATCAGCAGCGCGAATCACCATTCCGGCGAATCGTCAGATCCCCTTCGCGGTCTGATCGCTACCCGCGCTGCGCTCTTTTGTCGCAGCGCGACGGCCCGCATAAAGGCCAAAAACAAGCGCTGCGGCAGCCATTCCCCACCACTGGAGCATGTAGCCATAGTTGCGGTCGACGTCGAAATTCGGCTGCGGCCAATCGCGCACAAGACCGTCTTTCGCCGCTGGCACAAAGGCTGTCTGCTGGATCACGAACGGCTGAAGCGGCAGTCCGATTTCCGTCGCATACGACGTAACGTCGAGATTTTGCCGTATCTTTTGATGCAGCGCAGAGTCGTCCGCTCCCAAATCATAGGCGCGTGTGGCATCCGCGCGCGCGATGCCCTCCACTTCGACCTGTCCGGAAGGCGTGTCGAAGGGCGCGATCACGGTGCGATCTTCATAGTTGCGCGGCAGCCAGCCCCGGTTCACGAGCACATAGCCGCCGTCCCGCAGCTTGAGCGGCATCACGACGTAAAAGCCCGGCTGGTCGTTGTACGGCCGGTTGTCGAGGTACACGGTGAGCTCGGGCATGAACGTGCCGGTCGCGCGCACCCGGTGGAATTCGACTCCCTTGAGCGGCAGCGGCGTCGCGCCCACGGCAAGCGGCGGCGCCGATTCGTTGCTTTCGATGTGCGCCTGCAGCGCTTCCTTCTGATGCGCGCGGTCGCGCTGCCAGAAGCCGAGCCGGATCGTCACCGCCATGACGAACATAATCAGCAATACGGGAACGAGTCGGATCTTCATCGCGCACGTCCCATGCGAAAATCGATCGGCCGCCGTCCGCCAGCACGCGGTGACATAATGAAGCCATAGCTTTCAGGCATGGCGGATTCCGTGAACTTCATGCACATCCTCGTTCCTATTGCGTTTGCATTGATCATTGCGAGCTTGATCAGCGCACTTTACTTCATGATGCATGACCGCGGTCGCACCAAAAGGATGGTCTGGTCGCTCGCGACGCGCGTCGGGCTCTCCATCTCACTCTTCCTCTTCATCCTTTTTGCGCACTGGATGGGCTGGATCCAGTCAACCGGCATTCCGTACGGCCGCTAGGATCGCGCAGATCACGCGTATGCGCGCACGGCCCGCAAAGACAAAACGCCGCGCCGACGAAGTCGGCCGCGGCGCGTCCGCGGTGTGTCCGCGGTGTGTCATCCGGCTCTTCTACTCTTTTTCCGGCTTCACGCAGGGCGCGGATTCGTCGTCCGCGCCGCGCGTAGCGTCGCTTTCGCCTACAGCCCCTATAGCGCCTACAGCCAGTACACGACGATGTACAGGCCGAGCCACACGACGTCGACGAAGTGCCAATACCACGCCGCGCCTTCAAATGCGAAGTGATGCTCGGCCGTGAAATGCCCACGAATCAGCCGGATCATCACCACCGTCAGCATCGTGCCGCCGAGAAACACGTGAAACCCGTGAAAGCCGGTCAGCAGGAAGAACGTCGAGCCGTAAATGCCCGATGCCAGCGTGAGATTCAATTCGGTGTAGGCGTGAATGTATTCGAATGCCTGCAGGCAGAGGAAGCTCAGCCCCAGCACGATCGTCCCGGCAAGCCAGGCAATGGCCTTGGTGCGGTGATTCTCGCGCAGCGCGTGGTGCGCGACGGTGAGCGTCGCACCCGACGAGAGCAGCAGCGCCGTGTTGATCGTCGGCACCGGCCACGGCGTCATCGAGCGGAACTGCGAGACCAGCTCGCCCGGCCCCGTGTTCGGCCACACCGCCGTGAAGTCCGGCCAGATCAGCTTGTAGTCGAGGCTGCCGAGTTGATGCAGCGCGATCGCGCGCGCGTAGAAGAGCGCGCCGAAGAATGCGCCGAAGAACATCACCTCGGAAAAAATGAACCAGCTCATGCTCCAGCGGTACGACGCATCGACGCGCTTGCCGTACATGCCGCCTTCCGATTCGGCGATGGCGTCGCCGAACCAGTGCCACAGCGTGAAGAGCACCCAGAGCAGGCCGATCGCTACGCCGATCGGCCCCCAGGATTCGCCGTTGATCCACGAGGCGAGCGACGCGAGCATGACGAGAAGGCCGATGGACGCGCTGATCGGATGCCGCGACGGGTGCGGAATGAAGTAGTACGGGCTATCGTTTTGGCCGCTCATACCTGATTCTCCAATTTCCAGTTGCTCCGTAAATATTCCGGTTTTCTGTCTTCGCCATGCCTTCGTGCTGCGCGCTGCGAGCAACGTCAGGCATCGTCGGGCGTCTTCGCTCGCTACCCCGCCACCGCGTGCACGACCAGCAGCAGCACGCCGACGAAGATAGCCGCGCCCAGCACCCCTGCAATGATCAGCGCGAGCGGGTGAAGCTGCGCCGCGTCGGACTCGAGATCCGCGCGTTTGCGCACGCCCATGAATGACCACGCAACCGCCTTGCAAAGCTGCAGGAAGCTGCTCTTCTTCTTTCCTGCGCCGCCATTACCGTCCGTACCGCCGTTCATGGGCGTCGTCTCCATACGCCGTGTTATGCCGTGTTGCACGATCCGCCGCGCCCTGCCTGCTTTACGTGCCGGCGCCGGTTCCCTGTGCCGATGGCGGCATGTTCGCCGCCGTCGGCGTATTCAATTCGAAGAACGTGTACGACAGCGTGATCGTCTTTACGTCTTTTGGCAATTTCGGATCGATCACGAACACCACCGGCATGCGCCGCGATTCGCCCGCCTTCAGCGTCTGCTGCGTGAAGCAAAAGCACTCGATCTTGCGGAAGTACTCGGTCGCCTGCTTCGGCGCGTAGCTCGGGATCGCCTGCGCGTTCACCGTGCGCCCTTCGTTATTCGACAAGTCGTACATCACGGTCATCACTTCGCCAGGATGCACGTCGAGGTTCGACTGTTCCGGCTTGAAGGCGAGCAGCCCGTGCGCGTTCGCGTCGAACTCGACCGACACCGTGCGCGTCGTGTCCACCTGCATGTTGCGCGCGTCGCGCTCGGTGGCGTCGCGCTGTACGAGGTTGTTGATGCCCGTGATCTGGCAGAGCGTCCGATACATCGGCACGAGCGCGAATCCGAAGCCAAACATCAGGATCGCCACGATCACGAGCTTGATGAGCATCGAACGGTTGAAGGCGCGGTCGCTGCGCGTTGGTTGCGTGGGCATCGGACTACCTCTTACGTTCTTCGCAGGACGCACCGGCTCAATGTCCGCCGAAATACACCTGCTTGACGATGGCGCTCACAAAAAAGACGACGACGACGGCGAGCAGGATCAGGCCGAGTCGCAGGTTGCCCGCGCGGATTTGCCCGGGCGTTCGTTTTTTTTGTGAATTCCGGTTCATGCGTGTTTGACTGCTCGCTGCAAATGGCGCTGCGTTGTCCTGATTTGCGACGCTTCCCGTTGTTCTTCCCCTGCTTTTCTTCCCCGACTGTGCGCGCCGCGCGTACACAGCCGGGTGTTCGGACCTCGCCCGTCGACGGATTACTCGACCGTCGGCGGGTTCTCGAACGTGTGAAACGGAGCCGGGCTCGGCACGGTCCATTCGAGGCCCGTTGCACCGTCCCACGGCTTATCCGGCGCCGGTTCCAGCTCGCCGCCGCCGCGATAGGCGGGCAGCACCACCGCGAACAGGAAATACACCTGGGAAAGCCCGAAACCGAATGCGCCGATCGTGATCACCTGGTTCCAGTCGGTGAACTGCGCCGGATAGTCCGCGTAGCGGCGCGGCATCCCGGCGAGGCCGACGAAGTGCATCGGCAGGAACGCGAGGTTGAAAAAGATCAGCGAGCACCAGAAATGGATCTTGCCGCGCGTTTCGTTGTACATCCAGCCGGTCCATTTCGGCGACCAGTAGTACCACCCCGCAAAGAGCGCGAAGAGCGAACCCGCCACGAGCACGTAGTGGAAGTGCGCGACGACGAAGTAGGTGCCGTGATACTGGATGTCGAGCGGCGCCATCGCGAGCATGAGGCCCGAGAGGCCGCCGAACGTGAACACGAGCAGGAAGCCGATCGCGAACAGCATCGGCGTTTCGAAGCTGAGCGAGCCGCGCCACATCGTGGCGACCCAGTTGAACACCTTCACGCCGGTCGGCACGGCGATCAGCATCGTGGCGTACATGAAGAACAGTTGGCCCGTCACCGGCATGCCGGTCGCGAACATGTGGTGCGCCCAGACCATGAACGAGAGAATCGCGATCGATGCCGTGGCGTAGACCATCGAGCTATAGCCGAACAGCGGCTTGCGCGCGAACGCCGGAATCACCTGCGAGATGATCCCGAACGCGGGCAGGATCATGATGTAGACCTCGGGGTGGCCGAAGAACCAGAAAATGTGCTGGTACATCACCGGATCGCCGCCGCCCGCCGCGTTGAAGAAGCTCGTGCCGAAGTGGCGATCGAACAGGAGCATCGTGATCGCGCCCGCGAGCACCGGCATCACGGCGATCAGCAGGTACGCGGTGATGAGCCATGTCCACGCGAACATCGGCATCTTCATGAGCGTCATGCCCGGCGCGCGCAGATTCAGGATCGTCACGATGATGTTGATGCTGCCCATGATCGACGAGGCGCCCATGATGTGCACCGCGAAGATCGCGAAGTCCATGCCGGGGCCCATCTGCGTCGAGAGCGGCGCGTAGAGCGTCCAGCCCGCGGCGGTCGCGCCGCCCGGCGCGAAAAACGAACCGACGAGCAGACACGCGGCGGCAGGAAGAAGCCAGAAGCTGAAGTTGTTCATGCGCGCGAACGCCATGTCCGACGCGCCGATCTGCAGCGGCACCATCCAGTTCGCGAAGCCGACGAACGCCGGCATGATCGCGCCGAACACCATGATGAGGCCGTGCATTGTGGTGAGCTGGTTGAAGAACTCCGGCCGCATGATCTGCAGGCCCGGCTCGAACAGCTCGGAGCGGATAGCGAGCGCCATGACGCCGCCGGACAGGAACATCGTGAACGAGAAGATCAGATACAGCGTTCCGATGTCCTTGTGGTTGGTCGCGAACAGCCAGCGTCGCCAGCCGTGGGGCGTCGCGTGCGCATGGTCGCCGTGAACGTGACCGTGGCCCGCGACATCGTGTCCAATACTAGACATGACTTCCTCCTGGATCGAATGCTGCGTTGCGTACCGGGTCGACCGTTCAGGCTGCCGCGTTGATCTCTACTCGTCGCGCTTCCTTGGCATTGCCGCCACCGGTGACAGTTTCAGGCTTCTTGAGAATGATGTGATCGTCTGCAATGCCCGCGGCCTTCAGCGCGTCGCGTACCGCTTGTGCACGATGTTTCGCGAGTTCCTCGTTGGCGTGGGCGTTGCCGCTCGCGTCGGTGTAGCCCGAGAGCGTGAACTTCGCCTCCGGGTGAGCCTTCGCGTAGTCGGCGGCCGCCGCAATCGCGTCCTTCGCGTCGGCAGGCAGCGTGCTCTTGCCGATGTCGAAATAGACGCTGGCCGGCAGCGATGCGTTCGTCTGCACCGCACCCGATGCCGCGACAGCGCCGCTTGCACCGCTTGCACCGCCTGAGCCGCTCACCGCCGCGCCGCTCGCAGCCTCCGCGCCCGAGGCAGCCGCCGCAGTCCCGGCGCCCGCAGCGCCCGCGTCGGCCGTATGGTCGCCGCCTTCGGGCAGCTTGCCGTTGCGCGCATCGGTCACCTGTCGCGGCTGCAGAATGTCGCCCGTGTGATTACCCCACGAATTGCGCTCGAAGGTGATGACCGAAGCGATCTCGACGTCGTTGAGCACCGCCCCCCACGTGGGCATCGCATTCTTGCCGTGCAGCACGAGGCTCACGTGCGCGCCGATCGGACCGTTCGCGACCTTGCTGCCGTCGAGCGCCGGGAATGCGCCCGCGCCCTTGCCGGTCGGCTGGTGGCAGACCGCACAGTTCGACATGTACACCTTCTCGCCGCGCTCCTTCAGTTCGGCGAGCGTGTAGGTCTTGTTGGGATCGTCGGCGGCGGACGCCATCTTCGCCTTCTGCGTCTCAACCCATTTCGCGTAGTCGTCCTGCGAGAGCACTTCGACCACGACCGGCATGAACGCGTGCTCCTTGCCGCACAGTTCCGTGCAGAAACCGCGATACGTGCCGGTCTTGATGGCCTTGAACCACGTGTCGCGCACGAAGCCCGGAATCGCATCCTGCTTCACGCCGAAGGCGGGCACATACCACGAGTGCACGACGTCGTTCGCGGTGGTGATGATGCGGATCTTCTTGTCGACCGGGACGACGAGCGGATTGTCGACTTCCTGCAGATACGTGTCGCTGATCGGCATCTGGCCGTTCACTTCCTCACGCGGCGTGCTGAGCGTCGACAGGTAGCTGATGCCCTCGCCCTGCCCCTTCACGTAGTCGTAGCCCCACTTCCACTGGTAGCCGGTGACCTTGATCGTGATGTCGGCGTTGGACGTGTCCTTCATCGCGACGACGGCCTTGGTCGCGGGCAGCGCCATCAGCACGACGATGACGAACGGCACGACGGTCCAGAGGATTTCGACGGTGGTGCTTTCGTGGAAGTGCGCGGCCTGATGGCCCTTCGATTTTCGATGCGCAAAGATCGAATAGAACATGACCCCGAACACACCGACAAAAATCACGGTGCACAGGATCAGCATCGTTGTATGGAGGTTGTAGAGTTGCTCCGCGATTTTGGTCACGGGCGGCTGCAGATTGATCTGGTTGACCCGCGGGCCGCCTGGACTGTCGCCCACCGCCTGGGCCGCGCCAGCGAACAGGAGTCCGCAGGATGCCAGCACGCCCGAAAGGGTTCGCTTGATTGTTTTCATCGCTTCCTTACCCATATTTTCCATTCCAACCCTCGACCCCGCAGGAAGGTTTCGCATCGTGCGCACGGACGGCGGCCAGGCACCCAGGCAAATCCCTGGGATGAAATGCACCGCTCAGGCGCCGCACGCGAGCCACACGCGCAGTTCCCGCGCGAACTGCGCACGCCGATACTGCGGCAAATGCAACCCGACAGCGACCGACTGGCCGCTGGACACGAGACGCACCGGATCGCGAAGCATCGCGCCCGGCTCGACCCGGACCCAGCGGGGATTGAATTCGAACCGGGAGCGCAGATCCGCGCTTACCTGTTCGATCACCAGCCGGTTCGGATACAGCCTGATTCGTTCGTAATCGACAGCATGGCGCGCATAGACGGCAAAGGCGCACCCCACCACCAACAGATCGATGCCAGTGAACGGCAACACCAGCCAGGCACCGTAGATCAACAGCAGGACGGCGATTGCGATGGATACGAATGCCAGAGAAGCATAGAAGCACATGAATTGCCTGGGGGAGAGCGAGCAGTTGCGCTTCATGGTCCAGTCCTTCAGGACCGGCTCCGGACTCGCCAGCAGATCGGACGTCTGCATCGCTGTCTCCCGCCCCCAGCACTGCAACAACCTCAGACTATCGCTGCCCGGCGCCTCGCACAATCTCGCACAACTCTGTAGGCATCGGTACCGCACGCATCGGAATTGGTGCACCTTTGCGCGACAAACTGACGCATTATAACGCGAACATCTGTGTCGGCAAGGCAACCTTGATATCCGTCAAACCCTTGCCAGTCAAGGATCTTCGGGCTTTTAGCCGATTCTTTTGAAGGCTGTTCAGCCGGGATTCCCGGGCGCGGCAAAGGCCGCGCTATCGCTTCAGTGCTTCAGCGGCTTCAGCGGTTCCTTGTCGGGCCGCGGCCGATGTCTTCGAGCCGGATGATGCCGTGCCCATCCGCGGTGGTGCGCGGCACGGCCTTCCAGGCGTGCCCATAGATGACTTCGAAAGTCAGCGGGATCGTGCCGTCGTCGCGCTTGCGCGCTTCGAGCGCGGCGATGAACGCGCGGTGCAGGCGGCGCGCCGCGTGGCCCATGCCGGCCTCGCGCTCGAACGGATACGCGCCCCAGCGGCGCACATCGGCGAGCAGCTTCTCGGCCGAACGATAGGTGACGGTGAGCGTCTCCTGGTCCATGACCGGAATCTCGAAGCCGTTCTCGACGAGCATGTCGCCCAGATCGTGCATGTCGACGAAGTCGATCACATGCTTGCGCGTCGGCACGCCGTGCGCAGCCTCGACTTCGGCCCAGGCGCCGCGCAGCTCGTTGAATGTCTCGGGGCCGAGCGTGCTGAACATCAAGAGGCCGTTCACCTTGAGCACGCGCTGCCATTCGCCGAACACGAGGTCCGGGCGCGGATGCCAGTGCAGCGCGAGGTTCGACCAGAGCAGCTCGAAAGTGCCATGCGGGAACGGCAGTTCGGCGAAGTCGGCCTGCGTGAAGCGCGGACCGCGCGAGCCGAGCGCGCGCCCCACCGAGGCCGGCAGGAAACGCCGCCAGCTCGTGTCGCCCGCGTCGTGGCGCAGCGCGCGCTGTAGCATCGCGAAGGAGAGATCGGTGCCGAAGACGGGCGCCTCGGGGAAGCGCTCACGCAAGCCGGGCAGATCCTCGCCCGGGCCGCAGCCCGCGTCGAGCACGCTCGCAGGCGTCATCTTGATGTAGTCGAGCCGCTCGCGCATGCGCTGAGCGATTTCTCGTGGCAGGAAAGCGACCTCATTGAAGGTCGCGGCACGGCGGTCGAAAATCCGCCGCAAATGCCGGGGATCGTAGGCCGGACGGCCGGGTCTGGGGGAAGACAAGGACATGTCGGTCGTATTGGCGAAGTGTGCGAAGTATACTCGCTCACTCCCAAGCTTTCAGTTCGCGAGTCCGCACCCGGGCCGTCCGTCGATGCCGCCATCGTCTGTTTTACTGCCCGCCCTCCGTCGCACATGCCGTCAAAGCCATCGGGTCGGCGTGCGCGTCTCTCAGGTCGCACGGGCGCAGTGGCCCCGGCTGACCCAGTTCGCGTTGCCCAATCTGTGCGTGTTGTGCGGCAATTTGTCGCGCACGACACTATGTGCCGATTGCGCGGCGCTCTGCTGGAACGAGCCGCGCCTGCGCTGCACCGTGTGTGCGATGCCGCTCGCGGGGGCGCGCCGCGCCGCGCATGGGCCGCGCTACCGTTGCGGCGCTTGCGTGGACACGCCGCCCGCGTTCGACGCCACGCTCGCGTTGGGCGACTATCGTGCGCCGCTCGACTTGCTGGTGCTCGGCCTGAAATTCCGCGCGCAGCTCGCGGCGGGTGCGGCGTTCGCCGGGCAGCTTGCGCGGATCGCCCTGGACGCGCTCGATCCCGCCGACCACCCCGATGTGCTCGTGCCCGTGCCGCTCTCGCGCAAACGGCTGATCGAGCGCGGCTACAACCAGGCGTGGCAGATCGCGTGTCCGCTCGCGCGCACACTCGGTACGCGCGCAGACGCGACGCTCGTGCGCCGCGCGCTCCACACGGCGGCGCAATCGCGGCTCGACCGCAATGCGCGCCGACGCAACGTGGAATGCGCGTTTGCGCTGACGAAGCCGGTGCGCGGCCTGCACGTGGGCGTGGTCGACGACGTGATGACGTCCGGCGCCACGCTCGATGCGCTCGCGCGCACGCTGAAGACTGCCGGCGCACGGCGCGTGACGAATTTCGTCGCGCTGCGCACGTCGCAGGATTGACGGGCTGAATAGATACAACTGCGTGACACAACCGCGCCGGGCAACTGCGCAATACAACTGCTTTTAATCGACTTTCATCACCATGTTCAACGTCGTTCTCGTCGAACCGGAAATCCCGCCGAACACCGGTAACGTGATTCGCCTGTGCGCGAATACGGGCGCGCGGCTGCATTTGATCGAGCCGCTCGGCTTCCCGCTCGACGACGCGAAAATGCGCCGCGCGGGCCTCGACTATCACGAGTACGCGCAGATGCACGTGCACCGCAACTGGGACGCCTTCCTCGCCGCCGAAACACCCGAGCCGTCGCGCATGTTCGCGTTCACGACGCGCGGCTCCGGGCGTTTTCACGCGCACGCGTTCCAGCCGGGCGACTGGTTCGTGTTCGGTGCGGAGACGCGCGGGCTGCCCGACGCGGTGCTCGCGCACTTTCCGAACGACCAGCGCGTGCGCCTGCCGATGCGGCCCGACAACCGCAGCCTCAACCTCTCGAATACGGTCGCGGTGGTCGTGTTCGAAGCGTGGCGTCAGGCGGGGTTCGTTGGCGGCGAATAGACGGGCGGATACGGCGGCGGTTACAGAGACAGACGAAGCCGCGTTACGGTTTGGGTTTGCCCGTGCGCGCGCCGAGTTCGCGCTGGTAACGCGCGTGCATCGCGTCGTCAAAGCAGGCGAAGATGATCCGTTCGAGTTCCGGGTAATCCGGCAGCGCCACGATCACCGTTTGCGTGGCGATGGCAACGGCGTCGTCGGCCGGAAAATGGTAGACGCCGCAACTGATGGCCGGAAACGCGATGCTGCGCACGTCGGCGGCACGCGCGCAGGCAAGCGAGCGCTGATAGCACGATGCCAGCAGCCGCGCCTCGTCATGCCCGCCGCCGTGCCAGACCGGGCCGACGGTGTGAATCACGTGCTGCGCGCGCAGACGGTAGCCGCGGGTAATTTTGGCGTCGCCGGTCGCGCAGCCGCCGAGCGTCTCGCACTCGTGCAGCAGATCCGGCCCGGCAGCGCGGTGAATCGCGCCGTCCACGCCGCCGCCGCCAAGCAGTGAAGTATTCGCCGCGTTGACGATCGCATCGACGTCGAGCGTGGTGATATCGGCCACGCGCGACTCGATCCTGCAGATTCCGATGGTGAGCATGTCGTCCTCCACGTCCTCTACGTCCTCCAGCCGGCGAGCAGTGCGCGCCCGGGTTGTCCGGGTTTGTCCGAGTTTGTCCGGTATGCGCGCGCCCTACTCCGCCTTCGCGTCGCGCCTGAGCAGCGCGCTCACGGCGTCGCGCGGCGCGACGCCGTCGAACAGCACGGCGCATACCGCCTGCGTGATCGGCATCTCGATAGCGTGCTCGCGCGCGATGGCAAGCACGGCCTGCGCGCAGCGCACGCCTTCGGCAACGTGGCCGAGCGCGCCGAGAATGTCGTCGAGCGTGCGGCCGCTCGCGAGCTGCATGCCCACGGTGCGGTTGCGCGACAGGTCGCCCGTGGCGGTGAGAATGAGGTCGCCGAGGCCCGTGAGCCCCGTGAAGGTTTCCGCGCGTCCGCAAAGCGTCACGCCAAGGCGGGTCATCTCAGCGAGACCGCGCGTGATGAGCGCGGCCCGCGCATTCAGGCCGAGCCCGAGGCCGTCCGAAATGCCGGTGGCGATGGCGAGCACATTCTTGACCGCGCCGCCGACCTCGACGCCCACCACGTCGTCGCCGGTGTAAATGCGCATCGCACGGTGATGGAATGCGGCGAGCGTGCGCTCGCGGCAAGCCGCCGACGCGCTCGCGACGGTCAACGCAACGGGCAGCCCCGCGGCCACTTCGCGCGCAAAACTCGGTCCCGAGAGCACGCCGTTGCTGCCGTGATCGGGCAGCTCGGCCGCCACGACCTGATGCGGCAGCTGCTGCGTCTCGGCCTCGAAGCCTTTGCAGAGCCAGACGAAGTGCGCGGGCACGCGGCCCATGTCGCGCATCGTGCGCAACAGGTCGCGCAAGCCGGCCACGGGCGTCGCGAGAACGACGAGCGCCGCCTCGTCCGACGCATGGTCGAGCGAGGCGGCGATATCCGTTTCGTATTGGAGCGCGCGCGGCAGCGAGACACCCGCGAGATAGCGGGCGTTCTCATGCGTATTGCGCAGGGCGCCGATGAGCGTGGCGTCGCGCGCCCACAGCACCGTGTCATGCGCGCGGGCCAGGTGTCCGGCCAGCGCGGTGCCCCACGCTCCGGCGCCGAGAACGGCGACTTTCATTGCGTTACTCCGCACCGGTGGCTGGGATCAATGCGTGGCGGTGCTTTGCGCGGCGCCGTCTTGCTGAGCCATCTGCTGCAGGCGTTGCTCGTAGAGCGCCTGGAAGTTGATCTCGGCGAGGTGGATCGGCGGGAAGCCGGCACGCGTGATCGCATCGGCGATGTTCGAGCGCAGGTACGGGAACAGGATCGTCGGGCAAGCAATGCCGACGAGCGGGTCGAGCTGCTCTTCCGGGATGTTGCGGATGTCGAAAATGCCAGCCTGCTTTGCTTCGATCAGGAACGCAACCTTGTCCTTCACCTTTGCGGTGACCGTGCCCGTGACGATGATCTCGTAGACGGAATCGGCGAGGCGCTCGGCCTTGACGTCGACTTCCACTTCGACCGAGGGCATGTCCTGCTCAAGGAAGATGGCCGGCGAATTCGGCTGCTCGAGCGACATGTCCTTGAGGTAGATGCGCTGGATGTTGAAGAACGGCTGGTTGTTCTCGTCAGACATGGTGATTGGCTTCCCTGATTAAATGGATTGCAGCAGCAAACTACAAACTACCTGTACAGCGTGCTTTACAACATCACGGCGAACATCACTGCGGACGTCACGGCGAACTCGCTGCGGACATCGCTGCGGTCATCGCGGCAAGCGGCGCTGCACAGCAGCAAGCCCGCGCGGCACGACGGGCCGCGCGGGCATCATGCCCGCTGGTACACGCGAAAACCACGCGGAAAAATGTCACGCGGCGCCAGCCGCCCTTGCGGGCTGGCGGCGCTCAGGCTGCGTTCAGGCCGCCTTTTCGAGCAGCGGCATCAGGCCGCCGGCGCGATCGAGCGCGGAGAGGTCGTCGAAACCGCCCACGTGCGTCTCGCCGATGAAAACCTGCGGCACGGTCCGGCGGCCGGTGCGGGTCATCATTTCCTCGCGACGGGCCGGTTCCAGATCGATCAGCACCTTCTCGATGTGTTCGACGCCGCGCGACTTTAAAAGACGTTCGGCCATCTGGCAATACGGGCACACCTGGGTGCTGTACATGACCACCTTGCTCACTTCGAACCTCCTTGTTTCACGACCGGCATGCCGGCCTGTTGCCAGGCGTTCACGCCGCCGTCCAGGACATGGACTTCGGCAAAACCGGCATCTTTCACAACGCGCAGCGCCTTGTGCGACTGCTGGCCCGTCTGGCAGACCAGCAATACCGGATTGCTCTTGTTCTTCACGAACTGGCCCACCTTGGCTTCCAGCTCGCCAAATGCAATCTGGCGGGCCGAAGGCAGATGTCCCTTCGCGAAGTCGTCCGCGGAACGCAGGTCGATCACCACCGCATTGCGGCGATTGATGAGCTGCGTCGCCTCGGCGGCAGAGACGCCGCGGCGCCCGCCGCGCGAAAGCGTCGGCCACAGGAGCAACCCTCCGGATATGAGGACGATCGCGATGAGTACAAGGTTGATGTAATTGGTAAAGAACGTCACGGAAGGTTCGCCGGGAAAAAGAGAAATCGAGGGAAATCCAGATTGGGCAACCTGTCCATTATAAAATAAGCGCTTGTCGCGGGCGCGTTGCTGGCGCGTCGCTCACGTTGCGCGCCCCTCAAGCAGGCATGAAGTACCGGGTGCGGCTGCGCAGGATGTTCCGGCGCGCCGCCCGTCCCCGTTTTACCGCTTCCTCACTACCGGCCTTTATCCGCATGTACAAACTCGTGCTCATCCGCCACGGCGAATCGACGTGGAACAAGGAAAACCGATTCACCGGTTGGGTCGACGTCGACCTCACCGAACAGGGCGTCCGCGAAGCCCGGCAGGCAGGCCGCCTGCTCACGGAATCCGGCTATGCATTCGACATCGCCTACACGTCGGTGCTCAAGCGCGCGATCCGCACGCTCTGGCTCGTTCAGGACGAAATGGACCAGATGTACCTGCCGGTCGTGCATTCGTGGCGCCTGAACGAGCGCCACTACGGCGCACTGTCCGGCTTGAACAAGGCCGAAACCGCTGCGAAGTACGGCGACGAGCAAGTGCTCGTCTGGCGCCGCAGCTACGACACGCCGCCGCCCGCGCTCGATCAGACCGATCCGCGCACGTCGTACAACGACCCGCGCTACGCGAAGGTCCGGCGCGAGGAGCTGCCGCTCGCCGAGTGCCTGAAAGACACCGTCGCACGCGTGCTGCCGATCTGGAACGAGTCGATTGCACCGGCCATCAAGTCGGGCAAGCAGATCCTGATCGCCGCCCACGGCAATTCGATCCGCGCGCTGGTGAAGTACCTCGACAACATTTCGGACGACGACATCGTCGGCCTGAACATCCCGAACGGCGTGCCGCTCGTCTACGAACTGGACGAGAACCTCAAGCCGATTACGCATTACTACCTCGGCGACGCCGAAGCGATCGCCAGGGCGCAAGCCGCGGTCGCGAGCCAGGGCAAGGCGGGTTAAGCGCGGCCCATGCCGCATTGATGGACCCGCTTTCACCGGCTTTCAGGTGTTTTTACCGGGCTTTTGAAGGACTCTTGCCGGGCTCCAATCGTTTTTTTCGCTTCCGACCCGGCAATCCGCCCGCCTTCACGGTGGGCGGATTCGAGCCGCTTCCCCACGACGCGTTCCGCCTGCTTAACCGGCAGAACCGCCAGCCCCGCGACAGTTTCACGCCAGTTCCGGCCCAGCCAGGGTTTGTCATACCGTTTCTTGCGAACCGCATGAACTGCACGCTGTCGAACCCGGAATCGTCGGTGCGTGTTGCACTGGCCGCACTCCCCCGACAGGTGTGCAGTTATACTTGCCCATCGCTATTCCATAAGACGCCGTCACGTGCGTTTAGACCGCACGCAACAATCCCTATGCGAAAGAAACTGAAAAACATCGGCCTGATCGCCGCTGGCCTTGCAACCGGCGTATTTGCGACGTTGCAGATTTCCGCCTCGGCGCAGCAGACCTCCCTCGAGCCGCTGCCGCTCGACCAGTTGCGGCTCTTCGCCGAAGTGTTCGGGCAGATCAAGCATGAGTACGTCGTGCCGGTCGACGACAAGAAACTGCTGACCGCGGCGATCAAGGGCATGGTGTCGAGCCTCGATCCGCACTCCTCGTATCTGGACAAGACCGACTACCAGGAGCTGCAGGAACAGACTCGCGGCCGCTTCGCGGGCCTCGGCATCGAGATTTCATCGGAAGACGGCCTCATCAAGGTGATTTCGCCGATCGAGGACACGCCCGCGTTCCGCGCCGGCATCCGTCCGGGCGACCTCATCACGCGCATCAACGATAAGCCCGTGCGCGGCATGACGCTCGACCAGGCCGTCAAGCAGATGCGCGGCGAGCCGGGCACCAAGGTCACGCTCACGATCTTCCGCAAGACCGACGACCGCACCTTCCCGCTCACCGTCACGCGCGCCATCATCAAGGTGCAGAGCGTGAAGTCGAAGATCGTGCAGCCCGGCTACGCCTATATCCGCATCACGAGCTTCCAGGAGCGCACGGTCCCCGACCTCGCGGCGAAGCTGCAAGACATTGCGCGCCAGGAGCCGAACCTCAAGGGCATCATCCTCGACCTGCGCAACAACGGCGGCGGCCTGCTGCAAAGCGCAGTCGGCGTCGCGGGCGCGTTCCTGCCGCCGGATTCGGTCGTGGTTTCGACCAACGGCCAGATTCCGGACTCCAAGCAGGTCTATCGCGACACCTACGAGAACTACCGCCTGCCGTCGTTCGACGGCGATCCGCTGAAGAACGAAGCGGCCGAGTTCCGGACCGTGCCGATGATCGTGCTGACGAACGCGTATTCGGCGTCGGCATCGGAAATCGTGGCGGGCGCGCTGCAGGACCAGAAGCGCGCGCTGATCGTCGGCAAGACGACTTTCGGCAAGGGTTCGGTGCAGACGGTTCGCCCGATGACGGCCGACACGGCGCTGCGCCTCACGACCGCGTACTACTACACGCCGAGCGGCCGCTCGATCCAGAACAAGGGCATCCGTCCTGACTATCCGGTCGACCAGTACGCCGAAGGCGATCCAGACGACGCACTCGTCACGCGCGAAGTCGACTACTCGAACCACCTCGCAAACACGCAGGATCCGAACGAGAAGAAGGAGCAGGACCTGCGCGAGCAGGAGCGCATGGACATGCTGCGCCAGCTCGAAGAGCAGAACGACAAGAAGACGCCGGAACAGCGCCAGAAGGACCGCGACCGCAAGCCGGTCGAGTTCGGCACGCAGGATGACTTCATGCTCCAGCAGGCCCTGAACAAGCTGCAGGGCAAGCCGGTCGTCGTGTCGAAGTCGCTCATGGAGCGCCGCCTCGCGCAGCAGAAGCCCGAGCAGTCGTCGTCGGCGCCGATCGCCGTGAAGCCCGCCACCCTGATCATGGCGCCGCGCGACACACCGGCTTCTGCACCTCAGCCGAAGTAACGTTTCCTGCAGCACACGCCCCTTTGCCGCTACACGGCCGCAAAGGGGCAAATAAAGTGGCACCCCCGCGCGCGGCTAAAATAACAACATCGAATCCGCGGCGCGCAGCACGCAATCCCGGCCTGTCGCGACGCCCCAAGCCCCACTCCCCCCGCGCATCGCGATGAACGACGATCAACTCCTCCGCTATTCCCGTCACATCCTCATCGACGAAATCGGCATCGAGGCGCAGCAGCGCTTTCTCGACGCGCACGCAATCGTAGTCGGCGCGGGCGGACTCGGCTCGCCCGCGGCAATGTATCTCGCGGCCTCGGGCGTGGGCACGATCACGCTCGTCGACAACGACAAAGTCGATCTCACGAACCTGCAGCGGCAGATCATGCACGACACGGCTTCGGTCGGCCGCGCGAAAGTGGAGTCAGGCCGCCACGCCATCGCGCGGCTGAATCCGGAGGTGAAGGTGAACGCGGTCGAGGCGCGCATCGACGACGCGTGGCTCGACGCGAACGTGCCCGGCGCGACGGTCGTGCTCGATTGCACCGACAACTTCGCGACGCGCCATGCGATCAACCGCGCGTGCGTCGCCCACGGCGTGCCGCTCGTCTCGGGCGCGGCGCTGCGCTTCGACGGCCAGATCAGCACCTTCGACTTCCGCGATCCCGCCTCGCCCTGCTATGCGTGCGTGTTCCCCGAGGATCAGCCGTTCGAGGAAGTGGCGTGCGCAACGATGGGCGTGTTCGCGCCCACAGTTGGCATCATCGGCGCGATGCAGGCCGCCGAGGCGCTGCGCGTGATCGGCCAGATCGGCGCGCCGCTCGTCGGCCGGCTCATGATGCTCGATTCGCTGCGCATGGAGTGGAACACGATGCGCATCGCGCGGCAGCCGGACTGCCCGGTCTGCGGCACGCGCCACGCGTGAAAATCCTCACGCACTGGCGACACGCTTGAGCGCCGCCTGCAGTTCCTCGGGCTCGTAAGCCGCCAGCACTTCGGCCACGGGTTTTTCCAGGGTCTTTAGTTGCGAGCGCAAGATTTCCTGCTTCACGACGAGCAACTGGCTCGGCAGCATCGAGAACTCGGTGAGCCCCATGCCGAGCAACAGGCGCGTGTACGCCGGATCGCCCGCCATCTCGCCGCACACCGACACCGGCACGCCCGCGCGCTTCGCCTCGCGCAGCGTGTGCGAGATCAGTTGCAGCACGGCCGGATGGACCGGATCGTAGAGATCGGCGACGGCGTTGTCGGCGCGGTCGATTGCGAGCGTGTACTGGATCAGGTCGTTCGTGCCGATCGAGAGGAAGTCGAGACGGCGCAGGAACATCGGCAGCGACAACGCCGCCGCCGGAATCTCGATCATCGCGCCCACCTTGATGTTCGGATCGTAGGCGAGCCCCGCTTCGTCGAGCTGGCGCTTCGCTTCGCGGATCAGGCCGAGCGCCTGATCGATCTGCTGCGCGTGCGCGAGCATCGGGATCAGGATCTTCACGTTGCCGAACGCCGAAGCGCGCAGGATCGCGCGCAACTGCGTGAGGAACATCCGCGGCTCGGAGAGGCTCCAGCGAATCGCGCGCAGGCCGAGCGCCGGGTTCACCGCTGTCTCATAGCCGTCCGAGGCGTTCATCGATTCGAGCGGCTTGTCCGCGCCCACGTCGATCGTGCGGATCGTCACGGGCAGCCCGTTCATCAATTCCACCGCGCGGCGATAGGCGAGGAACTGCTCCTCCTCTTCCGGCAGATGGTTCTTGTGGTTCATGAACAGGAACTCGGTGCGGAACAGGCCCACGCCGGTCGCGCCCGAATCGACCGCGGCCTGGGCGTCCTCGGGCAGCTCGATGTTCGCGTAGAGCTCGATCTTCGTGCCGCACAGCGTCTGGGTCGGCGAGAACTTGAGGCGCTGCAGCTTGCGCCGCTCGAGCGCCATTTCGCTTTGGCGGTACGTGTACTCTTCGAGCACGATGGGCGCGGGATCGACGATCACGATGCCGTGGTCGCCGTCGACGATGATGAGATCGTCCTGGCGGATCAAAACGCTCGCCTGCTGCACGCCGACCGCTGCCGGAATGCCGAGACTGCGCGCCACGATCGCCGTGTGCGAGGTGCGGCCGCCGAGGTCGGTCACGAAGCCCTGGAAGCTTTGCGTCTTGAACTGGAGCATGTCGGCGGGCGCGATGTCGTGGGCGACCACGATCATTTCATTGCAGCCGCCGTGCAGCACCGTGGGCGACGCGCCCACGAGCGCCTTCAGCACGCGCTCGACCACCTGCTCGATGTCGGCCTTGCGCTCGCGCAGGTACTCGTCTTCGATATCGTCGAAGTGGCGCGAGAGGCGATCGAGCTGTTCAGTGAGCGCCCATTCGACGTTGAAGCGGCGCGTGCGGATGAGGTCGATGGTCTCCTGCACGAGCATCACGTCGCGCAGGATCATCAGGTGAACGCCGATGAACGCGCCCATTTCGGACGGTGCATCGACGGCGAGATCGGCGCGCAGCGCGTCGAGCTCCTGCTCGACCACAGCGATGCCGGCGCGAAAGCGCTCGATCTCGGCTTCGATTTGCTCGGGGTCGATCAGATAGTGGTTGACGTCGAGTGCGGCCGGGGCGATCAGATACGCTCGCCCGATGGCGATACCGCGTGATACGGGAATTCCATGCAACGTGAACGGCACGCGCACCTCCTCTGGTTTTGTGATGCCGCGGCAAACCGCTGCAATGCAGACCTCTCAGACCCCGAATCGAATTATAAATTCTGCGCGTTCGTCGTGCCGTCTCGTGACCTATCGTTTACCGGGACACGACGACGCGCCACCGCCGATCCGGTCTCGCAAACCCGCGCAAATCCGCGCAGGCCCGCACCAAACAAAAACGCCGCGGACAAGCCGCGGCGTCGAGCCATTCAGCGACAGCCGGTAGAGGTCACTGGCCTTCGCCGAATTTGTCGGCGATGAGCTTGAGCAGCGCGCCCATGGCGTCGGCTTCGTCGGGGCCTTCGGTTTCGATCAGGACGGTGCTGCCGATGCCCGCCGCCAGCATCATCACGCCCATGATGCTCTTCGCGTTGATCCGGCGGCCATTGCGGCTCATCCAGACCTCGGACTGATAGTTGCCTGCCAGCTGGGTCAGCTTCGCCGACGCGCGCGCGTGCAGGCCGAGTTTGTTCACGATGGTCGTTTCTTGTTGCAGCATAGGGTTCAATCCGGGCGCAGTATGGGGATTTGAGGCTTGTTCGGTTCGCGGGTTCCAGGCTTCGCGTTTTCGGGCGTGGGCGTGGGCGCGGCGCTCACGCGTCGGCTGGCTTCATCTTGGCGCCGGCAAGCGTTGCGCCAGCCTCGGCGCACGGCGTCGACGCGCCCTGCGCCGGAATGCAGGAGAGGTCCGCGGGCGGCGGCATGGCCGGCGTAATCGCCTGGACACCCTTGCTCGCCCCGGCGAGCGCCTTTTCCACCAGCGTGTCGAGCGGCGTCGCGCGGTAGCAGACAGCGCGCACGAGCATCGGCAGATTCACGCCCGCGAGCACCCTCACCTGAGGCACCGACGCGAGCCGCGCGGCGATGTTCGAGGGCGTCGCGCCAAACATGTCGGTGAGCACGAGCGCGCCGTTGTCTTCGCGCAGGCGCTCGATTTCCGCGTTGGCCTGCGCAACGACCTCGACCGGGTCGCTGTCCGGCGACACGTCGAGCGCGCCGATGCGCGCGGGACAACCGCCATAGATGTGAGCGATGCACTCGCGTAGCGCAGTGGCGAGCGGTGCGTGCGCAATGATCAGAATCCCTGCCATGTCAGCCTGACTGCAAAAAACGGCTTCGGTTGTCGCCCTGGCCGATCGCTTCGATCACTTCGATCCCATCGATCGCTTCCGGCAGCGCCGAACCTGTGGCCAGCCGTGGGCCCACAGGGTCGGAACACGCGCCGCGCGGCCATGCCGGCAGCGTCATGTCGACGCCAGGCAGCCGGCCCGGAACGCGGGCTCGCGGCATTGTAGCAGGGACATTTTCGCGCGAGACGAACCGTTTTGCTCGCGCGGCGCGCACGCCACACAGCGCGCGGCATCGGTCGCCGGGGCAGCCTGGCGCAGTTGCCCGACTACTTCCGCACCGCGCCACGCACGCGTTTTATTCGCGCCCACGCCAGAGATGCCGCCGACGCGGCCGGATTCAAGCCGCCGCGCGCTCCAGTGCGTCGATAAACATCCCGGCCACATCGAAACCCGTCTGATCCATGATCTCGCGGAAGCACGTCGGGCTCGTCACGTTGACCTCGGTGAGCCAGTCGCCGATCGCGTCGAGGCCGACGAGCAGCAGGCCGCGCGCCGCAAGCGTCGGTCCGAGCGTCTTCGCGATCTCCATGTCGTGCGCGGTGAGCGGCTGCGCGCGGCCAAGTCCGCCCGCCGCGAGGTTGCCGCGCACCTCGTTGCCCTGCGGAATGCGCGCAAGCGCATACGGCACGGGTTCGCCGCCGATCAGCAAAATGCGCTTGTCGCCGTCCTTGATCTCGGGAATGAACTTCTGCGCCATCACGCTGCGTGCGCCGTCCTCGCTCAGCATCTCGATGATCGAGCCGAGGTTCATGCCGTCCGCCTTCACGCGGAACACGCCCATGCCGCCCATGCCGTCGAGCGGCTTCAGAATCACGTCGCCGTGCGCTTCGTGGAACGCGCGCAGACGCGCGGCGTTTCGCGTGACGAGCGTCGGCGCGACGAACTGCCCGAACTCGCCGATGGCGAGCTTTTCCGAATGGTCGCGGATCGCCTGCGGACGGTTGAAGATCTTCGCCCCCGCGCGCTCGGCCATTTCGAGCAGCCACGTGGACGTCACGTATTCCATGTCGAACGGCGGATCCTTGCGCATGAGGATCGCGTCGAAGCTCGTGAGCGCGCGCGACGCGCTCTGCGCGACGTACCAGCGCTCGCGATGCAGGTCCGTATGGTCGCCGACGATCTCGAAGCGCCGCACATCGGCCTCGACCTTGCCGTTCACCCAGGCGAGGTGCCGCGGCTCGCAGGCGTAGAGCGTGTGGCCGCGCCGCGCGGCCTCGGCCATCATCGCGTAGGTCGAGTCCTTGTAGATGCGGAATCGCTCGAGCGGATCGGCGATGAAAAGAATGTCCATATCGTCTCTACGTCTCTGTGGCGCCCGTCACGGGCGTAGTTTGTCCGTTGTCCGGAAAGCTGCGGGGAAAAAACGTCGTACAGGCGCGCAATCGCGCGGGCCTCAAACCTGGATCGCTTCGGGATCGGTCTTTTCCAGTTCGACCGACGCCGCGATCAGCCCGAGCCGCGCGACCACGCCGTACATATAGAAGCGATTGGGCGGCGCCACGCCCGGCTTCGCCCGCGTATCGGGCAGCGCCGTATGCTCGAAGCCGAGCGGCACGAAGTGCATGCCCGGCGCGTTCAGGTTCTGGTCGCGCTCGCGGCTGCCGTGCGCGCGATAGAAACCGCCCACCACGTAACGGTCGATCATGTAGACGACCGGCTCGGCCACTTCGTCGCCGATGCGCTCGAACGTGTAGACGCCTTCCTGAACGATCACGTCGCGCACTTCGAGCCCGGCCTTGGTCGCCGCCATGCGCGCGCGTTCGTTCTTCGTGAGCGCCGCGATTTCGGCCGCATCGTGCACGGTCATCACGCCGCGGCCATCGGTGCCCGCATCGGACTTGATGACGACGTAAGGCTTCTCGGTGATCCCGTACTCGCGATACTTCTTCGCAATCTTCTTGAGCACCGAGTCGATGGCCGTGGCGAGCGCCTCCTCGCCGGTGCGCGCCTCGAAGTCCACGCCCTCGACGTGCGCGAAATACGGGTTGATCATCCACGGGTCCACGCCCACGAGCTTCGCGAACTTCTTGGCCACGTCGTCGTAGCACGCAAAGTGGGTGGACTTGCGCCGCACGGCCCAGCCCGCATGCAGCGGCGGCAGCACGTATTGCTCGTGCAGGTTTTCGAGGATCGGCGGAATGCCAGCCGAAAGATCGTTATTCAGCAGAATCGTGCACGGGTCGAAGTTCTTCAGGCCGACGCGGCGCGCCGTGCGTTCGAGCGGTTCGACGACGATTTTCTGGCCGTCGGCGAGCGAGATCGTCACCGGCCCGGAGATCGACTCGTCGAGCGTGCCGAAGCGCACGTTCAAGCCGGCCTGGCGCATGATCGTCGCGAGCCGCGCGACGTTCTCGAGATAGAACGCGTTGCGCGTGTGCTGCTCGGGAATCATGAGCAGATTCTTGGCGTCGGGGCAGATCTTCTCGACCGCGGCCATCGCGGCTTGCACGGCGAGCGGCAGCACTTCCTGCGGCAGGCAGTTGAAGGCGCCGGGAAAGAGATTGGTGTCGACCGGCGCGAGCTTGAACCCTGCGTTGCGCAAATCCACCGAGCAGTAGAACGGCGGCGTGTGCTCCTGCCATTCGAGGCGGAACCAGCGCTCAATGGCGGGCGTCGCGCCGAGGATGCGCTGCTCCAGTTCGAGGAGCGGGCCGTTCAACGCCGTAACCAGATGCGGGACCATAAACTCGTACTCGCGGACTTTGTAAGCAATGTTGGCAGGGAAACCGGCAGTCTATCTGGGGACGATTCCGCTCGATGCAAGGCTTCCTTCCCCTTACACACCCAAGGGTTAATCGGCACGCCAGACCAGCGCGCCCGCCCATCATTCCATTCTGGACCGCACGAGCCCGCGTGCGCAATGGGCGCACCCGCCACGCCCCTTTATTGTGCGCAAACAAAGAAAAAAAGCCCGCCATGGAAGGCGGGCCGAACTCACTGCGCTGTACTGCGCACTGCACTGCGCTGCATTACCTGACAGAACAGGAACAGCACACCCCGTAGGGGGCGCACGCGGCGGCTGCCGCGGCTGCCCCGTCGATCGTTATTCGACGCGCTCCCCGTGAAGAATCACGTCGAGGCCCTCGCGCTCTTCCTCTTCCGTGACGCGCAGGCCCATCACCATGTCGATGACCTTCAGAAGAACGAAGCTCACGATGCCGCTGTAGATCAGCGTCGTCAGAACGCCCTTGGCTTGCAGGACGATGCTGCCGTCGGCGCCGCCGATGTCCTTGACCGCGAACACGCCGGTCAGGAGCGCGCCGACAATGCCGCCGACGCCGTGCACGCCGAACGCGTCGAGCGAATCGTCATAGCCGAGCTTGCCCTTGAGCCACGTAGCCGACCAGAAGCAGATCAGGCCCGCCGCGAAGCCGATCGCGAGCGCACCGCTCACGCCGACGAAACCCGAGGCCGGCGTCACCGCGACGAGCCCCGCGACCGCACCCGAAGCGATGCCGAGCACCGACGGCTTGCCCTTGGCGATCCATTCCGCAAACATCCAGGCGACCGCGGCGCAGGCGGTGGCGACTTGCGTGGTAAGCATCGCGAAGCCCGCACGGCCGTCAGCCGCGACAGCCGAACCCGCGTTGAAGCCGAACCAGCCGACCCAGAGCATCGCCGCGCCGATCAGCGTGAGCGTGAGGTTGTGCGGCGCCATCGCTTCACGGCCATAGCCGACACGCTTGCCGAGCACGAGGCAGCACACGAGGCCCGCGACACCCGCGTTGATGTGCACCACCGTGCCGCCCGCGAAGTCGAGGATGCCGGCGGATGCGAGCCAGCCGGTCGGTTCCCAGACCATGTGCGCGATCGGCGCGTAGACGACGATCGACCAGATCGACATGAACACGAGCATCGCCGAGAACTTCATCCGGTCGGCAAATGCGCCGGTGATGAGCGCGGGCGTGATGATCGCGAACGTCATCTGATAGACGATGTAGACCGTCTCGGGGATGGTCGGCGCGAGGTGGCTCACGGTGAGCGTCGTCGCCTTGTCGCCCTTGATGTAGTTCACGCCTGCCAGGAAGGTGTGCGAGAAGCCGCCGATGAACGGGCCGCCCGGCGTGAACGCCAGGGTGTAGCCGATCACCGTCCAGATCACCGTGACGACGCAGGTGATCGCAAAGCTCTGCATGAGCGTCGCGAGCACGTTCTTCTTGCGGACCATGCCGCCATAGAAGAGCGCGAGGCCGGGGATCGTCATGAACAGGACGAGCGCGGTGGAGGTGAGCATCCATGCGGTGTCGCCGGAGTTGATCTTCGACGAATCGACCGAGAACGGCGCGGTCGGCGCGGCGGGGGCCGACGCATCGGCGGGCGCGCTGGCGGTGGCCGCGGCAGCCGGGGCGCTGGCCGGGGCGCTGGCTGCGGCGGAAGCGTCCGGAGCGGACGCGGTGGCGGCGGGAGCCGACGCGGCAGCCGCCGCGGACGCGTCGTCCGCGAACGCGGCGCCGACGCCGCCGGCCAACAGCGCGCCGGCCATCATCAATGACATCAAAAGTTTGCGCATCTCGGTTTCCTCTTGTCTCTTTCGTCTGTCACAGGGCGTCAACGCCGGTCTCGCCGGTGCGGATGCGGATCACTTGCTCGATGGGCGACACGAAAATCTTGCCGTCGCCGATCTTGCCCGTACGGGCCGCGCGTTCGAGCGCCTCGATGGCCTGCTCGACGATGTCCTCCGAGACGGCGGCCTCGATCTTCACCTTCGGCAGGAAGTCGACGACGTATTCGGCGCCGCGGTACAGCTCCGTATGGCCTTTCTGGCGGCCGAATCCCTTCACTTCGGTTACGGTGATGCCCGAGACGCCAATGGCCGACAACGCCTCCCGCGTCTCATCGAGCTTGAACGGCTTGATGATTGCTGTAATGAGTTTCATGTAGTCCTCGCTGTGGTCGCTTGATCGTTTGTTCGTTTCTGCAACGGGCGTCGGCCGGGCGCATCTCGTCTCGCCTCATTTCGTTTCGTCTCGTTTCGCCGACGCACCGCGAGCCAACTGCTATTCGGTACGCGGGGCAGTATTAGCAACACCCGTGCCAATTCGTTTCAATCCGTGGCCATCCGCATGACCGGGACGTTGACCGGCCTGCGTGCACAAATCGCGCAACGCGTGGACAATGCCGGTCCGCGGGGCGCACAAGCGCGGCGCACGGCCCCTGGCCGGACGGCCAGCGTGCCGCGCCGGATGTGGCATCGCGGGGGGAACGTTGCTACAGTGTCCTCACGCTGCGCTGGCGTGAATGCCGCATAAAAGGCCCCTGCGAGCCGCTTCGGGCCGCAGCGCAGGGCCGTCATGTATGCCGGGGCAACGCGCAAGTCGTGTCGTGCCGCAGCGCGCGTGAAGTGGATGCGCACAGGGCGGCGCACTCATCCGGGCGCACCAAGATCGGTCAAAGCCGCATACGAGGCACAGGCGAAACGAAACATGCACATTTTTTGTGCAGTAAAGGGGAATCGAATGAAACAACCAACCGATGTACTGAATGATCTGCAAAATCGCGTGAGCGACCTGCTGAAGAACTCGCCCGCGCGCGATGTCGAGCGCAATGTGCGCGCAATGCTTTCGCAAGGTTTTTCGAAGCTTGATCTCGTGACGCGCGAGGAATTCGACGCGCAAACGCAGGTGCTCGTGCGTACGCGCCAGCGTCTCGAAGAGCTTGAGCGCCGCGTCGCCGAACTGGAGCAGAAGGCGCCCGTCACTGGCCAGTCGTCCTGATCGATTGCGGATGCACTCACGGCAAGCGAGCCGTAGCGTAATCGCAATGGAACCGTAAAGAGGCAGCCGAGCCTGCTCACGCCAGTCACACGCCGATCGATGGTGATTTGCGGCGGTGATTGTTAGCAGGCCTGTGCCTCGCCAGTCAAGCGCTCGCGCGGCACACCGCGCGCGGCGCAGTCTTTCGGGGATTCCGATGTCGCTTGCCGTGGTCAAGAGCCGCGCGCCGGCTGCTGGCCGCGCGCTGGAAGTCACTGTCGAAGTCCATCTCGCCAACGGGTTACCGGCGTTCTCCATCGTCGGCCTGCCCGATCTCGAAGTCCGCGAAAGCCGCGAGCGCGTGCGCGCCGCATTGCAGAACTGCGGCTTCGATTTCCCCGTGCGTCGCATCACCGTCAATCTCGCTCCGGCGGACTTGCCCAAGGAATCCGGCCGCTTCGATCTGCCAATCGCGCTCGGCATTCTCGCGGCGAGCGGGCAGATTCCCGCCGCTTCACTCGCCAATCGCGAATTCGCGGGCGAACTCTCGCTGACCGGTGCCGTGCGGCCCATGCGCGGCGCCTTTGCCATGGCGTGCGGCACGGCACGCGCGTCTTCCACAGCCTCAGGTTCAACCGGCGCGGTCAGCCCGGCGCCGCCGCAACTCTATCTACCGGCAGAGAACACGGCGGAAGCCGCGCTCGTGCCCGGCGTCGATGTGTTCGGCGCCACCGACCTGCGCGCGCTTTGCGCGCACCTCGCCGGTGCGGAGGACGCGCGGCTCACGCCCACGCGCGCCAGCGCGCCCGACACAGCCGACTGCACGCCTTCGCCCGACATGGCGGACGTGATCGGTCAGCGCGGCGCACGGCGCGCACTCGAAGTGGCCGCCGCGGGCGGGCATCACATGCTGATGGTGGGCCCGCCCGGCGCGGGCAAGTCGATGCTCGCGGCGCGCTTGCCCGGGCTCCTTCCGCCGATGACCGACGCCGAAGCGCTGGCCTCGGCCGCGTTGCTCTCGGCAAGCGCGGTCGGCTTCTCACCGCAGCACTGGCGGCGGCGGCCGTTTCGCGCGCCGCATCATACGTCGAGCGCGGCGGCGCTGATCGGCGGGCGCTGTCATTTACCGGAATAAATGCGACATCACGCAATAATGTGCGACGCCTCTGAAAAAGATCCATAATGGGGCCACCACGACCCGGTCGCGCCCGGCGTGAAGTTCTTGTTTAAAAACGAGGAACGATGCCCAACAAATTCGATAGGCCGATAAGACGCGTTAAGCGGGTCATTAGATTCAGAGGCAACTTAGGTAAAAATGACACCAGCATGATTGCATGGTGGTACTGCGGCATCTATAAGAACCCGGTCGCCGAGTCGCAACCCAATGTCTTAGTGGCTTTCAGAGAAATTGGGACGGCTGGACTGGGAGATGAGTTCATCCTTCGCCGCGTCCCGCTGACCACACTTGGTCAAGTGCGCATCGGAAGCATCTGGAAAGATCAGCGCTGCCAGTCTGAGTCAGTCTTCGATGTTGGCAAGTTTGACGTAGTAGTTAGCAAAAACACTTGGCGAGTCGTTTCATTTGGCGACGCGGTACTTCAAGGCAAGAATTCGCCGTATCCGTTTGAAATCCACCCCTTACAGTTCGAACGCGATAAGAACTGGATGATCGAATTCGATCTTCAGTCTGGCGGGCGGCTACTAGTTCCCTGCCTCGAATTTTTTGCCCGATGCTATGGCCGCTCAGATGAACTCAAGCGCGTGCTTGCTACGTATGCTTGGTGTGGGCCGGACGAGGTCCAGAAGAGCAGACTATATGCCCCACTTGACGAGGCCGAGGAGCCTGGCCGCTGGAAGGTAAAGCTGCGGCGCAGGATGGTCAACGGCGACATCGTCTTCCTTGCACACGCGAAATACGACCGCTACACAGAGACAGCCGCAAAAAAGGTCTATGCACAAATTGAGTCAATGCACGATCCGAAAGGAAAGACCCCCGGCTTTATTAAGATAGCACCATGGTTCCAAGGGCCTGCACAGCTAAAGGTTTCCGGCATCAGCTTCGACAATGGCAGGTCGTTCCTTGCTCTCAATATACTTGGATGCTCGGACCCGCAAGGCGTGCCACTGGTTCGGCACCGCGAGAATTCCAATCTCGTGAATGAGAGAGCCGATCCTAGCGTCGGGCGGGATGCATGGGCGGGAACCCCGGAACGACAACTCGTAAAGCCGCCGGAGATAGTCGATCTGACTGGGGACGGCGAACCAGACCACGCTGCGGGTGCTATCGAAATTCACGACCCCGACTTCGAAATCCTTGGCGACCCGCGTGTGATCTTCGATGTGCGGAACGAAAAAGCGAAGAGCGTGGCGGGGCCGAAGAGCTCGGGAACTGGCGCTGATCAATATTCAAGCGGCGAACCGCTCGGAGATGGGAAAGGTGTCGGATACGCCTCGATTCACGCACGACCAGTGCTCGAATCGCACGGAACCTTGCGCGATGTTTGGGACGCCATGGTGTTCCTCCAAAAAAAATATCCAGAGAAAATTGAGGCGGCCCAATGGTTTACTTGGGAGAGCGGATTTAAAACTGACCCTAGGCCTGAGCTCATTGGCCTAACTGAATTCGACGAAAACGCAGAAGAAATTGATACACAACTGCGACATTGGCTGTACGCCGATGTCGCCGCCAAACGCGTCCGCGGCATCCTAGTTGCCCGATTGGTCTTTCAGGACAAGTGGGTGTGTATTGTAGAAATTGAGCGACGCCCGAGAATGAAGAAAGACAAAGAGGGCGAGCGTAAACCGTCCGAAGAGTCCTTCAAAGGGCTAGTTTGCATCCCCCCGAGCTTCGATGAGTTCAAAAAATGGCTCACCAGCACTCTCTCATCAATTCGGTATGTGAGAGGCATTGTGCAATCCCTTGAGGGTAGGCACATCGAGAATTGTAGAGCGTTCTCCCATTCGCAGTCCAAAACCGAGCAGATCGCCGGCGAGGCTGCTGTGCTCAATGCACTCGAAAAGGTGAATATTCGCTTATAGCAGAGAAACCGAGTCCCAAGAAACATCGTTGCACCGCGCTACAACGATACCGGTTGGAGTCCGGCTTTCGAAGTTTAGTTCAAAGGCTCCTATGGAAATCAGGCTGCCGTTCTCATCCCCTGATGAGCAGACGGCGCTGAGCACTCAGTTACTTTGTCCAGAGAGTTTCGCTATAAGAAACGCTTTGCCCACTCATAAAGCACCGTTGCGGACGTGTAGGATGCGTACGACTGGAAATCGTCATTCTTATCAGCATCAGCGAAGTCGGAAACTGACTTTAGGATTATTGGTATCGGGGCGGACGCTGACCGTGCACAATATTTCGTAGCGCACGCAACTGAATAAGCCTCCATGTCCACCCCTTTGATCTTTCGATGCATATCTCCCAATGTTGCAGCAAACTTACTATTCGCGATAACGGCACTCCCCGTGAACATGGGGCCGAATATTAGTTCGAGATCGTGATCTGGCTTAGGGCCCTTGAACTCTTCGCGAATCCGAGCGAGGACACCGGGTGTCTCCGCAAGACGTCGAAGTTGTCCCTTTACCGTTGCATCTAAGTCAATAGTACGTGGCTCAGGCAAGAACTCTTGACGTCGTCGCTTTTGAACAATTTTCCCACTGGTGTAGTCCCAAACAACGTCCGCCGCAATCACATCCCCGAGCTTCGTGGCGGCTTTCATCCCCCCTGCAATTCCCGTCATCGCGAGATACCGTGGACGAAATTCGGCTATCACCCGAGCACACAGGGCAGCGCTTGCAGCCATACCCGGTTCCAGCGCCGCCGCCGCAACTACCCGGTGGCGCCCACTTGGCGATTCAATCGCGCCTTCATGGACATCTATGCAGTCCGCACGCTCATCTAAAATCGACCAATCGATGGGTAAATCGAGAACAGAGCGCAATTCGGGGCTTCCGAGTGCGCACACAATAGCGAGCGCGGCCTCGGTGGATTGCGAATTTTCACCGCGTCTTTGCTGCGTCAATGACTTAACGATATCGCCAAATGCTTTGTGGAGCTGCTGGCTCCACGAGGTCGATTCTCGTGAAAATGAGACCAATGAAAAATAGCGATCAAGTAGTCCGGCGTGGCTCTCCGGGATCTCATTTATGTATGCAGTGATTCCTAGAATGTACGCCGGCTTACGCAACAAATCGCTTTCTTCAAGCTCCTGCAAGAGAACGAGCCCACCGGTCTTGTCAGGCACCTGCCCAACTCTTCTTGGGACTTGAATATCAATAATCGCGATATCGTAATCGCAATCATGAAGACGTCTCTTTGCAGAAACAATATCTTGAACGGTGTCAATCACACACTGAACCGCGAGATCCCTAGATATCAGAGAAATGCTGTTTTCGATAAGCCCAATTTTTTCTGCATTGTCGTCCACAAGCAAAATTCTGAGCTTCATCGACGATCCTCTTTCGTGCACTCCGAGAGAATCGCTTCAACTTTAGCCTTCCAATCATTCCTCGCGGTATCGTAATGAACGTAGCCGCGATAGGTCATCGGGAATTCGCTCCTTAACTTTATGTCCAAATCCTCGACGCTGACCTGCTCATCCCCGTCACCCAATACGCTAAATTGGGTGAAAACGATTACATAAGAAATGACCTCTCTTCTGTCCAACTGAACAAGAATGTCTCTGCCCGCGAAAGGCCGCACTCGACCGCCGCTCTCTGTGGGGCTGCGATCGAATGTTGGCATAGTCATATCAAGGAACACCAAATCGTATCGCGACTCAACTAGAGATCGAAGACCGCTTTGGTACGATTTCGTTTGCTCGACGTGGGCATCTCGCCTCGTTTCGCAGATAAAGTCTACGAGTTGCTGGCGCTTGTTGTGATCGTCTTCAATCACCAGAATGTTCATGGAAAACCTTTCCACCGGTAATGTTCAACGACAGTCGGAAAACTCCTTCTGACTGGTACCCAAATTCAATACCCAGTTCGCTATGAAAGTCGGTCCGAATAGTCTTCGCGATCTTCAGAAGCCCAGTCCCTCCTTCCCTGCGAACACGATCTGATGTCGTCGCCTTTTCAATCACCGAGCGCAAATCGCTCAGTCTTTGATTCTCTTCGTTAAGGTTCACATCTCGATAAATATTGCTGTCAATGACGAGCAGCAATGAATGCGCCGATACCGAGCACATCAACGAAGCCTCAGGATTAGCAGCACTGCCGCAGTGCTCCATAATATTATCGAAAGCAAAAAAGAGCACATTGACCATGCCTGTGAGAGTCTCACCACTCAGCTGTGGATCTACGCGAAGTTTCTGCTCTAATAGAAGAGTACGCTGTGGATAGCAACGCTTAACCATCTCCAGCGCGACATCCATCGCGTAGCTCAGTGCATACGGCGTAGTCGATAGCTTGGATCCACGTGTGAACCAGGCGGCAATATCATCAGCTTCGTTTTGGAATGTGGTCCTTGCGGTAATGAACGCATTTCTCAGGCGTTGGACGTCAGCATCCTTTTGCACCTCGGAGAGGCTAGCGAGGCGCGCGTCAATTTCCTGCGTGAAAGTTGACTTGAAATTGCTTGTAAGCAACGTACGAATTCTAGTAAGGCTTTGATCGGTCTTACGCCATAACTCTTGGATCATCAAGTCAGTAGCTTCGTTGACGTCCATGTCAGACTCGATCCTTTTGTTCAGCTCAACAATCTCATCGTTGCTGATTCTAAAGTCGAAAAGGCCAGTGGGATTTCGGTCCTCCGTTCGAATCTGAATCCACGAATTCCGAAGAATTCCGATGTGTGAGTCAGCGAAAGCCGAAAATTCACAAAGCAGATCGCGTATGGTGGCATATTCCCGCGGCCGAGATGTTTCATCAAGACTAAGCTCTTGTAGCCAGTATTCGTTTAGTACGTAATTGCCTTTGTCATCTTTTTGCGTGACTAAATGCTCAGCCTCAAAGACGCTTCTTAGCTGGCCCGACAGTGTTCCATGGCGGATCCCGACACTCAGGTAAACGTCCAACCCATATTCGTTACTGGAGACGAACCTATCCCGCACCGCGATATACAGATCGCGCAATGCGGCGAGGCGCTCGTTTCGCGGCACGCGAAACTTCACGAGGCCGCCACCTGCGGACGAGAGCGTGTCTGCCAGTTGAAGAACGATATCACTGACGTTACTGCCACCGTGATCGGGAAGACTTTGAAAGCGCAGGTAGAGATCAGACAAGTCCTTAGAGATAGTCGCTTTTACACCCTCAACATCGACATATATCTTGCTCTTGTCGATTGTCTCGACACCTTTCCGCAGCAATTGCTTTTGCGCTATCGCCGCGATCTCGTCGGTATATTGCGATTTTTGCCGCTCGTCTATCTCTATCAGCCATAGTAAAATTCGAATTCTCTCGTTCTCGACCTCAAGAGTACTCGAATACTCGATGTGAGAATCCAGGGTGTCGATTTTACACACGTGATAAAGAAAAAATATCAGAATGCGAACTGGAATTTTTAAATCGATATTCTTTATATTACTAGGGCGATAGGTTTTTGTTTCAACCAAAAACTCCTCGACAGAAATCGTCTTAATATCATCCTTTTCCGCACCGTAGAACATGCTATACAAACCGTAGCACACTGAAACGGAGAGATTCTGCCGTAATTGTCGCCGCTGATCCCGCGGAGCAGACTCGATGCGCTCTAACACGCCGATCAGTGGGATTCGTGGGTACCAATTTGTATGGTCAGTTAGGATTGAAGCGGTTTCTTTCGTCGCGTCACCAATGCGGTCGGCGTTAAGTAGCGCCGTAATAATAAGTACAGCTGCATCCTGTTTATCGAGCAGGTCACCGATCGAGAGAACCTGTCGAAGACCAATCTCGGCTTCAGAAATGTTGCCTTTGGAAATTGCTTGGAGCGCTCTATAGCGAAGCAAGCGGGCAGGAGGAATCCTTGCCTCATCAAAGCTAGAATCGTCCTCCCCAAAGTCAACAGACCGCAAGAATTGATAGGTCAGCGACTTCGCGATGAGAGGAGAAACGGTCGAGCGTTGTGACGTCTTCGTGCCGTCGAGGTAAGTGTTTAGCAGTTTGGGACTAAATGGAGACCCGTTCAGTTCGGCAAACGCTTGTATATCCCATTCGCGCCTCTTTCCGGCATCGCTTAGTTCAACCAATAGCTTGCTATAGACTCCCGCAGAGAATCCGCTCTTGGAAAACATCTGCGCTATCTTCAACATTTGCTCGTACGGCGTAGCGTCGGAAGTCGATTTTTCAAGAACTACGGAATAAGGCTCCACCAACAACTGAAAAGCGTTTAGAAAATCCCCTGTCGCCGGAGGCGACGAACGAACGTAAGCGCGAACAGCAACGTCAAATAGGCTGGCAAGCTCAGAGTCGCCAACGTCATCGATCTGATGATTTAGCAGCTCATCGTAGTGTCCTGATGTGTATAGATCTAGGATATTTAAAAATTGTTGTGCGGAACGCTCTCTTCGCTCATCAGGTAAATAATTTTTATCGCAGCGACGACGCGCCGCGAGACGGATGTTAACTAATTGATAGTCATTGAAATTTTCAAGAAAACCAAGAGCCGCGGTCAAGCCGGCGGAAACATCGGATGAATAACCTGTGACCACGAGCTGGCAAATTCTGACGAATGTCAGATAACGATCCACAATCGAAGAACCCCGTTCAAACAAAAGAACGGTATGCAAATCCACGTCAGGCTGATTTAGTGAGTAGAAACTTAGATGGAAGTAGAAATAATGAGCCGGGATGTAACGCGTCGACTGAAATTTTACTTTTCCACCCAGCGTCGCCATATAGCGTTCACCGGTAACGTTGCGCTCAGCCTTAACGCTGAGCATATATATAAGCGTCTTGCAGGCAGGATTTATCGTGGGGTCATCGAGAAGTAAATTCATATACCGCTTTTGCTCCTCGACGCCGCGATATAATTCCAGAGTAGCTATTCTCGATTCCAGAAGCCAAAGCGAAACACCGAAGCGACGCTCTATATTCGCCAGAATGGTTTCTGCTTTTTGATAATTTTTACCTAACACACTGCGTTCGAATTCGCGCTGCATCGAAACGAATTGATTGATCTCATTTGCGAATAGCGAAAGCTCCGCCGCCGCTACGATGAGGTCACGTGCCGGCTCGGCCTTGAATAGGTGGGTCCAGTCGATTAACTCCCCAAACTCTTTTGGGAATGGAACGCCGAATATGATGGATTCGTCTTGCAATGCCGCGCGGAGATCACGTAGCGTTCGCTTGAGTTCGGCACTCGGGACGCCCCGCAAATAATAGAAGACATCGTAATGGGGAACCTTCGACGTTCGAAGTTTCCTCGTGAGGGCAGCGATCTTTCCGTTAAAAGCCATAGGTACGCAGCTGTTTTGGTTAAATTTTGACGTAACGACAGCAAACGTCTGCGGCGCCAGCAGGAGCCATAGTATGCGTCGCAACCGACCGTAAGCTCAACATTTCATCTCTAAGATGCGGCCAGACAGCACCATGTAGGAGCAGTAAATCGATGGTTCGTACGATGGTGGCATTGCAAGGCAATTATTGAAGAACTTGCCGTTGGCCGCAAGTCGCTCAGTGCGCGTTGTGCGTGGTGGTCGAAAATTAGTAGGCACCTGCCGATGCGTGCGCACCTTGCCGAAGAGCCTCGGCATTGATTTCGCGTGAGTGTGAAGTTATATCGTCAACTGAAAAGGTGGCGCCAGTGATGCGCCCCGACGCCCCCGTTCGTAGTCGTAGGCTACTCAAATTGTGTGGTGACTCATCGACGAGTGCCATTCTGAGGACATCGGTTACTCAAACCAGCAGCGCTAACGTCAGTGCAAATCCAGCCCCACCGATTCCAAAAATCGCGAACACAATGTTAAAGCAATTCGAGTAACTAAGCCGAATATTCCAAATATGAGAGGTCGGAGAGTTGGCCACCTCATCATTTTTGAATAAACGAAGAGGGTGAGGCCGAGAATTTACATTCGGGAGATTGTGTTGGTCGTCGAGATAGTTCAATGCGAGTTCCGCATTTTTAATAAGCAAACGTGTCCGACCGTCGAGCTTCCAGAAGACGAAGCTCAGAAGCGATACCACAGCGCCGATTACCGCTATCCAGCATTGGTGTGATCCGTCTGACTTGGCGAGCAAAATTGCGCCACCTACCAGAGCAGTCTCCAACGTTATATAGAATTGAAAACTCTGCATGCGTTGCGCCGCGTGAAGAGCAAAATACGACCAAATTTGCGTTCTAAATATTTTCTCTTGATCGTCGGTTAGCCGCGCAGATGAATTGTGGATCGGCATGCTCTGCTCTTAAAAGTATTTAATGGTTAGTTGGAGACGGCATCAGTTTCACGTTAGAGAATGATGTCGTAGTGCCGAATTGTACACTGCTCGATTGTGACAGCCATCCAACGGTAAGGATCACCAGTTCTGGGTGGCCTTGCGTATTGTTTGACGGATCGACTCTGAATTCTAGAGAATCATCCTGTACTTTTCACGCCAGCAAAAAAATCGGGGTATGCTTTATAAATAATTTCGAACACGGGATATATGGCTTCGACGTGCCTGATGGGTTGCCGTGCGGATAGATAGTGGATTCGCAATTATTCACCCAGCAACGGATTGGCGCGTAGGTATCCAGTATTCCCGACCTGCAATTGAGACACGGCAACCATCGGCATCAATTGCGATCGAATAATCCGAGATCTGCCTGCTGAGCCTCAGTGGCAGACCATGAAAATATTCGAGACAAATGCAAACCCATTCCCTCAGAAACGATTCCTTACCGTCTCCGCTGCGCGCCAAAGTCAGCAGAGTCCTCTCCAGGCTCTTGCGGCGTCTCGCCGCGACAAACTTCTCATCGACGGCGGCAGTGAGCCCCAGCGTGTACCGTTCGTTAAGGAACCGGATGAAGCCGCTCAACGCTGCAAGTTGCCCCGGCGCTTTGCACAGAAGGCCGTCTACGGCAGTTTGGTCCGGCAATGAACGTCCAGATGCATCTGCAGAAAGAAGCAAACTCGCTGCGGGGCGTAATGCCAAGCGCATAGAGCGTGTTGTTAACTTTCCCGCAGCAATCTTTGTCCGAAGCTTGTTGCTGTAGACAGACAATACGATAGCCCCAACTGTAGCGGCGGGCACAGTAGCGATGATCGCGCCGACTCGTCTGATTTCAGAATCTGCCTCACGTGCTACGGCGTCGACGGTCGTCTGCTTGCTCTCGGCAAGCCATTTCATCGGTAATCGCACGCGTCGGAGTCCTTCCGCACCAAAGGATTTCAGCAGATCCGGATAGGCGGGAATTGTCCCCCAGTGCTTCTCAATCTCAGCAAAGAATGGCACATAACGATGGACAGTTAATGCCGCACGATGCTCGCCGACATGACACTGCAGCCACGCGCCGAAGTCGGCAAACAACGTGGCAAATCGCGGCGACTCGAACACCGCCTGATCCAATTTCACGCGTTTTTTGTGTAGCCCGCGCCAGTAACAGGCTTCGCAGACATTCTTACGGCCGGCTGGCATCTGATCGCCACAAGCGGGACAACTGATGGTCCCTATAGTCAGGCACGCCTTGCACAGCATGCGTCCGTCGTCTGATTTCGCGAGCAACCGGTGTCGGCGACACGCCTGACACGTGGCGAAATCACATCGCGCGCATGCAGGGCATACCTGCACCTGTAAGCCAAGCCGCGAAACGCCGGAAAGGCGGTTCGACGGTCTCCCACATTCTCCGCACGGCTTTGGCAAGACGAAATGTGGCCGGCACGCGTTGCATACAGGCCCATATTCCGTCACTACGCCGATGTTGCGCCCGTGCTCACCGCAGCGAACGCATTGCCGTGCACTTTCGCATTTGCGGCACATGGAATCCTCACCCGGGGGCAATCTGGCAAAACTCCCGCAGGACGGGCAAACGCGGCGCTTGAACGTACGTGCGTAACAGGTAGCACAATAGCGCTTTCCCTTATACCGACGATGCGCCTTGTCCATTACGTGACCGCAGGCGTCACAATGCCGCATATTTCCCACGCCAGTGCCATCTATCACGGCCGTACCCGTCGCCTAAGCCGAGCCACCATCCGCTGTACCGCAATTCTGGGATGCAGGCGACGATATGTTGTTGACCGCTTCGTGTGGTGCGGCGTCGCTCGCGCCGGAAGCCGAGACAGCAGTGAATCGAGACACGCCGGGGCATTGCCTCCGCCGAATAGCAATGCGCAACGCGTAAGGCCTTCGGAATCCATAGCATCTGCTAACACATCCGGTCCCGCATCGAGAATCTGGCATGCAAGCGCCAATAGTGCCACCCGCTCTTCAACCGGCAACAGCTCCAGTGGAAGCCCTGTTGCCGGCGATTGCATAAGTCTCTGGTCTAGCCCCACGCGAACGAACACCCGAACAAGGCACTGATGTCCGCTACGCCCTGCTGCGCGAAGCAACGCGATAATGACGCGAGTAAGCCGGAACCATTCCGTAGTCTCGATGAGCTCATTGCCATAACACCCCATCCCGCGCTGCAGTACCTCATCGGCAAACTGCTGGAAGTTCGCCGCCAGCGGACTCCATGCAGGTAGCGACTGGCCGCGAAGGTCGGCCTTGCAGCTAGCGCACAGTGCAATGTGAGAGTCCGACTGAGTCAGTCGGTGCGGTTCAAGCACTGCCCCACACGAGCCGCAGTGATCCAGCAGCGCGCAATCGTGCTCAAAACAGCCCGTGTGCCACGCAAATCGCCAGGATCGCCGATAGTACGGTGTGCGATCCATAGCGAGACATGCAGGGCAGAACTGCAATCCTCCGTGGCGCAATCGATTTCGGCAACCAACGGCTAGAATCCACGGCCAGATTGCAGTATTCAAGCCTTTCGCACCCGCAACTTTAGATGCGGCGCCACGCAGTGTCAGGTCACCATATTCGCTACCTGACAAGCCACCCCTAGCATCCGTCTCCCCGACCATTCCGCGATCGAGATCGGTCATCCAGACACGCCGATGCGGCCATAGGCATGACGTCAGCACAAGCGGATCACAACCTTGGGCCAAGGCCAGACGCACCAACCAGGACGACAGCAGCTCGTCCGGCTGGCGCATCACACGGACGGCCATGCCGGAAATCACGCAGCAAATTCCCGGATGCCACTAGTGGGACGCATCCAAGCTTTAGCCTCAACTGTTGTCCTGTCGATGCACTCCGTACCGTTCTGGATTGCATCATTGGCACACGCGATAAGCAGACGGTGCAGATTGCCGAGATTGCCATCGCAGATGGAATGCAAGCTCAGCGCTAGTTCAGGTTGATGCAGACGCGACGGTTTCCGTAGCGGCAGGACGCGCTCGAAGCTCGCTAACAGTGCTTGGAACTCCTTGTCCAACACCCACTTTGGCAGGCTAAATACATCAAACCGGCTTGCATGCTGCGGGTCAGTATGCAGCACCCGCACCGCTTCTCGAGTGCCAACGCCGACTATCGGAATGGCGAGTTCATTGCATAACAGCTTGATTGCGTTCATGACTTCGCGCTGTTTGATCGGGGAGCCGGTTAGAAGTGAGTGGAACTCATCGATCACCAGCATGCGCACATGGCAGGCACGGAACAGGTGAATTACTTGGTAGCGCAACTTGGCGCATGGATCCGTTGCACGATACGGTGTGAAAAACTGCTCCAGTATGGATATGTACAGCCCCTTTTCATCGGCACTCGGTGGGGCTTCAGCAAGAATGACTGGTTTGACTGGTTCTGATTCTTCGTTCACGTATCCTTTGCCACAAAGCTCGGCGAAGCGGCGCACGATCGTGGTCTTGCCATTATTCGACTCCCCCACGATCAAAAGATTGGGCATGCGTGGCCGTTGCGGCTTGTGCAGAAGACCCTGCAACGTCTCCAAGATCTGCTGTGCCTGGGCATAGCCGATCCAGCGTGGTAGGTCTAGAAAAGCCGTGCGCTCCTTGTCGGACAAAGCCATTACGTGCTGAAACTCTGGATGAATGTGCGCATAATTGCTCATGCAATATCTCCGTACGGATCGACGTCATCCAACAAGTCGGCAATGGCAGCATTGACCAGCGTCGGCGCAGCCGCTGTCGGCCGCCGTGGCGCTACGCCGGCCAAAGGGGAACCCGGTGACACTCTATTCGCGTGATCCTTGCGGCGCTGTGCCTGCTTGCGTGCACGCTTCGTCTTTTCCTGAGCCTCATCGACCTTCGCTCGTAGCTCCGTAACAGCGCGCAGAATCTGGTGGTGATTAATGCCAGCCCGCCCTTCCTGCTTGAGTTTTTCTCTGACTTCACGGTACTCCCACACGCTCATAGCTGGCAACGCCTGGTCAGCGAACGGTATCTTGAAATACTGCCTAATTTCGGCGTCGAAGAACCACAAGGAGCTGATGTCGCGTGGATCACGTCGAAACGTGAACTCGCGTTTCACGCCTGTCTCCTTGTCGACCGCGTTGATCCACGGCCGCAGTGCTTCGGCGTAATAGCTCATTCCATCAATGGTCACACCGAACGTCTGCACAGTTCGCTTAAATGACGGCAGAAAATCCAGCAGGATGCTGTGCCCGTCCACCGGGCGAGGAGGGATGCCTACGCCTGGTATCTCAGCATTACCAAAAACTCCAATCTCCCATTTTCTGGAGGGCGACATCATCAGAGCCGAGTGCAGGCGCCGGTGGTACACCTTGCAGATTAAGGTCACGAGCCATTCTTCAAACTCGGATTTGGTCAGAGCAGCATGCTTCTCGGCGTCGTAGCCATCGCGCTCCTTGACCGACGAGAAAGTAGTGCCTGGAAGAGCGTGGATTTCGCGTAATAGTGTGCCCAGCATTCGCTCGATATGCCCCCCGTACCGTGGTTGCTTTACAGGGCGAAACTCTAGATTGATGCCGTACATCAAGCACGACTGCTGGAAATTGTTTGATCGAAAATCCGCCCCGTTGTCGACGTGAATGGTCTTAGGCACGCCCCACACCGGCCATTGAGCATCGACCCGATGAAGCGTTAGCCAGTCTTCTTTGGGTAGGACCGAATGTGCAACACACATGGCCACAGATGTCTCCGACGGCGGATCGAAGGAAAGGTAGTAGCCGGTGACCATACGGCTGTGCACGTCCATGGCCAGCGTGATCCATGGGCGACCGATGGGCTTACGGTAGGTATCATCAACAAGGATGATATCGGCCGGCGTGTGGTCGATTTGCACGACGGCCAGCGGATAGTCCGCGTTGGGAAACTTGCCGGCCGCCGGCAAAAATCGGTTCTTTGCCTTCTCCTTGTACCCCCGACTACGCAGTCGCTCCCGCTCGCTTAGACTTCCGATTCGAGATCGAATAGCCGATTCCCCTGGGGCATTGATCCCTCTCTCCAAGCAACGCCTCTGGATCTCCACGATTGTCTTCTGTGCGCTGGGACGCTGGCTGGTCAGGTAGAAATCCGACAAAGCCTGGCTCACGACCTCCTCGGCTTGTGCCGAGATGCGCCCCTTACCCTGTTTCCACCCTCGCTTCCGGGGAATAAGCGCCGAAACAACTTCGTAGGCCCGGTAGCGCTGGAGCCATCGATATAGCGTCCCGGTGTCAACGCCGACCTCTTTTGCGCGCCGCTCAACCGCTTCTCGCCCCCCCGCAAATTCGCCCAGCAAAGGTTTGATCGCGGTAAATCGCTGCTCCGCAATCTGCCAGTCTTTGTCCGCGATCTCCGTCAGGTCGACATTGTGCGTCGTCGACTGCAACGCGGCCTGGACCGGCCGCAGTTCACCCAGCCGAAGTGTCGTACTGCGCCCCGTTTCCACGTTAATGCCAATTGCAGTTTCGAAATCGAGAGTCTGTGCAATCTTGTAGATAGCGTGGTCATGTTGTACGAACGCCCCGATCTCCAAATTTACGCGTTGTCGGCGCGGCTCGAATTCTGGATTGATATGATTAATATCATCGTGCATGATCTGACACCCACAGTTCGGTCTGGTCACAGAGAGGGCGACTCATGTCACAGTCGATCCGCCGGTTCGCCAAAAGATGCCAGATGTGCGCTACGCCATTTGCGCGATAGGCGCCCATGAAGTGACGAGCTAGCAGGTAATGAAAAGTCGTGGAGCCCATCTGCCGAAGGTTGCCGACGATCCACTGCGACTCTTCAGATGCGAAATGCATTCGCTGAAATCGTTCCAGAAACCGAATGTTCTGAAAGGTTTGATCTCGAATGCGAGACTCATCCTGAATCTGGAACTGCCAGCCCTGCGCGCGCGCAAACTGGCGCGCAATCTTCCACTTACTTGCCCAAATACGCCAATTGGTCTGCCATGCCTCTGCAGGTTTAACCTCGACGAGTAAGGGGCGCGGGTAGTCGTCGTAGGATCGATCGCCGAGTCGATAATGAACTAAATAGTCGGGCGTGTAGATATTGGGACGTCCCTGTGCATCGGTAAACGGAATACGCACCGGCTGAGGCGTGACGTCGAGAATATCCAACATGAATTCGGCCCGGATCAAGAAATCCCTTTCCAGCGTCGATTCGAAGGGAATTGGCGTCTCCCGCCGGAACATGTAGACGCCAGATACGCTGCGCCGCGTCGGGCCGATGCGGCGAGTCTGATGGGGGGATACCGGATCGCACCTATTGTCACTCATCGTGCTTTCAGTCGCAGTTAATACAGCAATTTCATCGCAATAAATTCCACCATAAGCCACGACGAAACATAGGTTTCAGGGGTCCCGTGTCGCAGCTATTTAAATATCTTACAGGCGCAATCCGCCGCAGCCCGGCGAGATCACGCTCGCCCATCTGGGCGTGCTGTTTCTCGACGAACTCCCGGAATTCGACCGTCACGTACTGGAAACGCTGCGCGAGCCGCTCGAAGCGGGTTCGATCACGATCTCGCGCGCCGCGTGGCAAACCGACTTCCCCGCCGCCTGCCAGCTCGTCGCGGCGATGAATCCATGCCCGTGCGGCTGGCGCGGCGATCCATCCGGGCGTTGCCGCTGCACGCCCGAAGGCGCCGTACGCTATTTGCGCAAGCTGTCGGGGCCGCTGCTCGACCGCATCGACATCCAGATCGACATTCCCGCGCTGCCGCCCGCCGAACTCGCGGCCCGTGCGAACACGCCCGGCGAACCGAGTGCCGCCATTGCCGTACGCGTGGCAGCGGCACGCGCGCGTCAGTGGCAGCGACAGGGCAAGATCAACCGGGAATTGAGCGGCCGCGACACCGATGAAGTCTGCCGCCCGGACGCCGCTGGCGAAGCGCTGCTGCGCGAAGCGGGCGAACGGTTTGGCTGGTCGGCGCGCGCGTACTACCGGGTTCTGAAGGTCGCGCGCACGATCGCCGATCTCGCGGGCGCGTCGGTGCCCGCCTCGGCCCATATCGCAGAAGCCATCCAGTACCGTCGCGCCCTTGCAGACCATTAGAGCCCACATCGAGCGCCGCTTACCCGGCAAACGTCATCACCGCTGCAAGAAAATGCCCCAAAGACTTGACTTATGCACACAGCGCTGCATTAGCAAGCAATTTGTGAGAAAAGCACATCCATCTGGCGGTATTTTTTCAAACCATTGATTTTATTTAGTTTATTGAATTGCCGATTACCCGGGCAAACTAACGAAAAGCCCACAGGACGGACCTTTGCAGCCCGCTATCCGCTGTTTTCCACAAAGTTACCCACAGGACCTGTGGGTAACCCGTAAACTTCCAATCAAATCCGGGTATTAGCGCCACAAGCTACGAAGGAACTTTCATTCGAATCGGCGATCGCTCGCCCTCAGGAGAGCTTGAACGAGCCGAAGAACTGGTCGATCTGCTCGACGGGCGGCAGTGCGCGGCCCACGATGGCGACCTCGTATACATGCGCGCCCTTCGCGACGAGCCGCGCGTGGATCGTGCGGGACGTTCCGCTCTCACCAGTCGTGCCTGCCTTGCCGGTAAGCCGCATCTCGACGCCCTCGACCGTCCCGCCCGCCGCCAGCGGGACCGCCACATCGTGGGCGCCGGGCGCATCGGACGACAGGCCCACGTTGCGCGCGAGCCCCGCGCGCAGGAACGCAATCACCCGCTGCTGCGTTTCGGGCCGTGCGTCGGGCAACTCCACCGTGCCGACCACGAAAAGTACATCGTCCACTTCGGCTGTCTGCATGCGCATGCGCATCGGCGTGCCGTCGATGTCGACGTCGCGCTGGTCCGCCGCCGGCTTCGCGGGTAAATCGACGCTATAGCCGCTCGCGTTGTTCGTCACCGTGCGCCAGTCGTAGGTCGGCGTGCACGCGGTCAGTACGCCCGCAGCCGCGAGGACGCACAGTGCCCGCGGGCCGAATCTGAACAGCAGCGAAGCGCAAGCGTGGCGAAAAGCAGTCAGAGACATGAGGTGCAAGGAGAACGGAAGTTAAGGGGACGCAATACAGGGGCGCAATACAGGAGCGCAAAACAGGGACTCAACAGCACCGGCAGCAAGCTCGCGGCCGCATTCGACTGCAACCCGACTGCAACCCGACTGCAACCGAACGACAACCGCCGCGCCGCGTGATTCGGCGTTAGAATACTTCGGCCAGATTTCCGGTGTCCGAGATTCCGCTCATGAGTTCCGCCTCCCCTACTCCCCCGACCGCCCGCCGCTCAGGCTCCATTCGCGGCATTGTCGTCGCGCTGATCGTCGGCGCGCTCGCCGTCGCAGGTTACTTCGCTTTCTTCGGCAGCAAGGAGCGCGCGCCCGACGCCACGTTCACCCTGCTCTCCGGCCAGAAGATTTCCACCGCCGACCTGAAGGGCAAGGTCTATCTCGTCAACTTCTGGGCGACGAGCTGCACCACCTGCATGAAAGAAATGCCGCAGATGGTGCAGACCTATAACCGCTTCAAGGACGAAGGGCTCGATTTCGTCGCCGTGGCGATGAACTACGACACGCCGACCTACGTCGCGAACTACGCGCAGACGCGTCAATTGCCGTTCAAGGTCGCGATGGACGACGGCTCGGCGGCCAGGCAGTTCGGCAACGTGCAGCTCACGCCGACCACCTTCGTCATCGACCGCAACGGCAAGATTCTCAAGCGCTATGTCGGCGAGCCGCAGTTCGCCGAACTCGACGCGTTGCTGCAAAAAGCGCTGTCCACCGGATGACGGCGCACTGAGCGCGGCAGCGGCTCACCACATAGAAACGGCAGCGGTTCCCGCTGCCGTTTTCGTTTGCGCTTTCGCTACCGCTTTCGACTTCAGCCGCGCGTTTCCGGGTCGCCGCGCACGACGAGCCCATAGCGGCGGATCTTCTCGTAGAGCGTGGCCTTCGCCATCTGCAACTGCACTGCTGCCTGCGCGACCGCGCCGCCCGACTGCTCCAGCGCGTCGGCGATCAGCGCGCGTTCGTACCGCTCGACGCGCTCCTTGAGCGGCTGCGCCGCATCGCCACTGCCGCCCGCAGACGTGGGGGCATCGTCGGGAATCCCAAGCACGTAGCGGTCCGCCGCGTTGCGCAGCTCGCGCACGTTGCCAGGCCAGTCGCGCTGCGCAAGACGCAGGCGGTCGCGCTCGGTGAGAAGCGGCGCGGGACGCTGGTAGCGCACCGCCGCGTCGAGCAGAAAGTGCTCGAAGAGCGGCACGATGTCCTCGCGGCGCTCGGCGAGCGGCGGCAGCGCGATCGTCACGACGTTGAGCCGGTACAGCAGGTCGCGCCGAAATGTGCCCGCCGCGACATGCTCGGTCATGTCGCCCTTCGCCGCCGAGATCACGCGCAGATCGACGCGCACCGGCTGGTTCGAGCCGAGCCGCTCGAGGACGCCGTCTTGCAGCACGCGCAGCAGCTTCACCTGAAGCGCGAGCGGCATGCTCTCGATCTCGTCGAGAAAGAGCGTGCCGCCCGAGGCATGTTCGAGCTTGCCGATCCGCCGCCTGGCCGCGCCCGTGAATGCGCCCGCCTCGTAGCCGAACATCTCCGATTCGAACATCGGCTCCGGCAGCGCGGCGCAGTTCACGGCGACGAACGGCTTGTCGCGGCGCGGCGAGCATTCGTGCAGGCTGCGCGCGATCAGCTCCTTGCCCGCGCCGGTGTCGCCGTTGATGAGCACGGCCGCATCGGTCGGCGCGACGTTCGCGATCAGGCGGCGCACCTGCTCCATCGCCGGACTCTTGCCGATGATGCGCGGCGCGAGCGTATCCTGCCCCGCCAGCTCGCGGCGCAGCGCGAGGTTTTCGAGCACCAGCGTGCGGCGTTCGAGCGCGCGGCGCACGGTTTCGATGAGCCGCTCGGTCGCGAACGGCTTTTCGATGAAATCGTAGGCGCCGTCGCGCATCGCCTGAACGGCCATCGTGATGTCGCCGTGCCCCGTGACGAGGATCACCGGCACATCCGGCGCGCGCTCGTGGCATTGCGCGAGCAAGTCGAGGCCGCTCGCGCCGGGCAGGCGGATATCGCTGACCACGACGCCCGCGAACTGCGCGTCGACGAGCGGCAGCGCCGCCTCGGCCGTGGCGAATCCGGTCGCGTCGAAGCCCGCGAGCTGCAGGCTTTGCACGCCCGCGCGCCGCACCAGTTCGTCGTCCTCGACGTAAAGCACCTGGCCGCCGGTTGGAGTCACTTTGGAGTCACCATATTCGTTCGATTTCCTGATCTACCTGATTCAGACGTCGGTGGCGGCGACCCGCGCCGCGCTCACCTGTGCGCGGCGCAGCGTCAGCACGAAGCACGCGCCGCCGTCCGGTTCGTTGTGCGCGACGAGCGAGCCGCCGCAGTCGCGCGCGATCGAGGACGAGATCGCGAGCCCGAGGCCGAGCCCCTGTCCCATCTCCTTCGTCGTGAAGAACGGCTCGAAGAGGCGCGGCATCACGTCTTCGGGAATGCCGGGCCCGTTGTCGCGCACGCGAATCGCAATCGTCGCGGCCTGCGCTTCGATATCGATGGCGATGCGCGGCGACGCCGCGTCCGCCGCCGCGTCGAGCGCGTTGCCGATGAGGTTGATGAGCACCTGTTCGAGCCGCAGATCATCGCACTGCGCGACGAGGCCCGGATACGCGCCGTGCGGATCGAACGGAACGACGAGCGGCTCGCCCACGGTGTTCGCCTTGCCCACGGTGCCCGCCGTGCGATCCGTGAGCGTGAGGCTCACGCTCACGCCCGCAAGGCGCTTGGCGAGCAGCGCGAGCGCCTGACGCAGCGCGCTCGCCACCGGCGAGCGCAGGCTGCGCGGGCGCGCGCGGCCCACGAAGAGCTTGAGCTGGTTGACGATCTTGCCCATGCGTTCGGTGAGCGAGCCGATCGCCTCCAGATTCTCGTGCGCCGCCGCGTACTGGCCGCGTTCGAGGAACACGCGTGTGTTGTCCGAGAAGCTGCGCAGCGCCGCGAGCGGCTGGTTCAGTTCATGCGTGATGCCCGCCGCCATCTGGCCGAGCGCGGCGAGCTTGCTCGCCTGGATCAGCTCGTCCTGGGCGGCACGCAGCTCGGCTTCGGCGCGCGCACGCTCCTGCACTTCGCGCTGCAACTGCTCGTTGGCCTGCGACAGATCGGCGGTGCGCTCGGCCACCCGCTCGTTGAGCATCGCGTAGGCCTTTTGCAGCATCGCGCGGCTTTGCATGACCTCTTTCACGCGCTGGCGCCGCTGCCGCCAGTAAAAAACGAGCAGGCACAGCGACACCCAGGCGAAGCCCGTCACGATGGTCGCGCTGCGCGTGGCGACGACCACCGGGCGCACCGGCGACATCGTCACGAGATTCCAGTCCGGCACGCCGAGCGCGCGGCGCGTTTCGATGTAGCGCGGCGCACCGATGCCGCCGCCGATGCCGCCGCCGATGCGCACGATATCGGCGTCGTCCTGCAGCACGCGTTCGACGTGCGCGGGCAGCGGCGCGATGATCTGGCGCGCGTACTGCCGCGTCCGGTCGATGGACGCCACGACATCGGCGGGCAGCGGCCGCATCGTGTGGTACTTCCACGCGGGCACGGAGGACAGGAAGATCACGCCGTGATCGTCGGTGACGAGGAGCGGCTCGCCTGAGTCGGCGCCCGGAAACCATTCGAGATTGAGCTTGACGACCGCCACGCCGACGATCTTGCCGCCGCGCCGCACCGGCTGCGAAACGTAGTAGCCCGGATCGTGCGAGATCGTGCCGATGCCGAAGAAGCGGCCGACGCCGCCCTTCACCGCATCGATGAAATACGGCCGGAAACGGTAGCTCACGCCGACGAAGCTGTCCTTGTCGCGCCAGTTGCTGGCTGCGATGCACATGCCGTCGGCCTGGATGATGTAGGTGGTGGTCGCGCGCGCGTGGCGGTTGACGTCTTCGAGATAGCGGTTCGCCGCGTCGATCCACTCGGGCTTCGGATCGACGAGCACGTCCTGCACGAGCGGATGCTCGCCGACGATAAAGGGCAGCGATTCGTAGCGCTCCAGCGTGCTCCTGAGCGCGGCCGTCGTGCGGTCGCCGCGCACGGCGGCGGCGTGGCGCAGCGTGTCGATGCCGCTTTTCCAGGCGAGCGTCCACGTAAGCGCGCAGACCGCGACGAGCCCGGCGGCGAGCGCAAAGAGAATGAACAGGCGGCGCGTCACGCGATCGGCTTCCAGACGGTCAAACGGGGATTAACGGAATTGTGGCACAGGCGCACCGGGCGGAGCGCCCCGGCGAGGTGCGAGCGGATCGAGACGACCGCCGCGCCGGAAAAAAAGACAGCGCGCCGCAGGGGGTCGGCGCGCTGTCACGCCGTGTGGGCGGGGAAACAGAACGAAACGGAACGAGCTTGAGAGGCGGGAATCCGGCAGCAATGCCCCGGTGAACCCGCCCCTTCGTCCCGCGAGCGCGCAGCTTAAGCCTGTGCGCTTTCCTTCACATCGACTTCGCCCGCGAGCACGGCACGCAGCTTCTTGCGGTCGAGTTCCTTCTCCCATGCCGACACCACGACCGTCGCCACGCCGTTGCCGACGATGTTGGTCAACGCGCGGCACTCGCTCATGAAGCGGTCGATGCCGAGAATCAGCACCATGCCCGAGAGCGGAATCGTCGGCACCACGGCGAGCGTCGCCGCCAGCGTGATGAAGCCCGCGCCGGTCACGCCGCTCGCGCCCTTCGAGGTGAGCATCGTCACCGCGAGCAGCGTGAGCTGCTGCGTGAGCGTGAGGTCGGTGTTGGTGGCCTGCGCGATGAACAGCACGGCCATCGTCATGTAGATGTTGGTGCCGTCGAGGTTGAACGAATATCCGGTCGGCACGACGAGGCCCACCACCGAGCGCGAGCAGCCCAGACGCTCGAGCTTCTGCATGAGCTGCGGCAGCGCCGATTCCGAGGAGCTCGTGCCGAGCACGATCAGCATCTCTTCCTTGATGTACGCCACGAAGCGCACGATCGAGAAGCCGACGAAGCGCGCAATCGTGCCGAGCACCACGAGCACGAACACGATGGACGTGAGGTAGAACGTGCCGATCAGCTTCATCATCGGGATCAGCGAGCCCACGCCGTACTTGCCGATGGTGAACGCCATCGCGCCGAACGCGCCGATCGGTGCGAGCTTCGTGATGATCTTCACGACGCCGAAGAGCACGTTCGAGATGCCTTCGATGAACTCGGTCACGACGCGGCCGCGCTCGCCGATCTGCGTGAGCACCGCGCCGAACAGCATCGCGATCAGCAGGATCTGCAGGATCTCGCCCTGCGCGAACGCCGAGGAGATCGTGTCGGGAATGATGTGCATCAGGAAGTCGACCGAACTCGTGCCGTGCGCCTTTTCGGCGAACGAGGCGACCGACTTGGCGTCGAGCGTCTTCACGTCGACGTTGAAGCCCGCGCCCGGCTTGAGCACGTGCGTGGCGATCAGACCCAGCAGGAGCGCGAAGGTCGAGACGATCTCGAAGTAGAGCAGCGCCTTGCCGCCCACGCGGCCAACCTTCTTCATGTCCTCCATGCCGGCGATGCCGGTCACGACGGTACAGAAGATGATCGGGCCGATCACCATCTTGATCAGCTTGATGAAGGCTTCGCCGAGCGGCTTCATGTCGACGGCGAGCGCCGGCGAATAGTGGCCGAGGATAATGCCCACGACGATCGCGAGGATCACCTGGACGTAGAGCACTTTGTGGAGGGGTTTCTTCACGGTTTTTCCTGCATGCAAAAGTAAGCCAATGGCCGAACGCGAGCGCGCGGCGCGAATGGGAGATCCGGGCGGCGTTCGTGCGACGCGTGCCGCAACAGAACGGGGGGGAATCAGCGGAATTCGGCGGGGGTATCGGGCATCGACTGTCTCCTTGCTGTAGTTGTGAGGCCTGGGTGGCCATGCACGAAGCATTGCAAGGTTGGTGCCAGACGGCTTAATCGTCTAAGCCATTGATTTATTTTATTTTTCACGCCTGACGAGCGGCGAGGAATCCGGATTTCCAGAATTCGGCGCGGGTGGCGTATGGATTTCCGCACGCCTTCCGTAAGCTTCAGCCGCGCCCCTTCCACGGCACGAGACGCCGCTCCAGCGCGCGCATGCCGAGATCGAAGCCCCAGGCAAGGAGGCCGATCAGCACGATGCCCATGACGACGACATCGGTGCGCAGGAAGCTCGACGCATTGAGCACCATCTGGCCGAGGCCCGCGGTCGCGGCGACCATCTCGGCGGCGACGAGCGTCGTCCAGCCGAAGCCGATCGCGATGCGCAGCCCCGTGAGGATCTCGGGCAGCGCGGCGGGCAACACGACGAAGCGCACGATTTGCCAGAAGCTGCCGCCAAGCGAGCTGGCCGCGCGGATCTGCTCGACCGTGGCGCTTCTCGCGCCTGCGCGCGCGGCCATGGCGATCGGCGCGAAGCAGGCGAGAAAGATGACGACGATCTTCGCGGTCTCGTCGATGCCGAACCAGATCACGACGAGCGGCAGATACGCGAGCGGCGGCAGCGGGCGGTAGAACTCCAGCGGAGGATCGAGCAGCCCGCGTGCGATGCGCGAAACGCCCATCAGGATGCCGACGGGAATCGCCGTCGCCGCCGCGAGCGCGAACGCGCCGAACACGCGCAGCACGCTCCAGGCGAGATGCTCGGAGAGCGGCAAACCGCCTTCGATACGGCCCTGCCAGGCATCCACGAACGCGCGCCAGACGGCTTCGGGCGTCGGCAGGAAGAGCGGCGGCACCCAGTGCAGGTGCGTCGCGAGCCACCAGAGGAGCGCGAAACCCGCGACGGATGCGGCGGAAAACGCCGCGGTCGAGCCTTCGCCCGGCATGCGCCAGGTCTTTGCGCGTTTTGTTTTACGTATTTCGGCACGCGGTGCGGCAAGCGGCTGTTGCGCAGGCGCTTCCAGCGCCGCGTCATGCATCGATTCCTGAGGCACGCTCATCCGTTCCCCCTCACGTGAGCACCAGTCGCGCCCGAGCGAGCGTGCAGCAGACGGATCAGCCGCTCGCGCCACTCGATGAACGCCGCCGACGACTTCACCGCGCGCGCATCGCGCGTCTCCAGATAGCGCCGGGAGAACGGCAGCGCGTAGTCGTATTCGATGCCATGTTCGATGCGGCCCGGCCCCGGCGTCATCACGATCACGCGCGTCGCGAGAAAGAGCGCCTCCTCGACGTCGTGCGTGATGAAGAACACCGTCTTCTTCGTGCGGCCCCAGAGGTCGAGCACGAGTTCCTGGATCGACTCGCGCGTCATCGCGTCGAGTGCGCCCATCGGCTCGTCCATCAGCAGCATCTGCGGATCGCTCGCGAGCGCGCGCGCGAGTCCCACGCGCTGCTGCATGCCGCCCGAGAGCGCGTAGACGCGCGAGCGCGCGTGTGCATCGAGCCCCACGCGCGCAAGCTGCTCGCGGGCGATGCGTTCGCGCTCGGCCTTCGGCACGCGCTGAAAACGCAGCCCGAGCGCGACGTTGTCGAGCACGTCGAGCCACGGCATCAGCGCGTGCTTCTGGAACACGACGCCGCGATCGGCGCCCGGTCCCGTCACGCGCGCGCCGTTCACGCACACTTCGCCGTGCGTGGGTTCGGTGAAGCCCGCGATGCAGTTGAGCAGCGTGGTCTTGCCGCATCCCGACGCGCCGAGCACCACGACAAACTCGCCGGCCTCGACCGCGAGATCGACATGCGCGAGCGCGACGGTGCGCTGCGCGCCTTCGTAGACGACACTCAGGTTGCGGATTTCGAGCGAACGCATGGTGCGGTGCGTTGGTGGCCGTGAAGCCGCGTTCAGTGCGCCGGAGCGCGCTGCACGAACTGCGGATCGATACCCGCCGAGTAATCGGGCAGCACGTTCTGGATCGCGCCCTGCGCCTTGAGGAACGTTGCGGTCGCAAGGAGCGACTGCGCCGCGCCCGACTGCGCGCCGCCGCCGAGCCACGCTTTCGACGCCTGCTCCGCGGGCGTCGGGAACGCGTAGAGCGCGAGGCTCGCGGGTACATCCTGCGGATTCGCGCCGGACGCTTTCGCAACGGCTGCGACCTGTGGCGACGCGGCGGTCCAGGCGGCGCCATGGGCACGATAATCGGCGTCGGCGGCCGCGAGCACGCTCACGAACTTCGCAATGAAATCGGCGTTGTCCTTCGCGAAGCGGCGATCGGCGACGAAGCCGTCGAAGGTCGCCTTGCCGGTCGCCTTCGCCACCTGCCCCGACGTGATCAGCACGCGGCCGTTCTTTTTCACCTGCGCGAGCACGGGGTCCCAGATCCAGGTCGCGTCGATGTCGCCGCGCTGCCAGGCCGCTGCGACTTCGGGCGGGCGCAGGTTGACGATCTTCACATCGGCGGGATGGACGCCCGCGTGTTCGAGCGCGACGAGCGTGTGGAAATGCGACGTCGACACGAACGGCACGCCGACCGTCTTGCCCTTGAGCCCGGCGACGCTCGTGATGCCGGAGCCGTCGCGCGCGACGAGCGCTTCGGCGTCGTTGATGTTGTCGAGGATCCAGAAGAGCGAGATATCGACGCCCTGCGACAGCCCTGCAGCAATCGGGCTCGATCCCGCTTCGCCGAGTTGCGCGGAGCCCGACGCGAGTGCACGGATCACCTCCGCGCCGCTCGCGAACTTGCGATAAGTGACCTTGTAGCCGGTTGCCTTTTCGACGAGGCCCGTCGCCTGCGCATAGCGCCACGGCAGCACCAGATCCTGGCAGGCGATCACGACTTCGCGCCGGGCGTCGGCGGCATGCGCGGCGCCCGCGCCGAACGTCGCAACCAGCGCGACAGCCACGGCCAGCGAGGCCAGCGAAGCCACTACGCGCCGCGCGAAGCGCGATGAAGCGAAGGCAGGTGTCATCGATACAGATTCCGTACGCAAAGGCATATCGTGCACCACGAGCGCGCCGCGCATAGGCGCAAAAAAGCCCGCGTTTAGCGGGCTGTTCGGAGAATGAGCGGAGGATGAGCCGCGCTGCCTGCACACGGCTGACCCGACGCTTTCGGCACGGCTTTCACCGTGCCTTTCGATCAGACGACTGTGACCGATCAGCAGTTATCGGGAAAACCCATGTGAATTCCGCTGCCCATGATCAGCAGTTAGCGGGAAAAAATGCAGTAGTTCGTGGGAATAGTACCGCATCGCACCTCTGCGATCGCCCTCCGCTATTCGACAACCTCCAGCCGTTGGGACTGCGTACATGGTCTTTGAGCGAACAACTGCCGCGCCCCATCCCCTGGCTACAGGCGCTATTGCACTTCGAGCTTGTCACCTGCACGTGAAATCGCAGCCGTCACAGAAGGTTGTGGTTTCTGGGGGCGTATAGCGAGAAGTTAGGTTTTTGGGTGAAATACATCGCTGATCGAGCAGCAATCCCCTACCGATAAGCAAGTTGGCCCCCGAGATACAGCCGAGAACGGCCGCAGCGCCCCGAACCGCCCCCAAAAAAGAACCTTTCACGGCAGTCGGGCAGGGCCGTCCTCATCGCATAACGTTACGCCGCCCACAAACGCCAACCTTAGACCGCACTGACAGCAACGATCAAACACCGGGCCGCATTGAACATGCCCATTAATTGGGGTTGCATCATATGTCAACAACAACGCTCGGTAAGCCTGTAAAAGCACAAAGCCCGGAACGAAGCCGGGCTTTGTGTTTGGTCGGTACCTGTGCAGCTCTATACGTTTAGCTTACCAACAGCTTTGAAATAATTATCACTTATCGCTTTGTAGACAGACTGATCCGCCCCGGAGGCCGGCTTATGGAAGCTAGCCACGTCCACACAGTTGCCGTGGCCCGTCGTCTCTGGCAAGGACCTCGCAGCCGCAGCGGCCGGGACTCCACCATTAATGTTTGACATAACACGCAACTCAAGTTGCCGAGGACGCAGAGTCTTGGTCATTTGTTCCACCTACCGAGTTCAATTCAGGAAGTCGCAGCGGCGTAAGCGACATCTCAGCCAATACGACCTCTTCCAACCTAGGGATGGCACGAAGACTGACATACGTTGAGGGAGCTGCAACTCCCTTGGACTGCAATTCTAGCACCCCTTCTTTCGACTTTCGTGACCCGGCGTCAAAAAGCGCGATGAACCGCCGAGGGGCCACTCCGTCGAACTGTATCAACCGGACCAGCTTAGAGTTAGCAATATCCTCAGTCAATGCGTCTGAGTGTAACCGGGTTGCCAAACTCTTTCGGTACGGTTCAATGTAATACACCTCCGAAATTCCAGCCGCAACAATATGCCGTGCGCAGGAATGACATGGGTACGTCGTCACATAAATCTTCCCACCCAGTACTCGCTCCCCAGCCACTCGTGATGCGCCCAAGATCGCGTGCATCTCAGCATGCACGGCTCGGGAGAACTCAATGAGATCCTTTACTCTCGAGTCTTTTAAAATTGTTTCAAGTGCCTCTGCTTGCTTGTCACTTGGTATTACCGAATTCCCTACCAATGCCTCAATTATCTTGGTTGCGATTGTTCGCTTCTCTAAATCGTTATGGCACTTTGATCCGGGCAAGGCATAACAGCGGTGATCTCCCTTAGCACTATCTGACACTAAATGAAGAGAAGGCTTTCCATATAAACCGCCACCACTACTGGGTACATCATTCCAACCTGTAGCCAGTAGCTCGCCAGTCGCAGATGTAACAGCGGCCCCGACCTGACGCGACATACAGGCTGAGTTACGAGCGGCGGATGCTGCTGCATACATCGCATTCTCCTCTGGAGTAGGGGAAATCACCGCCGTTTTAAAAACCAGGTGAAACAATCGACGTAGTTTCTCAACTAGCTGACCGATCGCCGCCCCCTCTGTCGGCCCGACAATCGATTCATCAATTCGAAGAAAAAAATCACACTGCGGGAAGGTGTCACGAACCGACTGTCCATGACTAAATTCTTCACCGGAATCCGTATCAATGAGTTTTTCGATATCATCCTTAGTCAAGCCTCCGGATGCCCCCACCATGTTTCTCTTTCGAATTTCGAGCGGGGAAAAGACACCGACTGCAAACAATGCCTCCCCATAAACAAGGCGAAGTAACTTCAACTCGTCGCTGTTCTTGATCGAGTCGATAACATGGCAGATACGATGCGACTGTATCTGTTGATTTGGTAGCAACATTGCCTCTTGGGCCGCATCGCTAAACTCGCCATGTGCTTTGCGTCGATCACCGCTAATCTTGGCAATAGCCATTTTCGCCAGCACATCATTCTTGTGATGCCGGCGAAGTTCATCTCCAGCTCGGATAAGCGTCTCTATTTGAGAATATCTGGTCTCATTTCCTACCTCCACGTTAACGGCTTCGGCATTCATTTTAATCAAATCACTCAATCTAATCTGGACGGTTTTATAGCCAAATTCATTGAGTGCATTGCCGATCTGACTTGCCGTTTCGTGAAGCGGCGATCCAATTGGCCCACAAAGTGCAATCACTAATTCTGGCGTCAAGCTAGCCTTTGCCTCAAAGGTTGAGTCGACGGTATTAGACTGCGCCGACGGCCTTGACATTGCGTTTTCTGTGATCGATTGGGGAACCGCCATTTCATGCCTCGCCAGTTATTTATATAAACCGCACATCCCGATGACTGCAAGCTATGCCTGACACCATGCCCCGGGCTCAGGCTCCTGTCAAAGGGAATTAATTTACCATCACAGACAATTACCATCTCGACGTCCGCCGAGCCATCACCATTCGCGTGAGCGAAGCAACTGTGTACCACTGCGAATGCAAAGGACCACGTCAATACCCTTCACGAATACCCCGAAACCGCTCGATTCCGAAGCGACCGCCAGAATTCGCTCATGAGTAGCTCACATTTCTTGCGATTACTTTCACTCAATCCCGCGATCCATCAGCTTGCACCTGCAGACGAACCCGATATGCGTACCGGTTTGCCTGAGCGTCGTACAGCGCATGATGACTCGGCAATCCGTTTTTCTGATGAAAATCGTAAAGCAGCAATTCATTGATGTGATTGGCCACAGGTAGTGGGGCACACCACTGCGGGACGCGGTAATCCAGCGCATCAATGAACAAATCCCAGTCCGTCTGGTAATCGAAACAAATCTCTACGCACTCGTCAGTTGGCCTGACGATCTCCAACCAGTTGATGATGCGCGCGCGAAGATCATCAAATGCGCACGCCGAGTGAACAATTCGGCCTAGCTGGGGAATCACAGCTTCGCGCACAAACGCGCTGCATGCCTGATCGGGATACGGCACCTCGGCATAGAAATCCTCACCCGACTCTGCCGCCATGCCGATGCTGATCAGGTGGCAATCGATGAAATCAGTAAATTCCGTGTCGATGAAAACCTTGAGTGGCATTCCTCGTATTCCCCGACTGCAAATTGTGAGCCGACAACGTGCACCATGATGTACCTACTACCTGTAATCTGGAAGGCTTCGGCTAGAGCTGCCCTGCGTTTTGTGAAGAGCTGACCGCATCGGCAATCGAAAACTCCACCTCATCGAACGGACTCCACCCGCCCGATCCCGATGGCGCCACTTTCAGCGTCGCCTCAAAAGCCGCGGCGGCTGCCACGTCCTCCACCTTGCTGGCCACCGCTTTCACTATGGCCTTATTCTCGTTCCACTGCGCATCAGGTGCCGCCTCAATTGCGGCCTTAAGCTCACGCTCAAATCTCGCTTCCGCATCTGCGCGGGCATGTGTCAGTTTCATTGACGTCGCCTGATCGGCTCGCCCCCACGCCGGCACTTTCCCTGCGGTCGTGCTCCAGCCCTCCATATCTATCTGTGCGGACACGATACCGATCTCACGGAGGGCTTTCAGCGCAAGGTGTGCGTCTCGGAAGAACCTGGGCTTGCGCTCACGGGTAGTGACCAGCATCGCCTCACCATGCTTCGCCACAAAGAACACCGCCCACAGATTGGTATTCACCGCCCGAACGACGGTCGTTTCGATACCTCCGCTCCAGACATTGGCCCGAGCCGTATCGATATCAAACTCTCGTTGAGTCCCCATTTATCAAATTCCACTTGACGCGCCTCAATTTGTGCAGATTAAATCAGAACGTGACGAAATACAAATTACGTTACCCAATCACTATCGCTGACATCAACTAACCCAACACGCATATGCCTCCCCACCCACCAGTCCAGAGCTATCCGTTAAACACGAAAGGACGCAATTTCGTCGTGGGCGATATTCACGGCTGCTTCTCGCTGCTTGATGCCGAACTTCAGACGCTTGGTTTCGATCCGGAGCGCGACCGGCTGTTCAGCGTGGGGGATCTGGTTGATCGGGGCGAGGAGTCGGACGCCGTACTTGAAGCTGTGAGCCGCTACGGGATCAAGGCAGTACGTGGAAACCATGAACAGGGCATCCTCGACTGGATGGCACTCAACGGAGACGGCCCCAGTCCTCAGTTCCTGACAGATATGCGCGCCGATCCATATCACGCAATATCCGAGTGGGCGTATCGCGACGGTCCGACGAGGCAACTGGCCTCCAACGGCGGGGAATGGTTCATCAAGCTCTATGGCACCGAAGACATGGGGTGGAACCGGGCGCAAGCTATCGCGCGTTATTTCGCAGCGTTGCCCTATGCCATTGAGATCGAAACCGAACACGGCCAGATAGGGATCGTGCATGCCGATGTGCCGTTCGCAAGCTGGTACCAGTTGCTGCGTGCGTTGACTCGCCCAACTCCCGACGATTCAACGCGTGAGCAGCTCCTGTGGGATCGCCGAAGATGGAAATTGCGTGCCGTGGCCGATCATATTGAAGGCGTAACGGCCGTAATTGCCGGACACACGCCGACTCACGACGTTGCCCAGTGCGGCAACCTGATCAATATCGATACCGGTGCAGTCTACGGCAACAAGCTGACCATCCTGAACCTGAGCGACGTTCGCGGGGAGTTGGCCCGTGGCGATCGCGGCATCAACGGACGGCCTGGCTCCGCCACCTTACAGTTCTTATGAAACTACTTGTCCTGTCCGACCTGCACAACGAATTCGAACCGATGCCTTCGGACTCGGAAGCCTTGTCCGAAGCGGACCTGGTCGTCCTCGCCGGCGATATCCACACAAAGGACCGCTCAATCGACTGGGCGAAGGCTTTCGTGAACGATCCTGACAAGCCTGTCATCATGGTGGCAGGCAACCATGAGTTTTACGGCGGGCATTTCGATCACACACTGACAAAGCTGCGCGAGGCCGCGGACGGCAGCAGCATCCATTTCATCGAGGACGATGCCGTCGTGATCGGCGGCGTGCGGTTTCTCGGATGCACGCTGTGGACGGATTTTCGCCTGCCAGGCAGTGAAATTTCCGCAGCCATCTCGATGCGAGATGCACAAAGCGCGATGAACGACTTTCGCAAGATCCGGGCAACCAGTTCTTACAGGCGCCTGTATCCCGCAGATACTGTCCGGCGGCACGAGCAATCCCGCGCATGGCTGGCGAATATGCTGCAGGAGCCGTCCGATGGCCGAACGGTTGTCGTGACGCATCACGCACCATCGGCTCGATCGATCGAAGAACAGTACGCCGGTGATTCACTCGCATCGGCATACGCATCCGATCTTGAATCGCTGATGGGCCCGAGCGTGGATCTGTGGGTCCACGGGCATATGCATGCAAGTTTCGATTACAGCGTGAATGGCACGCGCGTGGTCTGCAATCCACGCGGCTACTCGCCTCGCCATCCGAATCCCGGATTCAACAGCAGTCTTCTGATTGAGGTGTGAGCGCCGGTATGCTGCTTTTTCTCGACACCGAATACACAGGCCTAGGTCAGCGCCCGCCAAAGCTCATCAGTTTGGCGCTTGTGGCCGAGGACGGCTCACGCGAATTCTATGTCGAGCTGAGCGATACATGGACGCTCGACGACTGCACGCCGTTCGTGCTGCGAGAAGTTCTACCGCTGCTTGACGGGCCGAGACGACCGCTTGACGTTGCTCGTGCACAGTTGAGCGCATGGCTCGAAGACGCACCGCGTTCCGTACAGATTGCGTGCGATTCGGAAACAGACTGGCGATTCCTGCTTGACCTCGCTGGCACGCCACAACCGCCCAGTCTGCTTGATCATTACTTTGACCTGAGGCCGCTGATCGACACCGCGATCTACGATCGCGCAGTGACGGCATATTACGAAACCGACCCACATATACACCACGCGCTGGTCGACGCGCGCGCTTACCGGAAAGGCTGGCTCGTATGGATGGATTCCCGCAAGGAATCGGGTACGTGATATGTCGCAAACAGATCAAAAAGCGAGAACTCATGAGTGCGCAGTCGACCGGCTAGTGGCGCTCTATTTCGTCGACACCGAGTTCACGAACTTCGACGTGTACCAGCTCATCAGCATTGCGATCGTCGTAGAAAACGGGAGCGAATTTTATGGCGAGGTCACCGACTTCGACCGCAGCGTGTGTAGCAACTTCGCTCATTCAGTCGTGCTGCCCAAGCTCGGGCGGTTTCCTGATCGCGCAATGTCATTTCTCCAGCTTCGCAACGCTCTCAGAACGTCGCTAGATGGTCTCCCGCTCACGCCTGCGCCGATCCTGTGTTTCGACTTCGAAGGCGATCTGAAACTCGTCGAGCACCTGCTGGGTACGTCACTACCGGCAGGCTGGGAAACGCTGGACATCTACAGCCAGATCGACTCTCTCGACACGGAGCGGTACTTCATGGAATACGACGCCGACGATCATCATGCCCTCAACGATGCGCGAGCAAACCGATACGCCGTTCTTTGATCAAGAGCTCGATCATGACTGCAGCGTGACAGAACCTTGGCAGAACCGCTGTACTGACTCATGTGCCTATACGACAAACAACGGAGCGGCCGGAAGGTCATCTTGCCCAGCTACATCAGATCATGACGAGTCGCGAACCGGAAGATGATCGTCGATTTTTATTCTGACATTTCTGACCAACCATGCCTGTCCGACGCATTCCCAAAAACCACCTGTTCGTTACAGGACGATTCTCGAGCAGAAAATCCGACCATGCTGTTGAATTCGAATCGCTTCTGGAAAAGGAATACATGATGCTGCTCGAATTCGATGAGCGCGTCGCCCGCTTCGAAGGCCAGCCCGTCAATATCCCTCTGGTCGGCGTCCCTCGCGGCTACACGCCAGATGTCCTTGTCCACTATCGAACCGATCCGGCAACAGGAGAAATTCGTAAACCGTTCCTGACGGATATAAAGCATTCGGACGAACTCCGACGCAACGCCGAAAAATACGCGCCCAAATTCAGGGTGGCAGAGCGATTCGCCGCCGAAAATGGCTGGGAATTTCGCGTGACGACCGAAAAGGAAATACGGATACCCAGGCTCGCGAACCTCAAGTTCCTGCGCGAATACCGCAACATCGAACCCCACGAACAAGAAATCAATCATCTTCGCTCAACCCTTGAGCAGTGCACCGATCAATTATCTGTCGCAGATCTGCTCAGCTACGTTGCACCCAGTGCAACCGAACGCCTTCGCTGGCTTCCAGTGATCTGGTTCGCCGTACTGCACCGGATCATCAATGTGGATATGGATCAACCGCTGACGCACTCAACCCTGCTTCGCCTTCACGGCTCAGAGCAATGACCGCGAATTCACCCGCCCAGTTCTTTATCCAGAAGGGTGCCACGATTTCGAGTAATGGCAGGGACTACATCATCACAGCCATTGCCGACATCAACCTCGTGTTTGCGCGAGATATCGAATCGAAGGCCAAGGTACTGCTCAAGATAGGCGATATCGGACCGCCGCGATTAGTCCACAAACCGCTGACTGATGAAAGTGTTGAGCGAGACTTATTGGGCGTACCCGCCGATCAGTGGGCCATTGCTGAAGAACGTCGCCAACTGATCGCCCCGCTTCTCGATAGCTATTACCACCGGTCCAACGCACTCGCTTACCAGCTTGCCGCGCGGGCCGGAGTTAGCAAAACAACAATTTACCGCTGGCTCGCGGAATTCCGGAATTCCGGCCTGCTTTCGTCGCTGCTACCCAACGCAAGTGAACGTGGCGGACGCGGAAAGGCACGAATATCGGCGGAGGTCGAGACCGTTATCCGGGATTGCATCGAGAATTTTCACGATACGATGCAAAATCGAACAATCGCCGAAACGATCACCGAGATCAGGCGCCGCTGTACTAATGCCGGCCTGCCACCACCTGCGATCAACACCATCCGGATCCGTCTGCAGCGGACGGACGGCCACGAACGCGTAGGTAAGCGTAACGGCCCCGCAGCTGCCCACGACCAGTTTGCACCGATCATCAGCTCCATTCCCGATGCCAACTGGCCGCTCGCCATGGTGCAGGTCGACCACACGCTCCTCCCAGTCATCATCGTAGACGACATCCACCGCAAATCCATTCGCCGCGCATGGATCACGCTGGCAATCGATGTATTCAGTCGAGTGTGTCTTGGCATGCACCTGTCGCTCGATGCCCCGTCGGCGATGTCCGCAGGCATGTGCATCTCGCACGCGATTCTTCCCAAGGAGCAATGGCTGAACCGGATCGGTACGACCGTCGCGGAATGGCCGTTCTGGGGCACGATGGGAATACTGCACATGGATAATGCCCGCGAATTTCGCGGCAACATGCTGAACCGGGCCTGCCAGGAATACGACATCGACCTGCATCTGCGACCTGTCAAGAAACCTCGTTATGGCGCGCACATCGAACGGCTGATGGGCACGGTCTCGCAGGGTCTCAAGGGGCTAAAGGGTGCAACGTTCTCTGGCCCGGATGAAAAAGGAAAGTACGACGCTGAAGGCAACGCCTGCATGACTTTCAGCGAGCTGGAAAAGTGGCTGATCCTGTTCTTTGCACGGTATCACCGGAAACGGCACAGCGGCATCCGCATGCCCCCGCTCGACAAGTGGCGAGAAGGTTTGCTCGGCAACGGAACTCAGCCCGGGCGCGGGTTACCCGTCAGGCGCACGGATGGCGAGCAGTTACGCATTAACTTCATGCCGTTCGAGGAACGTACCGTTCAGAACTACGGCGTCGTAATCGACGATGTTCACTACTACCACGACGTTCTGCGCCCTTATATCAACGCGCCACACCCAGAATTCCCCAGACACCGCAGGAAATTCCGCTTTCATCGAGATCCACGCGACATCAGTGTCCTGTATTTCTACGACGAGATCTCGCGGCGCTATTGCGCGATTCCCTACCGGGATACCAGCTTGCCACCGGCAAGCATCTGGGAACTTCGCGACGCACGTCAACAGGCAAGCGAGCGAGGCATTTCACAAGAAAACGAAAAAGCGGTCTTTGCGCTGCTTAACGAACAGCGGCGACTCGAAGAGGATGCTGCGGCAAAAACAAAATCGGCACGACGTGCGCAGCAGCGCCGAACGCAGCATGCAATCGCTCGGCAGCATAAGACCGAGGATTTACCGTCCGTGAGCCAGATCGAATCTTCGCCACCACTCGCTGTACGCGGCTACGATCCCGACGCAGTTGTCCCCATGGAGGATGATTGATGTCGTCCGCAGAGCCATATGCCCACCTGAACAGGGCGGCAGCCGAACTTGCTGAGCTATCTGACAGCGCACGTATCCATGCTATTCGCGCCGATAGCTGGCTCGGATACCGCGATGCGAAAAAGGTTCTTTCGCGCATGGAGGATTTACTCTCCTATCCGCGGATCACGCGCATGCCCAACATGCTTCTCGTGGCTCCGTCTTTCAATGGCAAGACGTCGATCCTCAAGCGATTCATGTCGCTTCATCAGCCCGATCTGGATGCCACAAATGAAATAACGGTTTGCCCGGTTGTCATGGTTGAGGCTCCGCCTAAACCCGATATTTCGGACTTTTACACTCGCATCCTCGACGCTCTCACGACGCCGTACAAGCCCACGGCCTCCGTTGCGGAGAAATATTCCCAAATCAAGAAGCTGTTCCGCCTGATGAACGTGAAGATGCTCATCGTGGATGAAATTCACCATCTGATCGCGGGCAGCCTCAACCGGCAACAGGAATTCCGAAACGCGTTGAAAAGCCTGGGCAACGAAACCATGGTGTCGATAGTTGCAGCGGGTATCGAAGATGCCTACAACGCCTTCAATACTGATCCACAGATGTCGAGCCGCTTCACGCCGGAAGAATTGCCGCTCTGGAAGGCCAACAACGAATTTGGCTCGTTGCTCGCGACACTGGAATTGCGTATGCCCCTCAGGTTTGCGTCGAATCTCAAGGACCCCGCAACGATGCTGGCCATCCATACGCGCAGTGAGGGTGCCATCGGTGACATATGCGATCTGGTCAAGGAGCTCGCGGTCGATGCGATTCGTAGCAAGACCGAATGTCTTACCCTTGATCGAATACAGTCAATGTCGTGGACACCGCCGTCCAGGCGCAAGCAACACCGTCGTGCCAGAGCGGCATGAAAGGTCTGACATCGTCGCTCTGGCCAATTCGCTACCGGCCGCAGCCCGACGAGTTGCTGTCGTCGTGGCTGGTTCGTCTCGCGCACGGGCACGGCCTGAAGGTACAGACGCTCTGCAATTTGGCTTTCGGAAACAGGCTACAGGTCTGGAATCGCGATATCGACCGACTCGCGCCGCTGTGGCTGATAGACGAACTCTGTTTGCGAACTGATACACCGTTCGATGTCGCCTGGGACACGACTCTACGCGCCTATGAAGGCCGGCTGTACCCCACGTACCGCGCATCCGGTATGTTGTCGTGGATATTGATGCTCAATCTGTATCACCGCAAGCGGCGCGGCTTCGGAATGCAGTTCTGCCCACGATGCCTGGCGACCGACCTTGTGCCATATCTCAGGAAAAGCTGGCGTGTCGCATTCAATACTGTCTGCTCCCTGCACGGGAACCTGCTAGCCGATCGATGTCCAGCCTGCGGCGAATCCATCGCGATTCATCGCATCAGTATGGTACGTCCGGATGCGCTTGACGAAACTAGCCTTGCATATTGTTGCTCGTGTGAATTCGACCTTCGAAAAGCGCCAGTATTATCGCCCTCCGTCTATGACGCACCATCCTCTAATCTGCTTTACGGCTTGAGTAGCGCGCTCCTGAGCGGCCTCCATGACCAAACGGTTTGGGATCTGGGTCGATTCCAGGTCATGCATCATATTTGCCGAATAATGACGACTCGCTCCGTTCGGGTTCGATTGCGGGAATTCGCCGCCGATGCCTGCGGAGTCACTGATATAGACCTCGTCAACGGGTATCGGAATTTCGAAACGAGGAATATTGAGGAGCGGCACCACGTTATCCAGTTGGCGGCCTGGATCATGGACGAACCAGCATTGCGACTTACTCATGCCTGGCAGGCTGGGTTCATTCGATATAGCACATTTCTCAAGGGCTTCGATGGAACCCCCGATTGGTATGTGCGCGTCGTCAAAAAATTCTCCAACTGGAGAACTCGCCCTATGTACGACACCTAGGTCTTGTGCGGCTCAGTATCGGACCGATCTTCATTCTCCGTCAAATTTTGGCCAAACTCATCCGAGGCGGGAAAAGTGATCTTCCGCTGCTTGCACATTGCGTGTTGTTGGCGACGATCGGCTGCATATCAAGGTCTACGGGAACGGCACGGTCAAGTGTGATTCGGAAAAGCGGAGAGTCCAGGATTCGATGGCATCCCGGTTAGGTTAATATTCATCCAGCACAAAGCGCACCGACAAACCATTCATTGCTATCCTAGGATCAAATTTTGGAGCGGTCTGTCGTTACTTCTTTTGAGGCGCAGCGGTCGCTAGGTCTGCTTTACCTATAGGGCATCAACATACGTTTTCAACGTTCGTTACGGAGTCGGCGATGATCGCCAGCAAGTACCAGTTCAATCTAATCGACAGCACTGCACGTGCGCAACAGATATCGCAGCGGATGGCCGAGGCCCGAGCGAATCATCGCGTAAAGCGTGAATACAAATTCCGAAGCGGGCGTGAGCTTCTGGCGGTCATCGAGATGCCAATTGACCACCTGCTGTACCGGCTGGAAAATTTCCGCACGCTAAGCGATCAATTGAGCCACGTGGCGTCAGGTAAAGTGGACGAGGACTTCTTCGCGCCATCACACCGTGAAGACCTTAGCACCCAATCCGTTCAGCATGACATTCTGTTTTCGCTCGCGCAGAAAGGTAGCGGTGAGTCGATTATTGCGATTTACGACGAGTTGGGGCGAGTAAAAGAACAAACTGACGAGCTAATCATCTCCTCAGACGGCGTAGTGGTTAACGGCAATCGTCGCCTAGCAGCCATGCGCGAGTTGTTGGCGAGCGGAAATTCGGACTTCGGTCGATTTGCAATCGTGACCTGTGCGGTTCTTCCTGAATCTGCAACCGACGACGAAGTGCTGACTTTGGAGATCGAGTTGCAAATGCAGCCCGACACGAAGCTGCCTTACGACTGGACCTCAGTAGCTCTGGCAGCTCGCGAATTGCAGAAGCGGCACCACTCAGACGACTGGATTGCTCGCCTGATGAACCGTGATGTGCAGGAAATCAGGCGCCTGATCAAGATGATCGACGGGGCTGACCTCTACCTATCGGACCACCTCTGCAAACCGCGTGCTTACAACACGCTTGAAGAGACTGAGCAGGCATTTATACAGATCGCAAATCGCAATCTGGCTAAAACTGATAACCCGGCACTACGCGAAATTACTCGCAAATTCGATTTTTTGTTGATTGAGAACCGGCAACAAATCGAACTACGAGCGTACGAGCTGATCAATAATATTGAGGCTAATCCGGAGATATTTCTCGACAACATGGCGGCTACTTGGGACATTGACCTGCCGCCGGCACCATCGCATTCACCGTCTCAGTTCAAGATCAGCTTTGAAGACGATACAGCAGAGCCGGCAGGCAAGGATTATTCCGTGCTCGGACACTATCTGGATAATCTTGGGGACGACCAAGCGGTACGATCCGCGGCTGCTCGTGCAGTGGAAGAGGTGTCTGTGCTTTCGGGTGAGCAGGGCAAACGCAAAGATCTCGCGGCTCTGAAGTTCGCAAAGACAGCGCAGCAGAAACTCACTGCTATTAACCTTCGTTATGCCAACGAAAGCACCTTCGCCGAACTTCGTACAATCCTGACAAGCTGCGTGACACAGTGCTTAGCGCTGACGGGCGACATTGACACACGTCTTGGCAGGGAGTGACTTCAGTGCCGATAATTCTCTTGCGCTATGAGGAGCGTGGGCTACGTGGCGTCTTCGAACGAGGAGCAGGTGTTAGCTACGGAACGTGGGTTCGAATTCGTACCTACGCAATGGACGCCGACCGCACCGCCCGAGCCAATGAACGAACGATCGAGCTCGGCTGGCGCCACGCCCTTCATGTGCTGCGAGCCGCATCAAGCCTGCAGGGGCAACTCGGCTTCAATTTTGATACTGATGCGTCGTCCAGCGAGCGCGTACAGCAGTTCATGCTCGAATTCAAAGCTGTGCGTGCCGCTGCGAATCTGTTACGGCTTGATATCACTGAGGAACAGGTCGTCTCTCGGCTATCTGACCTCGGTTGGGATTCTGCGAAACATGCGCTAAAGCCCTATCAGGCTCAGAATCTGCGCGAGCTGCTCGTGCTACCAAACGGCGCGAACTTCTCGGTGCCGGGCGCAGGAAAGACTACGGTAACATTCGCGCTACATCTTCTTTCACCAGTCACCACACACCGATTACTGGTCGTCGCACCTCGTAACGCCTTTATGGCTTGGGAAGACGTCATTGATGAGTGTCTCCTGCCGGATGCAGCCGAATCTGCCCGCGAACCATTCACTCAGCTCGTAGATGGTGAATCGCGAATCGCTGACACACTACGTGAAAATCCACGCCGAATGTTGATCTCCTACGATCAGCTCGTCAGGGTTGAGTCGCAAATTGAGGAACTACTCTCACGCAACAGAGTCCATCTCGTGCTCGACGAGGCACATCGGATAAAAAACGGCCCAAGATCGCAACGTGGGACGGCTCTGCTCAAGCTTGGCCACCTTGCTGTTCGTCGCGACATTCTCACCGGGACGCCGATGCCGCAGCAACCTGCGGACATGCAGTCGCAACTAGACTTCCTCTGGCCAGGCGCGGGTCTCGGCGCCCGCGTAGCAGCAGGTGAAGCACCTCGCTCGGTCCTTGGGAATCTATACGTGCGCACGACCAAGCAGCAGCTTGGGCTTGAGCCGCGTCGGCGCATCGAGGTGCCGGTGACCCTCTCTGACGCGCATCTTGCTTTCTACGCGGTGCTCCGAAGTGATGTACATGCGCAGGCAAGCTTACTAAGGCAGGGCAGGAGCGGCTTCCATCTAGTGAGAGCCCGTCGCTCAGTGCTACGCCTGTTACAGGCCGCAGTAAACCCGCAATTGCTTGCCGGCGATATAGAGATGGCCGCCGATGCACAACGCAGCCAACTGCTACAGGCGGTGCTTGCCGAGGGTGAATCGGCGCGACTGCTCAAGGCTGTGGAGTTGGCCAATACGTTTGCGGCAGAAGGACGCAAAACTCTAATTTGGACAAGCTTCCGCTCCACCGTTCATCAGCTTCGCGCCCTCATGCCGGAACTTGGGCCGGCAGTGATCGATGGTAGTACTGGCGTCGGCGACGAAGACGACGATTCGACCCGGCAGGGGCAAATACGCCGTTTCAAAACCGACTCAAGCTGCCGTGTCATGGTGGCCAATCCTGCTGCTGCTTCTGAAGGAATGAGCTTGCACATGGTTTGCCACGATGCCGTGTACCTAGACCGCAGCTACAACGCGGCCCATTTCCTGCAGTCCATTGACCGCATTCATCGTCTGGGTCTTCCAGAACGAACCGAGACACGAGTGCACATTCTGCAGAACCGCCTGCCACCGGATGTAGGCTCGATCGATTTGTCTGTGGCCCGAAGATTAGGTCAGAAAATAAGGGCAATGGAGCAGATGCTTGGCGACGAGGATCTGCATGAACTTGCCTTGGACGAGGAGGCCGTCGGCTCCGATCTCGAGGATTCCATCGATCCACGCGATATCTTGGATTTGCTCGCGGAAATCGAGCGACAAGCACCTGCAGACACCGATGACCTCGTCTAGCAGATTTATTGGCGGCAGTGGCTCGGCTTGGTTGCGGCCATCGGCGGTCGAGGGGTGGCGTGCTGTCAGCCGTCAATTGGCGAGCGCGCCGCATGAGCCGGTGACAAAAGCGGTGGGGCGTCTTAAAGCCAGCTATTCGACGGCAGGTTTAGATTTCGCCGGCGGCACAGCAATCTTGGAAGCTCTCGGCCCAGCAGTTGAGTCGGCACACAAGAGTTACCAACTTTTGATCGAGATGGAAGCCCGGCGAAGCGTACCGACATGGCTAACAGTCCTGCCGCGTGGCCGTCTCGCGTTTCGTGACGTACTCACTGCGGACGTGCACGAGTGCTTCAGGCGTGCCGGCGCCTTCTCTGCGCATCCCACGCGGGACGCCGTCGAATTCCTAGATCGCTTGGCTAACATGGCCCGCGCTCAGGCAAATCTTGCCCTCGTTGAATCGGGGCGCACTGCCGAACGGAAGTCCTTCGATCTTGAGGTCGCTCGGTGCGCCACGATTTCGGGCGCGCCGCCTGTGGAGTGGGTTGCGTTGGATGATAACTCAGCCGGTTTTGATATTCGGTCCAGCCGCTGCGTCGACGGACAAGCTAGGCCAAAGCTGATTGAAGTGAAGTCATGCCGCAGCAGCCCCCTACAAATGATCGTTACACGGCACGAGTGGCAGACCGCCTGTCGCAATCGTGACTCATTTGTTGTTCACCTTTGGGATATTGCTACTGATCAATTGCACGAGCTGTCGTGGGAGTATCTGCAGCACCATATGCCAGTCGACCAAGGCAACGGTCACTGGGATAATGCGACGCTGATTCTCCGTGGGTTGCATGCCAACTAAAGCAGATCTATGATTCAGCCTAACTGGAGAGATCTGTGAAGAAAACTGACCAAACTGCCATCAGCACTTACAAATCGGCACGAGGTGTCAAGGACTGGCTGGCGCGAACGCGCGCGACGGCATCCGGAGCTATTTTTGAGGGCCGCTGTGAAGACCTGCTCAAGGGCTTGCCAGACGGGTGCATAGATCTAGTCGTCTCGTCCCCCCCATACTGCATGGGCAAAGAATATGAGAATCGGCGGGACAACATCGAGAATTTCATTGCAAATCACGAGAAGATATTGCCGGAGGTTTGTCGCGTCTTGAAACCTGGTGGCAGCTTGTGCTGGCAGGTTGGATTCCACGTCCTCGATGGCATCTCCACGCCGCTGGATTTCCTAGTCTATGATGTCATGCGAGACATCAAGGAAATGAAGTTGCGCAACAGGATCGCCTGGACGTTTGGACACGGTCTGCATTGCCAAACCCGCTTTAGTGGGCGCTACGAGACCATCCTTTGGTACACCAAGGGCGAGGGCTACGAGTTCGATCTTGATGCCGTGCGCGTGCCTCAAAGATATCCCGGCAAGAGGCACTCCGCTGGCCCAAAGAAGGGTCAACCCAGCGGAAATCCTGCTGGCAAGAATCCGAGTGACGTTTGGGATATTCCTAACGTCAACGCAAACCACCTTGAAAAGACAGAGCATCCGTGCCAGTTCCCTGTCGGTCTAGTCCAACGGCTAGTTCGTGCACTTAGCAAAGAAGGCGGTGTTGTTCTCGACCCGTTCTGTGGAGTTGCGTCCGCTGGAGTGGCTGCACTCGTAGAAAAGAGGCACTTTATAGGTGCCGAACTCAGCCCTGAGTATGTCAAGGTCGGTGTGGAACGCCTGCGTTCAACCATCAAGGGCAAGATTCGGTTCCGCCCGGCGGACCGCGCCATTCCGGAACCGAGCCCGACCTCGATTGTTGGACGTCGACCACCGGGTTTTGCGACAAATATCAGCGTTGAAGATAGTCTAGAATCGGCCTTCATCAGCGCAGATTGAGTCAACGCCCCTTAGCCGCAAAGCTGATTTAGTTGCGGTAACAACTTCTGATTCTGTTTTCAACCACTCGCGCGGCCAGTGGCGCTACCGTAGCATAGGTGTCGACGCTGCTCTCGCGTATGGCCGAGGTCGAAGATCGGTCCCCCAGTCGCCGCATAGCGGCTTAATGGCAAGTGCTGCTCAAATTACATCGTGGAGCTTATTCGACAGTTTTCCCCAGCTACTGCCCGTGTATGCGCTGAAATCGACATTTCGTATGTTTTTCAGCTTCGTCACGTAGTCGATTTGCGATAGCGTCGCGCCGCCTTTTAGCAGCCGCCCCAGTAATAACAGTAGGCCGCCGACGGTTGTGGTCGACAACACCCCGCCGTTCGGAACAGACCGCCACTTCCCCTTAAGATTTTCACTCGCACCAGCCAACAACCGCTTGAGCTCTTGGACGCAATAATCGATGTAAGCGCTACGGTCACCGGCATCGTTCAGGTCTCGTGCCCCATCACGGTCCCACGTTTTGTAAAAAGCACTGTTTTTTCGCATTAGCGGCATAACCACATACGGCCCAAGAGACCCAGAGGCAATCTTGTCTGAAGGATCGAACTGCGACATCTGCAACAAACCCGCTAGTGCCCCTTCCTTCGATAATCGAGTCACAATCGCGCGTGCGATCGCCAATGGCGTCTCCGGATTGATAATCGTCTCAAGGTCCTGCCGTAGCTGCGTGTGTACCGAGCTTTGATTGTTATTAATTCCCAAAAATATTTCCGCCTCAAACTTCACTCGCATTTCCGGCGTATAGCTTGATGGGAAGATAATTCCGGTTACCAAAAGATTTTGGCGCTGCCGCAAGCCGCTGATTTTCTGATCCAGCCCATCATTTCCTTCGTAATACGACAAGATGCGATGCTGTCCGTCAACGATCCCAACAGTGCCGAGTTCAAGTGGAAGGCTAAGTTTTACGTTCGTCTTATGACGCATCGCATCTGGATCTATCGGCTTGCCACCATCCTCCAACAGCAACGCTGTCGCTGGAAGCGTTACGATGAGGTTGTTGATGAATACCTTGCCGTTATTACCCAAGTACTCCCGCATCTCCGACAGCTTCTCTGCCCTAACGAAGCGCTGGTACGAAAGATCAGGGTCTTCCCAACCGTCTCGCCGCATTACATAAGCTCTCTGAATAAGAGCCATCGGATCGGCATAAAACGACGCAACGGCAAATCCCGCTGGATAGCTCGTATGGGCTGCAGGGAGGGCAAACGCAGGGAAACTATCGGATGCGACCGCGCGACCCGAAACTCTGGCGTCTCCCACTTGATGCAGTGCAACGCCAAGAAATTTCAGCAACTCGAACTTTGCTGAGCGGAAAATGGTTTCGACCAAGGATGCAAAGTATCGCGCCTGCGCCCTACTCAAAATGAGCATCGGCGAAGGGTCACCCACCGAGTCGATAACATCAACGTCCTCGGAGTAGTAAATGTGCCGCACTTCCAAATCTTGAATTTGGTACTTTGGCCCAAGCGCCTCCAAAAGTCCCGGGTTTTTCTTGCAATACTCGGGAAAGAAACCTGTCGACCAATTCGCAGCGATTTTCCCATGCAGATATATCTTGTTGGTGCAATGTTTGGTCGCGTCTTTACCTGCAGTTTCTTCGCACAACAGTACAACGTTTTCCCACACAAAGATGTGGTCAAGTTCGCCTGTTCGCCCTCCTACCGTGAAGTGCACCCCGTCAGCCGAAACGTGCTTGAATCCCGCTCCCTCAAAGATATCTTTGATTTTTGGCGCTTGACTTGCTTTGCCAGATTGTGGCGCACGAGATTTCTTAACCGACTGCTTCTTGGACGCGGTAGGTATCTTTTTGTTGGGCACTGCGACTCCTAAAAACGTGAGATAGCATTAAGCCCTTAGTAGGGTATCTCCCCGAATTCGGCTGCTATCCAAAAAATCCTTTAGACATAACTCGAGCAATTAATGCGCTCTTCCCGCTCTGCCTCTTTCTCAAATGTCAGAATTATCGCTGCGCCCTCCGGACACTCTTTAAATGCGGCCGAACGCGTGAGGCACAGAAAACTACATTAGGACAAAGTTCTCGACGCTAATCGTCGCATCCCAGCAACAGATAAACCTCGCGCGCAACAAGCTCACCAAGGTCGGTGTAATTCACCTCACCATAGCTTGTGCCGGAAGAAAAATATTCAAAAGCTTCGTAAACCTGATCCAGCACATACCGATCATCAATAAAATGACTTCCCGGATAGGCCAACATGATAGGCGGTATCGCATCAAGAATTACGAGATGCCCTGATATCTCATGTCGACTTACTTTGAACACTGCCATTCGACGAACGCGGCATCGAGTTCTATCGTTGATGAACCATTTTTCTTCGATTACTCCATCGGAATCGACCATCACGTCCATCGGCACTGTCCACCCGTCGTCATCGCTCGCTGTCTGCACGATCGTCGCGACGTCAGACAATGACTTTAATGCACGTACGATTGACGCTAGAAAATCTGGAGGCTCCTTGTACGACGATGCTGAAGCTTCGACTAGCGAAACAGCGCGTACGGCTGCCGACGAAACCTGCTCGCCGACGGCGACACCATCTACCGCCGCAGACATCGTACGCATCTTGGCCTGGACAGCTAGAGGTAAATCGCAGCTGCGCCAAATGCTTTTTCCCTGAAGATCAGTAAATAACCGTCGTTGAGCTAACTTGTGCTCGTGACTCGACAGCACGCGAGAAGGGTCATGCTCGACTAGCGTTTGCTCACTCGGCTTGTGTGATCTGGAGCGATGTCCTTCCAACGATTCTACCGCAGCGGCTGGATTTTGATTGGCACCCGCCGATTTTCGCTTCGTCTCGGCATGCAACTGATAGTTCAGCACCCTGAATGGGAACGGATGCGAGCATGAGCGCAACTGGTACACAAGGAACGTCTGCCGATTGCCACCAGGACCGGGAAGCCATTTTCCTGTCGCGGACAAATCGGTCACGCCCCAAAACGGAAACCCCATCTGAGGATAGATGGCCTCGCCTACAGTTGAGTCTCTCAGACACGACGTACCAACCCAAGCGGCAGCACGCCAGGCGATCGGATCACCTGCCATCCTCGCGACATCCGATGCGCTCGCGTGTGGAATACCTGCGGCCAGCACGAGCTTCATTACTCGCGACACCGTCAACCGACAATCGGTGAACAAAACGTCTTTTGTCAGCGGTGGAGTAAATAGCCTGGCCAGTAGAGCACTGGACGACCCGAAATAAAAACGGATCAATTCCATGCATGGAATGATGATCGCCCGACCATCCGGCAGTGCAACCCTGACGCAGTTCGATCGTGTATTTGCCGCGTGCCATGGATGCGATCCGAACGGCAGCAAATAGCTACCATCTTCGTGGGGCCCGCCTGCCTTGACCATCGACGTCGTCGCATCGTCGATCAGCAACTGTAGAAACGTCTCGGATTCGTAGACGGGTGATGCAACAAGAGCTTGCCCGGACCAGATGTCCCCTACGCCAAGGGTCACCATCGTGCCAACCGATACCCAGCGTTTGACCTGCCTCTCCACCGGCAAAGTGGAACGGGCACTCAAAAGGAGAGCGTGGTCGTCCAAAACAGTAGCGTCGAAAAGTCTGGACAGGTGAACGAGAACGGATGGCTGGCTACGCCGCACCATCCGATTCGGGAATGCAATCTGGCCGAACCAATCGATCCGCCAATATTCGGGTCCCGATGGAAAAGCCCCAATGCGTAAGGAACTACGCTTTTCCGATGATTGACCGGAACCCGGCATTTACGTCCGGCTCCCGGCCCAAGCCGCGGCGGAGAACAACCAGCACGAACTGATTTTTCCCACTTATTACTAATTTTTCCCGTTTACTTCTGAACGTCCACAACGACGCCTGCGCCCTTCGCCTGCAGATCGGCGTGATAGCTCGAACGCACCATCGCGCCAACGGCGGCGTGCGTGAAGCCCATCTTGTACGCCTCTTCCTCGAACATCTTGAACGTGTCGGGATGCACATACGCGCGCACCGGCAGGTGGTGCTCCGAAGGCTGCAGATACTGGCCGATCGTCAGCATTTCGACGTCGTGCGCGCGCAGGTCGCGCATCACCTGAAGCAGTTCTTCGGTGGTTTCGCCGAGACCCACCATCAGGCCCGATTTCGTCGCGACGTTGGGATGCTGCGCCTTGAAGTCCTTCAGGAGCTTGAGCGAGTGGGCGTAATCCGCACCCGGGCGCGCTTCCTTGTAGAGGCGCGGCACCGTTTCGAGGTTGTGGTTCATCACGTCGGGCGGCGCGGTGTTCAGGACTTCGAGCGCACGCTCCAGACGGCCACGGAAGTCCGGCGTGAGGATTTCGATGCGCGTGAGCGGCGAATGCTCGCGCACCTGGCGGATACATTCGACGAAATGGCCGGCGCCGCCGTCACGCAGGTCGTCGCGGTCGACGCTCGTGATCACGACGTACTTGAGCTTGAGCGCGGCAATCGCGCGCGCGAGCTTGCCCGGTTCTTCCTGGTCGAGCGGATCGGGACGGCCGTGGCCGACGTCGCAGAACGGGCAGCGGCGCGTGCACTTGTCGCCCATGATCATGAACGTCGCCGTGCCGTGGCCGAAGCATTCGCCGATGTTCGGGCAGCTCGCCTCTTCGCACACCGTGTTCAGGTTGTGCTCGCGCAGAATGTTCTTGATCTCGTAGAAGCGCGAGTTGCCGGTGGCCGCCCTCACGCGGATCCACTCGGGCTTCTTGAGCTTCTCGATGGGGATGACCTTGATCGGAATGCGCGCGGTCTTGGCCTGCGCCTTCTGTTTCACGGTGGCGTCGTACGGAGCGGCGTCGGTAGCAGGTTTGTCTGCGGGGTTCGCGCCGGAGGTGGGCGTTGCGTCAGTCATTCTGTCGATCCATTCAGGCCGCGGGTGGGTCGCCGGCCTGCGATTGCGGCGGTTGTCCGCCTGAGGCCGCCTGCGCGGCCGGGTCCACAGCGGCCGCTTCGGCTGCCGGGTCTGGGGCAGCCGCTTCGGCCACCGAAAGAGTGGGAGCGAGATGCGTGAGCGCATGCCCGCCGAAATTCGCTTCGAGCCGCGCGGCGAGCGTTGCGGCCACGTCGCGCCAGCTCGCGGCGACGCCGAGCGTTGCCATATCGACGGTTTCGAGGCCCGCGTAACCACACGGATTGATCGCAAGGAACGGGCTCAGGTCCATCGACACGTTCAGGCTCACGCCGTGATAGCTGCAGCCGTTGCGGATCTTGAGGCCAAGCGCGGCGACCTTCGCGCCGACGTGCGCGGCGCTCGTGCCCGGCACGCCTTCCGGTACGTATATTCCGGGCGCGCCAGCCTTGCGAACACCGGCGAGATTATACGCCGCCAGGGTTTGGATGACGGACTCCTCGATGAGGGTGACCAGCTCGCGCACCATCAGCCTGCGGCGGCGAAGATCGAGCAGCAGATAGGCGACCACCTGGCCCGGGCCGTGATACGTGATCTGGCCGCCACGGTCGATCTGGACGAGCGGGATACCACTATCGGCGACAAGGAGATGCTCGGGCTTGCCCGCCTGGCCCAGCGTGAAAACCGGAGGATGCTCGACGAGCCAGATTTCGTCGGGCGTCTCTTCGGTGCGGGCGGCGGTGAACTCGCGCATGGCGTCGAAGCTCGTCTGATACGGCTCGACGCCGCGCCAGCGCAGCACGATCGGCGCGATGGCCACGATGGAGGCGACAGACGCGACGGGTGCGGGATTCGCTGGGGAGACCGGCTCCGGCATATCGGAGTCGGATTGAATCGGCAGAGATGAAACCGGGGTGGCGCACATGGTTTCGGGAGTTTACCGAAATCGGCGCGCCCGCGCCCGACTTCAAAATAGGGCCGGTGAGGTGACGTCGCCGGAACGCTGAAGAACGATTAGGCGGCGAACCCGGCGGGCGCGCGGCGTTGCCCACCGCGCGCCGCCCAGCCGCAAGACCTCAGATCGTGCGCCAGCCGTCGCCCGCGTGCAGGCCGAAGCGGGCCGCGGCGCGCGTCACCGCGTCGACCATCTGCTCGCGCACGTTCGCGGGCGACGCGAACGCCACCCACGCGGGCCGGCCGCCTTCCGCGCCGATCCACAGGCGCTCGCCGCGCCGCAGCCGCACCGTGTGGCCCGGTTCGAGCCAGTAGTCGGCCGTGTCGTCGCTGCGCGTGAGCCAGACCGCGCCGCAGCGCACCGTGATCCGCGTGCTGCGCGCCACGCGCACCGACGCGACCTGTCCCGTGGGCACCTCAAACGTGATATCCGAAGAAATCTCTCTCATTTCCGCCTCCGACAGTGCTGCGTTAATGGCTACAATCGTAGGCACATCAAGGGCTTGGCCAAAACGATCAATTTTCACGGCTATGTGAGAAAAACTACGATGGATCTCCGCCAGCTCCCGGCGCTGAACGCCCTGAAGGCGTTCGAGGCCGCCGCCCGTCACGAAAGCTTTTCGCGCGCCGCCGACGAACTCTTCGTCACGCACGGCGCGGTCAGCCATCAGATTCGCGCACTCGAAGCCGAACTCGGCGTCGCCCTCTTCACGCGCGACGGCAAGCGCGTGCGCCTCACAGAAACCGGCCGCCGCTACGCCGCCCAGGTGCACGACGCACTCTCGCAGCTCGCCCGCGCCACTCAGGAGATCCGCGCGGGCGACCGCGAGCGGCGCCTCGTGGTGTCGATGCTCTCGTCGTTCGCCGCGCGCTGGGTGACGCCGCGTATCGGCCGCTTTATCGAGGCGCATCCGCAGTGGGACGTCGAACTGCAATCGACGAACCAGCTCACCGATTTCGCGCGCGACGACGTCGACGTGGCGATCCGCTTCGGCTACGGCCACTATCCGGGCCTGCACGCGGAGCTACTGCTCGACGAGATCTACTTTCCGGCCTGCTCGCCCCATTTCCGCGGCGGCAAGCTGCCCTCCGATCCGCACGAGCTGGCCGACCTGCCGCTGCTGCGCTCGGACGACGAACTCTGGCGGCCCTGGTTCGACGCGGCGGGCCTCGCCGATGTGCCGGAGCCCAAACGCGGCGTGCTCTACCAGGATTCGTCGAACCTGCTGCAAGCCGCGATGGACGGCCAGGGCGTCGCGCTCGTGCGGCGCTCGCTCGCGATGCACGAGATCACGCTCGGGCGCCTCGTGCGGCTCTTCAAGGACATCGACGGCCCGAGCCCGTGGCGCTACTACTTCATCTGCACGCCGCAGCGCATGCAGACCGAACGCGTGCAGGCGTTCCGCGACTGGGTCTTCGATGAAGTGGCGCGCTTTCGGCGGCTCTATGAGGATGCGTGCGAAGCCGGTCCGCTGATGACGGCCGCCGCCGCTGCGTGGCGCGAGCGCTCCGGCGAGATGCCGTGAACGCAGTGGACAGGCTGTAAACGCAACAAGGGCCGCACGAAGCGGCCCTTGTTTCAACAGCGCTGTTCAACTGCACGCGGCGCGGTTACAGCACGATTTTCACCATCGGATGCCCCGTGAGCGCGCGATAGATATCGTCCAGATGCGTCTGGCTCGTCACGCGCACCGTCACCGTGAGGCCGGTGTAATTGCCGCCGCTCGACGGACGCGTTTCGGTTGCGGTTGCGTCGAAGCCGTTGTCGAACGTGCGGATCACCATGGCGATGGTCTGCGCGAACTCCGGGTGCGTCTTGCCCATCACCTTGATCGGGAAGTCGCACGGAAACTCGATCAGCGATTCTTTCGGATTGGCGTTCTGCGCCTCGTTCATTGTTCCACTCCTTGCAGCGATGCAGCCGCGATAGTCTGATTGCGCTGCGCGAGCGCCTCGGTGGCCGCCCGCGCCTTCGCGCGCCGGTACGCCGCGTAGTTCGCCACATAGAGCGCCGCATAAACCGGCCCCGGCTTGCCGTCGCCCACGGCGCGGCCGTCGAGCGTCAGCGAGTGAGCACTCATTACCCTGCGCTTACTTCTTGCTGACCATGAGCATCAGCGAATCCCACACGCGGCCCACGACACCGGCCTGCGGCACCGTATGGAGCGCGACCACCGGAACCTGCGCGAGCACCTTGCCGTCGGCGCCGACGAACTTCGCCGTGCCGACCTGCTGGCCGTCCGCGATCGGCGCGATCAGCGGGCTCGTGAGTTCGAGCTGCGGCTTCGCGTTGCTGACGGCGCCCTTCGGCAGCGTCACGTACTCGTCCTTCTTCACGCCGACCGAAACCGAATCCGCCTGGCCCTTGAACACGCGCGGCGTCGCGATCGCCTGGTTCGCCTTATAGATACGCGTGCTGTCGTAGGCGGAATAGCCGTAGTTCAGCATCTTCATGCTGTCCTCGACGCGGTCGTGCTCCTTGTTCTCGCCCATCATCACCGAGACGAGACGGCGCGCGCCGCCGTCGGCGAGCGGGCGCTTCGCCGACGCGATCAGGCAGTAGCCCGCGGCCTGGGTGTGGCCGGTCTTCAGACCGTCGACGGTCGGATCGATCCACAGCAGGCGGTTGCGGTTCGGCTGCTTGATGTTGTTGTACTTGAATTCCTTGACCGAGAAGATGCCGTAGTACTCGGGATAGTCGCGGATCAGGTGCGTCGAGAGCGTCGCGAGGTCGCCCGCCGTCGTGTAGTGCTGCGGATCGGGCATGCCGTTCACGTCGGCGAAGTGCGTGTGCGCCATGCCGAGCCTCTTCGCCTCGGCGTTCATCATGTTCACGAAGTTCGGCTCGGAGCCGCCGACCAGTTCGGCGAGCGCGATGGCCGCGTCGTTGCCCGACTGGATGATCATGCCGTACACGAGGTCGTGCACGGAGACCGGCTTGTTAGGCTCGATGAACATGCGCGATTCGTCGGTTTTCACGCGGCGCACGCCTTCGCTCGGCATGACGACCTGGTCCATCGAGATCTTCTTCGACTGCAGCGCCTCGAACACGAGGTAGGCGGTCATCAGCTTGGTGAGCGACGCCGGTTCGGCGCGCTCGTCGGGGTTGCCCGAAGCGAGGACCTGGTTCGCCGTGGCGTCGACGAGCACCCACGAGCGCGCGTTCACCGCGGGCGGCGGCACCTGCGCGAAGGCGCTGGCCGACGCAAGCAGCGACGCCGGCAACAGGGCGACGAGCGTGACGTTACGAACGAGCGAAGGAGAAACGAAAGCGGAGGAAGACGATTGGCCGGAGGAGAGAAAACGCATAGGTTCGTATCGGGCTGGATGAACGTTGCACGCCATGCGGCGCACAGGCTGGGAGTGCCGGTGAGCGGATGCGCGAACCCGCGAAGCCGGCGCAAAAAGGCGAGCGTTGGACCGGCTGCGCAGCAAGAAGGTTCGCGCGCGGCGCAGAGTGCGCACAAGCGGGTCGGACGGCGCCCGAGCGCGGCGAACCGCGGGCCGAGACATCCACAAAAAGAACGGCCATTATACGCGCGGCATTGCGGCATTTTTGTGCGAAACCAGACCGCGGCAAACCCGCGCGAGCGCGCGGGCCGCCAGGAAAAAACAGGGACGATTGAGGACGGCGTGCAGCAGCTAGCGCCAGGCGTCGACGATGATGCGCTTGAGGATGTGAAGCTTGCGGTGCAGGAAATGTTCCGCCCCCGGAATCACGACCACGGGCAGTTCCTGCGGGCGCGCCCATTCGAAGACGGAAAGGATCGGCACGGTGTCGTCGAGTTCGCCGTGCACGACGAGCGTGGTGTCGGGCACCGGCGCGACTTCCCAGCGGCTCGCCGCCGTGCCGACGAACACCATGCGCTCGATCGCGCCGCCCGCTTCGACGTAGCGCTTCGCGACGTGCGACAGCACGAAGGTGCCGAACGAGAAGCCTGCGAGCACGAGCGGCACGTCGGCCTGGCCCGGTTGCGCGCGCATGTACGCGATGAGTTCGAGCAGGTCGTCCTGCTCGCCGATGCCGTTGTCGTGCGTGCCTGCACTGGCGCCTACGCCGCGAAAATTCGAGCGGTACGTCGTGTAGCCGAGCTGCACGAGCGTGCGTGTGAGCGTCTGCGCGACCTTGTTGTCCATCGTGCCGCCGAAGAGCGGATGCGGGTGCGCCACGAGCGCGATGCCGCGCACCGGCGTGCCCGCATCGGGGCGGTCGAGCGCGCATTCGATTGATCCAGCCGGTCCGCCGATGGTGAACTTTTGAGTCTGTGCATTCATCGTGCGGCAGTCCTCAGCGGTCGATCTTCAGGCGCTCGACTACCTGGCCGTTCTGCAGATGCGAAACGACGATTTCCTCGATGTCGGTTTCGTCGACGTAGGTGTACCACGTGCCCTCCGGGTACACGACGATCGTCGGGCCCTCTTCGCAGCGGTCGAGGCAGCCCGCCTTGTTGATGCGCACCTTCCCCGGGCCGGCCAGGCCCAGTTCCTTCACGCGCTTTTTCGCGTATTCCTGCATCGACTGGGCGCCGCAGTTCGCGCAGCACGGGCGCTCGGCGCCGGGCTCGCGCTGGTTCAGGCAGAAAAAGACGTGGTACTTGTAGAACGAATCGGTCATGGCGTGGGGTAGCGTGGCGTAGTGTGGAACAGCGAGGAGAACGCGGCGCGGGCCGCGCGGGGCGTGACGCACGTCCGCGTGGCCCGATGTGGCCCGATGTGGCATGAGGTGACCGGATCTCGCGCGCGGTGGCGTGCGGCGTAGCGGATGCCGACGATTATAGCGAGCGTGGCGGAATCGCTCCTGCGCGCGCCCGGGCCGCTCGCGCGCGGCGACGTCACGGCGTATCGGCCAGTTGCTGGGTGCCCAGCCACGCGCCGACCTGGCCCACGAAATCGTCGCTCGCCGCCGCGAGCGCACGCACGCCGCCAGCGGCATCGGGCGAACTGGCCGGCACGCGTGCGACGAACGCGCGCTGCGCGATCACCTTGCCGCCCTGAATCAGCGTCGCGCGCGCGGTGAGCACGCCGAAGCTTTCGGTCGCGCTCGCGAACACCTGCTCGAACTGGTCGAGTTCGACCTTGAGCATCGGCGCCTGCACGGCATCGGCGCCCGAGAGCACCGTCGCATGCGCGCCGAGCGAGGTGCGCAGGCGCATCGTGAGCAGACGCGCGGGCGACATCGTCCAGCGGCTGTGCGCGTAGCGCCCCGTGCGCTGCGCATCGGTGCTCAGGCGATAGAGGATGCCGTCGTTGTCGAGCGGCGGCGGCGCGCTCACTTCGAGCACCTTGAGCGGCGGCAGTGCGCCCGCCGCCGGGGTCATGGACACCGGACCGAGATCGTAGCGGGTCTCGTTGAGCGCGAACGGACGGCCCGCGCAGGCCGCGACGAGCGCGGCGGCTGCGAGCGCCACGAGCGCCGTCAGGGCGGTGCGGCAAGAGAAAATCGAACGTGACATTGCAATTCCTTCTGGGTCGTGCGGGGACGCGCTTCGTGCATCGGAGGTCATACGGCTGCGCCTCGTGTTATGCCTCGTGTTGCGTCGCTTTCCACATCACTTTCCACCCGCAGCGGCGGGCCACGCGAAGCCCGGCTCGCCCGGCCCCGGCGTGGGCAGCGGCGCGCCGCCGAACAGCAGGCTGGTCGGACTCGTGCTGAACGTGCCCGCCGCGCGGTCCACCGAGCGCATCGCCGAGCGCACGTCGTCGGTCAGCGAATTCACGCGCGGCAGCGTGTCGTAGCCGAGGCGCGCGGACAGATCCTCGATCGACGCGTTCATCGACTGCAGCGCCGTGCCCGCCCGCTCCGCCGCCGTGCCGGCCTTGTTCAGGTTCGTCTGGAACGGGCCGTCCGGGCGGTTCACGTTCTGGATCAGCTGATTCGTCGACTGTAGCGTGCGCTGCAGATCGGCGACCGTCGCGGGCAGGCGTTGCGTCGTCGGCTCGAGCTGCTTCGCGAGTGTGTTCGCGCTGTCGGCGGCCTGGTGCAGGCTCGTGACGGCCGCCATCATCTGCTGACGATTCGGCTCGGACAGCAGTGCGTCGAGGTCGTCGGCGACGCTGTCGAGCTTGCGCAGGAGCGCCTCGCCGCGCCGTTGCAACTGATCGAGCAGGCCCGGGTGCAACGGCAGTTGCGCAACGTGCGCCTCGGAGGAACGCAGCGGCGACAGGTCCTGCCCCGTGTCGTCGAGTTGCACGAACGCAATGCCCGTCACGCCCTGCAGCGCGAGCGTGCCGAACGTCGAGCGCGTGATCGGCGCCTTCTGGTCGACGAGGATGCGGATCACGATCTGCCCCGGCTTGTGCGGATCGAAGCTGATCGAGCGCACCTTGCCGACGTCGAGACCGCGATAGCGCACGGCCGCGTCCGGGGAGAGGCCCGTCACGTTCGAGTGCGAAATCAGGTCGTACGGCACGCGCACGACGCGGTCGGCGCTGAAGAAGAACACCACCAGTGCGATCACGACCAGCAGGCCGATCGTGAACAACCCGGCCCAGAACGCATGCGGTTTGTTTTCCATCGTCAGATTCCTTCGTTGGCGGCTGCAGCCAGCCAGACCGCGCTACGTATTGCGTACTCAACCACACACTGCGTCAGCATGGACCGCCTCCCATCGAGCCGAACGCCGGCGCGAGCGCGGCGCGCGGCAGCTTCGCGCGGCGCTCGGGCGGCAGCGCCTGCAACGCGCGCCGTCCACGCATGCCCAGAAAATATTCGCGAACGAACGGATCGTCCACGCCCGCCACTTCTTCCACCGGCGCCGCAATCAGCACGCGCCGCTCGGCGAGCACCGCCACGCGCGTGGAGAGCGCGACCATCGCATCGAGGTCGTGCGTGACCAGCACGACCGTGAGCCCGAGCGCGCGGTGCAGCGTGCTGATCAGATCCACCACTTCGTCCGACGAGCGCGGGTCGAGCCCCGCCGTCGGTTCGTCGAGAAACAGCAGCTCGGGTTCGAGCACGATCGCGCGCGCGAGGCCCACGCGCTTGACCATGCCGCCCGAAAGCGCCGCCGGCATCTTCGACGCATGCTTGCACGGCAGCCCCACCATCTCCAGCTTGAGCATCACGATGTCGCGCAGCAGGTCGGCGGGCACCTTGCCCAGCTCGCGCACCGGCTGGGCGATGTTGTCGAACACCGTCAGCGAAGAAAAGAGCGCGCCGTGCTGGAACAGCATGCCCGTGCGCGTGCGCATGAGGCGCATGTCTTCGGCGCCGACCGTCGCGAGGTCCTCGCCGAACATGCGGATCGAGCCCGAACTCGGCTTTTCGAGCCCGAGGATCTGCCGCACGAGCGTCGTCTTGCCCGCGCCCGAGCCGCCGACGATCGTCACGATCTCGCCGCGCCGGATATCCAGATTCAGATGCTGGTGCACGATGTTGCGGCCGTAGCGCTTGGTGAGGTTGTGCACCTCGATCACCGGCTCGCCGATGGCGGGCAGCGGCAGATCGCGCACGGCCTCCTTGAGCGGCGTGCTCATGAGAGCCCCACGTTCTGGAACAGGATGGCGAAGACGGCATCGGCGAGGATGACGATCGTGATCGACGTGACGACCGAAGTGGTCGTGCCCTCGCCGAGGCTTTGCGAATTCGCCTTGATGCGAAAGCCGAAGTGGCAGCCGACGAGCGCGATGAGCATGCCGAACGCCACGCCCTTACCGAGGCCGATCCACAGGTTCGCCATCGGCACGACGCTCGGCAGCGACCGCGCGAAATACGACATGTCGATGCCGAGCACGAGGCTCGCCGAGAGCGCGCCGCCGAGGAGCGCGACGATGTCGGTCCAGATGACGAGCAGCGGCATCGCGACGCCGAGCGCCACGACGCGCGGCAAAATCAGGCGCAGCCCGTGCGAGATGCCCATGACGCGCATAGCGTCGAGTTCCTCGGTCACGCGCATCACGCCGATCTGCGCGGTGATGGCCGAGCCCGAGCGCCCCGCCACGAGAATCGCGGCCAGCACCGGCCCGAGTTCGCGGATCACGGAGAGGCCGAGGATGTTGACGATGTACTGGTTCGCGCCGAAGAGCCGCAACTGCTGCGCGGACAGATACGACAGCACGATGCCGATCAGGAACGCGACGAGCGCCGTGATCGGCAGCGCCCGCGCACCGGCGTTGTAGACGTTCGCGGAGATCTCGATCCACGGCATGATCTTTGGCCGGCGCAATACGCGCAGCAGGTCGAGGACCACGCGCCCGAGCATGCCGATGCCGCCGTAGAGGTGATCGAGGAACGAGAAGATCCCGAGGCCGAACTGCGTGACCGGATCGACGCGGATCACCTTCTCGACCGGTTCGCGCACCGAGTCGAGCAGCGCGATCCGGTTGAAGATGTCGCGCTGGGTGTCGGTGAGCGTGACGAGGTCGGGCGGCAGCTTGTGCCCCCAGACGCGCCAGAGCGCCTGGCCGCCGACGTGGTCCATGCGATCGACGCGCGAGAGATCCCATTGGCCGACGTGCTCTTTGGCGAGCGCGTGCAGCCGCACCGCGGCGCCGCCCAGTTCGCGATCGCGCGCAAGGGCGAGCGCGGTCCACTGGCCGGAGAGGCGAACGATCTTTCCGTGGGCACCGGCCGCGATGTCGAGGCCGGGCGGTGTCTCTTGAGTCAAGGTCGTCGAAATGACGGGAGAAGGTGAACAATCATTGTAGCGAACGCGCCCCCTTTCGGCGGTCGTGGCGCACAGGCCCGAGGGGCTTTCCCGGGGTGCTCTCTCTCTACATGCTCGCCGTCCGGCGGTAACGGTTCCGCGGCGGCGCCACCTACTACAATACCGCTCATGAACGCGAAGCCTCCTTCCCCCGCTACCCCGCCCGCCGACGACTGGCGCATCGACCGCGAGCGCGCGGTCAGGCTGTTCGGCCCGGCGGCCCACGACTGGCCCATCGAGATCGTCGAGGAAACCGGCTCGACCAACGCCGATCTGATGACACGCCTGAAGGCGCTGCCGCAGCGGCGCAACGCCCTCGCGCGGCCGATCGTGCGCGTCGCCTACCTGCAGACCGCAGGCCGTGGCCGGCGCGGACGCAGTTGGGTCGCGCAGCCCGGCGACGCGCTGCTGTTCTCGCTCGCCTGTGTGGTGCCGCGTCCGATCGACGGCCTCGCGGGCCTGAGTCTCGCGATCGGCTCGGCACTGGTCGACGGCCTGCGCACGCTGCCGGTCGCCGCGCCCGGCCAGATCGCGCTCAAGTGGCCAAACGACGTGCTGCTCGAAGGCGACAAGCTGGTCGGCATCCTTGTCGAGACCGCATGGAACACGCCGAGCGCGACGGCGGTCGTGATCGGCATCGGCACGAACGTGCGCGGCGCCGACAATCTCGCGGCGAAAGTCCACGCGCTGAACGCAGGCGCCGACGCGCCGCCCGTGCCGGGCACGACGCCCACGGCGCTCTCGCGCGTGTGGCCGAACGCGAACCTGACCGACACGCTCGCCGCCGAACTCAACGCCCTCGAATCCGCGCTGCAACGCTTCGGCCAGTCGGGCTTCGCGGCGTTTCAGGCGCGCTGGAACGCGTGCCACGCGTATGCGGGCCGCGAGGTGGTGCTGTTCGAGCAGGGCAAGGAACTGATGCGCGGCGTGGCGATTGGCGTGGACGAGCGCGGCCAGTTGCTCGTCGATACCGCGCAGGGCCGCGAAACCGTCACGACCGGCGATATCTCGCTGCGGATCGCGGACGGCGGCGCATGAAGCGCGCGCCGGGTCGTTTGCCGAATCGTTCGCCGAATCAGCCGCCGCATTCGCCACCGTATTTGCTCATCGACGCGGGCAATAGCCGGATCAAGTGGGCTGTCGCCGATGCTGCGGGCGCGCTCGCGCATGCGGGCGCGGCGAGCCACGACAGCCTGCGGGACGGCGCGCAGCCGCTTCCGGGCTGGTCGAATCTGCCTGCACCCGCCAGCGCATGGATCTCGAATGTTGCGGGCGATGCCGTCGCGCAGCGGCTCGATGCGCTCATCGAGGCACAGTGGCCGGGCCTGCCGCGCACGGTGATTCGCGCGTACGCGCAGCAATGCGGCGTGACCAATGGCTACACGACGCCCGATGCGCTCGGCAGCGACCGCTGGGCCGGCATGATCGGCGCACGCGCCGCGTTTCCAGACGAGGCGCTCCTGATCGCGACGCTCGGCACCGCCACGACGCTGGAGGCATTGCGTGCGGACGGCACGTTCGTCGGCGGACTGATCGCGCCGGGCTGGTCGCTGATGATGCGCTCGCTCGGCGAGCACACGGCGCAGTTGCCCGTGCTCAATGCGCTCGATGCGCGCGCCGCGGGCGGGCCGATGGGCGGTAACAACAGCGGTGAGAGCAGCGGTAACAGCGGTGGCGGAGCCGAAGACGCGCACCACGCCCTGCCGTTCGCCACCGATACGAAGCGCTCGATCGCGGCGGGCTGTGCGCTCGCGCAGGCGGCGCTGATCGAGCGTGCGTGGGCGGATCTGGAGCATGCGTGGCATGCCCCGGTGCGGCTGGTGGTGAGCGGCGGCGCAGCCGCCGTTGTGACAGCGGCGCTCAAGGTGCCGCATACTCGTCACGATGCGCTTGTGCTCGCGGGCCTCGCGCTGATCGCGGCGCAATCCTGAGCGCCGGGCGACGAAGGCAACGAGCGAAGGAACAAGCAACGGAACACGAGCGCCGCGCGCAATCCGCGCGGCGCGCAGATTAACGATATCGACGGAGCCTCACACGATGCTGCGCTGGCTGATCGCCATCCTGATTCTTGCCAACCTCGCCGCGTTCGCGGCCATTTCCGGCGTATTCGGCCCGACGCCTGCTTCGGGCATGCGCGTGAGCCATCCGCTGAACCGCCAGATCCATCCCGAACGGCTCACCGTGCGGCCGATCCTGGCTTCCGAATCGCTCGACGTGCCGCTGGTGGGCGGCCCCATTGCGGAACCGCCCGTGGCGGCTTCTTCACTGGTGCAGTGAGCGGCGCAATGAGCGCAGTCGGCGCACGCGGTGCGCCTGCCCTTTGGGAGCGGCGCTCAGTCTTGCTGCGCGCGCACCTTCTTGAGCAGCTTCGTCGTCGAGCGATCGTGCTCGAACGGAATCGCGAGCGCCGTTCCGCCCCAGCCGCGTACGAGCGCCGATTCGGGTAGCGCGTCCATATTGTAGTCGCCGCCCTTCACGAGCACGTCGGGACGCAGCGCCCCGATCAATTCGACCGGCGTGCGCTCGCCGAAACACACGACCCAGTCCACGCTCTCCAGCGCCGCGAGCAGCGCCATGCGATCGTTTTCCGTGTTGATCGGACGATCGTCGCCCTTGCCGAGCATGCGCACCGACGCATCGCTATTCACGCCGACAATCAGCGTCGCGCCCAGCGCCTTCGCGTCGGCGAGATAGGTCACGTGGCCGCGATGAAGGATGTCGAAGACGCCGTTGGTGAAAACCACCGGCGCGTCGAGCGTCGGGCGCAGTTGCGCGAGCGCCTCGCGCGTCGTGATCTTGCGTTCGAAGGATGCGGACATCGAAGAGAACTCGATAAAGAAAGGCCAACGAGAATGACCAACGGAAACGGCCCGGCGCGCTAACGTGCCGGGCCGTCGTGAATTCGCGCCGTGCCGCGCAAGGCCGGGCGGCGGCGCATGCTCAGGCGTCAGGCGGGTTGTTGCCCCGTGCCTTGCTCGGCCTGCAGGCGCAACGTCACTTCCTTGCGATAGCGGTTCAGTTCCTGCGCCGTGGTGAACGTGCGCTCGAACAGGATCGACAGGTTGTGCAGGATACGCTCGACGACCTTCTTTTCCCAGCCGTCGTCGAAGCGGATCTGCTCGTCGAGCCAGCGCTCGAGCCATTCCGGATCGGGCAGACGCGACTGCACCGTATCGCGCGGGAAGAGCGACTGGTTCACGTGCAGGTTGGTCGGGTGCAGCGGCTTGTCGGTGCGGCGCGCCGACGCCATCAGCACGCCGATCTTCGCGAACGCCGCGCGTGCGGCGTCGCCGAAGTTCGTGAGCGCCTTCTTCATATAGCGCAGGTAGGCGCCGCCGTGGCGCGCTTCGTCGCGCGAGATGGTTTCGTAGATGGCCTTGATGACCGGCTCCGTGTGCCATTCGGCCGCGCGGCGATACCAGTGGTTCAGGCGGATTTCGCCGCAGAAGTGCAGCATCAGCGTTTCGAGCGGCGGCGCCGGATCGAACACGAAGCGCACCGCGTGCAGCTCTTCTTCGGTCGGCGCCAGTTCCGGCTTGAAGCGGCGCAGGTACTCCATCAGCACGAGCGCATGCTTTTGCTCCTCGAAGAACCACACGCTCATGAACGCGGAAAAGTCGCTGTCGTCATGGTTGTCGCGCAGGAACATCTCGGTGGCCGGCAGCGCCGACCATTCCGTGATGGCATTCATCTTGATGGTTTGGGCCTGCTCGTCGGTGAGGAGCGATGCGTCGAATTTGTCCCAGGGAATGTCCTTCTCCATGTCCCAACGGACCGATTCGAGCGATTTGTAAAGTTCCGGATAAAGCATCGTGTTCATAGTCCCGCCCCTGATCTGCGCATAACGTGCGCATGACGATTTCGTAGCGTGCCGCGCGCTGGGCCGAACAACCCGGCGCGCAGGCGAAAGCTTTCGATTTTACGCGGTAATCAGCCGTCCAGACGCGCCCTGCAGCAGTCTCGCGCCTACGGATCAGGCGATCCGTAATGCACAGATGAAAGGTACTCTGCCGAGCTTGCGCGTCGAACCCAGACGCAGATGCCCTTCCTGGAACCCCGCTGCCGGTGCATCCGCCGGGCATGCCCACGTCGCCGGGCTTGCTTGACGCCCTTGCGTGACACCCTCGTTTGACACCCGACCAGCCGTCACCGTAAACGCCATGCGACATATTGTCGCACCACTGCCACCTGTCGTGTTCAGAACACACGCAACTTCCATTTCGAAGTGGGCACGATGTGGGCAAAAACGGGGTAAAAACGCGCCAAACAACGTCCAAAACAGCCGAAAAACCTTACATCAGCATAGCATGCGGACCTTTCAGACCCGGCGCGCGGCCTCCGGGCGGGCCGGTTCGCCACCCGCAGGAGGCTTGAGCCAGGTCAACAGCACCTCGCGCTGAGCGAGCGTGTCCCGATAGCCAAGTTCAATCAGTTCGCAGGTAAACGCCCGCTCGAACAGGAGATAGCTCGCGAATGCGGCCCCCGAAGCGCGATTGCCGCCCACGGCGCCCAGCAGCATGCGCACCGACGCGGGCAACTCCAGCAGATGCCGCGCGGCGATCAGCTCGATGCGCTTGCGCGGCGCGATGGTCAGGACGTCGACGTGATGCCAGGCGCTCTCGGGTTCGACCGTGTGCGGCAGTTGCAGCACCACGCGGTTGATGTGCTCGAGGCGCTCGATGTCGGCGCCGAGCGAATCGAGGAACACGCTCGCGAGCACCTGCTGGCCGATCTGCGCGAGCGACGGATAGACGTCGATGTCGGGGCGCGCGGCGGGCACCTCGGGCGACGGCGCGCCGGCGCCGATCACGACGATGCGCCGCGCGCCGAAGTGAATGGCGGGACTGAGCGGCGCGATCTGGCGAATCGAGCCGTCGCCGAAATATTCGTGGCGGCCGTCGAGTTCGAGGCGCACGGCGGGAAACACATACGGAATCGATGCCGACGCGAGCAGATGCGCGGGCGTGAGCGCCACCATGCGCGCCGTGCGCTGGGCGCGGCGCCAGGCGCTGATCGGCTCGCTGGCCTGATAAAAGGTCAGATGCCGCCCCGACGAATAACTGATTGCCGTGACGGCGAGCGCGTGCAGACGCCGCTCGTCGAGCATCTGTTCGATGCGGTGAAAGTTCATCGTGCGCGCGAGCAGGTGTTCGAGCGGCCCGTTGTCGAGCAGCGTGCGCGGCATGCGGCGCGCCGCGAAGCCGAAGGTGGCCCAGCCGAACGCGAGCGCCGCGAGCCAGCGCGCGCCCGCTGCGGCGACGCCCGGCCAGTCCGTGCGATAGACCTGATCGGCGGAGATGTTCGACCAGACGTCGACGAGGCGCGCCGCGCCCTGCGCGAAATGGTCAGCGTGACTCGCAATCGACGTCGCGTTGATCGCCCCGGCCGAGGTGCCGCAGATGACCGTGAACGGCATCTCGCGGCGCTCGGGCGAAGCTTCCTGCGCAAGCTCGGCAAGGGCGCGCAGCGCGCCGGCCTGGTAGGCCGCGCGTGCGCCTCCGCCCATCATCACGAGCGCAAGCCGCATGATGCCGACGCTCCCCGTGTGCGCTCTCGCGCAGGTTCAACCCGTGCGCCGCGCGCCTCACTCGGGCCGCGCCGGCGCCTTCTTCGTGCCGCGCGGCGCGGACGTCTTGCCCGCGCTGCGCTTCGCCGCGGGCTTCGCGTCGGCGTCCGCGCCCGCCTGCGTCGCTGCCGTGGCCGCTGCCGTAGCGGCTGCAGTAGCGGCCGCCTGAGCAGCCTCGGCCGCAGCCGCGGGCTGCGTCATGGCGAACTGCGCAAGCTGATTGAATTGCGACTGGAGCATGTTCCACCACCCGGAGGCGTCGAAGCCCGGCGGCGGTGCGCCGTCCGTTCCGGCCGCCTCGGCCGCGGGCGGCGGCTCGGACGCGGCCTTCGCGCCGGCGTTCGCCGAAGTGCTCGCCGACGCGTGCGACGATGCGCTCTCCGACGAGGACGACGGCGACGACATCTGCGACTGCGCGAACGCACCGAACGCGCGCAGCGTCGAAAGCGTGGCGCGCTGCACTTCGAGCGCCTGGATCGACGACTGCAGCATGCTCAGGTTCAGCTTGAGCCATTGCTCGACGGCGCGCAGATCGGTGATGCGCTTGTCCAGTTCGTCGATATTGGTGAGCGGGGCCATCATGTCGGACATCATCGACAGCGACGGCCCGAAGCCCTGCGCCATGCCCGGCTCGCTGCCCGGAAACGCGCTGCCGAACGGCGTGAGGCGCATCATCCCCCACATGCGGTCGAGCATTTCGGCGGGCGGGAAACCGGGGAAGCCCGGGAACGGGGGTACGGAGCCTGCTGGGTCGGTCATGCGGATCTCCTCGCACGGTTGGAGGTCAAGTGGGAACACTGTTGTCCGATCATACCCCGCGGACCGTGCCGTGCGCGATGGCCCGCGTTCGGGCCCGCCAGCCTGCCCTTTGTTGGCGTTGTTGACGTTGTGGACGTTGTGGACGTTGAGCGGACATCAAGGGCCGAACAGGTCGCCAGAAGGATCGCCGAACGGATCGCCAAACGGATCGCCGCCGGGAAAATCCGGCGCGCGCCGTTCGCGCAGCGACTGCACGCCCTCGCGCACATCCGGACCCGCGAAGCCCATGAATTCGAGCGCGAGCGACGTGTCGAAAGTCGGCCCGGCCATGCGCAGCCAGTTGTTGAGCGCGTACTTGGTCCAGCGCACGGCGGTCTGCGAGCCGTTCGCGAGCCGCGCGGCCACCTCGAACGCCTTCGGCAGCAGATCGCTTTCGTCCACCGCCAGCGACACGAGGCCGATGCGCTCCGCCTCCTCGCCGCTCACCGGCTCGCACAGCAGCAGGTAGTACTTCGCCTTCGCCATGCCGCACAAGAGCGGCCACACGATCGCCGCATGATCGCCCGCGGCGACGCCAAGCCGCGTATGACCGTCGATGATGCGCGCGGTCTTCGCCGCAATCGAGATATCGGCGAGCAGGCCCGCGACGAGCCCCGCGCCCACGGCCGGGCCGTGCATCGCCGAAACGACCGGCTTGCTGCAATTGATCACGTTGTAGACGAGGTCGCGCGCCTCGCGCCACACGCGCGCGCGCACGTCGAAATGCGTGGCCATGTCCTCGACGAGCTGCAGATCGCCGCCCGCCGAAAAACCCTTGCCCTCGCCGCGGATCAGCGCGACGCGCGCATCGGGATCGCGGTCCACGTCGCGCCAGATTTGCGCGAGTTCGCGGTGCATGTCGGCGTTGGCGGTCGCGAGCGCGCTCTTGTTCGCGCCTTCGCCGCTCATCACGATTTCGACGATGCCGTGCGCGTGCCGCTGCACCCGCAGGGCGCGATAGTGGGCGTAGAAAGGATCGTTCATGCGCAGGTTCTCCTTGCTTCGGATGGCTGACGACTTTTAAGCGACGCTCATACCGCTTCATGCGGCGGCGCGACCGCCTGGTCGATCGCACCGAAAATCGACTTGCCCGCCGCGTCGAGCATCTCGATCTTCACCGTGTCGCCGAACTTCATGAATTCCGTGCTCGCCTCGCCGTGCTCGATTGTTTCGAGGCAGCGCTTTTCGGCGATGCAGCAGTAGCCGCGCTTCGCGTCCTTGTTCGAGACCGTGCCCGAACCGACAATCGCGCCCGCGCGCAGATTGCGCGTCTTCGCCGCGTGGGCGATCAGCTGGCCGAAGTGGAACACCATGTCCGTGCCCGCGTCGGGCTGGCCGACCTTCTTCCCGTTCCAGTGAACCAGCATCGGCAGATGCACGCGGCCCTCGCGCCAGTGCTCGCCCAGTTCGTCGGGCGTCACCGCGACCGGCGCGAACGACGTGGCCGGTTTGCTCTGGAAAAAGCCGAAGCCCTTCGCGAGTTCTGCGGGAATCAGGTGGCGCAATGACACGTCGTTGGCGAGCGTGACGAGGCGCACCGCCTTGAGCGCGCCCTCGGGCGTGGTGCCCATCGGCACGTCGCCGGTGATCACCGCCACCTCGGCCTCGAAGTCGATGCCGAACGCTTCGGACGCGCACACGATGTCGTCGGCGGGGCCGATGAAGTCGTCGCTGCCGCCCTGGTACATGAGCGGATCGGTCCAGAACTCGGGCGGCATTTCGGCGCCGCGCGCGCGGCGCACGAGTTCGACGTGGTTCACATACGCCGAGCCGTCCGCCCATTGATAGGCGCGCGGCAGCGGCGCCATGCAGTTGCGCGCATCGAAACTGAAGCTGTTGCGCGCGCGCCCGTGGTTGAGCGCATCGTAGAGATCGAGCAGTTGCGGCGCGTAAAAGCGCCAGTCGTCGAGCACGCGTTGCAGCGTCGGCGCGATCGTGTCGGCGATGGCGGCGGTGCGCAGGTCGCGGGAGACGACGATCAGCTGGCCGTCGCGCGTGCCGTCCTTCAGCGTGGCGAGTTTCATAAAAGCGGGCGTTGTGCGTATGACGATGGAGGAAATGTATTCTACGATGGTGAATCCGCCCGGCCAAAGCGTGCCAAAGCGTGCCAAAGCGGACTCAAGCGGGCCATGTCACAGTAACGTTCATCCTCTACCGCCCCATTCCAGCCGATGTCGACCGCCACAGCCCCGATCCGCCCCGAGCGAACCGGCTCCGACCAGCCGCGCAGCGCGCGCGCGTGGCGTTGGGTGGCGGTGTTCATCGCGGTCGCGATCCTGCACGGGCTCGCCGTGGCGTGGTTCGAGCGGCACCGCGATGTGGCGCCGCCTGCATCCGCCGCGCACGTGCCGGTTCAGGTTGCGCTGCTCAAGCCCGAGCGCATCGAACGCGAAGCCCCTCCCGCAACAGCCGCCGCCGCACCGAAACCCGCCACGCACCGCGTGCGCCACGCGCCGCACGACGCGCATGCGCTCCATGCCATTACACCGCTCCGACCGCTCCGGCCGCCCCGGCCGCATCCCAAGGTCCCGGTCGAACCGCCCGCATCGAGCGCCGCCACCGCCACCGCGCCGTCCGACGACGCTGCTGCCAGCAGCGCGGCAGCAAGCGCCAGCCCGGTCGGCAGTACGAATGCCGCATCGGGCAACGGCAATACGCCATCGGCGCCCGCGGCGAGCGCATCGCATGGCGTGAAGTTCTCGGTCCCGCCGTCGGGCGACCTGCAGTACGACACGTTCTATAACGGCGTGCGCAACCAGCCGGGCACGATCCACTGGACGAGCGACGCGCGGCACTACGAGATGGTGGTGTCGGTGCCGCTGCCGTTCGTGGGCACGTTGAGCTGGACGAGCCGCGGGCGTGTGGATGCGTTCGGCCTCGCGCCGGACCAGTACATCGAAAAGCGCGGCCATCGCCCCTCGGACGTGACGGTCTTCAACCGCGACAACAAGCAGATCGTGTTCACGCGCACGCCGAACTCGCTCGCGTTGCCCGACGGCGCGCAGGATCGCTTCAGCATGGTCATGCAACTCGCGAGTCTCGTTCGCGGCGACCCTGGCACGTACCAGCCCGGCGTCACGCGCGCGTTCTACGTCGCCGACAACGATAGCGGCGAAGACTGGCCCGTGACGACGATCGGCGACGAAACGGTGCAGACGAACCACGGCTTCGTGACGGCGCGCCACTTCATGCGGCTGCCGCGCCACGAAGGCGACAGGCGGCGCATCGACGTATGGCTCGCGCCGTCGCTCGACTGGCTGCCGGTGCGGCTCGTGCAGACCGAACCCAACGGCACCGAATTCGAACTGCTGTGGCGCGGCGCGCTGGCGTCGCCCGCGTCGAACGATGCGAGCAAATCAGGCAGCGCCGGCGTAGCCAGCGACGCGGCCAACGCCGCAGCGCCCGCGATGGGAACGGCGCCAGCGGGCGCATCGGCCACGGCGCCTGGCGACACGGCGTCCGGACCATCGGCACCGCCAGCCGCATCCGAACCGGTTGCACCCGAACCGGCTGCACCCTCGCCCGCCGCGCCGGAACCGGTTGCGCCGTCGCCCGCGGCGACAACGCCGCAGCCGCCGGACAGCGAAGCGCCCACACAGCCTTGAGTCCGTGAATCTCGCCGGCGCGCCGGGCAAAACATGTCGGTAACACACGCTCACAAACGCGCGTCGCCAGTCGGCCCACGTTCCGGCAAGCATGCGGGAAATAGCGCATACTCGATTCACTGGATGCGCGCTTTATCGACCGCAACGCTCGTGCACCGCTCGTCATGAAGCCGCGCATCCTGAAGCAACCCGCGGCAACCCGCGGCACGCCGCGCACTGTCCTTCGTGAAGCTAAGAGCAGACAAAAGATCGAGGCACGCCGTTCAACCCTGGTTCGAGAACCGCATTCAGCACCGCAGCGCAATTCGTCCCGCGTATGTTCGATGCGCGCGGGTGGCTCCACCAGCGTGACGTTCACGCAGCACCTCGCAAACAGCCTGACTTCCTGCCCCGCAACGTGAAGGAGGAAACCATGCAAGTGAGCGTCAACGGCATCGACATGCACTACGTCCTCGACGCGCGCAGCGGCGGTCCTTCGCTCACGTTCGTGCATCAGCTTGGCGGCGATCTCACTGTGTGGGACGCGTTGGCCGGTCACTTCCGGCATCGCTACAACGTGCTGCGCTACGACGTGCGCGGTCACGGCGCGAGCGCCGTTTCGCACGAAGCGTTCGGCTTCGCGCAGCTAGCCGCAGATCTGGGCGCAATCCTCGATGCAAACGGCGTAACGACGACGCACCTCGTCGGCGTGTCGATGGGCGGCATGATCGCGCAACAGTTCGCAATCGAGTATCCATCGCGCGTGCTCTCGCTCACGCTGTGCGACACGTCGAGCCGCACGCCGCACGAAGCACACACGATGTGGACCGGGCGCGCCGCGCTCGTGCGCCGCGAAGGCACGGCGGTGCTCGCGAGCGCAACGATGGAGCGCTGGTTCACGCCCGATTTCCGCCGCATGCACGGCGAAACGGTCGAGCAAATTTGTGACGTTTTATTACGCACAGCTTCGGAAGGCTATGCAATGGCGTGCGAGGCGCTACGCGAATTCGACGTCCACGAGCGGCTCGCACAACTGCGCATGCCCGTGCTCGCAGTCGCCGGACGATACGACAGCGGCACGCCGGTTGCGCTTACGCAGGCAGTCGCCGAGGCCATCGCAGGCGCGCGTTTCGAGATCCTCGACGCGGCACATCTGGCCCCTGTAGAGGAATCGCATCGATTCACAGCGTTGCTTGAAACGTTTTTGCGGCAGTCGGTCTAACAGCTACGACTGAAGGAGGCAGCAGCACGAGAAGGCGGAAAAGAAAAGGACGAGTAGTACTGAAGAGCGGCTGAAGTGTGGTGATGCAGGCCCACTTGAATTCCAGAACGAACGCTCCATTTATGCCGGTAAGGATGCGAGGGAGCACAGGAAAAAAGGAGTGTCGCCATGCAAATGATCTACAACAGTCAGAACTATTGCGTTGTCGAGTTCCCGCCACAAGACGGTCATGTCGTCATGAGTTCGGGCGGCTATGAAATCGTCGACAAAAACGCGCGGCGCGAGATCTTCATCGAAGGCGCTCTGGCGGCGAGTTTTCGCGAGCACGTACAAAGGCTGATCGAAGAAGAGCCGTCGCTCGACGAGGTCGACGAGTTCCTCGGACAGTTCGACAGTCTCATGCAACAACCGGTGGTGCTTCACTAACCTCGCGCACAGGCGGCACTCGAGCACACGCTCAGGGAACCCCGTCCGCTTCGGCGGACGGGGTTTTGCTTTTGGGGCCCGCCGCGCAGTGTGCTTCACAGCGTGACTTGCAGCGTGCTTCGCAGCGCCCGACGGATCCGCCCGTCAGCCGCTACAATAACGGGTTCTCCCCCCGTTCAACCGGCATCCAGCCCGCGCGCACCCATGAACCAGCCTGCCGATAACGTCTCCAGCACCGCCGCCGCCCGCACGGACGAGCGCGTCGTGCCCGCCCAGTACACGCGCGGCGCCGCCTTGCCCGCGCTGCTCGCGTCGCGCATCCTGATCCTCGACGGCGCGATGGGCACGATGATCCAGCGCTACAAGCTCGACGAAGCCGCGTATCGCGGCGAGCGCTTCAAGGATTTCCCGCGCGACATCAAGGGCAACAACGAACTGCTCTCGATCACGCAGCCGCAGATCATCCGTGAGATTCACGAGCAGTATCTCGCCGCCGGCGCCGACATCATCGAGACCAACACGTTCGGCGCGACGACCGTCGCCCAGGCCGACTACGGCATGGAAGACCTCGTCGACGAGATGAACCTCGCATCCGCGAAGCTTGCGCGCGCCGCATGCGACCAGTACTCGAGCCCGGACAAGCCGCGCTTCGTCGCGGGCGCGATCGGGCCGACGCCGAAGACCGCGAGCATCTCGCCGGACGTGAACGATCCGGGCGCGCGCAACATTACCTTCGAGGAACTGCGCGCCGCGTACTACCAGCAGGCGAAGGCGCTGATGGACGGCGGCTGCGACCTGTTCCTCGTCGAGACGATCTTCGACACGCTCAACGCGAAGGCCGCGCTGTTCGCGCTCGACGAGCTGTTCGAAGACACGGGCATGGTCCTGCCGATCATGATCTCGGGCACCGTCACCGACGCATCGGGCCGCATTCTCTCGGGCCAGACCGTCGAGGCGTTCTGGAACTCGCTGCGCCACGCGAGGCCGCTCACGTTCGGCCTGAACTGCGCGCTCGGCGCGGCGTTGATGCGCCCGTACATCGCCGAGCTGGCCAAGCTGTGCGACACGTATGTGTCGTGCTATCCGAACGCGGGCCTGCCCAATCCGATGAGCGACACCGGCTTCGACGAAACGCCCGCGGACACGTCGGGCCTGCTCAGGGAATTCGCCTCAGCAGGGCTCGTGAACGTCGCGGGCGGCTGCTGCGGCACGACGCCCGATCACATCGCGGCGATCGCGAAGGCGCTCGCCGACGTCAAGCCGCGCCGCTGGCCCGGCCAGTATCGCGACGCCGCCTGACCCCACGTACAGCTGCAAAGCGCCTCGCCCATTCAAGACAACCTGACGATCCGGTCCCACGCCATGACTGACCACACCTTGCGACTCTCCGGCCTCGAACCCTTCAACGTCAACGAAGGCTCGCTCTTCATCAACGTGGGCGAGCGCACGAACGTAACGGGCTCGAAGGCATTCGCGCGGATGATCCTGAACGGCCAGTTCGACGAGGCGCTCGCCGTGGCGCGCCAGCAGGTCGAAAACGGCGCGCAGGTCATCGACGTCAACATGGACGAAGCCATGCTCGACTCGAAGGCGGCGATGGTGCGCTTCATGCACCTCATCGCGTCCGAGCCCGACATCGCCCGCGTGCCGATCATGATCGACTCCTCGAAGTGGGAAGTGATCGAAGCGGGCCTGCAATGCGTGCAGGGCAAGGCGATCGTCAATTCGATCTCGCTGAAGGAAGGCAAGGAGCAGTTCGTCCACCACGCGAAGCGCATTCGCCGCTACGGCGCGGCGGCGGTCGTGATGGCCTTCGACGAACAGGGCCAGGCCGACACGTTCGAGCGCAAGACCATGATCTGCAAGCGCTCCTACGAGATCCTAGTGAACGAAGCGGGCTTCGCGCCCGAGGACATCATCTTCGACCCGAACATTTTCGCCGTGGCGACGGGCATCGAAGAGCACAACAATTACGCCGTCGACTTCATCGAAGCGACGCGCTGGATCAAGCAGCACCTGCCGTACGCGAAGGTGAGCGGCGGCGTGTCGAACGTGTCGTTCTCGTTTCGCGGCAACGACCCGGTGCGCGAGGCGATTCACACCGTATTCCTCTACTACGCCATCCAGGCGGGCATGGACATGGGCATCGTCAACGCGGGCCAGCTCGGCGTGTATGCCGATCTCGATCCCGAGCTGCGCGAGCGCGTGGAGGACGTGGTGCTCAACCGCCGCGCCGACGCGACCGACCGCCTGCTCGAAATCGCCGACAAGTTCAAGACCGGCGCCGCGAAGAAGGAAGAGAACCTCGAATGGCGTAATCAGGGCGTCGAGAAGCGTCTTGCGCACGCGCTCGTGCACGGCATCACGAACTTCATCGTCGAGGACACGGAAGAAGCGCGCCAGAAGATCATGGGCGGCGGCGGGCGGCCGATCAACGTGATCGAAGGGCCGCTCATGGACGGCATGAACATCGTCGGCGACCTGTTCGGCCAGGGCAAGATGTTCCTGCCGCAGGTCGTCAAATCGGCGCGCGTGATGAAGCAGGCCGTGGCGCACCTGATTCCGTTCATCGAAGAAGAAAAGCGCCTGCTCGCCGAAGCGGGCGGCGACGTGCGCGCGAAGGGCAAGATCGTCGTCGCGACCGTGAAGGGCGACGTGCATGACATCGGCAAGAACATCGTGTCGGTCGTGCTCCAGTGCAACAACTTCGAAGTGGTCAACATGGGCGTGATGGTGCCGTGCAACGAGATCCTCGCGAAAGCGAAGGTCGAGGGCGCGGACATCATCGGGCTCTCCGGCCTCATCACGCCGTCGCTCGAAGAGATGGCCTACGTCGCGTCCGAAATGCAGCGCGACGACTACTTCCGCGTGAAGAAGATTCCGCTCCTGATCGGCGGCGCGACGACCTCGCGCGTGCATACCGCCGTGAAGATCGCGCCGCAGTACGAAGGGCCGGTCGTGTATGTGCCGGACGCGTCGCGCTCGGTGTCGGTCGCGTCGAGCCTGCTCTCGGACGAAGGCGCAACGAAGTACCTCGACGACCTCAAGAGCGACTACGACCGCATCCGCGTGCAGCACGCGAACAAGAAGACGCAGCCGCTCGTGACGCTCGAAGAAGCGCGTGCGAACAAGACGAAGATCGACTGGACGAACTTCCAGCCGGTGAAGCCGAAGTTCATCGGCCGCCGCGTATTCAAGAACTTCGATCTGAACGAGCTCGCGCAATATATCGACTGGGGCCCGTTCTTCCAGACCTGGGATCTCGCGGGCAAGTACCCGCAGATTCTCAACGACGAGATCGTCGGCGAGTCGGCGCGCCGGGTGTTTTCGGACGGAAAGTCGATGCTCGCGCGCCTCATGCAGGGCCGCTGGCTCCAGGCGAACGGCGTGCTCGCGCTTCTGCCCGCGAACACCGTCAACGACGACGACATCGAGATCTACACCGACGAATCGCGCAGCGAAGTGGCGCTTACGTGGCGCAGTCTGCGCCAGCAGACGGTGCGTCCGGTGGTGGACGGCGTGATGCGTCCGAACCGCTCGCTTGCCGACTTCATCGCACCGAAGGAGTCGGGCGTGGCCGACTACATCGGCATGTTCGCGGTGACGGCGGGCATCGGCGTGAACGTGAAGGAAGCTCAGTTCCAGAAGGACAACGACGACTACAGCGCGATCATGCTCAAGTCGCTCGCGGACCGCTTCGCGGAAGCGTTCGCCGAAGCGCTGCACGCACGCGTGCGCCGCGACCTGTGGGGCTACGCCGCGAGCGAGACGCTCGATAACGACGCGCTCATCGCCGAACAGTACGCGGGCATCCGGCCGGCGCCGGGCTATCCGGCCTGCCCGGACCACCTCGTGAAGCGCGACATGTTCGACGTGCTCCAGGCGAACGAGATCGGCATGAGCGTGACCGAATCGCTCGCGATGCTGCCCGCTGCGAGCGTCTCGGGCTTCTATCTCGCGCATCCGGACAGCAAGTACTTCTCGGTGGGCAAGATCGGCGCCGATCAGCTCGCCGACTACGCGCGCAGGATGGCCCTCTCCGATCCGGACGCCCGCCGCGCGCTCGCGCCGCTGCTTTGACGCAGGCATTCGCGCGGCGGCCAGTTCGAAGCCGGGCCGCCGCGTGTGACTTTCCCGCCCGGCAAGACGAGTCGGCAATACCATAGCCACAGGCCCGAAGGGCCGACCCGGCCTGACCCGGTCCGCCCTGGCTCGATAGTCAGCCAGTCCCTGACAACAACACTCGACGGAGAAATCGTATGAAGAAGCTGACGTTGATGTTGACCGCCTTCGGCGTCGCCGCACTCGCGCAGCCGTCGGTCGCCCAACCAGCCGCGCCACAGGAAGCGAGCGCCGTGTCGTCGTACTCGGCGCCCACCGTCAAGCACGTGAAAAAGCCGAAGAAGATGAAGGCGAAGCACGGCGCGGATGCAGCTGCGCCCATGGCCGCCAGCCAGTAAGCGAGTCTCTCGCCCTCACCCTCACCTTCCGCATCGTGCCGCACGTGCGGCGCGCACAAAAAAAGAGCCCGCGCGATGCGGGCTCTTTGCTTTCGTGCTGGTTCGGAAGCAAGCGCGGCCAGAAACAGCCTGACGCGCGATTAGATCCCCCAGACGATGTCGTTCTGCTCCGTACGCGCCGCGCGCAGCATGTCGAGGAACGGAAACGCGCGCTGGGCGAGACCGACCGGCACTTCGTGGTGTGCGTGGTCGTCTTCGGTTTCGTGGAAATGGCCCTCGTGCTCCGCGCGTTCCTTCTTGTCAGAGACGATGGCCTCTTCGAGCTTCGTGATCGCCGCATCGAGTTCGTCGTGCGTGATCACGCCGCGTGGCTCGAGCCGCTTGCCGATGATCCCGAGCAGGTAGTGGGCGAGGTTCTCCAGCATCGTGACATCGGGTGCCGCATGGCATTTGAAGGTAACCAGCATGACAATTCCCCCTTTGATTTTTTGAGGTCCACGCGTTCCGGCCCGCAGACCGCAAAAGCCTGCGAAAGCCTGCAAGCGAGCGACCAGCGAGCCCATCCCGGCAATGACCCCGCGCGGCAGCCGCCTGAAGGCAGCGCCCGCCCTTGCAGGGCATCTCATTGCACATATTAGCACCTGCTAAAATCCGTCTGAACGGAATTACCCGCAAGGCGCGCCCGGCAAGGCGCAGGCCGGCTTCACGCCCACCGCGCGACGGTCCGCGACGGCCCACGCCATCGGAAAGCACTCAACTACCCGCACAGGACCTGCAACAAGCATGCTGCCCGCACAGAAACACACGCTGGAGACCCTGCTCGCCGACGCCGTCGGCCAGGTGACGAAGGCGCTCGAAGGCGCCACCGAATCGGCATTCGTCGTACCCGCCATCACGCTCGAGCGCCCGAAAGTCGCCGCCCACGGCGATGTCGCGTGCAACGTCGCGATGCAGCTCGCCAAGCCGCTGCGCGCCAATCCGCGCCAGCTCGCGCAACAGATCGTCACCGCCGCGCTCGCGCTGCCCGCCGCGGCAGGTCTCATCGAAGCCGCCGAAATCGCCGGCCCCGGCTTCATCAATCTGCGCCTCACCGCCGACGCGAAGCGCGCCGCGATCGGCGCCGTGTTCGCCGAAGGCGAAACGTTCGGCCGCTCGCAGCGCGAAGCGGGCAAGCGCGTGCTCGTCGAATTCGTGTCCGCGAACCCCACGGGGCCGCTGCACGTCGGCCACGGCCGCCAGGCCGCGCTCGGCGACGCGATCTCGAACGTGCTCGCCTCGCAGGGCTACGGCGTGCACCGCGAGTTCTACTACAACGACGCGGGCGTACAGATCCACAACCTCGCCGTCTCGACCCAGGCGCGCGCGCGCGGCCTGAAGCCGGGCGACGCCGAGTGGCCCGAAGCGGCGTACAACGGCGAGTACATCGCCGACATCGCCCGCGACTATCTCGCGGGCGCAACGGTCGCCGCGAAAGACGGCGAGCCGGTGAAGGGCGCGCAGGATCCGGCGGATCTCGAAGCGATCCGCCGCTTCGCCGTGGCGTACCTGCGCCACGAGCAGGATCTGGATCTGCAGGCGTTCGGCGTGAAATTCGACCGCTACTACCTCGAATCGTCGCTCTACACGGAAGGCCGCGTGGAGAAGACCGTCGAAGCGCTGGTCGCCTCGGGCGAGACCTACGAGCAGGACGGCGCGCTGTGGCTCAAGACCACGGACTACGACGACGACAAGGACCGCGTGATGCGCAAGTCCGACGGCACGTATACGTACTTCCTGCCGGACGTCGCCTACCACGTCACCAAGTGGGAACGCGGCTTCACGAAGGTCATCAACGTGCAGGGCTCGGACCACCACGGCACCATCGCACGCGTGCGCGCGGGCCTGCAGGCGCTCGGCGTCGGCATTCCGAAGGGCTATCCCGACTACGTGCTGCACAAGATGGTCACGGTGATGCGCGACGGCCAGGAAGTGAAGATCTCGAAGCGCGCGGGCAGCTACGTAACGGTGCGCGACCTGATCGAATGGTCGGGCGGCGCCAATCCGGGCAGCGAAGTTTCGCCCGATCTGCTCGACGAGGCCACCGTCCGGCGCGGGCGCGACGCCGTGCGCTTCTTCCTGATCTCGCGTAAGGCCGACACCGAATTCGTGTTCGACATCGACCTCGCGCTCAAGCAGAACGACGAAAATCCCGTGTATTACGTGCAGTACGCGCACGCGCGAATCTCGTCCATCCTGAACGACTGGCAGGCGAAGCACGGCGGCAGCCTCGCCGCGCTGCCGCGGGTCGATCTCGCGCCGCTGTCGAGCGAGCGCGCGCTTGCGCTGATCGCGAAGCTCGCCGAGTTCCCCGACATGCTCACGCACGCCGCCGCCGAACTCGCGCCGCACGCCGTCGCGTTCTACCTGCGCGAACTCGCCGCAGAGTTTCACTCGTTCTACAATGCCGAACGTGTACTCGTCGACGATGCCGCCGAGCGCGACGCCCGCGTCGCACTGCTCGCGGCCACGCGCCAGGTGCTCGCAAACGGGCTGGCCGTGATCGGCGTGTCCGCGCCCGAGCGCATGTAACTGGCATCGAAGCGGGCTTCGAAGCAGGCCTCGCAGCAGGCCTCGAAGCAGGCTTCGAAGCGGACCTCGAGCGAGCGATACGCGACGCGATATGCATGGGGCCGTCCGCACCACGCGGGCGGCCATTCCAGGACTCCCTTGTTTGCAGGTGATTCAGACGATGGCACAACCGCGCCGCACTTCAAAACAGCAGTCGAAGCAGTCTGGGGGTACGTTTCTCGGTGTCGTGCTGGGCCTGATTGTCGGCCTTGCGATTGCGGTGGTCGTGGCGCTCTACATCACGCGCACGCCCACGCCGTTCGTTTCGAAGGTCGCGCCTCCGGCCGCCTCCGAAGCGAGCCAGGCCGACGCCCAATACGACCCGAACCGCGCGCTGCAGGGCAAGTCGCCCGGCCAGCCGGTCCCGCAGGCCGCGCAGGGCACGCCGCCCAACACCGCGCCGGGCCAGAGCGCCAATCCGTCACAGGCCGCGGGCATGCTCCAGGAGCCGCAGATCGTCGAAGTGCCGCCGTCGAGCACGCCGACCGATAACGCATCGGCTGCCGCGAACGGCGTCGCCGTGCCGTCACGGCCCGCCATCGCCGAGAAAAAGCCGCAGTCGGCGAGCAACCCCGCGCAGATCCTCGCGAACAACGAGCCGCAAAAGCCCGCGACGGCCATTCCGGCGCCGGCGGCGAAATTCGCGCCGGGCGCGCCTTCCGCCGCCGAGGCGAATACGGGCTATTTCCTGCAGGTGGGCGCGTACAAGACCTCCGCCGACGCCGAGCAGCAGCGCGCGCGTCTCGCGTTCCAGGGCTTCGAATCGAAGGTCACCCAGCGCGATGCGGGCGGTATCACGTACTATCGTGTCCGCATCGGGCCATTCACGAAGTTCGACGACATGAACTCCACGCGTCAACGGCTGTCTGACGCGGGCATCGATACAGCCGTTATCCGCTTCACGAAGCAGTAGCCCAGGCGCCCGCCGCAATGTGCGGGCAACTTGCAACGCATAACCCGCACGTCGGAGCCTGCGCTGCGCGAGCGTGCGGTCCAGCACAGCGCCGGCGTCGCCGGCCACGTCAACGTAGACAACAAGACATGAAACGACTTCTTGGTTCGCTTTTGCTTTCGCTTTCGATGATCGCCGGGGTCGCCCACGCCTCGCCCGCCGCGCCCGTCGCCAACAAGGACTACATAGTCCTCGCCGGACAGCAGCCGCTTGGCGTGCCCGCGGGCAAGATCGAAGTCATCGAATTCATGTGGTACGGCTGCCCGCACTGCAACGCATTCGACCCGTACCTCGAAGCGTGGGCCAGGAAACAAGGCCCGGACGTCGTGTTCCGGCGCATCCCGGTGGCATTCCGCGACGACTTCATTCCGCACTCGAAGATGTTCTACGCGCTCGACGCGCTCGGCCTCGTGCAGAAACTCACGCCGGCCATCTTCCATGAAATCCACGTGAACAAGAACTACCTGCTCACGCCGGAAGACCAGGCCAAGTTCCTCGCGACCCAGGGCGTCGATACGAAGAAGTTCATGGACGCGTACAACTCGTTCTCGACGCAATCCGCCCTCCAGCGCGACAAGGAAGTGATCAGCGCGTACAAGATCGAAGGCGTGCCGACGCTCGCCGTGCAGGGCAAGTACGAAACGGGCCCGGAACAGGCCGGCACGCTGCCGGGCGCGATTCAGGTGCTCGATTTCCTCGTCACGCAGGTCCGCGCGAAGAAGATGTAAGTCCCTGCGCGCCGGTATGAGTCAACCGTTGAAGGTCTTCATCACCGGCGCGTCGAGCGGCATCGGCGCCGCGCTCGCCGCCGAATACGCGCGGCGCGGCGCCATCCTCGGGCTCGTCGCGCGCCGCGCCGACGCCCTCGCCGGCTTCCGGCAGTCCCACCCGCAGTCCTCCGTCTCCCTCTATCCCGCCGACGTACGCGACGCCGAAGCGCTCGCCGACGCCGCGCGCGCATTCATCGAAGCGCACGGCCTGCCGGACATCGTGATCGCCAACGCGGGCGTGAGTCAGGGCGCAATCACCGGCCACGGCGACCTCGCGACTTTTCGCGACGTGATGGACACCAACTACTTCGGCATGGTCGCCACCTTCGAACCGTTCGCCGCCGCGATGAGCGCGGCGCGGCGCGGCACGCTCGTCGGCATTGCGAGCGTGGCCGGCGTGCGCGGGCTGCCGGGTTCGGGTGCATACAGCGCGTCGAAGGCCGCGGCGCTCGCCTACCTCGAAGCGCTGCGCGTCGAGATGCGGCCATTCGGCGTGAGCGTCGTCACGATTGCGCCTGGCTACATCCGCACGCCGATGACGGACAAGAATCCGTATCCCATGCCGTTCCTGATGGACGTCGACCACTTCGCCGCCAAGTCCGCCGAAGCGATTGCGCGCGGCACGCCGTTCGCGATCTTTCCGTGGCCGATGCGCGTGGCCGCCGCGCTGCTGCGCATGCTGCCGCGCTGGCTCTACGACCGCGTGTTCGAACGGGCTCCCCGCAAGCCGCGCGCCGCCGCCGACCACTGAACGGCACGCCCACGCGCGCACCCCGAACGCTACCGCAGACAACCGGAGATCCCATGCGCCTCACCTCACTTGTCCCTGCGCCCGGCGCACTGCGCGCCATTGCCTCGTTCGCTGGCTGGCTGACTGTCTGCGGCGCACTCGCCTGCGCGGCCGCGCCCGCAGGCGCGAAAGCGCTGACCGTCTGCACCGAGTCGAGCCCTGACGGCTTCGACGTCGTGCAGTTCAACTCGCTCGTGACGACCAACGCGTCCGCCGATGTGATCTTCAATTCGCTCGTCTCGTACGACGAGGCCGCGAAGAAGGTCGTGCCCGCGCTCGCCGACAAGTGGACCGTGAGCGCCGACGGCCTCACCTACACGTTCCATCTGCGCCCCAACGTACAGTTCCAGACGACGGCGTGGTTCAAGCCCGCGCGCGCGCTGAACGCCGACGACGTCGTCTTCACCTTCGAGCGCATGCTCGACCCGAACCATCCGTGGCACAAGGTGGCGGGCGCGAGCGGCTTTCCGCATGCACAGTCGATGGGACTGACGAAGCTCGTCAAGTCGGTTTCGAAGGTCGACGACAGCACGGTCCGGTTCGAACTGACCGAGCCGAACGCGACATTCCTCTCGATCCTGACGATGGGCTTCGCGTCGATCTATTCCGCCGGGTACGCGGACCAGCTCCAGAAGGCGGGCAAGGAAGTCGACCTCAATGCGAAGCCGGTGGGCACGGGTCCGTTCATGCTGAAGAGCTACACGAAGGATGCGCTGATCCGCTATGACGTGAACCCCGCGTACTGGGGGCCGAAGCCGAAGGTGGAGCACCTGATCTACGCGATCACGCCCGACGCCGCCGTGCGCGCGCAGAAGGTGAAGGCAGGCGAATGCCAGATTGCGCTTTCGCCGAAGCCCCAGGACGTCGCGGCGGCGAAGGCCGACAAGGCGCTGAGCGTGGTCGAGACGCCTGCCTTCATGACGGCATTTGTCGCGTTGAACACGCAGAAAAAACCGCTCGACAACCAGAAGGTGCGTCAGGCGCTGAACATGGCGTTCGATCGCACGACCTACCTGAAGACCGTGTTCGACAACACGGCGACGCCCGCAACGAATCCGTGGCCGCCGATCACCTGGGGCTACGCGCACGATGTTCAGCCGTATCCGTATGACGCGGCGAAGGCGAAGCAGCTGCTCGCCGACGCGGGCTACGCGAACGGCTTCTCGACGACGATCTGGGTGCGCCCGAACGGCAGCGTGCTCAATCCGAATCCGCGCGTGGGCGCGGAGCTGCTGCAGGCCGACTTTGCGAAGATCGGCGTGAAGGCCCAGATCAAGGTGATCGAGTGGGGCGAGCTGATCAAGGAAGCGAAGCAGGGTCAGCACGACACGCTGTTCATGGGCTGGGCCGGCGACAACGGCGACCCGGACAACTACCTCTCGCCGCTCTTTAGCTGCAACGCGGTGAAGTCGGGCATCAACTTCGCGCGCTTTTGCGATCCGCAACTCGACAAGCTGATCGCCGACGGCAAGACCACCGCCAATCAGACCGAGCGCACGAAGCTTTACGAAGCGGCGCAGAAGATCATCCGCGATCAGGCGCTGTGGATTCCGCTCGGCTATCCGACCGCAACGGCGATCACGCGCACCAACGTGAGCGGCTATCGCGTGAGCCCGTTCGGACGCCAGAATTTCGCGGACGTCGCGGTGCAGTAATCGCTCATCGTGCCGCTTGCCTTCTGTCGACGGCGGGCGAATCGACATTTCAGTGCCGTTACAACGATTACACGAGGGGCCCGTGTTATTACCGGCCCTTACTGCAAACCGCGTGCAAACCGCGTGCAAACGACGTGCAAGCGGCGCACGCCGCGCGTTTTCCGCGTGCGGTGCGCCGCCCGGAAAACCCGTTGCACGGTCCACCATTGGCGTGGCTGCGTCATGCGGCGCGGCTGCGTCGAAGCGTGGACGTCGCCACGCGGCGCGCCTCGCGTGCGCGCAGGCTGGAACATTTGGCCCAACAATGTTGCACTTTGGTAACTCAAGGCGAAGCACGCTCCATTAGATTGAAGCCATGCAATCTTTCCTTCACCGAAGGGGGCTTCAATGAAAACGAAACTGCTTGCTGCACTCGGCGCCGGTGCCTTGATCCTTGCCGCATCCCAATCCGCGATGGCGGGTGTATCGGTCGGCCTGAACTTCGGCATACCCGCGCCGGTGTACGTCGCACCTGCTCCGGTGTACGTCGCGCCTGCTCCGGTGTATGCCCCGCCGCCGGCCGTCATCGGGTATCAGCCTGCTGGCGTCGTGGCGCCCGCCCTCTACGTCGGCTGGCACGGCGACCACTACTGGGACGGCCGCCGCTGGGCAGGCCGCCGCGGACGCTACGAGCGTCGCGGCTGGTACTGAGCGCTCGGCCAACCGGCCAGCGACGAACCAGCGCAACAAAAAGCCTCGCACGTTCAACGTACGAGGCTTTTTTTCGTTTTCCGAAAAGCACGGCGCTTACGCCATGATGTGCGCGCCGCCGTCGATGTAGATGTTGATCCACTCTTCGCTTGCCGCCTGCCCTGAATGCGCCGTCCCGGCGCATTCAGGGCAGGCGCACGCCACGCAGCAAAGGGCGCCGCGTGCGCCGGGTTGCCCGCCCTATGCGCTGGCCTTATTCGCCAGCCTTATTCACCCGCACCACGCGTAGCGCGGCGGCGTGCAGTTGGCGCGCCCGCCACGCGCGACGACGATGGCGCCGCGCTACGCGCGCGACGCGCGGGCGTGGCTTCGCGAGGCGACTTCGCAGTTGCGGGCGCAACCTTGCCCGGCGTTGTTTTCGCTTTCGCGGCAGTCTTCGTGGCAGTCTTCGTGGCGGCTTTTACGGTTGTTTTCGCCGCTGTTTTCACGGCGGTTTTAGTCTTCAACGTCGCGCGCTTCGGCGTAGCATTCGTGTTCGCCCTAGCGCTCGAAGCAACCGACGCTTCGCCGCTGACCGCAGCGCCTGCCGTCTTATCCGCCTCGCCCGCCGCTTGCGCGCCTACCCCACCAGGCACGGCACCCGAAGCAGCCGCACCCGCCCCAGGCACCGCGCCGCCCGCTGCCGGACCGCCATCCTGCGGCGGCACCCCGCCCTTCTCGCTGCCCGGCTCGATGCCGAGCGCCCGCTGCACCACGCGAAAGCGCTCGCGCTGCTCGCCTTCGAGCGGCCCCGATACCGTCGCAATGCGATAGACCGCCGCCAGCAGCGCGCGGCGCGTGGTCATGTCGGGCACGATATCGCGCAGCGCCTCGATCGCGGCCTGCGGATCGAGATGTACAATCGCACCCTGGCGGCGCGCAGCCTCCTTCAGTTCGGCGATGGTCGGCTGGCGCTCGCCGAGGTATTCGCGAGCCAGTTCGCGCATGCGCTGGAACGGGCGGTACTGCACCGTATGCATTTCGTCGACGAGGTAAGCGGCGATACGCATGAACGCATCGACGAGCGTGCCCGTATGCAAATGCGCGCGCGCCGAGCGCAGCCGAAATTGCGCGAGTTCCTTGCGCAGCTCCATGAGCGGCGGCGCAATCGGATCGAGCGGCTGGTTCGGCGCGACTCCCACGTATGCCTGCGCCCACGGCGCCGTATAGACGCTGTAGAAGGTGTTCTCGATCCACGTATCGCGCGCGTCGCGGTACATATCCCACGCAGATTCGATGCTGGCCGACATCTGCCGTTCGAGCAGCGTGAACGGATTGTCGGGCGCGGTGGGCTTGCGATGCTTGCGCACCGCCTTGGCGATGGAGGGCAGCCCGAGCAGCGCGGGATTCGCATCGCTCAACACGCTGCGCTCCACGCGCGTCGGGTGCGTCTCGCGCAGCATGTGCGCGGACAACGCGTTACTCGACGCGCGCACGAACGGCGAAACGAGCAGATCGTAGAGCCGCTGGTTGTTCTCGGCGAAGCGGCGCACCACTTCGAACGGCTGCTCGTCTTCGCGGCCATCATCCAGCGCGAGGATGTCCTGGATCGTGCGCCGCTCGAAGCGGATTTCATAACGGCCTTCGAGCGCTTCGAGACGGCCCGCTTCCGGCGTCGTGTCCGTGATCTTCGCCTCGTAAAGACCGGGCGGCAGCACGTCGATCAGATCGAGCGCCGAAAACAGTTCGGTATGCTCTCGGTTGGCCACGCTCGCCGAAACAAAAATACCGAGGTGACCGACCTTGTCGTGCAGGCAATACACGATCACCTGTTCGTTGGCGATGACTTCGTCGACGCTCGCGTAGAGATCGGGAATCCAGTTCAGCGCCTGTTGCGGCGGCGTGATGTTGTCGCCCCACGAAGCGAGCACGATGATCGGCGTGCGGATATTGCGCAGATCCACGGGCGCGCGCGCGTGCTTCGCGTACACCTCGTTGCGCGTGAGATGGTTGCCGACGAACAGGTTCTGCACGATCCAGTCTATTTCGGCGCGGTTCAGCTGGAAGTGGCCGCCCCACCAGCGCTCGAATTCGAGGAAGCGCTCGCGCTCCGTATCGACGTTCGCATACAGGCTGTAAAGCTTGCCCCAGAAGGTGTTCGCGGGATTGAGGTTCTCGAAGTTCTGCACGAGATGCGCGCCGTCGAAGTGGCCGTCGCCCAGATCGGCGGCGAGCGACGACGCCCACGTGCCGCCCAGCATGCCGCCCGCGTAGCGCATCGGATTCTTGCCCTTCACGCCCGCCCAGTACGAAAGCGGCGAACCCGCGAGCATGACCGGCCCGACCAGTTCCGGCGCCGACGCCGCGAGCAGCGCCGCGGCCCATCCGCCCTGGCAATTGCCGATCACGAACGGCAGGCCATCCGATTCGGGATGCAGTTCACGCACCTTGCGGATAAACACGGCTTCGGCCTGCGCGACCGACTGAATGGTCTGCGTTTCGCACGGCACCGGGAAGAACGTCACGAAGTAGCACGGATGGCCCTTGCGCAGCGCGATGCCCACTTCGCTGTCCATCTTGAAGCCCGCGATGCCGGGGCCGTGGCCCGCGCGCGGATCGATGACGACGAAGGGGCGCATGTGCGGATCGGACGGCACATCGTCTTCAGGCAGGATGCGCAGCAGCGCGTAGTTGCACGGATCGTTCAGTTCGCGGCCATCGGCAATCACTTCGTATTCGAAGCGCAACACGGGCGGCATCCCGGCCTGCTCGTGCAGGTGGGTCTGATTGCCGCGCTCGCGCAGCACGTCGAAGAACAGCACGCTGCGCTGCCAGGCGTCGAACAGGTACTCGTAGAGCGGCTGGGCGGCGGCCAGCCCGGTCACAGCGGACGAAGGGGCGTGCGAAGGGGCCGAAGAAGGGATGGACGACGGGTTGGACGAGGCGGCGGAAGTAGGTGCGGGAACTGCCACGACATGAATCTCCTTTAGCTGGGCGCCGCCGGGCGGCGTTGTGCACGATGCGGCACGATGTTGGCGCTTACCGGCGCTTACCGGCGCTTACCGACGCATGGCGGCGTGCACAAGCTCGGCGCATCGCACGCGTGGGGCCCGAATGGCGCCGAATAGCGATCTGGCACGAGGCGTATGTTGCACTGCAGTATTTCAATCTAGGCAGGCCTGTCTCGAAAGTCAAGTCAAGCAAAAGGGAAACAGCAGGGGCAGCACCGCGGGCAGCACGACAGAGCACGCCCGACATGATCTCCGCGCGGCGTGAACGATGCGTGACACGGCGCCGCACGCCCTGCGGCGTTGATACTGCGCTGGTACGGCATAGTTTTCCGACGGCCATCCAGGCGCTGCACTACACTTGTCAGCGCGTTGCGCGCCGCAGCATTCGGTCCGAGCGCGGCGGCGCACAACCGTGGTTCAGCATGGAGACACGCATGACTTCATCGGCCGACAAATATTCGGTCCTGCTCGAACGCTGCAGCAGCCTCGCCCCGGTGCCGACCGCCGTGGCGCATCCGTGCGATGTGTCCTCGCTCACCGGCGCGCTCGACGCCGCGAGCCTCGGCCTGATCGTGCCGCTGCTCGTCGGCCCCGAAGCGAGGATTCGCGCGCTGGCCGACGAAGCGAAGCTGTCGCTCGCGGGCGTCACGATCATCGACGCGCCGCATAGTCACGCGGCAGCGGCGCGCGCCGTGCTCGCGGTGCGCTCGGGCGAAGCCGAACTGCTGATGAAGGGCAGCCTGCACTCCGACGAACTGCTGCACGAAGTCGCCCAGGCCGCCACGGGCCTGCGCACCGAGCGGCGTCTGTCACACGTCTTCGCGATGGACGTGCCTTCGTATCACAAGCCGCTCTTCATCACCGACGCGGCCGTCAACATCTTCCCGAAGCTCGCCGACAAAGCCGATATCGTGCGCAACGCAATCGAGCTCGTGCAGGCGCTCGGCATTGCCGTGCCGAAGGTCGCGATCCTCGCCGCCGTCGAAACGGTGTCCGAGAAGATGCCCTCGACCATCGATGCCGCCGCGCTGTGCAAGATGGCCGAGCGCGGCCAGATCACGGGCGGCGTGCTCGACGGCCCGCTCGCGTTCGACAACGCCATCAGCAAGGAGGCGGCGCGCATCAAGGGCATCGTCTCCGAAGTCGCGGGCAACCCCGATATCCTGCTCGTGCCCGACCTCGAAGCGGGCAACATGCTTGCGAAGCAGCTCACCTTTCTCGCCGGTGCGGGAGCGGCCGGCATCGTCCTCGGCGCGCGCGTGCCCATCATCCTGACGAGCCGCGCCGACACCGTGCGTTCGCGCATCGGCAGTTGCGCGATTGCAGTGCTCGTCGCCCACGCGCGACGCAAGAGCATGGAGCAAATGTGAGTACACAAAGTACACAACCCGTGCATTCGCCCGAAGAAGGCCACGTCGTGCTCGTCGTGAACGCGGGCTCGTCGAGCATCAAGTGTTCGGTGTATCGCGTCGTCGACGATCCGGCCGTCGAGGGCGGCACGCGCGCGATCCTCGGCGCGGGCGGCCAGATCGAAGGGATCGGCGTGGCGCCGCGCGTGGTCGCGCACATGGCCGACGGGCGGCTCATCGTCGACGAGACATTTCCGGTCGCGCAGGTCGCCGACCACGACGGCGCATTTCGCCTCCTGCGCCTCGTGCTCGCCGTGGGCCTGCGCGACACGCCGCCCGCCGCGATCGGCCATCGCGTCGTGCACGGCGGCGCACGCCACAGCGACGCCGTGATCATCGACGACCAGGTGATCGAAGAACTCGCGGCGCTCACGCCGCTTGCGCCGCTGCACCAGCCGCATAATTTGTCGGCGATTCGCGCGGTGCGCCAGGCCGCGCCCGAACTCGTGCAGGTCGCGTGCTTCGACACGGCCTTTCACGCGACCAACGGCGTCGTGCAACAACTCTTCGCCCTGCCCTACAGCTATTTCACCGACGGCATCCGCCGCTACGGCTTTCACGGTCTCTCCTACGAATACATCGCGCGGCATCTGCATTCGGTTGCGCCCGACATCGCGCGCAGGCGCGTGATCGTCGCGCATCTCGGCAACGGCGCGAGCCTGTGCGCGATGAAGGAAGGCAAGAGCGTCGAGACGACCATGGGCCTGACCGCGCTCGACGGCCTGCCGATGGGCACGCGCAGCGGCGCGCTCGATCCGGGCGCCGTGCTCTGGATGATGGCTAGCGGCATGGATCACGACGCCATCGAGAAGCTGCTGTATCACGAGTCGGGCCTCAAGGGCCTCTCTGGCCTGAGCAGCGACATGCGCGAGCTGCTCGCGAGCGGCAGCGAACGGGCGAAGCTCGCCATCGACTTCTACACGTACCGCATCGCGCAGGAGGTGGGCAAGCTCGCGGTGGGGCTCGGCGGACTCGACGCACTCGTGTTCACGGCGGGCATCGGCGAAAATGCGCCGCCGATCCGCGCCCAGGTGGTCGAACGTCTCAAGCCGCTCTTCGGCATGGAAATCCATGCGGAGGCGAATGCCGCGAACAAGGACCATATCAGCACGCGCGAAAGCCGTGTGCCCATATTCGCGGTCCGCACCGACGAGGAAGGCATGATCGCGCTGCATACCGCGCGTCTGCTGCGCGAGGCGATGCGCAAGTGAAGCAATCGTCGGCAACGCGCGGAAGTCGGCGTACGAAAGCACGATTTTTTCCTCAGAAGGAAGAAGCGTGAAGCGATTGCGGCCTGTTCCAGCCCCGGGCCGAGCCAATTTTTTTTCTGTGCCATGCGGTGCGCACACGCGCGGCAGCCGGTGCATGCACCGCGCAGTAAAAGGGCGGCAGGCGCGAGTCTGAAAACGTAGAATGTCGGCAAGACACCAGCCACGGGTACTGTCATGTCGCAGGCTACGAGCATCAATCAGCGGCCCTTGCAGCCGTTTCATCTCGCGTTTCCGGTGACGAGCCTCGAGCACGCACGCGCCTTCTATGGCGGCCTCCTCGGCTGCGCCGAAGGCCGCAGCTCGCCGGAATGGGTCGACTTCGACTTCTTCGGCCACCAGCTCGTCGCGCACCTCGCGCCGGAAGAAGCGGGCCACCGCAACGTCAACGCCGTCGACGGCCACGACGTCCCCGTGCGCCACTTCGGCGTCGTGCTTTCGATGGACGACTGGCACGCACTCGCCGCGCGCCTGAAAGACGCGGGCACGCAATTCGTCATCGAGCCGCATATCCGCTTCAAGGGTCAGGTCGGCGAGCAGGCAACCATGTTCTTCCTCGATCCGTGCGGCAACGCGCTCGAATTCAAGGCGTTCGCCGATATCGGCCGCCTCTTCGCCAGGTAAGGCGCACCGCACGATGGCAAAAATGAAAATCCTGTTCTGGCTGCCGCAAGCCGATGCATCGGCATGGCTTCATGGTCTCTCGCGCACGCTGCCCGAGGCCGAACTGCGCGCATGGCAACCGGGCGATAACGCCGCCGCCGATTACGCGATCGTCTGGCATCCGCCACGCGAACTGCTGGCCGCGCGTCCCGGCTTGCGCGCGATCTTCAATCTCGGCGCGGGCGTCGATGCGATCCTCGCACTCGAACGCGAGCAGCCCGGCACGCTGCCGCAAGATGTGCTGCTCGTCCGCCTCGAAGATTCGGGCATGGCACAGCAGATGAGCGAATACGTGCAGCACGCGGTGCTGCGCTATCTGCGCCGCTTCGACGAATACGCGCTCGCACAGGCGCGGCGCGAATGGCACGTCCTCGCGCCGCATCCGCGCGAAGCGTTCACGGTGGGCGTGCTCGGACTCGGCGTGCTGGGCGCACAGGTCGCGCGCGCCATCGCCGCGCTCGGTGTGCCGGTGCGCGGCTTCTCGCGCAGCGCAAAAACGCTCGACGGTATCGAGACTTATTCGGGCGAATTGCACGGTGCGCAGTTCGACGCGTTTCTCGACGGCGTGAAGCTGCTCGTGAACCTGCTGCCCGCCACGCCGGATACGCAGGACATCCTCGACGCACGCGTATTCGCGAAGCTCGAACGCGGCGCGTATCTGGTGAACGTCGCGCGCGGCTCGCATCTGGTCGAGCAGGATCTCGTCGACGCGCTCGCGAACGGCACGCTCTCGGCAGCGACGCTCGATGTGTTCCGCGAGGAACCGCTCGTGCCCGATCATCCGTTCTGGCGCGAGCCGCGCATCACGATTACGCCGCACAGTTCGGCGCTCACGCTCCGCGACGAAGCGATCTCGCAGATCGCGGACAAAATCGAAGCGCTTTCGCGCGGCGAAACCGTGAGCGGCATCGTGCATGTCGGGCGCGGTTACTGAACGCCACGGCACACCATACAAGCAACGCATGAAATAAGAGCAGGAGACAGGCATGACCTTACCCGCAGCAGTAAAGATCGTCGAAGTCGGACCGCGCGACGGTCTGCAAAACGAAAAGGACTTCGTTGCCACGGCAACGAAGATCGAATTGATCAACCGCCTCTCGGCGGCCGGATTCCCGAACATCGAAGCGGCCTCGTTCGTCTCGCCGAAATGGGTCCCGCAAATGGCCGACGGCGCCGAAGTCATGGCCGCGATCGAGCGGCGCGCGGGCGCGATCTACTCGGTGCTCACGCCGAACCTGCGCGGCTTCGAGGGCGCGCTCGCCGCACACGCCGACGAGATCGTGATTTTCGGCGCCGCGAGCGAAGCGTTCTCGCAGAAGAACATCAACTGCTCGATTGCCGAAAGCATCGAGCGCTTCGTACCCGTCGCGCAAGCCGCGAAGCAGAACGGCATGCGCATTCGCGGCAGCGTCTCGTGCGCGCTCGGCTGCCCGTATCAGGGCGAGGTGCCGGTTGCGTCCGTGGTGGATGTGGTCGAGCGTTTCGCCGCGCTCGGCTGCGACGAGATCGACATTGCCGATACGATCGGCGTCGGCACGCCGAAGCGCACGCGCGAAGTGTTCGAGGCCGTGACGAAAGTGTTCCCGCGCGAGCGTCTCTCGGGGCACTTCCACGACACCTACGGCCAGGCGCTCGCGAACATCTATGCGGCGCTGCAGGAAGGCATCGCGATCTTCCACGCTTCGGTAGCGGGGCTCGGCGGCTGTCCCTACGCGAAGGGCGCAACGGGCAACGTCGCGACCGAAGACGTGCTCTACCTGATGAACGGCCTCGGCATTCACACCGGCGTCGATCTGAACCAGGTCGTCGCAGCGGGCGATTTTATTTCGAATGCCATTGGCCGCGCCAACGTCTCGCGTGCGGGCAAGGCGCTGCTCGCGAAGCAGCGCAGCGAAGCCGCCTGCGCATAACGAAACAAATCGCATCGCCTGTCGAATTGCAGTACGAAGGAATGAGTCCAATGACGCAAACGCTTCCCCCCTCGCACGACAATCTGGACGCCCTGCCGGATTCGGCACGGCGCGTCGCGCGCCTGCTGCGCGAACGCGGCCACGAGAAGCCGGTCGTGATGCTGCCCGAAACCGGCAAGACCTCCGCCGAAGCCGCGGCGGGGCTCGGCTGCGAAGTCGCGCAGATCGCCAAGTCGATCCTCTTTCGCCGCCGCGATGACGACGCGCCCGTGCTCGTGATTGCGAGCGGCGCGAACCGGGTCGACGAAAAGAAAGTCGCGGCGCACGTGGGCGATATCGGCCGTGCCGATGCGAAATTCGTACGCGAGAAGACCGGCTACGCGATTGGCGGCGTCTGCCCGATCGGCCACGCCACGCCGCCTGTCACGCTCATCGACGCCGATCTGTTCGAACTCGACAGCCTGTGGGCCGCTGCCGGTCACCCGCATGCGGTGTTCAATCTCTCGCCGCAGGAACTGGCCACGCTGACCGGCGCACCCGTGGTCGATGTCGCCTTGCGCGACGCGTGAGCATGACGGCGTATTCCGCTGCCGGTATGCCGGCCTCGCCGTGCATCAACATCTGCCGCATGAGCGAGGCGAGCGGCCTGTGCGAAGGTTGCCTGCGCACCATCGACGAAATTGCGGCATGGTCCACGCTCGATGACAATGCGAAGCGCGCGGTCTTGAACGCCATCGAAGCGCGTCACGCGCAGTGGCTGGCGCAGCACTTCGACGCCGTGCCCGCAAGCGAAGAAGGCGCGCAATGAACGCGCCGCCCAGGGTCGTGAAGCATGGCGAAACCTGCCGTTCGACGCTCGCGCTCTCGCCCGATTCGGTGAAGTCGTTTGCCACGCTCGTCGGCGATTTGAACCCGCTGCATCACGACGACGCGTATGCACGTGAGAGCCGCTTCGGCGGACTGATCGCATCGGGCACGCAGCCCACCGCGCATTTCATGGCGCTGCTCGCGACGCATTTCTCGACGTACGCGCAACCGCTCGGCCTCGAATTCGACATCAAGCTCAAGCGCGCGACCTACGCGCACGACGTGCTCACGTTCGAATGGCGCGTCGAAGATGCGTGGTGGAAACCGGGCCTGAATGGCGACCTCGTCAAACTCGCGGGCACGGCCTTCAATCAGGATGGCGGGACCGTGATCATCGCCAACGCAACGATTCTCGTCATGCCGAAACCATGAGCACCAGCGTAAAACTTCCACCGTCGATCCGCGTGTTCGAGCGCGGCTGGCTTTCGTCGAACAACGTGCTGCTCGTCGACGACTCGCGCACCGCGATTGTCGATACCGGTTACGCGACGCACGCGGCACAGACCGTCGCGCTCGTCGAGCGCGCGTTGGGCACGCGGGCGCTCGATCTCGTCGTCAATACGCATCTGCATTCCGATCACTGCGGCGGCAACGCGCAACTGCAAGCCGCGTGGCCGTGCGATACGCTGATCCCGGCGCGCAGCGCGCTCGCCGTGCGCGCGTGGGACGAGGCAAGCCTCTCGTTTCTCGCGACCGGGCAGACCTGTCATCGCTTCGGTTTCACCGGCACGCTCACGCCGGGCGAGCGTCTTGTGCTCGGCGGTTTCGAGTGGGAGGTGATTGGCGCACCGGGTCACGATCCCGATTCGGTGATGCTCTACGCCGCGCAACCACGCCTTTTGATCAGTGCCGACGCGCTCTGGGAAAACGGCTTCGGCGTGATCTTTCCCGAACTCGATGGCGAAAGCGGTTTCGCCGAACAGCAAGCGGTGCTCGAAGCGATTGCGAAGCTCGATGTGAATATCGTGATTCCGGGCCACGGCGCACCGTTCTCGAATATCGACGCCGCGCTCGAACGGGCATTCTCGCGACTTGCGTGGCTACGCGCCGATCCTGCGCGCAATGCGCGCAACGCGTTGAAGGTGCTCGTCGTGTTCAAGCTGCTCGAAGTGCGCTCGATGACATTCGCCACGCTGGAGACGATGCTCGCGAATGCTTCGGCCATGCGCGCGGCGGCACGGCAGCTTGCGCCGCAAGCCGCATGGCCTGCGCTCCTGCGTGAACTGGCCGGCGAACTCGCGAAGAGCGGCGCGCTCGTGCTGGACGGCGAGCGGATCGACGCACGCGTGACGGTGGATTAGGCGAGAAGCTCCAGCGCAGATGGCCGGGGAATGTGCAGCAATGGTTGCTCGCACAACAGGTGAACGGATTGCGGCAGATCGACAATCAGCCGCTATTTTACGAAGCACAATAAAAAAACGCTCGTCCATTGCTGGACGAGCGTGAGCATCGTTTACCGACGTGATCAAACTATCGAGTGATGATACCCGCGCAAAGAGGCATGCTGGGTAGGTGATTTCCCTGGAGGCACCTGACGTAAATCAAGAAACATCTCGCATTGCCTGGACAACATGACGCACCCCGGTCCTCGATTCGCGATCCGAATCAATTTTTGGCGAAACCGGGACCGACCCTCGCGCGTTGCGGCACAATCCGCCAGCCCAGATTCACGCCCGCCGCCGCTCGCGTAAGCGTTCGGGCGGCGCGCCTTCATCGCTCAATCAGCGTTCGGTCGCCTCGAAAAACGCGAGCATCTCGCTCACGAGTTCCGCACCGGCTTCCTCGGGGATGTAGTGGCCGCACGCGAGCGCGCGCCCGCTCACGTCGCGCGCGACCTTGCGCCATTCGTCGAGCGGGTCGAAGCAGCGCTCGATCGCCCCCTCCTCGCCCCACAGCACGCGCAGCGGGCACGATACTTTGTGGCCGCGTTCGAGGTCGGCGCGGTCGTGTTCGAGGTCGATCGTTGCGGACGCACGGTAGTCCTCGCAGATCGCATGCACCGCGCCGGGCTCGCGCAGCGCCGCGCGATAGGCATCGAGCGCCTCGGGCGAAAACGGCGCGAGCCCCGCGTGACGATTGCCCATCGTGCGCTCGATATAGAAATCGGTGTTCTGGCCGATCAACGTTTCGGGCAGCGGCGCGGGCTGGATCAGGAAGAACCAGTGGAAGTACAGTGTCGCGAACGTGCGGTCGGTTTGTTCGTACATCGCGAGCGTGGGCGCGATGTCGAGCAGCATCAGCCGCTCGACGGCATCCGCGTGATCGAGCGCCATGCGATGCGCGACGCGCGCGCCGCGGTCGTGCGCGCAGACGAGAAACCGCTCGTAACCGAAGTGACGCATCACCTCGACCTGATCGGCGGCCATCGCGCGCTTCGAATACGTGACGTGCTCCGGGTCGCCCTGCGGTTTCGACGATGCGCCGTAGCCGCGCAGATCCGTCGCGATCACGGTAAAGTGCCGCGCGAGCTCGTCGGCGCAGCGATGCCAGATCATGTGGGTCTGCGGATGGCCGTGCAGCAGCAGGAGCGGCGGCCCCTCACCGCCCTCACCACTCTTGACGCCGTGGATGTCGACACCGCTCGCCGTACCGACGGTAAAAGGCGTGAATGCTTCGAACGGCATGTCCCCTCTCTTGTTTGAATTGGCCGTGTCACATTGTAGGAGGCGTGCGCGGCGGCCCAGTGTAATTTCCATACTGCATGCGTAGAAACCGAACACTTGCTCAAACGTCGCGTACGGCCGCCCCGCACACGCCGTAGCGGCGCACTCCTATAATCGAACGATCGTTTCGTGATTGCCCGTTTTTGGGCCACCCGGGCCGTCCGCGCGCCGCACAAGGAGACTCACGTCATGGCATTGCCCGCCGTCCTGCAAAACCTGTCGTTACCCGTCGTCGGCTCGCCGATGTTCATCGTCAGCTATCCCGAACTCGTGCTCGCGCAGTGCAAAGCCGGCATCGTCGGTTCGTTCCCGGCGCTCAACGCGCGCCCCGCCGAACAGCTCGACGCCTGGCTCACGCAAATTCAGACCGAACTCGCCGCCTGGCAGGCCGCGAACCCCAACGCGACAATCGGGCCGATTGCCGTGAACCAGATCGTCCACCAGTCGAACGCGCGCCTCGAACATGACGTGCGCGTGTGCGTCGAGCACAAGGTGCCCATCTTCATCACGAGCCTGCGCGCACCGGCGCGCGAGATCATCGACGCCGTGCACAGCTACGGCGGCATCGTGCTGCACGACGTCATCAATCTGCGCCACGCGGCGAAGGCGCTCGAAGCGGGCGTCGACGGGCTGATCCTCGTCGCGGCGGGCGCGGGCGGCCACGCGGGCACGACCTCGCCGTTCGCACTCGTGGGCGAGACGCGACGCCTGTTCGACGGGCCGATCGTGCTGTCGGGCGCCATCGCCAACGGCGGCTCGATTCTCGCCGCGCAGGCGATGGGCGCGGACCTCGCCTACATGGGTACGCGCTTCATCGCCACCCGCGAAGCGCACGCGGTGGAGGCGTACAAGCACGCGATCCTCGAAGCGAAAGCCGCCGACATCATCTACACGAATCTCTTCACCGGCGTGCATGGCAACTACATCCGCGAGAGCATCGTCAATGCGGGGCTCGACCCGGACGCGCTGCCCGAATCGGACAAAACGAAGATGAACTTCGCGGGCGACAAGTCGAAAGCATGGAAGGACATCTGGGGCGCGGGCCAGGGCGTGGGACTGATGGACGATATTCCGTCGGTCGCCGAGCTTGTCGCGCGGCTCAAACGCGAGTACGACGACACGCGCACCCGGCTCGGCATGGGGTGCTGACGGTTCACGCCGCGCCGCCGCGCCGCCGGGTAGCGACGGCGACGTCGGCAGCGACAGCGACAGCGACAGCGACAGCGACCGCAGCATCAACCACGGCGGCACGCGCCCCGGCTACGATGCCGCCGCCGCGCGTATCGCTTCGACGCCCGGCCACAATCCGCGATCGGCGAAACGCTCCGCGAGGAAATCGACGAACGAGCGCACCTTCGCCGAGAGATGGCGCCGGCTCGCGTACACCGCGTAAATGGGCAGTTCGCGCGGCGGCAGTTCATCGACGAGCAGCGGCACGAGACGGCCATCGGCGATGTCGTCGCCGATCACCTCCGTGCCCAGCATCGACAGCCCGCCGCCCTGCAGCAGGACCACGCGCAGCGCTTCGAGGTGATTGACGATCAGGTTGCCGCGCGGTTTCGCGCGCGTGCCGCCTTCCGAGAACGGCGCGAGCTCCAGCGCCGACGCGCCCGCGTAATGCACGAAGTCGTGCCGGGCCAGATCGGCGACGCTCTTCGGCACGCCGTGCCGCCGCAGATACTCGGGCGACGCGCACAGCACGATGTGCGCGGTCGCGAGCGGTCGCGCGATCAGCGACGACGACTTGAGCCCAGAGGGCGACGCGCGGATCGCCACGTCGAAACCTTCGTCGATCAGTTCGACGACGCGATCCGAGAGCGTGATGTCGACGGTGACCTGCGGAAAGCCTGCGGCGTAGTCGGCGACCGCGCCCATCACGTGCCGCAGCCCGAACGCGGTCAGCGACGAAACGCGCAGCCGCCCCTGCGGCACGACGCTCGCGGCGCCCACGGCCTGGCCGGCTTCGTCGAGTTCGGTGAGCGCGAGCGCGAGACGCTCGTAGTATTCGCGGCCCGCCTCGGTGGGCGCGACGCGCCGCGTCGTGCGGTTGAGCAGCCGCGCGCCCAGTTGCTGTTCGAGATGCGCGACGTGCTTGCTCGCCATCGCTGCGGACATGTTCATGCGCTCAGCCGCGCCGACGAAGCTCCCCGCTTCGACGACCTGGCGGAACACGTTCATGCTGACGAGGGTATCCATCGCGCGCGTCCGTATCGGTGAGTTATCGGAAAACAGCAGGAATCAATCGCCGCCATTGTGCGCGATTTATCAATTGGCGGTGCGCAATGCCCACCTTCCAACGCGTACAGCGGACCAGAAAACAAAAACCCCGCACTGCAAGCAGCACGGGGTTTTTCGTTGCGGCCAGCCCGAAGGCGGTGCGGCCTAGAACTTCGCGCGGATGCCGGCGCCGTACGTCATGCCCGACGACATGTTGTCGAAGTGGTCGTACATATACGCGGCGTAGACGTCGGTGCGCTTCGAGAGCGGGTAGTCGTAGCCGAGCACCGCGGTCTGGTGCGTCTGGTTCAGTCCGCCGGTGTCGCGCGAATACGCGTACGAGGCCATCACCGTGCCCGTGCCCGCCGGGACCGACACGCCGCCCTGCGCCGTGTTCACGTGCCAGCTGCCGATCTGCTGCGTGTTCGCCGTATACATGTACTGGCCGAACAGCTTCAGGTACTTGAGGTCGTACGACACGCCGACCTGGGCCACGCCCTGGCTCTTCAGGTCGAGCGGCGGCTGGCCGCTCGGCATGGCCGAAATGCCGCCGATGTCGCCCGGCTTGTTGTTGTAGTTCACGTACTGATACACGGCCGTCGCGGCGAACGGGCCGTGGAAATACAGGCCCTGCGCGCTCCACTTCTTCGAGCGGTTGTCGCCCGCCGTATTGCCGAGCGCGTACATCACCGAGCCCGAGAGGCCGTTGAAGTCAGGCGTCGAATACTGGACGGCATTGTCCCAGCCCGAATCGCCCACCACGCCCTGGTCGGTCTTGTAGGTGGGGAACGTCGAGAGGCCGAGGAACACCTGGTACACCATCGGCGAGAACGTGTACGAGTCGACGAGCGGGTTGAACAGAATCGTCGAGACGAACAGGTGCGTGGTCAGGCGGCCAGCCGTGATCGTGCCGTACGGCGACTCGATGCCGACGTAGGAGTTGCGGGCGAAGAACGTGTCGCCCTGGAAGCGGCCGTCCTGGCCGTTTTGCGCGCGAAAGAAGCTTTCGAGCGTGAAGATCGCCTTGTAGCCGCCACCGAGATCTTCCGCACCCTTCAGGCCCCAGTACGACGTCGACATGCCGCCGCCGCCGACGTTCGCCGCGGCATTGCCGCCCGGGAACTTCGTGACCCCGACCCATTCGTCGACCTGACCATAGAGCTGGACGCTCGATTGCGCAACCGCCGACGACGAAGCGGCGGCAAGCACGGCAGCGAACGCGCTCGCTTTGAGCGTGGCGCGCAGCACGCGGCTAGCGGTGGTAGTCATGTGATCTCCTGTCTTTGCAAAATGGGGTAACTCGTGGCTCGCGGCGCGCGCAAACCATCGCCTTTTGCCGATTGCAGACATGGCTATCCCCGGCCCGGTTCATCTTCACGGACCCTGTGTGCCGTTCCAGAAATTAGCTGTTAGCGCCTGTCGGCGAAACGGTTGGTTTGTACGTCTGCGAATGCCGCCTGGCTCGCCCGGGAGTCTCTTTTTGCTGCGTCGCAGCTTGTGTGCCGTCGGGCTTTCGAGCCGGGTCGACAGGGACTTTTTCGGGGTGCCGGGGATTGCGATTGACGCGCCGCCGCAGCGAAGCCGAGATTTGATGACAAATCGGTTATGCGGGCGAGCGCTTTCTGCCGGAGTGTGGTATCCGCACGTCAGAGTGGACCATTTGCCGCACGCGCACGAATGGATCGGATCGTCGAGGCCGGGAGCAACCGATGCGGATGCAACGATATGCGCCGCCCGCCAGCCGGAAAAGCGGGTCAGACGACGAACGTGGAAGGCGATTGACGAGGGGGAAACCGTTGGCGGGGACAACTAATCGCAGCCGCCTGCAGCCGTTTGCAGCCGTTTGCAGCCGCTCGTGGCTAGTTGCGATAAGGCGAGGGCATCGGCGGACGCGGCACCTCGCCGCCACTGCGCTGCTGTACGGGGCGGAACGCGCCGCGCTCCTCGTTATAGCGCGCCACGTCTTCGCGGATCGAACCCGCGCGCACCGGCGAGTCGGCGGGCGGATGCGGCACGGAGCGCGTCTGCGCACTGACCGGCGTAATCGGACCGTTGCGGTAGCCGCCAAAGCCGCCGCCAACCGAACGAACCGGCAGAGGATTGCCGTCGCGCCCGCGCCAGCCGCCCTGGTCGGCCACGCGCATCGGCGCGATGCCGGGCCGCCCGGCGCCGAAGCCGCCGCGGTTGACGCGATATCCCGCCCACGGCGAGCCGCCGCGCGCCGCGTCGCCAACCATCGCGCCACCGGCCATCGGCCGCATTGCCTGACCCATCATCGGACGCCCGGCGGGTGCGCGCTGAAAGCCGCCGCCGCCGTGCGCCGCATACGCGGGCTGCACGGGGGCGAGTGCGGCGGCGAATGCGGCGAGCGCCGTCAATCCCGCTCCACGGGCCAACCGTCCCAGTCGTGACCACCCTGCGTGCATTATGTCGATCGCCTGCCCGACGTTACGCTTGAAATTCCGCCACTCGGGCTGTGGCGGGCCAAACCTGGTGCCCGCCCGCATGATGCGCGACGCTTGCCACCATCGCGGGCACAAATACCCTTTGAGCTAATTTATGGGTGCCCTGAAAAGGTGTCGAGTCTAAAAGTGTTATGCCACCGGAAGGGTTGTAACACCGTGTTACTGCACGGTTTTTCGACTTTTTAAGACCGCCTGAAACGGGTTTGACAATATCCGTCTGAATATCGCTGCACACCGTTCATACGACAAAAGAACGAGTTGATTCTTTAAATGAATTTGCTTTTTCAATCGGCCTACGGAGACAATAGGGTTCCCGTTGACCTGCGGCGCTTGTCCGGCATCGTCCTGGACCCCGGATGCCCTTGCTCCGCGCCGCGCCGATGCGCCCCCGAGATTGTCAGATGGCCCGTCCGAAATACCTTCCCGATAACTTCACGCTGAGCCTGATCGCCACCGTGATGGTCGCGAGCTTTTTGCCGGTGCGTGGCGCGGCCGCAACACCGTTCAACTGGCTCACCAATTTCGCCGTCGGCCTGCTGTTCTTCCTGCACGGCGCAAAGCTCTCGCGCGAAGCGATCATCGCGGGCGCGACGCACTGGCGTCTCCATCTCGTCGTGCTGGCGAGCACCTTCATCGTGTTTCCGGTGTTCGGCGTCGTCCTCAAGCCGGTCCTCTCGCCGCTCGTCACGCCTGCGCTCTACGCGGGCGTGCTGTTTCTCTGCACACTACCCTCCACGGTCCAGTCGTCGATCGCCTTCACGTCGATTGCGCGCGGCAACGTGCCCGCCGCCGTGTGCAGCGCCTCGGCGTCGAGCCTGATCGGCATCTTCGTCACGCCCGCGCTCGTGAGCCTCATCGTCACGAACCAGAGCGCGCGCGGCGGTTCCGCCTGGCACACGGTCTGGAACATCGTGCTGCAACTGCTCGTGCCCTTTATCGCAGGGCAATTGCTGCGCCCCGTGATCGGCCGCTGGATCGGACGCAATATCGGCATGCTCAAGTTCGTCGACCAGGGTTCGATCCTGCTCGTCGTCTACGGCGCGTTCAGCGAAGCCGTCAACGAAGGGCTCTGGCATCACATTCCGCTTTCGGCGCTCGGCGGCCTCTTCGTCGTGAATGCGGTGCTGCTCGCGCTCGCGCTCGGCACCACGATATTCGCGAGCAGGAAGCTCGGCTTTTCGCGCACCGACCAGATCACGATCATCTTCTGCGGCTCCAAGAAGAGTCTCGCGGCGGGCGTGCCGATGGCGAAGGTGATTTTCGCGTCGAATGCAATCGGCGCTATCGTTTTGCCGCTCATGCTGTTTCACCAGATCCAGTTGATGGTGTGCGCGGCGCTCGCGCAACGCTGGGGTGCACGCGACATGGGCCGCGAGCGCGATGCCCAGGCAGGCGACGAATCGCGCGCGGGCAGCAGCGAGCGCTCGCAGGCCGTGGCGCGGCGTTAAACCACACGCGTTCGTCATGCGCGCTTCACCGGCAGGTGGTGCGCAGCGCCCTTTGCCTCCCTCTTTCGCTCCCGCCCTTCTTCGCCGAGAAGCTTCCGCGCGCGCATCTTTCCGCCTGCCGTCGCGCATTTAGGCGCGCTAACGATTGCGCGCCCCCTGTCACCAAAAATTCACTTAATTCCAGCACCTTGCTGCCGTTAAGCGTGGCGTGTCGTCATTGCCTGCAAGAGTTCTCACATGTCTGTTCGCGCGGCCCCGCCTCCCATTCCGACCGGCATCGCCGATTTAATCGCCGGACGCCATCTGCGCGCTGTTTTTCAGCCGATCGTATGTTTCGAGGACGGCACGATCCTCGGCTACGAGGGGCTGATCCGCGGCCCAGCCGGATCGCCGCTCGAATCGCCCGCGGCGCTGTTCGCGCGCGCGCACGAACAGCGCTGCACGACCACGCTCGAACACGCGGCGGCGCGCATCTGCATCGACGCATTCGCACAGCTCGGCGGCGAGAGCAAACTGTTCCTGAACTTCAGCGCCGACGCGCTGCGCCGCCTCACCGACGGCGGCCGCGACGCCGCCGCGCTCTTCGACGGCACGCTCGACGCCCGCCGCGTCGTGATCGAGCTGACCGAGCAGAGCGCCATCGACAACTTCAGCGAGTTCACGGGCGTCGTCGATGCCCTGCGCGCGGCCGGCGCGCAATTCGCACTCGACGACTACGGCACCGCGAACGCGAGCCTGAACCTGTGGGTGCGCCTGCAACCGGATATCGTGAAGATCGACCGCTTTTTCATCGACGGCATTGCGAGCAACGCCATCAAGTTCCAGGCCGTGCACGTGATGCACCACTTCGCGCAGGCGAGCGGCGCGCGGCTCGTGGCCGAGGGCATCGAAAGCGAAGCCGATCTGATCGTGCTGCGCGACATGGGCATCGGCAGCGGACAGGGCTATTTCTTCGGCCGCCCCGAAAACCCGCCTGCACGCGCGATTACGCAGGCAGCGCGCGAGGCGATCCGCGCGGACCACATCGCCGTGTTTCCCGAAGCCGCACGCCGCGCGGCGACGGCGCAGGCGAGCGGCGCGCCCACGGCGAAGATGCTCGTGCACGCGCCCGCGGTCCAGCGCCGCGCCACCAACAACGACGTGCTCGAACTCTTCAACCGCCAGCCCGAACTGCACGCGCTCGCCGTGGTCGAGGGCGAAATGCCGATTGCGCTCGTCAACCGGCGCGCGTTCATGGACCGCTACGCGCTGCCCTATCACCGCGAGCTGTTCGGCAAGAAAGCCTGTCTGCAATTTGCCAACGCGTCGCCGGTGCTGATCGAGCAGTCGATGACCGTCGAGCAGATGGCCGCGCTGCTCGCGAGCGACGACCAGCGCTATCTCGCCGACGGTTTCATCATCACCGACAACGGCCGCTACGCCGGGCTCGGCACGGGCGAAAGCCTCGTACGTGCCGTCACCGAGGTGCGCATCCAGGCCGCGCGCTACGCGAATCCGCTCACGTTCCTGCCGGGCAACATTCCGCTGACGTCGCACATCGAGCGGCTGATCTCGAACGATGCGGGCTTCCACGCGTGCTACGTCGACCTGAACCAGTTCAAGCCGTTCAACGACCAATACGGCTACTGGCGCGGCGACGAAGTGCTGAAGTTCGCGGCGAAGGTGCTCGCCGAAACCTGCGACCCGACCCGCGACTTCCTCGGCCACGTCGGCGGCGACGACTTCCTGATCCTGTTCCAGAGCGAGACGTGGTTCGAACGCGCGCAACGCGCGATCGACGCATTCAACGCGGGCGCGCGGCGCTACTACGCGCCCGAAGACCGGCTCGCGGGCGGCATTCGCGGCGAAGACCGCCAGGGCAATCCCACCTTCTTCAGCTTCGTGACGATGGCGATTGGCTGCGTGTACGTTGCACCCGGCAGCGGCGCGCAACACAGCAGCGAGGGGATTGCATCGCTCGCAGCCATCGCCAAGCGCCGGGCGAAGCAGGAAGCCACAGGCCTCGTGATGATCGACGGCTGTAACTGCACGGCGCTGCAGCACGTGCTGGGCGAAGCTGTGACGGCGGCGGGCTGAAGCGCGTTTCGCGTTTCACATTTCGCGTTTCACATTTCGCTTCGCATCGCTGCAAACAACTCCAACCACGCGTGTTTAGTTCTTTTTAGTAAACATATAAATTTACATTTATAGCCTTATACCCGGGTATTTACGGACTTTTACTACGCGTATACAAGGCTATTTATCCAAATTTTTACTATACAATCGCCCCCACACCTGATCTTCACCGCGCGGCGCCGTGGCGCGCCGCCCGCCAGGAGCCATGGGGACAACCATTCGCGACATCGCGCAGGCAGCCAACGTATCGATCGGCACGGTCTCGCGCGCACTTAAGAACCAGTCGGGTCTCTCCGAATCCACGCGCGCGCGCGTCGTCGAAGTCGCACGCTCGCTGGGCTACGACTGCGGCCAGTTGCGCCCGCGTATTCGCCGGCTCACGTTCCTGCTTCACCGCCAGCACAACAACTTCGCGGCGAGTCCGTTTTTCTCGCACGTGCTGCACGGCGTCGAGAACGCCTGCCGCGAGCACGGCATCGTGCCCGCGCTGCTGACCGCCGGACCCGCCGACGACACCATCCAGCAACTGCGCATGCACGCGCCCGACGCCATCGCCGTGGCGGGCTTCGTCGAGCCGGAGATGCTGGCTGCGCTCGTCGGCCTGCAGCGCCCGCTCGTGCTGATCGACCTGTGGGCGCAGGGCCTGCGCTCGGTGAACATCGACAACCTCGCGGGCGCCGCGCTCGCGATGAAGCACCTGTTCGAGATGGGACGGCGGCGCGTGGCGTTCATCGGCGGATCGCTCGCGCACTTCAGCATCGCGCAGCGCGCGCTCGGCTACCGGCGCGCGTTCTTCGAAGCGGGGCTGCTGTTCGACCCGTCGCTCGAAGTGACGATCGACGCCGGGCTCGATCCCGATACCGGCGCGGCGCGCGCGATGGAGCGTCTGCTCGACGCCACGCGCGGCGCGCCGCCCGACGCCGTGTTCGCCTACAACGACGCCGCCGCGCTCGCCGCCATGCGCGTGTGCCTGGCGCGCGGCCTGCGCGTGCCCGAGGACGTGGCGATTGTCGGTTTCGACGACATCGCGGGCGCGGCCCACGCGGTGCCGTCGCTCTCGACGGTCGCCGTCGACAAGGAAGGGCTCGGGCAGCGCGGCGTCGAATTGCTGCTCGAAGAAGCGCCCGCCGTCACCGAAATCAACCTGCCGGTGCAACTGATCGCGCGCGGCAGCACGACCGGCGAGACGGGTCCGGATGCTGCCCGCGCGAGCGGCGGTTCGCCGGGTGCAAAACTCGCAAGCGCAAAGCCAGCCGAACGTTCAAGCGAACGTTCAAGCGAACGACCAGGCGAACAACCAGGCGAAAAGCGCGCCATGCAGACGGCGCAGCGCACCGCCACGCCGGACGCGACGCTCGCCTGCGCCGCCGCGGGCAACGCAAACGCACGAGCCGAAGCTGGCGCCGCCACCGCGCGGCCCTCGCATAGCAAGACGGCACACGCAGCCGCAGCCGCGCCGAAATCACGCTGAAGCCAAGCCCAAGCCTCGATGGAAAAGCCATGACGAAGCTCACCGATACCGTCTCCGCCGCCCGGCCCGGCACCGAACCCGTGCGCGCGCCGCTTGCCGCCGCACCGGCAACCGGGAATTTCCGCGACCGCGCGTTCCTGCTCTCGCACGTCGAGGACACGCTGCGCTTCTACGCGCCGAACGTGTTCGACCCGACAGGCGGTTTTCACCACTACTTCCGCGACGACGGCTCCGTCTACAACGCGCACTCGCGCCATCTCGTGAGCAGTTGCCGTTTCGTCTTCAACTATGCGATGGCGTATCGCGAGTTCGGCGATCCGCTGTATCTGCAGTACGCGCGCCACGGCCTGCAGTTCCTGCGCGAAGCGCACTGGGACCCGCAGCACGAAGGCTATGACTGGGAGATCGACTGGCGCGACGGCAAGAAGCGCACGCTCGACGCCACGCGCCACTGCTACGGCCTCGCATTCGTGCTGCTCGCTTATTCGCACGCGGCGATGGCGGGTATCGAGGAAGCGCGTCCGATGATCGGCGCGACGTTCGAATTGATGGATCACCGCTTCTGGGATGCGGCCGCGGGCCTCTACGCCGACGAAGCGAGCGCCGGCTGGGTCGTGTCGCGCTATCGCGGCCAGAACGCGAACATGCACACGACCGAGGCGCTGCTCGCGGCCTACGAGGCAACGGGCCACCTCGTCTATCTCGACCGCGCGGAGCGCGTCGCATCGAACCTCACGCTGCGCCAGGCGAAGCTCTCGCAAGGGCTCGTGTGGGAGCATTTTCACGCGGACTGGTCGGTGGACTGGCACTACAACGAAGAGGACAGTTCGAACATCTTCCGGCCGTGGGGCTTCCAGCCGGGACACCAGACGGAGTGGGCCAAGCTGCTGCTGATTCTCGAGCGGCATCGTCCGCTGCCGTGGCTGCTGCCGCGCGCGATCGAACTCTTCGACGCCGCGATGACGCAGGCATGGGACGACAACCACGGCGGGCTCTACTACGGCTTCGGCCCGGATGGCACGGTCTGCGATCACGACAAGTACTTCTGGGTGCAGGCGGAGACCATCGCGACAGCCGCGCTGCTTGCGAAGCGCACGGGCGCCGAGCGCTTCTGGGACTGGTACGACGAACTGTGGCGCTATAGCTGGACGCACTTCGTCGATCACCGCTACGGTGCGTGGTATCGCATCCTCACTTGCGACAACCGCAAGTACGGCGACGAAAAGAGCCCGGCGGGCAAGACCGACTATCACACGATGGGCGCCTGCTACGAGACGCTCAACGCACTGCCGGGACGCGGCGTGGCGCCTGCCATCGGCCGCAACGGCGCGCGTGCGCACGCGCCGCTGCAGCCGACAGCGGACGGCGATACACAGCATGAAGGAGCCACACGATGAGCACCTGCAGCATGGGCCCCGACTTCTCTTCAGGTTTTCCGGCCTTCATCTCGGCCGGCGACATCCTCACCGATCTCGTGCGCGTCGACACACCGGACGGCGCGCATTCGCACGCCGGTTCGCACGCCGGTTCGCAATGGCGCGCGCATCCGGGCGGCGCGGGCTGGAACGTCGCGCGCGCGGTCGCGCGGCTCGGCCTGCCGACAGCCTGCGCGGGCGCGCTCGGCATTGACAATTTCTCCGACGAACTCTGGAACGCGAGTGTCGCCGCGGGCCTCGACATGCGCTTCATGCAGCGCGTCGAGCGTGCGCCGCTGCTCGCGATCGTGCATCGCACGCATCCGCCCGCTTACTACTTCATCGGCGAGCAGAGCGCCGACCTCGCCTTCGATCCCGCCCAGTTGCCAGCAGGATGGCGCGCGCATGCGAAGTGGGCGCACTTCGGCGGCATCAGCCTCGTGCGCCAACCGCTTGGCGAAACGCTCGCCACGCTCGCCGCCGAACTGCGCGCCGTGGGCGTGAAGATCAGCTTCGATCCGAACTGCCGCAGCCTGATGGCGCACGGCTACGCGCCGATCCTGCGCCGCATGGCCGCGCTCGCCGACCTCATCAAGGTCTCCGACGAGGATCTGCTGATGCTGTTCCCGAGCCTTGGCGAAGCGGAAGCAATCGCGGCGATGCGCGCGCTCAATCCGGCGGCCACGCTGCTGGTGACGCGCGGTGCGCAAGCGGCCACGCTCTTTGCTGGCGACGAGGTCATCGAAGCCGCACCGCCGCGTGTAGAGGTGGCGGACACGGTGGGCGCGGGCGATGCCTCGATCGGCGGGCTGCTCTTCAGCCTCATGAGCGCGCCGCAACGCACGTGGCGCCAGCATCTGGGCTTCGCGCTCGCAGCCGGTGCGGCGGCCTGCCGTCGCCCGGGCGCGCATTCGCCGACGCTCGACGAAGTGGTGGCGCTGCTCGCCGACTGAGGGCCGCGCACGCACGGCGCGCACCACCGGCATCGCACGCCTCGCGCGCGCACGGCTGACACGAAACTGAAGCGCCGCTGACACACCCGTGCCCCGCAACCGCACGGGCAAAGTGCTAGCATGGAATCTGCCGTCCCGGCTCCACGCCGGGACGGTCTTTCCTTCCACCAGGAGCGCGCTATGGAAGATGTGACCTACACCAAGGGGATCTACACGGCAGTCGCCACGACACGGCCTATGGACGGCGGGTTGTTCCAAGGCCTGGTCTCTCTGGCGCGCGACGACGGGGAGGCACTCGAAAACGCCGTCTACGAAGTGGAAAGCGCATCGGGCACGCCCGAAGAAGCGCTTGAAGAGGCCAAGGCACTCGCCCATCGCATCCTTGGCGAACTCGAACTGTAAGGCCGCGAACGCGCAGAGAACACGCAGCAAACCAACATCAAACTAAAAGCAAACTACAAGCAAACTAAAAGCAGGCTGCTGCCTCGCGTTCGGGCCGTATCACCGGTAATCCGGCTGGAGGCGATCATGGCCGAACAGCTCTTTCTCTACGGCGTCTACGCCATCCACGTTCATCCGCTGCAACTGCAGGGCGCGCGCTGGGACGCCGAATACCAGATCACGCACCGCGACAAGCCCGTGCAGCAGTGGGTCACCATCGGCGGCAACGCGGGGTTCGACGCGCCCACTCAGGCCGTCGATGCCGCGCGCCGCCAGGCCATCGCCGATATCGAACAAGGCGCGGGCATTCCGAAACCGCACAACTTTCCCTGAGCCCGTGCTTTTGCCGCGCTTGCGCCGCGCCCGCGACGCTCGCGCAAGCGCGTGAAGTGCGTGAAGCGCGGCGCTGCGGCCCGCGCGCTTGTCCTGTCCGTTCGGCGTTGCTACGCTTTCTCCCATTTCGAGTTCGAAGGGAACGCCATGACGCCCGAGCCGCAGCAGCGCACCGCCAATCAAGCCGCCCGGCAGACAGGCCAGCCCCCGCGGTCCGCACGCGTCACGCCGCGCACACTGTTCATCGGCAGCCGCGAAATCAGGGTCTATGGCATGCCGTCGCTCGGCTGGCGCGATTTCTATCACAGCGCGCTCACCATGCGCTGGCCCACCTTCTTCGCGTCGCTCGCGGGTCTGTTCCTCGTCCTCAACGCGCTCTTCGCGTGCCTCTACCTGCTCGGCACCGCGCCCATCGCCAACCAGTACCCGAGCGGCTTCGGCGGCGCGTTTTTCTTCAGCGTCGAAACGCTCGCGACGGTCGGTTACGGCGACATGCACCCCCAAACGCTCTATGCGCACGCTGTGGCGACGCTGGAGATCTTCATCGGCATGTCGGGCATCGCGCTGTCGACGGGGCTCGTATTCGCGCGCTTCTCACGTCCGCGCGCGAAGATCATGTTCGCGCGCGAGGTGGTCGTGCATCCCATCGAGGGCCGTACGACGCTCATGGCGCGCGCCGCCAACGCACGCCAGAACGTGATCGCCGAAGCGGGCGCGAAGCTGCGGCTCATGCGCTTCGAAACCACATCGGACGGCTATTCCGCGCGCCGTATCCACGACCTCAAGCTCGTGCGCGACCAGCATCCCATCTTCTCGCTCGGCTGGAACCTCATGCATGTGATCGACGAATCGAGTCCGCTCTTCGGCGAAACGCCCGAGTCGCTCGCACGCCAGCATGCCTCGATCCTCGCGATGATCGAAGGCTCCGACGAATCGACCGCGCAAATCATGCAGGCGCGCCACAGCTGGTCGGACAGCCAGATCCGCTGGCAGCACCGCTACGTCAACATGCTTTACGACGTCGACGGCGTGAGCCACATCGACTACCGGCACTTTCACGACATCGAGCCGTACGAAGGCCCGGCCGCGCAGAGTTCGCAGCCGGTCTGACCGGTGAAAGCGGTGTGAGCGCACCGGCCCGGCGGCCTTGCAAAATCTCTCTCAAAAGCGGCGTCGCACGCGAAGCATCTCGCGCATGCACCGCGCGCGCGAGGTCAGTTAGCAAAATATTTCCGTTATCGGCGCTAAAAAATAGAGTCTCTTGCGACGCGCACCGCACGCCGGGCGCGCCGCCGCGATAACAAGCCGTGCGCAGGATCGGGCTGGGTGTTGCAGCACGACCGCGCACGGAGATCGCATCGGATGCCGTGGGAGCCGGGCAGGCGCTGAAGTGCCAACCCGGGTCGACCGCTCCGCGATCGAAAAGGAGACTCCACCATGAACGCCCGCCCCGCGTTCGGCGATGCTTCGCCCCCGCCGCTCGCCGACTACCGTCTGAGCGACAACCTCACCGCCACGCGCGGCCGCATCTTTCTCACCGGCACCCAGGCGCTGATCCGTCTCGCCCTGATGCAGCACGCCGTCGACCAGGCGCGCGGACTGAACACCGCGGGCTTCATCAGCGGCTATCGCGGCTCGCCGCTCGGTATGGTCGACCAGCAGGCGTGGCGCGCGCAAAAGCTCCTCGACGCCGCCAGCGTGCGCTTCCTTCCGGCCATCAACGAAGAACTGGGCGGCACCGCCGTGCTCGGCACGCAGCGCGTCGAAGCCGACCCCGAGCGCACCGTCGAAGGCGTCTTCGCGATGTGGTACGGCAAAGGTCCCGGCGTGGACCGCGCAGGCGACGCGCTCAAGCACGGCAACGCCTACGGCTCGTCGCCGCACGGCGGCGTGCTCGTGGTCGCGGGCGACGACCACGGCTGCGTTTCGTCGTCGATGCCGCATCAGAGCGACTTCGCCATGATCGCGTGGCACATGCCGATCGTGAATCCGTCGAACATCGCGGACATGCTCGAATTCGGCCTCTACGGCTGGGCGCTGTCGCGCTACTCGGGCGCCTGGGTCGGCCTCAAGGCGATTTCGGAAACCGTCGAGTCGGGCTCGACCGTCGATCTCGATGCGATCCGCACCGACTGGCCCGCGCCCGTCGGCTTCGCGCCGCCGCCCGGCGGGCTGCACAACCGCTGGCCCGATCTGCCGAGCCTCGCCATCGAAGCGCGACTCGCCGCCAAACTCGACGCCGTGCGCCACTTCGCGCGCGCAAACAGCATCGACAAGTGGATCGCACCGAGCCCGCACGCGAACATCGGCATCGTCACCTGCGGCAAGGCCCATCTGGATCTGATGGAGGCGCTGCGCCGCCTCGACCTCTCGGTAGCCGATCTCGATGCCGCGGGCGTGCGCATCTACAAAGTGGGGCTCTCGTTTCCGCTGGAGATGTCGCGCATCGACGCCTTCGTCGCGGGCCTCACCGACGTGCTCGTGATCGAAGAGAAAGGCCCCGTGGTCGAGCAGCAGATCAAGGACTATCTCTACAATCGCAAGGCCGGCGCGCGGCCGACCATCACCGGCAAAGCTGCCGTTGACGGCACCGCCCAGCTCTCCGAACTCGGCGAACTGCGCCCGTCGCGCATCCTGCCCGTGTTCGCCGCGTGGCTCGCGCGGCACAAGCCCGCACTCGACCGGCGCGACCGCGTGGTCGATCTCGTCGCGCCGCAGATCCTCTCCAACGAAGCCGACGCCGTGCGCCGCACGCCGTACTTCTGCTCGGGCTGTCCGCACAACACCTCGACGAAAGTGCCCGAGGGCTCGATTGCGCAGGCGGGAATCGGCTGTCACTTCATGGCGTCATGGATGGAGCGCGACACGACCGGCCTCATCCAGATGGGCGGCGAAGGCGTGGACTGGGCCGCGCACTCGATGTTCACGAACACGCGCCACGTCTTCCAGAATCTCGGCGACGGCACCTATTTTCATTCAGGCATCCTCGCGATTCGCCAGGCTGTCGCGGTGAACGCCAACATCACCTACAAGATCCTCTACAACGACGCCGTTGCGATGACGGGCGGGCAGCCGGTGGACGGCAGCATTTCGGTGCCGCAGATCGCGCGCCAGGTCGAGGCCGAAGGCGTCTCGCGCTTCGTCGTCGTGAGCGACGAGCCCGAGAAATACGATGGCCATCACGGTCTCTTCCCGAAAGGCACGACGTTCCATCATCGCCGTGAACTCGATGCCGTGCAGCGCGAACTGCGCGACATTCCGGGCGTCACCGTACTGATCTACGACCAGACCTGCGCCGCCGAAAAGCGCCGCCGCCGCAAGAAGGGCGAGTTCCCCGATCCGGACAAGCGGCTCTTCATCAACGAGGCCGTGTGCGAAGGCTGCGGCGATTGCGGCGTGCAGTCGAATTGCCTCTCGGTCGAACCTGTAGAGACCGAACTCGGCCGCAAGCGCCGCATCGACCAGTCGTCGTGCAACAAGGACTACTCGTGCGTGAACGGCTTCTGTCCGAGCTTCGTGACGGTGGAACACGGCAAGCTCAGGAAAGCTGCGGGCGCAACGTTCGATCCGCAGGCGCTCGCCGCGCGCGTGAATGCGCTGCCCGTGCCGCAGACGCCGCTGGAGGACGCCCCGTACGACATTCTCGTGACCGGCGTGGGCGGCACGGGCGTTGTGACCGTGGGCGCGCTCATCAGCATGGCCGCGCATCTGGAAGGCAAGAGCGCGTCGGTGCTCGATTTCATGGGCTTCGCGCAAAAGGGCGGTGCGGTGCTCTCGTTCGTGCGCTTCGCGGCAACCGACGCCTTGCTCAACCAGGTCCGCATCGACACGCAGCAGGCCGACCTGCTGCTCGCCTGCGACATGGTGGTGGCCGCGAGCGCCGACGCGCTCCAGACCGTGCGCCACGACCGCACGCGCATCGTCGTGAACACGCACGCGATTCCGAACGCGTCGTTCGTGCAGAACCCCGACGCGAACCTGCACGCCGACGCGCTGCTCGCGAAGATGCGTCACGCCTCGACCGGCGGCTTGCCCCGTGCGGACAGCGGCGCGCAAGACCCGCTTTCGACCTGCGATGCGCAGCGGCTCGCGCAACGCTTTTTCGGCGACACCATCGGCGCGAACATCCTGATGCTCGGCTTTGCATGGCAACTCGGCCTCGTGCCGGTTTCGCTCGCGGCGCTCACGCGTGCGATCGAACTGAACAACGTGGCCGTGCCCGCAAACCTGCTTGCGCTCTCGATTGGCCGCCTCGCTGCGGCGGATCCCGCTGCGCTGGAAACACTCGAAACGCTCGACGCGCAACACAAGCGCGCCGTGGAGCCGAAGCGCACGCACACGCTGGACGAACTCGTCGCCGATCGCGAAGCGCGTCTCGTCGCATATGGCGGGGCGCGTTACGCCCGGCGCTTTCGCGCGCTCGCCGACGCTGCGCGTGCCGCCGACAAGAGCGCGGACCAGGCGCTCGCGCGCGCCGTCGCGACGACGTTCTATCGCCTGCTCGCGGTGAAGGACGAATACGAAGTCGCGCGGCTCTACACCGATCCCGCTTTCCGCGCCGCGCTCGAAGCGCAGTTCGAAGGCACGGCGGGCCGCGACTTCACCGTGAAGTTCAACATGGCGCCGCCGCTGATCGCGCGCGCAAAACACGGTGAAGTGCCGCGCAAGATGCAGATCGGCCCGTGGCTGTGGCGCGTGCTTGCGCTGCTTTCGAAGGGGCGCGGCGTGCGCGGAACGTGGCTCGATGTGTTTGGCCGCACGCTTGAGCGCCGCATGGAACGCGCGCTCGCCGACGACTACGAGGCAACGCTGCGCGTCGCGCTCGCGCATCTCGATGCAGACAACGCCGCCGATATCGCAGCGCTCGCGAGCCTTTATGAGCGCGTGCGCGGCTATGGCCACGTGAAGCTCGCGAACCTCGCGGCAGTCAAGCGCAGCGAGCGCGAACTCGCGGCGCGTCTGCAACTCGATGCGAAGACGAGCGCCGTCGTGCAGGAAGCGCTCGATTCGTTCAAGGGCGCGGGCGCGCTGCGCGGTATTCCGGTGGTCGTCGCGAAGTAACGCGTGCGGCGTAAGCGCAGCAAACGCAAAACGGGCGGCTTCACTGGCCGCCCGTTTGTTTTATCGTACCCGATTCGGTCAATCCGGTTCGTTCACTCCGGTTCGTCGGAAATCCAGTCGATGTCGCCGCACAGCACGCACAGCCGCGCGCCGACGTGCACCGCCATCGAAAGCGTCACGCACGGCAGCGCCTCGGTAATCGACAGATACGGCGCCGTGACATGCACGCGCCCCGGCGCAGCGAGCGCCGCGCGAAAATACGGACGCCGCAGCCAGTTCGCGCCCTGCGCTTCGTCGAGCGGCAAGAAGCGCGCGTCGTGCTGCGCACGGTCGACGCGCAGCACGACGTTGCGTTCGGCCTGCCGTCCGTTCGCATCGAGCAGGAAACAGCGCGCCGCATGCGTGAGCCCGAGGAAATTCCAGCACACCTCCTCCATCGGCTCGCCGGCGCCCAGCCGCTCCGCCGCGCGCTCGAACGCGCGCACATAGGGCGCCAGCCGGCTGGCCGTGCCGCGCTCGCGCGCCTCGGTCTGCGAGCGAAAACGCTCCGTCGCCTCGGCGATCACCGATCGCGTCTGCGCCGCATCCGCGAGACCCGGCGCCGGACGCGCGAAGAAAAAGCCCTGCACGAAGTCCGCATTGCACGAGAGCGCAAGCTGCGCCTCCTGCTCGGTTTCGACGCCCTCGAACAGCACGAGCTTGCCCGCCTCGTGCAGGAGCGCGACGAGCGCGGGCAGCGTCGCCGCCATGTCGGCCCGATGCGCGGCGTGCAGCAGCATGATGCGGTCGAGCTTCACGATGTCGGGATTAAGCTGCCACACGCGGCCGATATCGACGTTGCCCGCACCGAAGTCGTCGAGCGCGATGAGAAAGCCGCGCTCGCGCAACAACGCGATGGCGCGCGCGAGCGCGTCGAGATCGGCGGCCTGCTCTTCGAGCACTTCGAGCACGACGCGACGCGGCGGCAGATCGAGCCGCTGCAGGTTCGCGAGCAGCGCCGCCGTGTGATACGGCTCGGTGAGCGTGCCTGGATGCACGTTGAGGAAGAGCCATTCGCGCTCGGCGCCCAGCAGCCTGAAATTTTCCAGATGCAGGAACTGCGCGAGACGATCCAGTTGCAGGACTTCGCCGATGCGCGTCGCCTCGCCGAACACATCGAGTGGGGGAACGGGCCGGTCGAACGCGTCATGCGCGCGCAACAGCCCTTCGTAGCCGATCGCCCGCATATGCGAAAGGCTGAAGACCGGCTGGAACACGCTCGTCAGCACGAGGTCGCCGTAGGGCGCACTGTAGCGCTGCAGCCCCGAGGTAACGCTCATATTGAATCCGTGCGGCGCGACGGCCGTTTTGTCCTGTTGCTCTGCGCTCATGCGTTCCTCTCGCGCGAGATCGTCGCCGGCGTGCGCGCGCGGTTCGCGCGCGCCATGACCGTCGGCGTGATTCATTGCGTCACAGGCTGCGAAAAGCAAGGTTCGTGCGCGCTGGTGCGCGAACGTCGCATGCATTGAAGCGCGAGCGCCGCATGTCACGCACGTCACCCGTGGCGCGCGTGCGCCGCGAACGGGCACGCCACGCACCACAACCATGCACGGCCAAGGTGCGTGCGTCGCGCCGTGGCGGCCTCGTTGCCGCGCGCCGGATTCTTCCTACTAATTCCTCACTAGTCCGCGCAACAGTCGCCGGGTGCCACCATGTGCCGCCGCGACCGGACGCATCGGCGCCCTCGTCTTCGCGCGATCCTTCGCCTGATCGCTGGAAACCGTATTCATTGTTCTTATTCTGCGCTTCTTCGTGGCGCTCTCGTGCGCCACAGTGCGGCGTGTGTCCGTGATGGTGCGGCACGCCAGGCGCGCACGGCGGCGCGCGCCGAGATCGGCTGGCTGAGCCCATCGGAAACACGAGTGCGCAAAAAAAGCGGCACGCGTGCCGCTTTCATTGCCGCCGCAGCCGCGCGCCGCAGATGCGGACGCGGCATGCAGGCGTCAGACCGATGCTTGCTGGGCAGGCTTGCGGCGCAGCAACGCGTAGAGAATGATCGAGCCGAACGTCGCGGTGCCGATGCCGCCAAGCGCGAATGCGCCGAGCTTCAGCGAGAAATCGCCCGCGCCGAGCACGAGCGTGACGGCTGCGACGATGAGGTTGCGGTTATCGGAGAAGTCGACCTTGTTGACGACCCAGATGCGCGCGCCGGTCACGGCGATCAGGCCGAACACGACGATCGACACGCCGCCGAGCACCGGGCCCGGAATCGTCTGGATCACGGCGCCGAACTTCGGCGAGAAACCGAGCACGATTGCAATCAGCGCGGCGACGACGAACACGAGCGTCGAGTAGATCCTGGTGACGGCCATCACGCCGATATTCTCGGCATAAGTGGTGACGCCCGTGCCGCCCGCGAAACCCGAAACCATCGTGGCCAGGCCGTCGCCGATGAACGCGCGGCCGATATAGCGGTCGAGGTTCACGCCCGTCATCGCGGAAACGGCCTTGATGTGACCGAGATTTTCGGCAACGAGAATCACGGCGACCGGCATGAGCAGGGTCATTGCGTGCACATCGAACACGGGCGCGCCGAACTTCGGCATGCCGAACCAGGCGGCGTTGCCGACGATCGAAAAATCGACCGGCTTGCCGAGGCCCATGCCGTTGGTGACGATTGCGTAGATCACGTAGGCGATCATCAAGCCGACGAGAATCAGAAGACGCTGCAACATGCCGCGCGTGAACACCGCGACGCCGCCCACGCAGACGACGGTCATGAGCGCCATCCACGAATCGAACTGCGAGCCGCTCACGCCCTTCACGGCGATAGGCGCGAGATTCAGGCCGATCACGCAGACGATCGCGCCGGTGACGACCGGCGGCATCAGCGTCTCGATCCACTTCGTGCCGACCGCCGACACGATCAACCCGATCACGGCGTAGACCGCGCCGCACGCGATGATGCCGCCGAGCGCGACCGGAATGTTCGGATTCGGCCCGTGCCCGCTATAGCCCGTGATGGCGATCACGAGCCCGATGAACGCGAAGCTCGACCCGAGATAGCTCGGCACCCGGCCGCCCACCACGACGAAGAACAGCAGCGTGCCGATGCCGGACATGAAAATGCACAGATTCGGGTCAAATCCCATCAGCAGCGGTGCCAGAACCGTCGAGCCGAACATCGCGACCACGTGCTGCACGCCCATCGCGAACATCTGCGGCCAGGACAGGCGCTCGTGGGGAGCGACGACGCCCCTCGCGCCGCTCGACGCTTCACGCCAGCGGGGGAAATAAGAATCGGACATCTGGGGCTCCTCTTGTGGGCGTGGTCTGCTGTCGTTGCGTTTGGGTTATGGGCGATGCGCGACGATGCGCCCGCGTGGTCCGGCGGGTTATCTCGTTAAAAATCAGGCGCGAGTGTACGGAGCCGGAGTGCGCGTGGCAAGCCGTGGCAAACACGCGGCCGCCTCACTTCGGCACAGACTTTCAGACTCATCCGATAGGTTTGGTGCGATGCGGCAGATACACTGGTTTCGCTGCGTGACCGAGTAACATCCTCATCATGTAGCGGTCGTTAGCAATAAACTCTCCGACTTCCCGCTCACGCTTCCCGGCTTGAGCGGTTTTTTTTGGCGCTCGCCCGCCCACCTGTCTGTCGCGCATCAGGCGAAGGCATCGCGCGCAAGCGCCACCGCATACTCCCGCACATCAACCGGCCAGGCGTCGCTCGCCGCCTCGAAACGCGCCTTGTCGCCCGCATAGAGCGCGCGCAGCGCGTCCTCATAGCCCGGCAGATTGCCCGCCAGCGCCGTCATGAAACGGTGCGCCGCCTCCTGCGCCGCGCGCACGCGCTCCTTCGCCTCGCTCGCGTGGCGTGCCGCGTCGACAAGCTGGCGCAGCACGACCGACGCGCCGCCCGGCTGCGCGCCGAGCCATTCCCAGTGACGCGGCAGGAGTGTCACCTCGCGCGGGACCACGCCGAGCTTCGGGCGGCCCCGGCCACGCGGGACCTCGTCCACGAGGGATTCGTGCGCGGCCGGCGCCTGCTCCGACAGACGGGCCGCCACGTCCTGTGCGGTGCCGCGCAAGTCGAATTCGACCGCACGCGCGTCGCTGTCGTCGAAAATCAGGATCGGCGCATCTTCGCCTCGTTCGAGCGCCGCCTTCACCGCGAGCGCGACCGCCGCCGCCGTCCCGTGCGCCAACCGGCGCGTGCCCACGAATGCCGTACAAGCGAGTGTCGCGACCATCTGCCGCTCCGTTTGTGGAATCAAGACGACGCATTTTATCCGGGTAAAAATTTAGACGCAATATTACCCGGATAAAATATCGATCATTCCAACGGGCAACAGCAGACCTCTACGTTGCGCTGGCGAAGCCGGGCTGCCACGACGCGGTTGCGGCCCGCACGCTTTGCGGCGTAGAGCGCCGCATCGGCCGCTTCGTTGAGATCGCGCCACGAAAAGAACGTCCCCGCCGACGTGCTCGCAACCCCCACGCTTACCGTCAGCACGCCGTTCGCGGCGTCCTCATGCGGAATCGCGAGCGCTTCGACCGCGGCGCGCACCTGCTCGCCGACCGCGCGCGCCGGCCTCATCGGTATTGGGCAGCATCAGCACGAACTCCTCGCCGCCAAAGCGCGCTGCACAATCGCTCGCGCGGCGCGCGTAATCGTTCACCACATGCGCCACGACAGCCAGCGCGCCGTCGCCCGCGTGATGGCCGTAGCGGTCGTTGTAGAGCTTGAAGCGGTCGATATCGAACATCAGCATCGCGAGCGGACTGCCCGTGCGCCGCACGCGCAGCCATTCATTGCCGGCGCGCGCCTCGAATGCACGCCGGTTAGCGAGAGACGTGAGTGCATCCGTGCCGGCCTGCGCGCGCAGTTCCGTTTCGAGCGCAGCGCGCTGACGCAACTGCCGCGCGAGCAGCACGCCAGCCCCGATCAGCGATAGGTCGAGCACGGCAGTCAGCGCGCCGATGAACCACGCGCGCAAGCGCCACTCGCGGTAGATCTCGTGCGTACTCAGCCCGACACTGAGCACGAGCGGATAGCCCGGCACGCGCCTGAACGCGTACCAACGCCGGATGCCGTCGACCTGTCCGTTGGCGAAGAAACCACCGGACTCTTCATGATTGATTCGCTGAAAAACCGGTGCTCCCTAGACGCTCGTACCGACAAGCTTCGGATCGTACGGGCGGCGCATGAGCAGCGTGCCGTCCGTGAGCGTGATCACGAGGACACCGTCCGTGCCGATATCGACGCCGCTGAACAACTGCCGGAAATATTCGAGGCGCATGGTCACGACCACGGCCCCCGAAAACGAACCGTCTGGATTCGACCGGCGACGGCTCATCGCGATGCTCGTCTCCAATGGGCCATTCCCCGGAACGAACGGATGGCTCACGAAGAGGCCCGTGTGCGGCGAACTGCGCTGCGCCTCGAAGTAATCACACGCGGCGATGTTGAGGTTGCGCTGCATATGCGTGCGCGAATCGTAATAGACGTCGCCAGCGGCATCGGCGACGAGAAGCACGCCGAGATTCTTCGTCATCGCCGCGCGGTCGAACAGCACGCTCTGGCGAATTTCGATGGGCAGCGCCGCAACGCGCAGATCATCGAGTCCGTCGATCACGGCCTGCAGAGAAAGATCGTAGAGCTTGAGGTTGCGCTCCGTGTCGCGCTCGAAGAGCAACGCGATGTTGTAGGCCGCGGCACGCGCCTGTGCGAGCGCGTCGCGGCGCATCTGCTGCATGACCAACGCGGTGATCAGCCTCACGAAAGCGGCAAGCGCGATGGCAGCGATCAATACGAGGGTCGGGCGGCGGGTCAACATGGCGTGGCGAGCCTTGACTCCTGGAACCAGCGGGAAGGAATGGCTGCGGCGGCTTGGGCGGCCTGGGCGGCGGCCTGCCCGGCGCAGCGCGCGCCGGACCCGCGTCGGGTGTAACCCGGCACATGGGCTGCACGTTGCGCGGCTGTGCCGAGTGCGTGGGGCGCGCTGGACGTGCTCGAGTGCCGCCGATGGCATGCGATGTCGCTGCCGGAATCGACGCCGCGCAAATCAGGGCACACGGCGCATCGATTGGCGGGCTTGTTCACTGTGTTTTCGGTGGGCGTGCGATGTCCGTGACAACCCGACGCGACGTCCTGTCTGCGGGACGCGGCATCCCTCGACGAAAGCGCATGCCTGCGGCTGCGCGCCTAGAAACCGTGAGTCACAAGCGACAGCACGGAAAGATCCGGATGCGTGCCTTCGACGATGCTGTGCCCCACCGAAAGCGCCTCTTCCGTTGCCTCCTCCTCGGTGCGGAACGTTTCGTCGCCGCCCGGATGATAGGGCACCGTGTGGCCGGGCAAGGCCGGATCGGCGCCCGGGTGGCAAACATAGGCGGTGTAGGTGTAGCGGTTGCTGCCATCGTCCGCCAGAGCCGGCGAGACGTGGATCTCGAACCCCTCGTAATCGAACTTCCGGAAAAGCGCTTGCGGACCGGACATGACAGCCTCCGTTTGCCGCGCTGCCAGGCGGCATCGACTCGGGCCCGCTCGCGGATAGTGCGTCGGGCCGATGCGGGAAGTTTAGGCCATCGCCGGGAGGTTGGCGGGGACGGGCCCGCTAGCCGGAGTTCGGAGTTCGATGCGCTTGTCACCTCACGCTTGTCGTCTAGGATTGGGAGATGTCCTCGTCCTTCTGGAGTCCCACCATGGCTACTCACACGATCCGGCTGCATCGCGTGCTCCGTTGCCCGCCCGAGCGCCTCTATCGCGCCTTTTTAGATCCCGATGCGCTCGTCAAATGGCTTGCACCGAACGGGTTCGTCGCGATCGTGCATCAGTTCGATGCGAAGGTCGGCGGAAAGTATCGTATGTCGTTCCGGAACTTCGCCACGGGCGAGGAGCACTCGTTTAATGGGGAATATCTCGAACTGGTGCCCAACGAGCGGATCCGGTACAGCGGCGTATTCGATAATCCGAATCCGCCCGGTGCGATGGAGACGACTGTGGTGCTGCAAGGTGTGTTTTGCGGAACCGAGTTGAGCGTCGTGCAGGATGGGGTTCCAGAGGCGATTCCCGCCGAGGCTTGCTATCTCGGGTGGCAGGAGTCGCTTGTGTTGCTCGGTTTGTTAGTGGAGGCGGAGATTAAGGGGTGATTGGCATGTGCGGAAAGGCGGGGAGGACGCATCGCGTGGAAAACGCCGCGATGTCGATGCGCATTGAACGATTGACCGCACAACCGTCCACGGTCGTCCTCGGCATCGCACAGGCGGTTGGCTGTCAACCTGATGCCCGTGGCGGCCCGCTAACCGAGACTACGACGGAAGTGGAGCACAAATGAAAAACCGGCCTGAGTGACCGGTTTTAGAGGGAATTCGTTGGTGGAGCGGATGAGGATCGAACTCACGACCTTCGCATTGCGAACGCGACGCTCTCCCAGCTGAGCTACCGCCCCAACGAAGCGACGAGTATAACACAGCGAAAACCGGAAAACGGAAATCGCCATCCCACCGAAACCACCCGCCCAAAATCACTTCGAAGGCGCGCCCGCGAGCACCCAACCGACAACAGTATGAATATCCGCAGCGTTCATCACCGGATGCGACGGCATCGGAATCGCACCCCAAACACCCGCACCTCCATCCCGCACCTTCTTCTCAAGCCTTACCTGCGCCCCGGCATCGCCCTTGTACCGCGCCGCGATCTGCTGAAACGAAGGTCCGACGAGCTTGCGATCCACCGCGTGGCAACCCATGCAAGCGTTCGTGCGAGCGACAGCCTGCCCATCTGCGGCGGCGAAAGCCGTCTGCGAAGCCATCAGAACGCCCATCGCCGCAAAAACCAGGCAAAAAACCACGCGCAACGAACCCCGCATCACATCGCCTTCCCGTTGCTCGGCTGTCCAGGCGACGATTCCATCACCGGCGCAGGCGGCTGCTGATCGATCGGGCGCGAACTCACCGACGCATCCGGCACCGCGCCTACCGTCGGTTCCTCAGCGGCATTGGCCGGCGCCGGCGCGCCCGGCGCCGCAGCAATCGGAGCCGCCGCCTGGCCAGGCTGGATGTACTGATAGACCTTCACGACTTTCGCAACGCCCATCACCTTGCTCGTCGCGTCGGCGGCAGTGGCGCCTTCCTGCTGCGTCACGAGGCCCATCAGGTAGACGGTCCCGCGCTCGCTCACCACCTTGAAGTTGTTCGCGGAGATGTCCTTGTACGCGATCAGTTCAGCTTTCACGCGTCCTTCGAGATAGGAGTCGTTCGCACGCGACGAGAACGAACTCGCCGGCTGCACCCCCAGTTCGTTGACGACCGACTCGACGTTCGCGATCGCCCGCGCCGTCGTCTCGGCCTTCTGCCGCGATGCGTCGTCCGGTACTTCGCCGGTCAGCAGCACGCGCTGGTTGAACACCGCCACGTTGATGTGCGCCGTGTCCGGCAAATTCTTGGTGATATCGGACAGCGCCTTCACCTGGATCTCGCGGTCCTCGGTCTGCGAGCCCACCGTGCGCCGGTCGGTCGCCACGAGCGCCGTGCCGCCCGCCGCGCCCGCGAGCGCAAGGAAGCAGCCCTGCAGGCTCGCCGAGAGTGCGGCCGCAAATCCAATCGTCAGCGTCGTGCGCACCAGTGCGCTATGGATGCCGTATCTGCTCTTCAACGTCACTCTCCTTCGTCCATCGATGTCAGTCTTCGCCCAGCAGCATCGCGTCGATGCCGTCGCACAGGCAGTGGATGGTCAGCACATGCACTTCCTGGATGCGCGCGGTCCGCTCGGACGGCACGCACAGGTGTATGTCGGTGTCCGCGAGCGCTTCGTTGACCTGGCCGCCGCCCTTGCCCGTCAGTGCGATCACGATCATTTCGCGCTCGTGCGCTTCTTCGATCGCCGCAAGCACGTTCGCCGAATTGCCCGACGTCGTGATCGCCAGCAGCACGTCGCCCGGCTGGCCGAGCGCGCGTACCTGCTTCGCGAATACCTGGTCGTAGGCGTAGTCGTTGGCGAGTGCCGTGAGCACCGAGGCGTCGGTGGTGAGGGCCAGCGCCGGAAGTCCCGGGCGGTCGCGCTCGAAGCGGCCGATCAGTTCGGCCGCGAAATGCTGCGCGTCGGCAGCCGATCCGCCGTTGCCGCAAGCCAGAATCTTGTTGCTGTTCGCAAGCGCCGCGAACATCGTATCGACGGCGGCCGCGATCGGCACCGCGAGGGTTTCCATGGCCGCGAGCTTGACGGCTGCGCTGTCGCGGAAGTGTTGTTGAATGCGTTCGACGGACATCGACCCTCTAATCTGTACTGCGTATATCGCGAAAAATCCGCGTGCCTGCGTGCGGGTTGACGCAAGTTTAGCGCACTCGCGCACGTTCTCCGCGCATTCAACTGCCATCGGCACGGAAAGCATCTCGCAGCCACACGAGACGCCCGCATTCGAAGGCAATCACGTCAAAACGGCACGCGGGAATGACATGCCGGCCATCGTACGCGCCTTCCGCGGCACGGCCTCGCGAGAGGAAGTACCGCGCGGCGCGCAGAATGCGCTGCTGCTTGTGCCAGTCGACGCTCGCCGCCGCGCCGCCGTAACCGCGCCGCGAGCGCGCGCGCACTTCGACGAAGACGAGCGTGCCGTCCCGCTCGCGCATCACGAGGTCGAGTTCGCCGCCGCGGCAATGCACATTGCGCGCGACTAGCACGAGCCGCTGGCGCCGCAGGAACGCGAGCGCATGCGCTTCGAAACGCGCGCCCGCCAAGCGCGATTCGGCGTTGGACTCGCGGCGCACGCAAAAGTTGTCGGCGCGTGGAGGCTGCACGGCGAGCGTTGTTCTTGTGCCCTCCGTCGCCGATACGCGATGCGCGGATTCGCGTGCGCCATTCGAAAGTGTCTGCGTGGCGCCCGGCGCAACTTCGCACGCATCCGCGCCTGCCGCTGTGCGTTCCTTCGCGTGGCACAATGTCGGCCTCCTTTCTTGCGCTCGCGCGTTTCGTGCCATGACGTCCCTCCTCGAACTCGCACAGGCCCAGCAATACCCGGCCGCCACGCTGTACGTCGTGGCGACGCCCATCGGCAATCTCGCCGACATCACCTTGCGCGCGCTTCACGTGCTCGGTCTCGTCGACCGCATCGCCGCCGAGGACACGCGCAACACCGGCCAGCTGCTCGCCCGCTATGGCATGACGAAGCCGCTCATCGCCGTGCACGAGCACAACGAGCGCGAGGCGGCGCAGCGCGTGATCGACTTCCTGCGCGCGGGCGAGCGCGTGGCCTGTGTATCCGACGCGGGCACGCCCGGCATTTCCGATCCGGGCGCGAAGCTGGTCGAGGCAGTGCGCGACGCCGGTTTCCAGGTCGTGCCGCTGCCCGGCGCAAGCGCGCTCGCGACCGCTTTAAGCGCGGCCGGCGACTGGGTGACGACGTTCACGTTCATCGGTTTTCTTCCGCCGAAGCCGAAGCAGCGCGCGAGCGCACTACAGCCGCTCGCGGCGCACGAGCACACGATGGTGTTTTACGAGGCGCCTCATCGCATCGTCGAGACCGTTCAGGCGCTTGCAGACGCGTTCGGGCCGGAGCGGCGCCTGTTGATCGCCCGGGAACTGACGAAATTACATGAGTCGCTTCATCGCTGCACCCTGGCCGAAGGGCCAGCGTGGCTTGTCGAGGATGCCAATCGTCAGCGCGGGGAGTTCGTGCTGGTCGTGGAGGGCGCGAGCGGCGCCGCTTCGTCGGACGGCGATCAAGATGCGCTATTGCGCGTGCTGCTACAGGAAGTCCCCGTGAAGACCGCCGCGAAGCTCGCCGCGGCACTGACTGGGGCGTCGCGCAACGCGCTCTACGCGCGCGCGCTCGAACTGAAAGGCGAGAAAGAAGCGGACGGAAAAGCAGACGCAGAACCGGACGACTGAAATGCAAAAGGGCCGCCGTTCAAACGGCGGCCCTTCTGAATCCGGCGCGGCGATCGGCGATCAGTGATCGCTGTTTGAGGCGACTTGCTGCGCCAGCGCGAGCTTCGCCTCGTCGCGCGAAAGACCTTCGATCTTCACGTTCGCGATGCCCGCATGCTGCAGGCCGAGCTTCTTCGCAGCCGCATACGAGAGGTCGATCACGCGCCCGCGCTTGAAGGGTCCGCGGTCGTTGATCTTCACGACGACCGATTTCGCGGTTGAGGGAACGATCACGCGCACGTACGCGCCGAGCGGCAGCGTGCGGTGCGCGGCGGTCAGGTTGCCCATATTGAAGCGCTCGCCGCTCGCGGTGCGGCGTCCGTGAAAGGCACGGCCGTACCACGACGCGCGGCCCGTCTGGTGAAACGACGAGACGTCAGGGCTGTCGCCGATCGGCTGGGCGCCGGCCAGCGACTTGTCGCCGCCGGTGCCCGATGCGGGCAGCGCCGCGAGCGCCGAACCATAGCCAAGCGGCGCGCCGAACGCGGTGTGCGCGCCCGTGGTGTGGAGGGCCGCCTGATCGGACGGACTCTGCGGACCGGGCGGCATGGCGCAACCGGCCAGCACGGACACGGCTGCGAGACTCCCGAGTCTTCGAGAAAGTCTGAGTTTCATAAGCTTGCCATCACAAGTCGAAACCCTTCGGCGTTGTCGTAGCACGCGGCTGAAAGGCTTCGGCGGCGCCAGGCGCAGCAAAGCTCCTCTCGCGAATGGCGAGCTCGAGCAGGCACCCGGATGCGACCCCTATTGGGTCGCCAACCGCTGGTTTTATTCCACGTCTGGCGCAACCTGTCCCCGGCAGCCTGACCAGACCCCACATGCCGCCATCGAACGTGATTTCACGACGTGACTTCTCGTTCAGGGGCGCCAGTGACACATGGCGCGCAGGAACGGCGGCGTAGGCCCCACCCAGCGTCACGGCAGCAAGGCCGTTGCAGGCGCGTGGCGCCTGGCTGGGCAAGACGTGCGGCGCCGGAAGGACCGGCGCCTGATTTGCCATCGCTTCAGTCCGCAAAAAGGCGGTCGTCCGGCGACGGCACTGCTTGACGGCGATGCATCGGAACCCTTTTTCAAGCGGGTCGCATCGCCCAGTGAAAGCACGAAAAAAGTGCGCGTAGAGGCGCATTATACCCAAAATCAATTCCTGTCATCCGAGTTCACCCCGAATCTCGATGATTTATATCTATCGGCGTAACAACGCCGGTTGCCAAGCCCCGTCCGGCGGGGCTTCCCGGCGATTGCCCTGGTCCGTACGGCCAGCTGCGCGACCACGTGACACGGCCCCTCGCGTGCGCCGGTACAATCGGGGCTTTGGCCTCGGCCCGTCATTCGGGCCTCCGTGCCACTCCTTCTCCGCGCCACGCAAACGCATGAAAGTCACGCTGATTCCCGTCACGCCGTTCCAGCAAAACTGCTCGCTGCTCGTCTGCGAGGCGACGCGCCGCGCGGCCGTCGTCGATCCGGGCGGCAATCTCGAGCGCATCGAGGCCGAACTCGCGCGTCAGGAAGTGCAGCTCGAAAAGGTGCTGCTCACGCACGGCCACGTCGATCACTGCGCCGGCGCGAAAACGCTCGCCGCGAAGTTCGGCGTGCCGATCGAGGGGCCGCACGAGGACGAGCGCTTCTGGATCGACAAGCTCGCGGAGCAGAGCGCGCGCTTCGGCTTCCCGGCCGCGGAGGCTTTCGAGCCCGACCGCTGGCTCAACAACGGCGACACCGTGCGCTTCGGCGACGAAGAACTGGAGATCTATCACTGCCCGGGCCATACGCCCGGTCATGTCATTTTCTCCAGCCGTGCGCACCGTCTTGCAATCGTCGGCGACGTGCTGTTCGCGGGTTCGATCGGCCGCACCGATTTTCCGCGCGGCAATCACGCCGATCTGATCCGCTCGATCCGCGAAAAACTCTGGCCGCTCGGCGACGACGTCACGTTCGTGCCCGGTCACGGCCCGGTTTCGACTTTCGGTGAAGAGCGCCGCTCCAACCCCTACGTAGCAGACGGCGTACCCGGATGATGAATAACGTCGCCATCGAAGAGATTTACGTCAGCACCGACGTCGAGGCCGACGGCCCGATCCCCGGCCCGCATTCGATGCTGAGTTTCGCGTCGGCGGCCTATACCGCCGACAAGCGTCTGATCGCCACCTTCTCCGCCAATCTCGCCACGCTCGAAGGCGCGGCGGCGCATCCGGTGCAGGCCGCCTGGTGGCAAACGCAGCCCGAGGCGTGGGCTGCCTGCCGCAAGGATCTGCAGGATCCGGCGGCGGCGCTGGTCGCTTACGTGGAGTGGGTCGAGGCGTTGCCGGGCAAGCCCGTGTTCGTCGCGATGCCCGCGGGTTTCGATTTCACGTTCATGTTCTGGTACATGATGCGTTTCGCGGGGCGCTGCCCGTTTTCGTGGTCGGCGCTCGACATCAAGACGCTCGCGTTCGCCATGACCGGGCTGCCCTATCGCAAGTGCATCAAGCCGCGCTTGCCGAAGCACTGGTTCGACGAGCATCCGCACACGCACGTCGCGCTCGACGACGCCATCGAGCAAGGCGCGCTTTTCTGCAACATGCTCGCCGAGCTGCGCGCGCGGGAGGCCGCGCGCGAGGCCATCGACCGTGAAAGGGACGCCTCAGGGCAAAACGCCGCGCGGAACCCGGCAAATTAGGCAATCCGCCTCATCAATGGCTGCGTGCATTGCGTTTCGTTTTCCTGGCCTCTAACATTCAGGAATACACCGACACCAACGGAGGCGCAGTTGACACTCGATTCGTTCTCTCAAAAGATCCTGCGCCTGCTGCAACTCGATGCGCGCCGGTCGGTGCAGGAAATCTCCGATCAGGTGGGGTTGTCCAGCACGCCGTGCTGGCGCCGCATCAAGGACATGGAACAATCGGGCGTGATCCAGCGTTACACGGCGCTGCTCGATCGGGAAAAGCTCGGGCTGCACGTCTGCGCGCTCGCGCATATCCATCTGACGCGTCACACCGAAGGCGGCGTCGAGCAGTTCGAGCGCGAGATCGCCACCTGCCCCGAAGTCACCGAGTGCTACAGCACGACCGGGGAATCCGACTACATCCTCAAGATCGTCGCGCCGGACATCAAGTCGTACGACACGTTCCTGCACGAGCGCATCTTCCGCATCCCCGCTGTCGCACAGGTGCGCACGAGCGTCGTGCTGCGCGAAATCAAGTTCGATACGCAATTGCCGCTCTGAAGCGGCGCACCCCGCCCCGCCCGACGGCGCCGCTGCGCCGCTGCGTTCAACCCGCTGCGTTCAACCCGCCGCGGGCGGCGCGCTGGCGTGGTCGCGCGGCACCGGCTCCGCACCGGCCGCATGCTCGACGACATGCACGACGTCGAGCCGGCTCACGCCGATGCGCTTCTTGATCGCTTCGAGATCGACGCCGGCAACGCGCGCGATGTCGTCCCCGGCAGCCAGCGCAACCTGCACGGTCAGCCCGCCGCTCAGATAGTGCAGCGTCACCGATTCGACATGTACGCCACGCTCGGCGAACACGTCGCGCAAGGTTTCGATCAGCGCCTCGCGCGGCGGCAGGTTCGCCACCGAACGCACGTGCATGTCGTCCTCGGGGTCGACGTGAATGAGCGCATCGAGCACGCGCGAATCGGTGAGCACGCGCTTGCGCGCAGTCTCCGCGATGTAGTGGCCTTCGGAGACCGAAATGTACGGATCGACGAGGATGTGCGCGTCCACCAGCGCGAGGTCGCCGGTCTTGCGCGTGCGCATTTCGTGGACGTCGAGCACGCCCGGCGTCGAGAGCAGCAGCGCGCGCAGGTTGGCCGTGGCCGTTTCGTCGAGTGCGCGGTCGGAGAGGTCCTGTAGCGCGTCCCAGCCGAACACCCAGCCCATGCGCGCCACCATGAAGCCGACGATCGCCGCCGCAATCGGGTCGAGCAGCCGCACGCCCGCGAGGCTGCCGACAATGCCAATCGCCACGACGAGCGAGGACGCCGCGTCCGAGCGCGCATGCCAGGCGTTGGCGATCAGCATTTGCGAGCGCACGCGCTGCGCCTCGCGCAGCATGTAGCGAAAGAGCCCTTCCTTCGAGGCGAGCACGAGAACGGCGACCACGAGCGCGCTGATATGCACGGGCGGAATGTCGCCGAGATTCGCGATACGCGTGCCCGCGCGCCACAGCATGCCCATGCCGACGGCGATCAGCAACGCGCCGAGAAAGAGCGAAGCGACGGTTTCGTAGCGGCTATGGCCGTAGTTGTGATCGGCATCCGGTTTCGCGCCGCTGTGCCGGTTCGCGAGCAGCACGACGAAATCGGAGACAAGATCGGCAAGCGAGTGAATACCGTCGGCGACGAGTGCCTGCGAATGCGCAATCACACCCACCGTGATTTGCAGCACGACGAGTACCGAATTGACGGCGACGCTCACGAGCGTGGTTATACGCGCGACCCGGTGTTTATCTGATAACGACGCGACAGCTGGAGTGGGCATACGAGGAGAAAAGGGCGAATGCAGGAATATCCACGATTGTAATCGCGGCGCCCTCATTAATTCGAGACTACTGCGAAAATTCCTTTTAAATCATATATCTACAGAAACGCGAAGCATTCGCATCGAGGCCGCCCGACAGCCGGATCGCAGACAGCAAAAAAGCCGCGCGTCATGACGACTTGCGCGGCTTTCGACCAGGCTGGCCCTTGGGATTAGCCTTCTTCAAGACTAGCCCCTGGTACTGCCCCTTAAGACTGAACCTCGGGACTGACCAGGACCCGCCCGATGACTGACGCCGGTATTACTTCTCGATCAGAAACTTTTCACGGTCTTGACCAGCAATCCAGCGGGGCGGCTTGCCGCGGCCGGACCACGTGGCACCGCTTTCGGGATCGCGATATTTGGGGGCTACGCTGGCCCGCGAGCGGCTCGCCTTGGCGTTCTTGCCGCCGGCGCGGCCACCGCCGAGCTCGGCAAGCGTAATGCCGTAATCGGCCATTTTCTGCTTGATTTCATCAAGAACTTCGGCGTATTCACGTGCCTTCGCCTCTTCAATCTGCTTCTCCAGCTTTTCACGCTGGGCGAGTAGTTCCTTGTAGGAAGACATAGTTACCTTTGTGGTTTTGGCATTTACGGCCACCGGTCTTGTGCCGGTATGCCGAATGACGGTTCTGTGCCCCGGAAAGTGGAGGCGAGATTAGCACAAAATTGAATATCCGTAAAAGTGTAAGGAATAAAAATTATTATAAGCCCGGAGTCAGAATAGCCCGGCCGCAACGTGGCATCCGACGCTACTCGCCCGTTTCTCGCCCGTTTCTCGTCCGCTTCTCGCCCGTTTCTCGTCCGCGGCTTACCCGTTTTTCATCTTTTTCTTATCCGGTACAAATCAACACTTGTGCTTAATGGAGCGTTTGACGGATTATTCCCACCCCACTTAATTATCAATTTATGGAAATGTTCTGGTTCGGAAACGTCGAACATTTCATTTCATGCGAACTTTTGCGAATACCGTCGCTGCATCATCCGATGCAGGATGATGAAATTCAATTTTCGCGTGTCAGCGCTTGCACAACGTCAAAAAATAATTCAGATCCGATGGCGCTCGATGCAATCCGCCAACCCCGCGTACAAGGACGGGAGGTCCAGTTGCGGAGCGTCAAAGATAAAGCGGGTGCGCACGCCGTCGATCCGCAGATCGGCGCCGTAGCGGTCGACGCCCACCAGTTCGAGCCCCGGCCGCCGCGCAGCATGCGCTTCGAAGAATGCGACCAGCGTCGTCTCGTCCTGTGCTGACAGCGGATCGAGCGTGTCGAGATCCGCGCCGTCCAGCCAGCCCATCGCGCCGAACCCGGCGATATAGCGCAAGCGCTCGACGTGCAGCACCCAGAACGCGAAATCGCCGAGATCGAGATAGCGCTGCGCGTCGGGGTGATAGCGCAGGTAGCGGCGCGCGACGTCTGCCTCGTCATCGGCATCGACCGGCGCGAAGACACCGAGCAACGTCTCGCGCGGCGCGTTGAGCACGTCGCCGTCCGGCACATGCGCGACGAGAAAGCCCGCGCGCGGATCGCCCTGCAGATTGCGGGTGTGCTCGGCAAGCCGGCTTACGAGAATCACCGGCCGGTGCAACGCATCCGGCGCGAACGGCAAGACGCTCGGATACGGAAAACCATGCGGCTCGCGCGCATGCGTCGCGAGCGTACCGACCGGAACCTGATGCAGCAAATGGAGCGGAGCTTGAGCGGGTACCTTCATGGGTGGGTCCTCTGTCCTGGCGTTTTGGCCGTGCAATGACGGCGGCGCTGCACCGGCGGCATACCGGGCGCGTAATCATATTAGTGCAGCACACTTGTCGCAGTGCGGCAAGGCGCCGCGACCTTCGTTAGAATCGGCACTTGCTTTCAGACACCTTCCTTCTTTCTTCTCCGGAACTTCCTGTGTCCGATCGAACCGCAGAATCCGCCGTCGGCGGGCCCTCGCCCGCTGCCGCGCACCGCGCCCTGCCCGAGGCGACGCGTCAGCGCGCGCGGCTTGCCACGATGGCGCTCTTCTTCATCGCCGGAATGATGTATGCGTCCTGGGGCGTGCACGTTCCGACCGTGCGCGACCGCTTTCATTTAAGTCCCGCACTGCTGTCGTGCGCGCTGTTCGCCGTCGCAGGCGGCTCGATCGTCGCGATGACGACGATCGGCGGCTGGATCGCGCGCGTCGGCACGCGCCGCGCGTGTCTCGCGGGCGGCCTCACGATGTCCGTGTGCGGCGCGCTGATCCTCGTCGTACCCGCGTTCTGGATGCTGCTCGTCGTGCTGGCGATGTTCGGCGTCGGCATGGCGACGCTCGACGTCGCGATGAACGCCGAAGCGAGCGCCGTGGAAGAGTCGCTCGGCCGTCCGATCATGTCGGCGCTGCACGGCATGTTCAGCCTCGGCGGCATGGCGGGCGCGGCGATCGGCGGCGCGCTGCTCGCGCACGGGATGGCGCCCGCGGTCCATCTCGCGCTCGCCTCCGCGCTCGCGACGCTCGTGCTGCTCGCGTCGTGCCCGGTCGTGCTGCCGCACGTGCCGCATCCCACCCACGGCGAGCACGCGCGCACCGGCAACCGCTGGCGCACGCCCGCGCTCTGGGCGCTCGGCGGCATCGCGCTGATCGCCCTGATCGCCGAAGGCGCGATGTACGACTGGGCGACGGTCTATATGCGCGACGTGGTCGTCGCGACGCCCGCGCTTGCAAGCGCCGCATATGCCGCGTTCTCGGGCGGCATGGCCGCCGCACGTTTCGCGGGCGACGCCGTGCGCAAGCGCTTCGGCGCACCGCAGCTCGTCATGGCGAGCGCGTCGCTCGCGTGCGCTGGAATGGTCGGCGTACTCGTGCTGCCGTATGCGTTCACCGCGCTCACGGGCTTCACGCTGATGGGCCTCGGTCTCGCCAACATGATGCCGGTTCTGTTCGCCGCCGCCGCCCGCGTGAAGGGCATTCACGCCGCCGAAGGGCTCGCGCATGTCGCGGGCATTGCGTATTTCGGCCTGCTGTTCGGGCCGGTCGTGATCGGCGCCATCGCCCAGGTGACCAATCTCACGACCGGGCTGGCCGTCGTGGCGCTGTGTGCCGCGCTCATCGCGTGGGCCGCGCCGAAGGTGCTCGTGCGGCTCGGGATCTGAAGCCCCGTAAAACCCCGCATCACGGGCGAAAAAAAACACGCGGACTTTCGTCCGCGTGTTTTTTCGTACTGCTCTCATGCCGCTTGCGCGGCAGTCGAATTACATCTTGACGACGTCGAGCAGCGTCTTCTTGCCAGACTTGTAGTTGTACAGCGAGATCACGCCGTGCTTGAGGTCGCCCTTCGAGTCGAAGGTCGTCTCGCCGATCACGCCCTTGTAGTCGGTCGTCGGCATCGCAGCGAGGATCTTCGCCGGTTCGGTCGAATTCGCGCGCTTCATCGCGTCGACGATGATGTACACGGCGTCATACGTGAACGGTGCGTAGATCTGGATCGGCTGGCCGAAGCGCTTCTCGAACTTCGCTTCGAACTCCTTGCCTTGCGGCATCTTTTCGAGCGCCATGCCCGCTTCCGAGCACACGATGTTGTCGGTTGCGTCGCCGGCCAGATCGGACAGCTTGTCGGTACAGACGCCGTCACCCGCGAGCACCTTCGCGCGCAGGCCCAGTTGCTTCGCCTGCTTGGCGAACGGGCCGCCGGTGGCGTCCATGCCGCCGTACATGATCGCGTCGGGGTTTTCGCCCTTGATCTTCGTGAGAATCGCGCGGAAGTCCACGGCCTTGTCGTTCGTCGCGTCATGCGACAGCACCTTCATGCCGAGCGACTTGGCGGTCTTCTCGAACTCGTTTGCGAGGCCCTGGCCGTAAGCGGTCGAGTCGTCGACGATCGCGACGCTCTTCAGGTTCAGGGTCTTGGCAGCGTAGTTGGCGAGCGCCGGGCCTTGCTGCGCATCGGTCGCGACGACGCGGTAGGTCGTCTTGAAGCCTTGCTGCGTGTAAGCCGGGTTGGTTGCCGACGGCGAGATCTGCACGATGCCCGCATCGCTATAGATCTTCGAAGCCGGGATCGACGTGCCCGAGTTCAGGTGGCCCACCACGGCGACGACCTTGTCGTCGACGAGCTTCTGCGCAACTTGCGTGGCCGTGCGCGGGTCGGCTGCGTCGTCCTGCGCATCGAGTTGCAGCGTAACCTTCTGGCCGCCGATCACGAGGCCCTTCGCGTTGATTTCTTCGACCGCGAGACGCGCGCCGTCTTCGTTGTCCTTGCCGAGGTGAGCGATGCCGCCCGTCAGCGGGGCGACGTGGCCAATCTTGACCACTACGTCTGCGCTAGCTGCCGTGGAAATCGCAGCGAACAGCATGGCTGCGGCGGTGATCGGCAACAGCTTTTGAAGCTTGATAGTCATATAAGTCTCCAGTTTCGAACCCAAAAGCAACGTAATCGTCCCGTGCTCCCCTGCACCGAACGTGTCGCTCCCCGTGCGGACGACCGCGCAGGATGCATCGTCGATGCACCTGGCGAGCATGCCGGCGAGCCCGTTCATTGCGGACCGCCCGGTCATACTTGCGCGCAAGTGTAGGCGATCAAATTAAATGGGGGGATTTTTTTCAGATATTGGTATGAGTACCAATAGGCTTTCTACCCCCATCTTTCCGGCCCCTTAAAGATACGCTTTTACGCCTTAAATGCAGGGGCTTTCAATAGAGGCCGCCGCCGATTAGAAAGCTTTCCGGAAGCTTCGGGTGCCTGAATTCGAGATATCAGGCTGATCGTGCGGCGGCGCGTCGCGAAGAACGGCATTTTTGTCGAGCGAAGTTACGAGGCTTGTTACCGGGCTTGTTACCTGGCTAGTCCGGGTTTGTCGTTCGTTCAATTAAACATTCTATTAATTATGGAAACACGCGGAGGCGCGCGCGTGCATTGACTGTACGGCGCGACGCTGTGGCGAAAGCCCGTTCGAAATTGAATAATCGGAATCGTCTGGATCCTCGCGTCAGAACGTAGAACGCGCTTCAAGCGCGGCAAGCCATCGCCGGGGTGTGGCAAACTGTCCCGCATTTCGCGGACATGCAACCCGAACAGCAAGGAGAGCAACGTGAGCGTATCGACTCGATGGATCGACATTCCGGCCGGTAACGACAGCTTCTGCGGTTATCTCGCACTGCCGAAAGGCGGCAAGGGCCCGGGCATCGTCATCGTGCAGGAAATCTTCGGCGTCAACGGCCATATTCGCGACGTCGTCGAGCAGTACGCGCTCGACGGCTACGTCGCCATCGCGCCGGATATCTTCTGGCGTACGCAGCCGCGCGTCGAACTGGAATATGTGGGCGCCGACCGCGACAAGGGCATCGAATTGCTGCAAAAGACCAATGCGGCACTCGCCGCGCAGGACATCGGCGCGACGGCCAAGGTGCTGCGCCAGATGCGCGAGTGCACCGGGAAGGTCGCGGCCATCGGCTACTGCTTCGGCGGCCGCCTCGCCTATCTGGCGGCGGCGAACGGCACGCTCGATGCGGCGGTCGCCTACTACGGCGGCGGCATCCAGAACGCACTCGACGTCGCCGACAAGGTGACCGTGCCGATCCAGTTCCACTACGCCGAACTCGACCACGCCATTCCGCCCGACGCGGTGGGCCAGGTGAAGGAGCGCTTCGCGGGCCGCGACAACGCCGAATTTCACCTGTACCCGAACGCCGAGCACGGCTTCAACTGCTCGGCGCGCGCGTCGTACAACCAGCACGCTTCGGCGCTCGCGCATGGCCGCACGCTGACGTTCCTCGCCGGGCATCTGCACGCCCACGGCGGCTGACCGGCTTCGCTGGCGCTGGGCGACGGCTTCGGCTTCGGTTTCGCCGTCACGCTCACCGACACAATCACCGACGCAATTACAGTTAGCCAGGCGCTCACGCATCGCCCGATCGCCAGTAACGCCAGTAACGCCAGTCACAGGAGGCCGCATCTTGCAGTCCGACTATCTGGAATATGACGCCATCGGCCTCGCCGAACTCGTCAAGCGCGGCGAGGTGAGCGCGCGCGAACTGCTCGATACGGCGATCGCGCACGCGGAAGCGGCCAATCCCGCGATCAATGCGATCGTGCTCAAGGACTACGATGCGGCCCGCCGCCGTGCAGCGCGGATCGAGGCGGGCGCCAACGGCACCGATGCCCTCGCCGACGGTCCGCTCGCCGGCGTGCCGTTCCTCGTGAAGGATCTCGGCGCGGCGGTGGCGGGACTGCGCATGACGTTCGGCAGCCGTCATTACCGCCACTACGTGCCCGCCGAGGACGCCCCGGTCGTCACACGCTTTCGCGCGGCGGGCCTCAATATCTTCGGCAAGACGAGCGCCTCGGAACTGGGCCAGATGCCGTACACGGAGCCCGAACTCTTCGGCGCATGCCGCAATCCGTGGAGCCTCGATCACACACCCGGCGGTTCGAGCGGCGGCGCGGGAGCAGCGGTCGCCGCGGGCATTGTCCCGCTCGCGCACGCATCGGACGGCGGCGGCTCGATCCGCATTCCCGCATCGTGCTGCGGCCTGTTCGGTCTCAAACCGTCGCGCTCGCGCCAGCCTGCTTCGAACCTCGCTCCGCCGCCGGGTGCGCTGGGCGTCGATCTGGCCGTCTCGCGCAGCGTGCGCGACAGCGCGCTGACGCTCGACCTCATCGCGGGCGACCCTGCGCTCGCACCCGGCGCGCCGGGCACGTTCCTCGCGGCGGTTCGCGAGCCGTTCGACCACGCCGAGCGACGCAACTTCGCGCTCAACGTCGCGCTCATCACCGACCCGATGTTCGCCTTTTCGCTCACGCCCGAGGTGCTCGCCGCCGTCGACGATGCGGCCGCGCTCGTCGCCTCGCTCGGCCATCGGGTGGAGCCGGTTGCGCTGCCGGTCGATTTCGCCGCCGCGCGCGACGCGTTTCTGATGCTGTGGTCGATCGTGGCGGAGCAGTCCGTGCTCAAGGCCGACGACATCACCGGCACGACGCCGCGCCGCCAGGACTTCGAAGTGGCGACATGGGCGATGGCGCATATCGGCCGCAAGTTCGGCGAGCGCAATCTGTCCAGCGCACTCGACGTGCAGCAGCGCATCACGGCGCAACTGGCCGATCTCATGACGCGCTACGACGTGATCCTCTGCGCGACGCTCGCGGCGGCGCCGGTCAAGATCGGCGAACTCAAGCCGTCACCGACCGAGCGCCTGCAGATGCGCGCGGTCACGGCCATGCCGATGGAAGCGTTGATGCGAAAGTTGCTGATGGAGGCGTCGAACAAGGCGTTCGCCTGGGCGGGCTGTACGGAGTTGTTCAACCTGACGGGCCAGCCGTCGATGTCGGTGCCGCTGATGTGGAATGCACGCGGACTGCCGATAGGCGTGCAGTTCGCCGCGCGCGACGGCGACGATGCATTGCTGCTGCGCCTTGCGGCGCAGCTCGAGGCGGCGCGGCCATGGTTTGGCCGGCGTCCGCCTTTACTGCAGGCGCGTGGACCGATGCCCCGCGTCTGATTGACGCATCCGCGCAAAATTTGCGGGAGAGGTCGACCTACAACAAACGGCGCTTAAGCCTTCTTGTTGTAGCCGTTGCACCAGCCCTTACCCGAAACCTGCTTGCCGCCGAACATCGGGCACGGTGCGAATGCGTCGGTGGCCTTGCCTTGAAACAGCGCGCAGTTATGGCAGTTCTCGCCAGCGACGTACTTGGCGAACTTCGCCTTGTCGACCTTGGTCGCGTCGTTCTTGTAGCCAAGCGTCACGGCCATGGCGTCGGATTCGCTAACCTTCGTTGCGTCGGCAGCGAAAGCTTGCTTCGACAGCGCGACGGTCGTTGCAACACCAATGCTCGTGATCAGGAAGCTGCGGCGGGACGATTTCATGAAAGATTCACTCCAATATCCAATATGTGGGGCAATACGCGGTTCTATGACAGCGCGGCGCAAGCATAACAACGAAGTTTCGTATCGGATATAGAGGCGCTCTCCCGAGACAAGCAAATTGCGTGGACCTGGACCTGGACCCGGACCGACAGGCACGCAGTTCCGTCCTGACTGTCATACCAATCTCAGATCTTCCAGACAACTTCGTGCTTTGCCATTCGACAAAGCCGTTCCTGATGGCCGTAAGGGCCATATCGCAGCAATTTTCAGATAAATCCCAACCAATTCACCGCGGATCGCGGCTTTTCCGCTTGCACAAAAAACGCGCAAACGATTACACTCCGAAAGCTTTTTGAAAGGCGAGTGGCTGCCCAGAGGATGGCCAGGGCGCGCCGATGCGAAACGGCCACGCTGAAAGAGGATGGCGGCCTTTCCCCGACAGAGGCGAACTCACGAACGGGTGATGGATACGGCGCAATAACAAGACGACGGTGTCATGAATGACACCGCAAAGCGCACACGCCGAAGTTCAAACGTATCGCCAGTGACTGGCGAACACTCGCACCGCGTACGGCAATGACTCCGGGGTTAGCAAGGGAGTCGTAGCGGCGGCGCACGGACCGATCACGTATCGGCGGTATCGGAGGCATCAGGTAACGCAGACAGGCATCACGACACCATTAATCAGTACTTCGAATGACTTATTCAGCTAGCGACCGCGCAAGCGCCACGCCGGAACGGCACTTGAGCGAATACGGGGCGGCTATTCGGGAACAAGAGTTTTAAATGCGGTTAACAAAAAATCTCGGATTCCATAGCTTTCCCCAAAATTTTAATTCGTTTATCGATTTTCCCTCATACCACCAACACGATCTCGCAATACAGAAATGAACAGGATTTACCACTCGATATTTAGTGAAGCATTGGGTTCCTGGATTGCTGTCCCGGAAAATGCTCGCGCCCGCGGCAAGAAAGCTGCCTCTTCCGTCATCGTTCCGATCATTCTCGGCTTGTGTTGTTCAGGCGGAGCACTGGCTGGCGCCCTGGACGGCGGCAGTATTCCTTCTGGTCTAACGTGCGACACCCCGTTGGCCTATGGACCGGGTGCAATCGCAGGAAATGGGGCAGGCGCAGCCATATGCGGGAATAACGCAGACCCCATCGCCATCGGATCAAATGCGGCGGCGGCGGCCAATTACGACACGGCAGTTGGCACCGGCGCAATTGCAGGCGCGCCTGGAATGAACGATCAAGCGAATACTGCCGTTGGCACGCGAGCGAATGCGACGGGTGGAAGTCTCGCCCTGGGCGCGCGAGCAACTGCATCTGGAGCTGGCAGCGTGGTGCTCGGAAACGGTTCATCCGATGACGGGGCAGCCAATGTCGTCTCGGTCGGATCGAGTACGAACCAACGCAAAATCGTCAATGTTGCCGCCGGTACGCAAGCTACCGATGCCGTCAATGTGGAGCAATTGAATTCGTTGTCGACGTCGACTTTGGACAGTCTCACGTCGGCCAACAGCTCGATCGGTGTGCTGTCCTCCAGCCTGAGTTCGACCGATAGTTCGCTCGCGGCGCTTTCGACGTCGACCCTGGACAGCCTCTCGACGGCCACCAGCTCGATCGGTGTGCTGTCCTCCAGCCTGAGTTCGACCGATAGTTCGCTCGCTGCGCTTTCGACGTCGACCCTGGACGGCCTCACGACGGCCAACAGCTCGATCGGTTTGCTGTCCTCCAGTTTGAGTTCGACCGATAGTTCGCTCGCTGCGCTTTCGACGTCGACCGTGGACGGCCTTTCGACGACCAACAGCTCGATCGGCTTGCTGTCTTCCAGCTTGAGCTCGACCGACAGCTCCCTCACGTCGCTGTCGACCTCGACCGCGACCGGCATGGTTTCGCTGTCCACGGGCCTCAGCACGACCACCGACCTGATCCTGTCGCTGTCCTCGTCGACCACGAAGGCCATCGAAGATGCGCAGACGCGCTATCACAGCGTGAACGACAACGGCACGCAGCAGGGCAACCACGACGGCAGCGGTGCAACGGGCATCAACTCTCTCGCAGTAGGCGTCAACGCCAAATCGGCAGGCACGAGCAGCGTCGCGGTCGGCGACGGCTCGAACGCCGAGTCGGATGGCGCGGTTGCCATCGGCCAGAACGCATCGGCGTCGGGCGGCCAGGCCGTGTCGCTCGGCGCCGGTAACACGGCAAGCGGCAACGGCGCAGTCGCGATCGGCGACCCGAACGTCGCGACAGGCACCGGCGCGGTAGCGATGGGCGCGGACAACACGGCGACGGGCACCGGCGCACTGGCGATCGGCAACGCGAACCAGGCGACCCAGGACGACGCGATCGCGCTCGGCAACCAGGCCGTCGCCAGCGCCATCGGCGCACAGGCCTACGGCGCAAGCGCCAGTGCCACGGCGACCGACGCGCTCGCCTTCGGCACGAACGCGCAGGCCAACGTCGCGAACTCGATTGCGATGGGTGCAAACTCGACCACGGGCAATGCAGTCGCAGTGCCGGTCATCACGGTCGGCGGCGCCTCGTATGCGGTCTCCGGCGCCGCGCCGGTGGGCGTCTTCAGCGTCGGCGCGGCAGGGCTGGAACGTCAGATCACGAACGTCGCAGCCGGCCGTGTCTCGGCCACCAGCACGGACGCGATCAACGGCAGCCAGCTCAACGCGACGAACCAGGCCCTCAACAGCCTGTCGACATCGCTTGCGTCGAACATGTCGTCGCTGTCGACCAGTCTGAGCGATACGAAGGACAACGTCGCCTCACTGTCGACCGGCCTGAACTCGACGAACAGCAACCTCGACACGCTGTCGACGACAAGCTCGGCAGGCCTCAGCTCGCTGTCCACTGGCCTGAGCGCGACGAACGACAACGTGGCGTCGCTGTCGACGGGCGTGGCGAACATGAACAACACGCTGAACTCGCTGTCGACGACCATCAACAACACGACGGTCGTCAACGCCAACGGCATCGCGTCCGACATGAACGGCACCACCAACGACAAGCCGGCCGTCACGGCCGGTTCGAACTCGGTGGCGCTCGGCGCAAACTCCAACGACGGCGGCCGCTCGAACGTGGTGTCCGTCGGCAGCGCAGATCAGCAGCGTCAGATCGTCAATGTCGCGGACGGCACGGAGGCGACGGACGCAGTCAACGTACGCCAGCTCACGACAGCAACCGAAACGGTGAACCGGTATACCGACCAGCGGCTGGATTCCATGCAGCAAGGCGTGAATCACCTCGCGCGTACCGCCTACTCCGGCATTGCAATCGCCGGTGCGCTCGCGGGGATGCCACAGGTCGATCCGGGCAAGGTCGTGTCGGCCAGTGTCGGCTTCGGAAACTACGGCGGCTATACGGCGGTTGCAATCGGCGGCAGCGTGCGGATTGCCCAAAACACCGTCGTCAAACTGGGCGCTGGCACGGTGAACGGCTCGCGCCTGATGATCAACGGCGGCCTCGGGCATTCGTGGTAAGCACCGCGCGGTAAATACCGCGCACTAAACCCGGCGCACTCAACATGGCGCACGCAACCCCGCGAGTTCAACCTCGCGGGGTCCGCTCAGCGTGCGTCGGCCAGTTCGCACACGCGCTGGGCAATCGCCAGCGACGCCGTGAGCCCCGGCGACTCGATCCCGAACAGGTTCACGAGCCCGCGCACGCCGTGCGCGGCGGCGCCCTGGATCATGAAATCGGCGGCGGCTTCGCCCGGGCCCGATAGCTTTGGCCGGATGCCGGCATAGGCCGGCTGCAGCGCGCCGTCCGGCAACGCGGGCCAGTAGTGACGGATTTGCGCGTAGAACGTGTTGGCGCGTTGCGGATTGACGTCGTAGTCGATGGCATCGATCCACTCGACGTCCGGACCAAAGCGCGCCTGGCCACCCATGTCGAGCGTGAGGTGAACGCCCAGCCCGGCCTCGTTCGGCATCGGATAGATGAGGCGCGAAAACGGCACGCGCCCCGATACGCCGAAGTAGTTGCCGCGCGCGAGATAGAGCGGCGGGATGTGGCGCGCGTCGAGGCCGCGAATGCGCCGCGCCAGGGCGGTCGCCTGCAGGCCCGCGCTGTTGATGACGCAGGCCGCGCGCACTTCGGTCGGCGACTCGCCGCCGACCCGGACGACGAAGCCGTTCGGCGCCGCATCGATCGACTCGACCGGCGACTGGAGCGCGATCACCGCGCCGTCGCGTTCGGCGTCGCCCTGTAACGCGAGCATGAGCTGATGGCTGTCGACGATACCGGTCTGCGGCGAATAGACGGCCGCGATGCATTCGAGCGCCGGTTCGAGTGCGAGCGCCTCGCTGCCGCTGATGCGCGTGAGGTCGAACACGCCGTTTTCCTTGCCGCGCGCCAGAATCGCTTCAAGCTGCGGGATCTGGTTGGGCGCCGTGGCGACGAGCAGCTTGCCGCAGCGGGCGTGCTCGACGTGGTGCGCCGCACAGTACTCGTAGAGCATCTCGCGGCCACGCACGCAGAGCGTGGCCTTCAGCGAGCCGCGCGGGTAGTAGAGCCCGGCGTGAATGACCTCGCTGTTGCGCGAGCTGATGCCGGTGCCGATGGCGCCGGCCGCTTCAAGCACAATCACCTCGCGCCCGCGCGCCGCGAGCGCGCGCGCCACGGCCAGCCCGACGACGCCTGCGCCGATCACTACACAGTCGATCTGATCCATGTCTCCACATCCGTCCCTGCGGCACTGGCCGGGACTTCGGCCTGACGTCCGCGATCTGCTGAGTCCGGGTGACGGCGCGAGTCGCGCCGCCGCTATGCAGAAAATTGTACGCCGTGCCGCGGTGCAGCATCCGCCAGGCCGTACGGCTGTCCGGCGAGCAATGCGCGGCAACGCACAGACGCGCGTTTTAGGCGCGTTATTCGTTGCGGCGGGTGCGGAAGCGACTTTGTTGCATATCACGCAACAACGAGCAACATCGCGCCCCGAATTTATCCAATGATGATGCATTCGTTGCTACGGCAACATCAATGTGCGTAAATGCCGCGGTTGAACCTCCGACATACATCCCCATCTCATATTGAACTGCGACGGTCCGGCATTTGCGAACCGGGTATAGGATCGAATGTCATGACCATCCAGCCACGCAGCCAGGGTCACGCCGTCGCCGCCCGGACGGCGCGCGTGCATGGAGTCAACGATATGACGTTGTGGAAACACTGCCTCACCGCCACGCTGTTCGCCACGGCCGCCTTGAGCGCGCATGCGCAGGATGCGGCGCAGCCCGTCGTCAAATGGACGCTGCAGGTGTTGCAGGACGGTCAGCAGGTCGACGCGTTCGAGGGCACGACCACGGTCGGACAGGCGCGCACGGATACCCACCATCATGTCGTCACCCACAACGTCGGCTGCAAGGACCACCCGGACGCCAGCATCGACCTCCAGCGCACGCTGACCGTCTCTCCGCTGCAGGCGAATGCGAGCGAGACGATCCTCGCAATCGATGCCCAGGAAACGCTCGAATCCGCCAACCCGTCGCAAACGCCCGAAGGCTGCGCGCTGCCGCCGCAGCCGCGCCGGGTTGCCGCCAGCCATCCGGGGCTGCGCGTGCCCGCGGGCGAAGCGGTGAACTGGCAGATCGTCGACCAGAATCCAGCGCTTGCGTACCGGATCAGCGCAAGCCTCGCGCCGCCGCCGCTCTGAGCCCCGCGGCGCATCACAGAACTACCCTCGTATGCGAAATCCCGAAGAACCGCTGATAGACAACGCAAACAACCTCGACTTCGTCGCGGTGAGCTGGAACCTGCACAAGGGCCGCTCGCCGCTCGGCTTCGAAGCCTGGCATGCCATGCGGCGCTGGGTGCAGTCCACCCACGCCGATGCCTGGTTCCTCCAGGAAGCCATGGCACGGCGCCTGCCGCAGCCGGTGCTCGCTTCCAAGTTCGGCGCGCCGCTCGGCGATCCGCTCGAAGACGTCTGGCATTGCCAGGCCACCGAGATCGCCCACTCGCTCGAACTCCAGATCGCGCTGGGCACCAACGTGTTCAAGCCGTCCTGGCGGCACGGCAACGCCATTCTTTCGCCGCATCCGCTCGACCTCGGCGGACGTTGGGACATCTCCGCGCACCGGTTCGAGCGGCGCGGGCTGCTCGTGGCGCGGGCGAGCGTCGGCTCGCGCTCGGTCACGCTGCTGTGCGCTCACCTTGCGCTCACGCGCAGCGCGCGCCTGCGGCAAATGAACTGGATCGCGCACTGGATCGCGAAGGAGGCGCCGCAGGGACCGCTCGTGCTCGCGGGCGACTTCAACGACTGGCGCAACGACTCCGTGCCGATCTTCGCCGAACACGGCATGCACGAAGTGGCGACGCTGCTCGGCGAACCCGCGCGCACGTTTCCGGCGTTTTCACCGACGCTCGCGCTCGACAAGATGTTCGTGCGCGGCCTGCAGCCCGTCGAGCTGATCCGGCCCGCGCAGGAAACCGCGTGGCTTTCCGATCACCTGCCGTATATGGCGCGGCTGCGCCTGGAGTGACGGCATCCACGACGCCAGCCGGTGCCGCTGGCGTCGCTTAACGCTGGCGTCTCACCCACATCTCGCCCCGCATTTCGTCCCGCAGTTTGCCCGCCTCGCGCTAACATGGCGCGTTGCGCGCCGCGCGTCCTGCTGCCCATCCGAGTCATGCACTACATCACCACGCTGCTCCAGATCGCCGCGGTCTATTCGCTCGCGCTGATCAGCCCCGGCCCGAACTTCTTCATGGTCACGCAACTTTCGCTTGCCGGACGGCGCGGACTCGGCGTCGCATCGGCATTCGGTGTGGGCGTCGGCTCGACGCTCTGGGCCGCGCTCGCGATGCTCGGCCTGGCCACCGTGCTTCAACGTATCGACTGGGTCTACAACGGCGTGCGCGTGGCAGGCGCGCTGTATCTCGTCTGGTTCGGCTTCAAGCTGTTGCGCTCCGGCGTGCGGCGCGGCGCCGCACCCGAAGTCAAAGCCGTCACCGAGCCGCTGCCGCCCGCCGGACGCCGCGAGTACTTCCGCACCTGGCGCGCCGGGTTCTTCACCTGCCTCACGAACCCGAAGTCGTGCGTGTTCTGGACGAGCGTGTTCGCCGCGATGTTTCCCTCGCACCCGCCGCTGTGGTTCTACGGCGTGGCGCTTGCGACCGTGGCGGCGATGTCGTTCGGCTGGCATTGCAGCATCGCGTTCCTGTTCGCCGACGATCGCACGCAGCGCGGCTACCGCCGCGTGCGCCGCCCGATCGATGCGTTCTGCGGCGCGGCGCTCGTCGGCCTCGGCCTGAAGCTCGCGGCCGACCGCTAGACGCCCCGCGCAAGCCGGGTGAGCGGTGCTCCGTTCCGCCCTCCGGCGCTCCGGCTGCGGTCCAACTTCGACCCAACTGAGCCTCGACTTCAACCCAACTTCGACCCAATTTCGGCCCAACTGCGACCGGAAGCCGCACCGTACCTGTTCTGTCGGAAGGGGCAATATGCTGCGGTCCGACAGGGCTTCCGGTATCATCTTGCCGAACATTCGCTTGCGTGCGCTCTTTGCGAGACACCCCACCCGGGCCATCCCGACCGGGCGCCGCAGGTGGCGCCCCGGCTGGCGGCACACAGTCCGCTCCCGCGGGACCCGGCCCAAAACCGGCCGATGCGCCGCCACCATGTCCATGCCTGCCTTGCCCGTTACGTTCGCGTGCGGGCGCCGGCATCCCGCCGCGCACAACGTGGATCAGCCGTCGGAGTGACCACCGGCGTTGTGACATGAAGCGCGGGCCATTCCTCCCTCCAGCGCATCGCCGTCGAGACGATGCGGTCACGGTAAAATGGCCGTTTGCGCTTCGTTCGCAACAGGGTTGACCGGCGAGCGCCGGCATCGTCGCGCCGCGCCGCCGTAAGCGATCGGCAGCCCGCGGGTTGGCCAGAATTGGCCAGGAATGAGCCAAGACCTGGCCGGGGTCTGACGGCCCTTGTTTCGCATCTTCAGGAACCATGAGCAAAATCACCACCGAAACCGTTCTGAGCGTCCACCACTGGACCGATACGCTTTTCAGCTTCACCTGCACGCGCGACCCCGCCCTGCGTTTCGAGAACGGCCAGTTCACCATGGTCGGCCTCGAAGTGGACGGCAAGCCGCTGATGCGCGCCTACTCGATGGCGAGCGCCAACTACGAAGAACATCTGGAATTCCTGAGCATCAAGGTGCAGGACGGCCCGCTCACGTCGCGTCTCCAGCATCTGAAGGTCGGCGACAAGGTGCTGATCGGCAAAAAGCCCACCGGCACGCTGATGGCCGATAACCTGCTGCCGGGCAAGGTGCTGTGGCTGCTCTCGACGGGCACGGGCCTCGCGCCGTTCATGTCGGTCATCAAGGACCCGGACGTCTATGACCGCTACGACAAGGTCGTCCTCACGCACACCTGCCGTTTCGTCGACGAACTCGCGTACAAGGAGTTCATCAGCGAAGAACTGCGCAACCACGAGTATCTCGGCGACATCGTCCGCGAAAAGCTGATCTACTTCCCGACCGTCACGCGCGAAACCTTCGCCAACCGTGGCCGCATCACCGACCTCATCGAGTCGAAGAAGCTGTTTGAAGACCTCGATCTGCCGTCGTTTACCCCCGAACGCGACCGCATCATGCTCTGCGGCAGCCCGCACATGCTGCGCGACACGCGCGAACTGCTCGAGGGGCTCGGCTTCAAGGAAGGCAGCAACAACGAACCGGGCCACTACGTGATCGAGAAGGCATTCGTCGGCTAAGCCGCGCGCCTTATCGACCCGCTGCTCAGCAGCAACGAAAACCGGAGCCTGGCGCTCCGGTTTTTTTTCGTCGGCGCTTCGGCAGCGCTTCTTCCACGGTTCTTCCACATTTCGCCCACGCGCTTTCAACGACCTTCCCCCCCCTCCTTCAGCGGCGCTCCTACAACAGCGTCCCAGTGACGCAGTTACAAATGTCACAAAATGTCGTTAGCTTCCATGTCAGCATTTTTCTGACACGAGAATCTTGACAAAACCTCACTTAATTTCTCAACTATTGGCCGCTAAAGCACATCCAGATTGCTGCCTTCTTTTTTTTTGCGATACCATCGCGGCGCAGAATCGGCATTCCGGGACGCCCAAAAGGGTTAAACCAGACCGTTACAGGATGTAAATATCGTTACGCTGCGCCGTACCGTTATCCGGCACCGGGACTTTGACTACCCTGGCTGCAGACGGTGTGACGTGCCGGTTTCGGAACAGGGGATAAATGGACACGTCGAAGATCGTTGCGGTCGCTACGTGCGCTCAGGGCGAGGAGGCGCCGCGCCGCGCTGCTGCGCGCGCACGAGGAGCGCATGGCGCCGACGCGCCCAGCCGGGTCGCCCGTGTGCGGCGCCCGAACGTCAACACGGTCACCATGGCAACCATGGCCGCCGCCGCAACCATCGCCCCCATCGCGACGGCTCAAGCGGCCCGCATCGACGCCGACGAAACCGCGCGCCGGCGTCTCGCCCGCGAGCTGCACGATAGCGTCGGCGCGGAACTCGCCGCCACGCACTTCGCCCTTGCCAACGTCAACGCCTCGCTGCCCGCCGACGCGCCGCCGCAGTTTGCCGAAGCGCTCGCGCTCGTCGCGCGCTCGTTGAACGCGGCGGCCGAGGCGGTGCGCCATGTGCTCGACGGACTCAGCGCGCCACAGCTCGACGCGGGCCTCGTTGCGGCGCTCGACGAATGGACGCGCGGCTTCGGCGCGCGAACCGGCCTTGCCGTAATTTTCGTCTGCGAGGCCGATGAACGCGTCGTGCGCCTCTGCCCCGACGCCACGCTCGCCGTCTTCCGCGTGGCGCAGGAAGCGCTCGCCAACGTCGCGCGCCATGCCTGCGCGGCGCGCGCCGATGTGCGGCTCGAATGCTCGGCGCGCCATCTCACGCTCACCATCGCCGACGACGGCATCGGCCTGCCGCGCGGCGCAAGCCGCACGGATGCGCACCGCAACCGCTACGGCGTCGCCGGCATGCGCGAGCGTTGCGCCGCCTTCGGCGGCACGCTGCGCGCCGGCACGCGCGGCGCGCACGCCGGAACGGTCGTGCGCGCGCGCTTCGCCTGGGACGCGCTCTTTGCCGCCTCGGCCTCCCCTCTCGCCACGCCCGCCGTGAAAGGCGCTCATTCATGACCCATCGCATCCTGCTCGTCGATGACCACGCCATCGTCCGTCAGGGCGTGCGCCAGTTGCTCCTGGACCGCGGCGTCGCGAGCGAAGTCATCGAAGCCCAGACGGGCGCCGAAGCGCTCGCGGCCATGGGCAAGCATATGTGCGACGTGGTGCTGCTCGACATCTCGCTGCCCGACATGAACGGCGTCGAGGTGCTCAGGCGCGCCAAGCGCAAGGCGCCGCGCCTGCCGGTGCTGATGTTCTCGATGTATCGCGAGGATCAATACGCGGTGCGCGCGCTGAAGGCGGGCGCGGCGGGTTACCTCTCGAAAACCGTGGATGCCGCGCAGATGATCACGGCCATCCAGCAGGTCGCGGCCGGGCGTAAATACGTGAGCCCGGCGATGGCGGAAGCGCTCGCCGACTACGTGCTCGTCGAAGAAGAGCAACTGCCGCACGAAAAGCTGTCGGACCGCGAATACCAGACGCTGTGCATGCTCGCCACGGGCCAGCGCCTCACCGATATCGCGCGCGTGCTCTCGCTCTCGGTAAAGACGGTGAGCGTCTACCGCACACGTCTGCTCGAAAAGATGAAGCTCAACAACAACGCCGAGCTGACGTTCTACGTGATGAGCAACCGGCTCGTCGATCTCGCGCCTGCCCCGGGCAACTAGGGCAACCAGGCCTCGGGCGGGACGCAAGGGCATTCGCGGCGGGTACGACACCAGGAGGCGGGCTTCTCACCATAACCCCGCAATCGGGAAATGGATCGCGCCGATCCCCGCCGCACAGGCAAGGATCGCGCGCCGTCACGCCCGTTTGCGGCAAAAAAGCACGCACCCGGATCGACTTCCCAGTCGGTTCTGGCCAGGGCGGTGGGCGATATCCGTTAAAATCCAAGGTTTTCCCGATTTATACGGCGCGCGGCCACTGAGCATTCCGAACGAGCCCTGTTCCCCGCGCACGAACCTGGAGTTCCCCGCCAAATGTCCCTCTTTCGCAAGAAGAACGTCGAGCACATGTTGAAGGCGAGCGCCGAAAGCGCCGGCCTCAAGAAAGCACTCGGCGCTCTGGACCTCACGTTTCTCGGCATCGGCGCAATCATCGGCACCGGCATTTTCGTGCTGACCGGCACCGGCGCCGTGCAAGCCGGCCCGGCGCTGATGATCGCGTTCCTCATTGCCGCCGTGGCCTGCTGCTTCGCCGCGCTCGCCTATGCCGAATTCGCCTCGACCATTCCCGTCGCGGGCTCGATCTACACTTACTCGTATGCCACGCTCGGCGAGCTGGCCGCGTGGGTGATCGGCTGGGACCTGATGCTCGAATACGGGCTCGCCACCTCAGCGGTGTCGGTGGGCTGGTCGGGTTATCTGCAGTCGCTGCTCGCGGGCTTCGGCATCAGCCTGCCCGCCGCACTCTCGGCCGCGCCGGGCGCGTTGCCGGGCGTCACCACGTATTTCAACCTGCCCGCGTTCCTCGTGATGATGGCGATCACGGCGCTCCTCTCCTTCGGCGTGCGCGAATCCACCCGCATCAACAACATCATGGTTGCCATCAAGGTGACGGTCGTGCTGCTCGTGATCGCGGTCGGCGCGTTCCACGTCACGCCTGCCAACTGGCATCCGTTCATGCCCAACGGCTGGAACGGCGTGTTCGGCGCGGCAGCCGTGATGTTCTTCGCGTTCATCGGCTTCGATTCGGTGTCGTCCGCTGCGGAAGAAGTGAAAAATCCGAAGCGCGACCTGCCGATCGGCATCATCGCTTCGCTCGCGGTGTGCGGGGTGCTCTACGTCGCCGTCGCGGCCGTGGTCACCGGCATCGTGCCGTCCGCGCAGTTCGCGAACATCGCCCACCCGGTTTCGTTCGCTCTCCAGATGGCGGGCGAAAAGTGGGTCGCAGGCTTCATCGACCTCGGCGCCGTGCTCGGCATGCTGACCGTGATCCTCGTGATGAGCTACGGCCAGACCCGCATCATCTTCGCGATGTCGCGTGACGGCCTGCTGCCTGCCGCGCTCTCGCGCCTGCATCCGCGCTTCGCGACGCCGTTCCTCACGACCTGGCTCGTCGGCCTGTTCTTCGGCCTGATCGGCGCGCTCGTGCCGCTCAACGTGCTCGCCGAACTGATCAACATCGGCACGCTCGCAGCGTTCTCGATGGTGTCGATCGCCGTGCTCATCCTGCGCAAGACGCACCCGCATCTGCCGCGCGCGTTCCGCTGCCCCGGCGTGCCGGTCGTGCCGATCCTCGCGGTCGCCTCATGCCTGTTCCTGATGGCGAACCTTCAACCGATCACCTGGATCGCGTTCGTCATCTGGCTCGTGATCGGCATGTTCATTTATTTCGGCTACTCGCGCCGCCATTCGCGCCTCGCGCACGCACCGCACGACGTGCACTAGAAAGCCGCGCTTCCAGGCCCGCCTCAGCGCCCGCTTCCAGGCCCGCCTCAGCGCCCGCTTCCAGGCCCACTTCAGCGCACACGAAACAACGCGCTAAAGGCACCGTACGAGCGGGCGCACGAAGCCCGCACAAACCGCGCTACGCCGCACAAACGGCCCGTCCCACCAGTTGGGACGGGCCGTTTTTTATCTGCTCCGACCGTAAAAACCCCGTGCAGCGCAAACGGGCGATTTGTGCTTTACTGTCCTGGCAACACCCCTTGGCATCACTGAAAAGCTAAGCACCAGCCGGACCCTCGCCCCCCACTCCATCCAGGCTGCGCGCCTCGCGCGGCAGCCGTGCGTTTCGCGCGCGACGGATGGCAGTCCAGCAGACGGCAATTCGGGGCATCTTCGTGTATGCGGGCCCAGGCCGGTCTCTTTCCCATAACGTTGCATGGGACCAGTGCAAGACGTAACGCCGGAACAAGCGCCGGAACAAGCGCCGGAACATGAGCATGCTCCGGCCGGCACGCGTGCCCTGGTCGACAGGAGACAGTCTATGGCGATCAGTATCCGCCTCACGGTCAACGGCGAGCCCGTGACCGCCGAAGTCGAACCCCACACGCTTCTGGTCCAGTTCCTGCGCGAACAGCTACGCCTCACGGGCACGCATGTTGGCTGCGACACCGCGCAGTGCGGCGCCTGCACCGTCCATCTGAACGGCCGCGCGATCAAGTCGTGCAACCGGCTCGCCGTGCAGTGCGACGGCATGGACGTCACCACGATCGAAGGGCTGGCGAAGAACGGCGAACTGCATCCGATGCAGGCCGCGTTCCGCGAATGCCACGGCCTGCAGTGCGGCTTCTGCACGCCCGGCATGGTCATGAGCGCGACCGCACTGGCGGCGGCTCACCCGGATCTCACCGAAGCCGACGTGCGCGCGAACCTCGAAGGCAACCTGTGCCGCTGCACGGGTTATCACAACATCGTGAAGGCCGTGGTCGCGGGCGCTGCAGGCATGCGCGCAGGCGCGCCGGCCGCCGCGACGGCAGCTTGACCGGGAGGCCGCCATGAACGCACCCGAACCCAAGCGCATGATCGGCGCGCCGGTAAAGCGCAAGGAAGACTATCGCTTCCTCACCGGCGCCGGCCAGTACACCGACGACGTCGTCCTACCGGCCCAGACCTGGGCCGTGTTCGTACGCTCGCCGTACGCGCACGCGCGCATCAAAAGCATCGATACCGCCGCGGCGAAAGCCGCGCCCGGCGTCGTCGCCGTCTTCACGGGCGCCGACATTGCCGCCGAAAACGTGGGCGGCCTGCCGTGCGGCTGGCTGATCCACAGCATCGACGGCACGCCGATGCACGAGCCGCCGCATCCCGTGATCGCACACAAGAAGGCGTGCCACGTGGGCGACCAGGTGGCGCTCGTCATCGCCGAATCGCTGAAAGAAGCGAAAGACGCCGCCGAGCGCGTCGAAGTCGATTACGAGGCGTTGCCCGCCGTCGCCGATACGGCGCACGCCGCCGACGCAGGCCAGCCGCTCGTTCACGACGATGTGCAGAACAACACCTGCTACACGTGGGGCCACGGCGACAAGGCCGCGACCGACGCCGCCTTCGCCCAGGCCGCGCACGTCACGACGCTCGACATCGTGAACAACCGGCTCGTGCCGAACGCGATCGAGCCGCGCGCCGTGAACGCGAGCTACTCGTTGCACGACGACAGCTACACGGTCTATGTCGCGAACCAGAACCCGCATGTCGAGCGTCTGCTGATGGCCGCGTTCGTGCTTTCGCTGCCTGAAACGAAGCTGCGCATCGTAGCTCCTGACGTGGGCGGCGGCTTCGGCTCGAAGATCTTCCTTTACGCGGAAGACGTAGCGCTCACGTGGGCCTCGAAGAAGATTCGCCGCCCGGTGAAGTGGACGGCCGAGCGCAGCGAGTCGTTCGTCTCGGACGCCCATGGCCGCGACCACGTGACGAAAGCCGAACTCGCGATGGACAAGGACGGCACCTTCCTCGCGATGCGCGTGCACACGATTGCGAACATGGGTGCGTATCTCTCGACGTTCGCGTCCGCCGTGCCGACGATCCTCTACGCCACGCTGCTCGCAGGCCAGTACAAGACGCCCGCGATCTACGCCGAGGTGAAGGCCGTATTCACGAACACGGTGCCCGTCGATGCCTATCGCGGCGCGGGCCGCCCCGAAGCGACCTACGTCATCGAGCGTCTCGTGGAAACCGCGGCGCGCGAGATGAATATCGACCCGGCCGAAATCCGCCGTCGCAACTTCATCACGTCGTTCCCGTACGCGACGCCGGTGGGCCTCACCTACGACATCGGCGACTACGAGGCGTGCCTGTCGCGCGCACTCGAACTCGCCGACGTAAAGGGCTTTGCTGCGCGCCGCGACGCCTCGAAGGCGCGCGGCATGCTGCGCGGCCTCGGGCACTCGTGCTACATCGAGGCGTGCGGCCTCGCGCCGTCGAACATCGCGGGCGCGCTCGGCGCGCGCGCGGGGCTCTTCGAAGCGGGCGAAGTGCGCGTGAACCCGACCGGCTCGGTCACGGTATTCACGGGCTCGCACAGTCATGGCCAGGGCCACGAGACGACCTTCGCGCAGGTCGTGTCCGACCGCCTCGGCGTGCCGATCGAGCAGATCGAAATCGTGCACGGCGACACGGGCCGCGTGCCGTTCGGCATGGGCACGTACGGCTCGCGCTCGATTGCCGTGGGCGGCACGGCGATCATGAAGGCGCTCGACAAGATCGAGTCGAAGGCGAAGAAGATCGCGGCGCATCTGCTCGAAGCAGGCGTGGAGGACATCGAGTTCGCCAACGGCGTGTTCCGCGTCGCGGGCACCGACCGCACCAAAGCCTTCGCCGAAATCGCGCTCGCGGCCTACGTCCCGCACAACTATCCGCTCGAAACGCTCGAACCGGGCCTCGACGAAAGCGCGTTCTACGATCCGACCAACTTCACCTACCCGGCGGGCGCATACGTGTGCGAAGTCGAAGTCGATCCCGATACGGGCGAGACACGCGTCGAGCGCTTCACCGCCGTCGACGACTTCGGCAACGTCATCAATCCGATGATCGTCGAGGGCCAGGTGCACGGCGGGATCGGCCAGGGCATCGGCCAGGCGTTGCTCGAACGCTGTGTCTACGACGCCGAAAGCGGCCAGTTGCTCTCCGGCTCGTACATGGATTACGCGATGCCGCGCGCCTCGGACCTGCCGAGCTTCGACGTCGAGACCGCGAAGGGCACGCCCTGCACGCACAATCCGCTCGGCGTGAAGGGCTGCGGCGAGGCAGGCGCCATCGGCTCGCCGCCCGCGGTCATCAACGCGATCCTCGACGCGCTCGCGCCGCTCGGTGTGAAAGACCTGCAGATGCCGGCTTCGCCGCATCGCGTGTGGTCCGCGATTCAGGCGGCCGGGACCTCCAGCCCGTCCAACCCGTCGTCACATCCTTGAGCGGAGGCGAACCATGTATTCATTCGATTACCAGCGCGCCACCGACACGCAAAGCGCCGTGAAAACGCTCGCGAACGCGCCGGACGCGAAATTTCTCGCGGGCGGCCAGAGCCTGCTCGCAGCGATGAAGCTGCGGCTCGCACAGCCTTCGACGCTCGTGGACGTCACGCGCATTCCCGACCTCCAGACAGTCATGGTGGACAGCAAAATCGTGAAGTTGGGCGCCGCCGTGTGCCATGCGGACGTCGCCGAAAACGCGCAGATCCAGAACGTGCTGCCGGCGCTCGCACAGCTCGCCGCGCAGATCGGCGACCGCCAGGTGCGTGCGCTCGGCACGCTTGGCGGCTCGCTCGCCAACAACGATCCGGCTGCCGACTATCCCGCTGCCGTGCTCGCGCTGAACGCGACGGTCGTCACCGACCGCCGAACCATCGCGGCCGACGCGTTCTTCCTCGGCATGTACGAGACCGCGCTCGCACCCGACGAGCTGATCGTGGCGGTCGAGTTTCCGGTGCCCGAGCGCGCGGCGTACGAAAAGTTCGCGAACCCGGCGTCGCGCTTTGCGCTGACCGGCGTCTTCGTCGCGAAGTTCGCGGACGGCGTGCGCGTGGCGGTGACGGGCGCGGCGGCTTCGGTGTTCCGCTCGGCGCCGCTGGAGCAGGCGCTCACGGCGAGCTTCACGCCCGCCGCCGCGCGTGCGGTGACGATTGCCGCCGACGACCTCAACACCGATCTGCACGCCAGCGCCGCGTATCGCGCGCACCTGATTCCGGTGCTCGCGGCGCGTGCGGTCACGCGGGCGAACGGTTAGGTCCGACGCCGGGTGGTTTCTCGCGCAACCGTTTTTCGGGCGCGCGAGCGACCGCCCGGTGCATTTGCATTCACATTCGCTTTTGTGTTCGCGTTTGCGTATTCAGGCACGCCATGCAACCGGCCTCGATCGACGACACCCTCGCACAACTTCAATCGCGCGGCTATTTCGCGAGCCGCGAACTCGCGACCGCGCTCTTTCTCGCGCTGCGCATGCAGCGGCCGCTCTTTCTCGAAGGCGAGCCCGGCGTCGGCAAGACCGAACTCGCGAAAGCCGCCGCCGCGATGCTCGGCACCGCGCTCCTGCGGCTGCAATGCTACGAGGGGCTCGATACTGCGAGCGCACTCTACGAATGGGATTACCCGCGCCAGATCATGGCGCTGCGCCTTGCCGAAGCAGCCGGAGAGAAGCCAGGCGGCGACACGCTCTATCGCGACGAATTCTTGCTCAAGCGCCCCTTGCTGCAGGCGTTGCAGCCCGATCCGCAGAATCCGGCCGCACGCCGCGTGCTCCTGATCGACGAAATCGACCGCGCCGACGAACCGTTCGAAGCGTTCCTGCTGGAGCTTCTTTCGGATTTCCAGGTATCCATACCCGAGTACGGCACGGTGCGCGCCGACGAACCGCCGCTCGTTGTGATCACATCGAACCGCACGCGCGAAGTGCACGATGCGCTCAAGCGCCGCTGTCTCTATCAGTGGCTCGGCTACCCCGGCCGCGAACGCGAACTTGCAATCGTCGCGGCGCGCGCGCCCGAAAGCTCGGCGGCGTTGCAGCGCCGCGCCGTCGCCTTCGTGCACCAGCTTCGCACGATGGATCTCTTCAAGGCGCCGGGCATCGCCGAAACCATCGACTGGTGCCGAGCGCTCGCCGCGCTCGCAGTGACCGAACTCGATCCGCAATCGGTGCAGGACACGCTCGGCGTGCTGCTCAAGTATCAGGACGATCTTGCGCAGCTCGACACGCAGCGGATCGCCGACACGCTCGCGCTCGCGGAGTGAGCCGATGAACGCCGCGCCGCCGTCCGTCGCCGCAACAACGGAAACACACGAAGCGCCGCCGATGCTCGCGCGCAATGTCGTGCATTTCATCCGCGTGCTGCGCGGCGCGGGTTTGCCGATGTCGCCCGCGCAGGCCGTCGACGCGCTCGACGCGCTGTGCCTCGTCGATCTCGCCCGCCGCGACGACGTTGGCGCGGCGCTGGCCGCGCTGCTCACGTCGGCGCCCGACGAACGCGACATCTTCTACGCCGCATTCGACCTCTTCTGGCGCGATCCCGACTGGGAAGGCAAGCTGCGCGCGCTGCTGCTGCCGAAGGTGCAAGGCGGCTTGCCGCCGCCGCGCCGCAACAACCGGCTCGCCGATGCGCTCGCCGCACGCGCGGATGTGCAGCGCGGCACGCAACCGCCTGCGCCGCGCGAAGAGTACGAGTTTCGCGCACATGCAACGTTCAGCGCGGAAGAGCGCCTTCGCCACCGCGACTTCGACACGCTCAGCGCCGACGAATGGCGCACGCTGCGCCACCTGATCCGCGCGCGGCGCCTGCCGCTCGCGACCGAGCGCACGCGCAGACTCAAGGCCGCATCGCACGGCACCCACGCCGACCTGCGCGCGAGCGCACGCCACGCGGTGCACGCAGGCGGCGACTGGACCGTGTGGAAATATCGCGCGCCCGTCGAGCGCAAGCCGCCCGTCGTGCTGCTGCTCGACATCTCCGGATCCATGAGCAGCTACTCGCGCGCGGTGCTCTATTACTGCCACGCGCTGCTGCAATCGCGTGAGCGGTTACAGGTCTTTCTCTTCGGCACGCGCCTCACGCACGCAACGCGCGCACTGCGTGAGCGCGATCCCGATATCGCGCTCGCACAGCTTTGCACGCAGGTCGCGGACTGGTCGGGCGGCACACGCATCGGCGCGACGCTCGGCGAATTCAACCGCCGCTGGGCACGCCGCATGCTGAGCGGTCGTGCAACCATGCTGCTCGTCACCGATGGACTCGATCAGGAAGCCACGGCCACGCTCGCAGCTGAAATGGCGCGCCTGCACCGCTTTGCGCACCGCGTCGTGTGGCTCAATCCGCTGCTGCGCTACCGCGACTTCACACCGAAGGCGCGCGGCGTGCAAGCCATGCTGCCGCATGTGGACGCCCACTTTCCCGTCCATAACCTCGAAAGTCTCGAGGCGTTCGGGCACAGCCTGAGCGTGACGCCGCTTGTCGCGCGCGCAAGCCGCGCACCACTGCGCACATCACTACAAGAGGGAGCACGATGGAGCTAACCGAAAGCCGCTCGCTGCCGGTGCCGCAACAGCAGGCCTGGGAAGCGCTCAATGACGCAACCGTCCTGAAAGCCTGCATTCCCGGCTGCGAGAGCATCGAAGCCGACGGCGAGCATGCATGGGCTGTTGCGCTCACCGCAGCGGTCGGCCCGGTGAAAGCGCGCTTTCGGGGCCGCCTCGCACTCACCGACATCGACGCGCCCAGCCGCTACACGATCCAGTTCGAAGGCCAGGGCGGCGTGGCGGGCTTCGGCAAGGGCAACGCGCGAGTGCGGCTCGAACCCGCGCTGGACGACACCACGACGCTCAGCTACACGGCGAGCGCGCAAATCGGCGGCAAGCTCGCGCAGATCGGCTCGCGGCTGATCGACGGCGCGGCACGCAAGATCGCGGAAGAGTTTTTCAGGCGCTTTAACGCGCAACTGGGCGTCCTGGACAGCGCGGACGAAGACGCAGAAGTCGACGCCAACGCCGACGCTGGAACGGCACCAGCCCAGACCAGCGACGTCACCGGCGAAGACTCCGGCAGCGACGTCCAGACAAGGAAACGATCATGGACAGCGTGGATATCGAGGTCCTGAAATCCAGCGTGCGCTGGCTCGACGAAGGCCACCGCATCCTGCTGGTGACGGTGGTGAAGACGTGGGGCTCGTCGCCGCGTCCTGAAGGCGCCATGCTCGTCGTGCGCGACGATGGCCTGGTCGCGGGCTCCGTGTCGGGCGGCTGCATCGAGGACGATCTGATCGACCGCGTGCGCCGCGACGGCATCGGCATCGACAAGCCCGAGACCGTGAAGTACGGCATCACGGCTGAAGAGGCGCATCGCTTCGGCCTGCCGTGCGGCGGCACGATCCAGCTCGTGCTCGAACCGCTCGCGAAGGCCGGCGGAATTCGCGCGCTGCTCGAGGCCGTGGAGCGCGGAGAACTCGTTGCGCGCACACTCGACATGGCGAGCGGCGAGGCCACGCTCGGACCCGCGAGCGCCACCGACGGCGTCTTTTTCGACGGCGCGCGTCTGCTCACGATCCACGGACCGCGCTATCGCATGCTCGTGATCGGCGCCGGACAGCTTTCGCGCTATCTGTGCCAGATTGCGGTGGGGCTCGATTATCAGGTGACGGTGTGCGATCCGCGCGAGGAATACACCGATACATGGGACGTGCCCGGCACGACGCTCGTGCGCACCATGCCCGACGACACCGTACTCGACATGAAACTCGACGAACGGTGCGCGGTGATCGCGCTCACGCACGATCCGAAGCTCGACGATCTCGCGCTGATGGAAGCGCTCAAAACCCACGCGTTTTACGTGGGCGCGCTCGGCTCGCGGCGCAATAACGCGGCGCGGCGCGAGCGGCTCAAGGAGTTCGATCTGAACGAGACGGAACTCGCACGGCTGCACGGACCGGTCGGGATTTACATCGGCAGCCGCACGCCGCCCGAAATCGCGGTGTCGATCCTCGCCGAAGTGACCGCCGCGAAAAACGGCGTCTCGCTACCGACCCTGCTTCAGGTCGAAGGCGCCAAAGCCGCACGCGAAATCGCGGCGGGCGCGGGTTCGGATTGCCACGTGTAACACGCTTGATCCGCTCGATGCGCTCGATGCGCTCGATGCGCTCGACGCGCCGCGTGTGCGGCGCTCGCAATATCGCGCCTCAAACGTGCAACAAACGCGCACGCTGCAAGTGCGCAACTCACACGGGCCAGAGCGGCCCTTCCTGCATCGCGCCGATCTGCTCGCGCAGTTCGAGGATGCGGTCTTCCCAGTAGCGCTGCGTGTTGAACCACGGAAACGCAGCCGGAAACGCGGGATCGTTCCAGCGCCGCGCGAGCCACGCGCAGTAGTGAATGAGGCGCAGCGTGCGCAGCGCTTCGATCAGATGCAGTTCGCGCGGCTCGAACTCGCAGAAATCCTCATAGCCCGCGAGCAGATCGCCGAGCGCACGCACCGCATCCGCCCGGTCGCCCGGCAACAGCAGCCAAAGATCCTGGATGGCGGGAGCCATGCGGCTGTCGTCGAAATCGACGTAATGCGGCCCCGCGTCGGTCCACAGCAGGTTGCTCGAGTGGCAGTCGCCGTGGGTGCGCAGCGTACGCACGTCGCCCGCGCGCTCAAACGCGGCTTCGACACCTTCCAGTGCGAGATCCACTACCGTTTCCCACGCGTCGCGCACGTCGGCGGGCACAAAATCGTGCTCGATCAGATACTCGCGCGGCTCGTAGCCGAACGTCTGGATGTCGAGCGTGGGACGCGCGCGATACGGCTCCATCGCGCCCACGGCATGAATGCGGCCGATGAAGCGGCCGATCCATTCGAGCGTGTCGCTGCGGTCGAGATCGGGCGCGCGCCCGCCGCGCCGCTCGAACACGGCAAAGCGGAAACCGTCGAAGCTGTGCAGCGTGCGGTGCTCGAACGCGAGCGCGGGCACGGCGGGAATCTCGCGCTCGGCGAGTTCGGCGACGAACGCATGCTCTTCGAGGATCGCTTCGTCGGACCAGCGTTCGGGCCGGTAGAACTTCGCGACGAGCGGCGCGCCGTCCTCGACACCCACCTGATAGACGCGGTTTTCGTAGCTGTTGAGCGCGAGCATGCGGCCATCGGTGCGGCGGCCGGCGGGAATCAGCACGCTGTCGAGCGCGTCGAGCACGCACTCGGGCGTGAGGCGCGCGTAGGGCGCCTCGGACGAGGCGTCGTCCGGGAAGTCGGACGGCGGGAACGGGGTGCCCTGAGGGATGTCGTGAGTCATACCCGCAATTGTGCCTCTTGCGGGCTGCGGGGGCGAGTTAAGGGGCAAATTCGGCGGCGGGCGCAGCGCGCCGCCCCGGCCAGGCGCCGGATGCGCGAACGCGGCGTGTGGCGCTCCGTGCGCGCCGCGCCGCCGCGTAACTCAATGGACGAGCGAGCCGACCGGACGAACCTGCTCACCCGTATCGATCAGATCTTCCAGAAAAAAGGGCTCGGTATTGAGCTGTTTCGATGCGCCAGGCTCGCCGTCGTACCACGTCACCATGGCCATGTCGCCGAGAATGCGCATCACGATGCCACGCGCGCCTTGCGGCACGGCGATATGCACGGAGCGAACGATAGAACCGACTTGCATAGGATTTCCCCGTTATCGATGCCGGCTTCCTTGTGTGAAGCGCCGGTCAGTGAGCTGATCGAAGCCGCGCGCACCAACGGTTGTGCGTGCATCCATACCTGCTTGATACGTTGCTTGAAACCTGCTTGCAACCTTCTTCCCGGCGAACCCGCCTTATTCGCGCACCATGCGCGAAAAATGCCCACCGGTTTCTGCATTGTTGCGTGTTTGGGCCTGTACGCAAAGTGAAATATTAGGGGGGTGAACCGGCCTCCCGGCCTGGGTTTGCGTCCGAGCAGTCAATAAAAGCAACCGCGCCCGACGCTTACGGAAAGCTGACGGTAATGGACTGTAATCTTTACGACGCCGCCGCATGTGCCTGCGCACCCGGAAAAAGTACGCTGACATCCGGCGACTGGCGCTATAGTCGTCACGCACCCGTACGCGCGGGCTCGCTGCCTCGCGCGGTGACCGATGCAGAAAATGCCCGCCGCCAGCGGCCAGACCAGCCGGGAGCGCGGCACACCACCAGCGAAGGAACCGGCCGTTCCATGTGGATTGTCCGACTGGCGCTCCGGCGCCCGTACACGTTCATCGTGCTCGCGTTGCTGCTGCTGATCGTCGGACCGCTGACGATCCTGCGCACGCCTACGGACATCTTCCCGAATATCGACATCCCCGTGCTCTCGGTGATCTGGACGTACACCGGGCTGCCCGCCGACGAGATGGAAAAGCGCATCGTGCTCAATTACGAGCGCGGGCTTTCGGTGGCCGTCAACGACATCGAACACACGGAGTCCACCTCGCTCAACGGCATTGCGGTCGTGAAGATCTTCTTCCAGCCGCATGCGAACGTGCAGGAAGCGCTCGCGGAAGTCACGTCGCTCTCGCAGGCGCAACTGCGCTCGCTGCCGCCCGGCATCTCGCCGCCGTTCATCCTGCGCTACAACGCCTCGACGGTGCCGATCCTGCGCCTGTCGCTCTCGTCGGCGCAGCTCACCGAGCAGGAGCTGTACGACTACGGCAACAACTTCCTCAAGACGCAGCTCGCGACCGTGCCCGGCGCCTCCGCGCCGCTGCCCTACGGCGGCAAGCAGCGGCAGATCATGGTCGACATCGACCAGCGCGCGCTGCAGCAGCACAACCTGTCGCCGATGGACGTCGTCGATGCCATCAGCGCGCAAAATCTGATCCTGCCCTCGGGCACCGCGAAGATCGGCTCCACCGAATACTCGGTGCTGCTGAACGCGAGTCCCAACTCGCTCGCGGGCCTCAATGACATTCCGGTAAGAACCACGGCGAGCGGCACGATCTATATCCGCGACGTCGCGCACGTGCGCGACGGCTTCCAGCCGCAGACCAACATCGTGCGCGTGGACGGCCAGCGCGCGTCGCTGCTCACGATCAACAAGAGCGGCAACACGTCGACGCTCGAAATCGTCGACCGCATCAAGCAGATGATGCCGGCGCTGCTCAATCTCGTGCCGTCGACGCTGCACATCGATCCCGTCGCCGACCAGTCGCTGTTCGTGCGCGCATCGGTCGAGGGCGTGCTGCGCGAGGCGCTCATCGCGGCTGCGCTCACGGCGCTCATGATCCTGCTCTTTCTCGGCAACTGGCGCGCGACGCTCATCATCGCGGTGTCGATTCCGCTGTCGATGCTCACGTCGATCATCGCGCTCGCGGCGCTCGGCGAAACCATCAACATCATGACGCTCGGCGGGCTCGCGCTCGCGGTCGGCATTCTCGTTGACGACGCAACGGTCGCGATCGAAAACATCAGCCAGCAGCTCGAACAGGGCAAGACGCTCGAACAGGCGATTCTCGACGGCGCGCACCAGATCGCGATCCCGACGCTCGTCTCCACGCTTTCCATCTGCATCGTGTTCGTGCCGATGTTCCTGCTCACGGGCGTCGCGCATTTCCTGTTCATTCCGCTCGCCGAAGCCGTGGTGTTCGCGATGCTCGCCTCGTACTTCTTCTCGCGCACGCTCGTGCCGACGCTCGCGAAGTACCTGATGCGCCATCATCACAAGCCCGCCGATCTGCACCACATGCGCGGCGCGACGCGCAATCCGTTCATGCGCGTGCATTTCGCGTTCGAACGCGGCTTCGAGAATCTGCGCGTGCGCTACCGCGACTTTCTCGCGACGCGCGTCAAGCATCCGGTGGGATTCATCGTTTTGTTTCTCGCGTGTTGCGGCGCTTCGCTGCTGCTGATGCCGTTTCTGGGCCGCGACTTCTTTCCGCGCGTCGATGCGGGCACGATCGCGCTGCACGTGCGCGCAAAAACCGGCATGCGCGTCGAAGAAACCGCCGTGATCACCGACCGCATCGACAAGCGCATCCGCACGCTGATTCCCGCGGGCGAACTGCATTCGATCATCGACAATATCGGCCTGCCGGTTTCGGGCATCAATCTTTCGTACAGCAACACGGGCACGATCGGCACCTCGGACGCCGACGTGCTGATTTCGCTGAACCCCGGCCATCATTCGACCGCGGCTTACGTGCGCCTCTTGCGCCGCACGCTCAACGACGAATTCCCCGGCGTGCAGTTCGCGTTCCTGCCCGCCGACATCGTGAGCCAGACGCTGAATTTCGGCATGCCCGCGCCTGTCGACGTGCAGATCGTCGGCCGCGACGTCGCGGGCAATCGCGCGTTCGCGGCGAATCTACTCGCGCGGCTGCGCGGCGTGCCCGGTTTCGCGGACGCGCGCATCCAGCAGCCCGGCGACCTGCCGCGCATCTTCATCGACGTCGATCGCACGCGCGCGCAGCAGGCGGGCTACACGCAGCGCGACGTGGCGAGCAATCTGCTCATCACGCTCTCGGGTAGCCAGCAGACAACGCCGACGTTCTGGCTCAATCCGCTGAACGGCGTGAGCTACAGCGTCATCACCGAAGCGCCGCAATACACGATCGATTCGCTGCAATCGCTCGCGAACATCCCGCTCACGGCGAACGGGCGCAGCAACATCCTCGGCTCGCTCGCGAGCATGCAGCGCATCTCGGGCAACGCGGTCGTCACGCACTACAACGCGCAGACCACCATCGACATCTTCGGCACGGCCGATGGCCGCGACCTCGGCGCGGTCTCGGACGACGTCAACAGGATCATCCGCGAGGCAAAGGCGCAATTGCCCGCGGGCTCGACCATCGTCGTGCGCGGCCAGGTGCAGACGATGAACGATTCGTTCGCGGGCTTGTTCGGCGGGCTCGTGTTCGCCATCGTGCTCGTGTATTTGCTGATCGTCGTGAATTTCCAGTCGTGGCTCGATCCGTTCATCATCATCACGGCGCTGCCGGGCGCGCTCGCGGGCATCGTCTGGATCCTGTTCCTCACGCACACCACGCTCTCCATTCCCTCGCTCACGGGGGCAATCATGTGTATCGGCATCGCGACGGCAAACTCCATTCTCGTCGTCAGCTTCGCGCGCGAGCAGTTGCTCGAACACGGCGACGCCGCGCGCGCCGCAGTGGATGCGGGCTTCACGCGCTTTCGCCCGGTGCTGATGACCGCGCTCGCAATGGTGATCGGCATGGTGCCGATGGCCATCGGCCTCGGCGAAGGCGGCGAACAGAATGCGCCGCTCGGCCGTGCGGTGATCGGCGGGCTCGCCGTCGGCACGCTCGCGACACTGATCTTCGTGCCGGTGGTGTTCTCGCTCGTGTATCGCAAGCTCGGCGAACACCGCCAGCGCGCCATCGAAGACGTGGTGCCGAAATCATGACGACGCGTTTCTCTCTCCCGACGCGGAGGCGCCATGCCGCAGCAGCACGCTGACGCCCGTCCACCGCATAAGCCGCGCAAGCCGCACAAGCGTCACGGCTGGCTCATCGTGATCGCGGCGCTCGTCGTGATCGGGCTCGCCGCGCAGGGCATCTGGTCGCGCTACAACGCGCAGGCGGCGCTCGAACGCGACGCGAAAGCCGCGAGCACGCTCTCCGTGCAGGTGGTGAGCCCGCAGCGCTCGACGCGCACGCTCGATCTCGTGCTGCCCGGCAACGTGCAGGCCTTTCTCGACACGCCCATCTTCGCGCGCACGAACGGCTATCTGCGCAAGTGGTACGCGGATATCGGCGCGCATGTGAAGGCCGGTCAATTGCTCGCCGAAATCGACGCGCCCGAAGTCGATGACCAGTTGCGCGCCGCGCGCGCCGACCTCGCGAACGCCCAGGCGAACTTTGCGCTCGCGAAAACCACTGCTGCGCGCTGGACCGGGATGCTGCAAAACCGTTCGGTGTCGAAGCAGGACGCCGACGAGAAAGTCGCCGACATGCTCGCGAAGCAAGGCACGCTCGACGCGGCGCGCTACAACGTCTCGCGGCTCACGCAACTGCAGTCGTACCAGAAGGTGCTCGCGCCGTTCGACGGCATCGTGACCGCGCGTAACGTCGATGTCGGCGCGCTGATCGACGCGGGCAGTTCGGGCGGTCAGCAAAAGGAGATGTTCCATCTCGCGCAGGCCGACCGGCTGCGCGTGTACGTGAACGTGCCGCAGGCTTACGTGCAGCAGATCCGTGCGAGAGATGCCGCGTACCTCACGCTCAACGAAACGCAGGGCAAGCGCTATCCGGGCGTGATCGCGCGCGCCGCCGGTGCGGTCGACCCGACGCAGCGCACGATGCTCGTGGAAGTCGACGTCGACAACCGCAACGGCGAACTGTTGCCGGGCGCCTACGCGCAGGTGCACTTCGCGCTTGGCGCCAACGCGGCGCCGCTCACGCTGCCCGGCAACGCGTTCCTGTTCCGCCCGGACGGCGTGAAAGTCGCGACGGTCGATCAGAACAACCGCGTGAAGCTCGTGAAGGTGACGCTCGGCACCGACTTTGGCACGCGCGTCGCGATTGCTTCGGGACTCGACGGCCACGAGCGCGTGATCGTCAACCCGCAGGATTCGATCGTCGACGCCACGCCGGTGCGGATCGTCGCGCCGCACGTGTCGGCGCCCAACAACGCCGGTTCACACCCATGACGCGCGCACGCCTTGCCTTCCTGCTGGGCGCGGCCGCCGCGCTTGCGGGCTGCACGGTCGGCCCCGACTACGTGCGGCCGACGCTGCCGGTCGCCGCGAACTTCAAGGAGTCCGCCGGAACCGGCTGGAAGTCGGCGCAACCCGCCGACACCGCGCCGCGCGGCGCATGGTGGGACATCTACGGCGACGCGCAACTGAACGCGCTCGAAACGCAGGTGGCGAGCGCGAACCAGAACGTCGCCGCGGCACAGGCGCGCTTTCGCGCGGCGCGCGCGAACGTCGCCCAGCAGCGTTCGAGCCTGTTCCCGCTCGTGACGGCGAACGGCGACTACAACCGCACGCGCACGTCGCAGAACATCGAGTTCAAGTCGACGGCTGGCCGTGCGATCAACGACTACCTCGTGGGCATCGACGCCTCGTGGGAACCCGACGTGTGGGGCCGCGTGGCGCGCAGCGTCGAGAGCGCGAAGGCGGGCGCGCAGGCGAGCGCCGCCGACGCGCAGTCGATCCTGCTCTCGATGCAGGCCGAACTCGCGACCGACTACTTCGAACTGCGCGGCATCGACCGCGAGCGCCAGTTGCTCGACGACACGATCAAGGCGTACCAGGAATCGCTGGCTCTCACGCAGCATCGCTACAACGGCGGCATCGCCACGGATGCCGATGTCGGCCAGGCGCAGACGCAGCTCGAAACCACCAGGGCGCAGGCCATCGACCTCGGCGTGGAGCGCGCGCAACTCGAGCACGCCATCGCGATTCTCACGGGGCAATCGCCTTCGACGTTCGCGCTGCCCGTGCTGCCCGTGCTGCCCGGTGCGCCGCTCGCGGCGCAGCCCGTGGTCGCGCCGCCCGGGGTGCCCTCGGCGCTGCTCGAACGCCGCCCCGATATCGCCTCCGCCGAGCGGCTCGTCGCCGCCGCGAACGCGCAGGTCGGCGTGGCGACGGCGGCGTTCTTCCCGAACCTCATCCTCGCGGTGACGGGCGGCCTCGAAGCGACGAACTACAGCCAGTGGCTCGTTGCGCCCGCAAGGTTCTGGTCGCTCGGGCCGCAGCTCGCGGGCACGCTGCTCGATTTCGGCGGACGCGCGGCCGTGCGCGACGAGGCGCGCGCGCAGTACGACGAAAGCGTCGCGCAGTACCGGCAAACGGTGCTCGACGCGTTCGGCCAGGTCGAGGACAACCTCGCGACGCTGCGCGTGCTCGAAGAAGAGGCGCTCGCGCAGGATCGTGCGGTGGCGGCGGCGCAGCGCACGCTCGCAATTGTGGAGAACCGCTACCGCAGCGGCGCGATCACCTATCTCGATGTCGTGGTCGCGCAAACCACGGCGCTCACGAACGAGCGCCAGGCGGTGGTGATCGCACGCCGCCGCATGGCCGCGAGCGTCGCGCTCGTGAAGGCGCTGGGCGGCGGCTGGAGCACGGCGGAACTGCCCGGCGACGATCAGCTCGTGCATCCCGGCCGGGTAGTTGGTGGCGCGGCTGGTGCGGTGAACACTCCGGCAATTGCGCCCGGCGCGAGCGCCGGACACGGAGGATGAGCCGCTTTCCTTGCGGACTCGGCGACCCGATTCGCACAACCGAGGTATCGTTGCGGCTCTGTCATCCGCAGGAGAAGGTGTCGTGACCGTTTCATCGGGCGCCGATAGCAACACCGCGGCGTCTTCGCCGTCGAGCCAGACCTGGCTCGAACGCGGCTCGCGCGCCTACTGGCACGCGTGTCTTGCGCTGCTGTTCGCGGGCTACGCGACATTTTCGCTGCTCTACTGCGTGCAGCCGATCCTACCTGCGTTTTCGCAGGCGTTCGGCGTGAGCCCCGCGCAGAGCAGCCTCTCGCTCTCGCTGACGACCGCCGCGCTCGCAATCGCGATCTTCGTCGCGGGCTTCGTCTCCGAAGGCTGGAGCCGCCGCACGATGATGACCGCGTCGCTCAGCGTCTCGTCGCTGCTCACGCTCGCCACCGCGTTCGTTCCGCACTGGCACCAGTTGCTGGTGCTGCGCACGCTCCAGGGGCTCGCGCTCGGCGGCGTGCCCGCCGTCGCCATGGCCTGGCTCGCCGAGGAAATGCACCCGGACGGCCTCGGCCTCGCGATGGGGCTCTATGTCGGCGGCACAGCCATCGGCGGCATGTCGGGGCGCGTCATCGCGGGCGTGCTCGCCGATCTGTTCGGCTGGCGCGTGGCGGTGGGCGTCATCGGCGTGCACGGTATCGGCTCGATGCTGGCCTTTCGTGCACTCCTGCCGCCCTCGCGCCGTTTCGTGCCGAAAAAGGGACTTGGCTTCGCCCATCACCGCGCCGCGCTCCTGAGTCACTTCGCACGGCCCGGCCTCGCCGCGCTGTTCGCGATGGGCTTCGTGCTGATGGGCAGCTTCGTCACGCTCTACAACTACATCGGCTACCGGCTCATCGCACCGCCGTACAACATGAGTCAATCGGCCATCAGCGTGATCTTCATCGTCTATCTGACCGGCGTGATCGCCTCGCCGTGGTCGGGCCGCATGGCCGACACCTTCGGCCGCGGACGCGTCCTCATCGCCGGTCTCGCGACGATGCTCGCGGGCGTCGTGCTCACGCTGTTCCCGTCGCTCGGCATGATCGCCGCGGGCATCTGCTGCCTGACGATCGGCTTCTTCACGGGCCACTCCGTCGCCAGCGGCTGGGTTGGCCGGCTCGCGCGCGAAGCCAAGGGTCAGGCCGCGGCACTCTACCTGCTCGCGTATTACCTCGGGTCGAGCATCATGGGCTCCCTTGGCGGGCACTTCTGGGTGGTCGGCGGCTGGGGCGGCGTCGCGGCGCTCGTCGGCGCGCTGCTGATCGCCGGGCTCGCGCTCGCCGCCACGCTGCGTGCGAAAGAGCGCGCCGGGGCGGCCTGACGCGCGCGCTTTTGCCCGCTTTTGCCCGCCTCTACCCGCCTGTACGCGCTCGCGCCGCCAAGCGTCGGCAATCTGTAATAACCGGGATCTGCGCGCGCATGCCGCGCCGCACTTGCCGCACCGCCGCAAAGCAGCGCCGGGCATGCCCCTGCCGCACGGCGGGCGCGCACGTACGGCGCGCAAAGCGCACGCCGCGTTTTCGGCCCTCACCTATACTCGGAAAAGGCCGGAAGCCGTCGCGCCATGACAAGTACAACAACCAGCACAACAGCCGTCCGTTTCCGCCGCCGACACGATAAGGAGACGAGCATGGAAGGTTATTTCACGGTTAGCGATTTCGTGATGATCATCCCGATGGCCCTCGCCGGCGCGCTTTGTCTGGGTGCGTTTCCGTGCGCGACCGAATTCCGGCACAACACGTTGCGCGTGGTCGGCGCGCTAATCGGCGCGATGCTCGCCGTGGCGCTCGTCGAAACCCTGCCGACGCTGATGTAGCCAGGCTGCTGGAAACCGCGCCGCCGTAGCGCGAGGCGGCGGCGCGAAAGCCTCGCTTCAATGCACCCGGTTGCCGGGCTGCAATCCTCTTAGCTGCGCAAGCGCCGCGCGAAAATACGCGGGGCGCGGGCGTTGCGCGTCTTCTCCCTTTGCTTGCCCGCGCATGGCTTCCTCGCGTGCGAGCGCTGGCAAGGCAGTCCACGGCAGCGTCGGATGCAGATGATGCTGCCGGTGCAGGTGATGATTCATCAGCATCACGCCGATGGCGCGCGGCACGCGCAGGTCGCGCGAGCGGCCAGGTTCATCGAGCGCGACGCCGTAGTGAGGCAGGTTGTCGGCCATCGACAGCCACAGGCCGCGCAGCAGTATCGCGGCCAGCAGAACCGGCCAGGCCGGTCCGTAAAGCGAAAACGAAAGGGCATAGAGCACGCACGAAGCGAGCCAGTCGCGGCGCGCACGGCGGCGGTTTTGCGCATCGCCCGCGTGATTCGCGAAGAGCCGCTGCACCTGCGCGCCTTCGGGGCCGAGCGCGCCGACGCCGCGCGCAATCAGCACGCGTGCCATGCGTACGGGCAAAAAGGCGATGAGCGGCAGCAGCAGTTCGGCGACGTAGAGCCCGCCCAGGAGCCGCGCGTAGTACGCGAGGCGCCTGCGCCAGCGCGGCCCGGTTGCGTCGTCGACATCGGGCCGGTCGAACGGCTCGCGCGTGAAGCGGTGATGCATCAGGTGTCCGAAGCGCACGGCGTCGAACGGCATGGCAAGGCCGACCGCGAGCAGCCGCGCGAGCCGCCCGTTGGCGCGCCGGCTGGAGAGCAACTGGCCGTGGATGCCCTCGTGGATCAAGCCCCAGTGGATCGGCGTGGCGAGCACGACGGGCACGAGTGTCGCCAACAGCGCGAGCGTCGGCCCGCCCGCCGCGCGCACCACGAGCGGCAGCCCGATAAGCTGCCAGGCCAGCGCTACACCGGCGAGCGCGAGCATCGCGGCGTTCGCGCTCGCGTCGGGTGCAGGCAACGGGATTTTGTACTCGGACCGGGTGCCAGGACGGTCGGCGATTCGGTCGGCGACTGCGGGCTCAATCGTGGGCTCGACTGTAGACTCCATCGGCGCTCCTCGCGGCAAAGACAGCCGCGAAGTTAGCAGCGGCGTGTGACAGGGCAACGAAGAACAACGGACGCCGCGGCCCGCGGTCCGCCGACGAGAAGAGACGAAAAAAACGTCTCGCTTTGTTGCGAGGCGTTCCGGCACGGCCGCGCCGCGATGCGAATCAGACGATCAGATGTGCTGATCCGTGGATGGCTTTTCCCACAGGTTGACGCCGCCTTCGGTGGCATAGCGGTCGATTTCGGCGAGTTCTTCCGCCGAGAATTCGAGGTTCTTCAGCGCGGCGACGTTTTCGCGCACCTGTTGCGCGCGGCTCGCGCCGATCAGCGCCGAAGTCACGCGCCCGCCGCGCAGCGTCCATGCAATCGCCATCTGCGCGAGGCTCTGGCCGCGGCGCTTCGCGATCTCATCGAGCTTGCGCACGTGCTCGATGTTCTCCGCGCTCAGGTGCCCGGCGAGAAGCGAGCCGCCGCCCGGACGGTTCACACGCGCGTCTTCGGGCACGCCGTTCAGATACTTGCCGGTCAAGAGGCCTTGAGCGAGCGGCGTGAACGCGATGCTGCCCACGCCCAGATCGTCGAGCGTATCGAGCAGGCCGCGCTCGATCCAGCGGTTGAGCATGTTGTACGACGGCTGATGGATCAGCAGCGGCACCTTGTATCCGGCGAGCAGCCTTGCCATTTCGAGCGTCTTCTCGGGCGAATACGACGAGATGCCGACATAGAGCGCCTTGCCCTGCTGCACGGCGCTCGCGAGCGCGCCCGCGGTCTCTTCGAGCGGCGTTTCCACGTCGAAGCGGTGTGAATAGAAGATGTCGACATAGTCGAGCCCCATGCGCTGCAGGCTCTGGTCGAGGCTCGCGAGCACGTATTTGCGCGAGCCGCCGCCCTGGCCGTAGGGACCGGGCCACATGTCCCAGCCGGCCTTCGACGAAATCAGCAGTTCGTCGCGGTACGGGCGGAAGTCGTCCTTGAAGATGCGGCCGAAGTTGGTTTCGGCGCTGCCGTACGGCGGCCCGTAGTTGTTGGCCAGATCGAAGTGCGTGATGCCGAGGTCGAAAGCGGTGCGCAGAATCTCGCGCTGCGTCGAGATCGGCGTGGTGTCGCCGAAGTTGTGCCACAGGCCGAGCGACAGCGCGGGCAGCTTGAGCCCCGACTTGCCGCAAAAGCGAAATTGCATCTCCGAATAGCGTTCAGAAGCGGCTTCGTAGGCCATGGAATCGTCCTCGATGAAAGCGGGAAAAAGCGAAAAAGCGGGGGAAAGCGGAAAAAGCGGGCGGCGGCGCGCAGCAGAGGCTGACATGGTAGCGAATCCGCCTGCTTTGCGCAGAGGCCCATTCTTCGGGATTGCGTCGGCGGCGGCGCAATGGACGCGAGCATCGCCGCTCGCCTACACTGCAACGTTCGTCTTACCCGAGAGGATTTCCATGGTCAAAGCGATTTCGTTTGCCCTGATTGCCTGCGGCATAGTGCTGCTGTATTTCGCCGGCGAGTCGTTCCATTCGTTTTCGAATGATATGTCGCGGCTTTTCACGGGCGCGCCGACCAATCGCACGATCCTGCTGATCGTGGGCGGCGTGGCGGCAACCATCGCCGGGCTCACGGGGCTCGCGGCTTCAGGGCGGCGGCGCTGACGACGCCGGGGCGCACAAGGCACCGATCAACACGCCGCACCGCACCGGACAGCGCACCGAGCAACGCACCGGACAACGCACCAGCGCACGCCGCAAGCGCCCTGCCCGCCGCGTCGCTCAGAGCCGCACTTCCGGCATACCCGCCGAGCGCGTGCCCGGCAGCGGCACGTTGCTCGCGCCGTGATACGTGAACACGAGCGAGAACTTCACCTGATCGCTCTGGTTCTGCCCCGCCGAATGCAGCGTGTTGCAGTGAAAGAACACGGCGTCGCCGGTTTGCAGCGGCGGCGACACCGCTCGCTCGATCCACGCGCGGTTCTCGGGCACATCGGCGCGGAAGAATTTAGCGGCGTCGAACCGGTCCGACGTGAACGCCTGCTCGTGCGAACCCGGCACGAACCACAGCCCGCCGTTCTCGACCGTCTCGGGCCCGAGCGCGAGCCAGACGGAAACGAGGTCGTCGCGTTCGAACGACCAGTAGCGCACGTCGCGATGCCAGCCGGTCAGGCTGCCGTACGCCGGATGCTTCGTCATCATGCAGTTGTGATGCGCGCGCGACAGTACCGGCATCTCGCCGAAATACAGTTCCATCCAGCCGACGATGTCGGGCGAAATCGCCCATTCGCGAAAGCGCATATGGCGTGCGTACGCATCGAGCAGACGCCGCACCGTATGCCCGCCGGGCGCGTCCTTCGACGGCGGCGCGCCGGGATAGCGCAAATCGGCTTCGAATTCGAGCGGCGCGGCAGCTTCGCGCAGTTGCGTTTGCCCGACGCGCTTGAGTTCTTCACAACGCTCGGGCGAGACGAGCCTCGGCACCACGACGAAGCCGTGATCGCGCAGCGCCTGCACCTGTTCTTTCTTCGATTGAAGTGACATGGGACGCCCGTTGTTCGATGTCTCTGGCATCCGGCGCGCATGTGCGTGCCGACCGTTCGATTGTAGAGCGACTGGGGTAAAGCAATTGCGGTCATGCCGAAGCGAGCGCCAAACGCCGCACGCGCGCGCCGCACGACGTTGGGGCGCGCGCACCGGCATGGCGTCGAAGGGCGTCATCGCCTGTGCCAGACACGCGCCGATGCGGGGGTTTAACCGACTTCAGCGCGACACGAATCACGTGTAGCCTCGCGTGCATGTTGGTTCAGTCAGCAGCCCCTTTCTCGCACGCACGGGCGGCCAGCCACCGCTGCATGGCCCGCCGCATGACGCAGGTTCGCGCAGGTTTTGCGCAAGTATGTTGCGTCGCTTCGATCTTCGCTCCGCGCATAAGCCGTGGGGCGCGCCCTGTTTTTAGATTTCTCCGGCGCAGGCACGTTTGCTGCTGCGGATGAAGCGCCATTCAAGGCGCATCTCGACTCCGATTTCACTCAACACCATGCACACCGTTTTCGATACCCGTCGCTTCACCGCCAGCCTCACCCGCGGCCTCACCAGCAGCATTACGCGCGCCGCGCTGAAGGCGGCGCGTCCCGCACGCCGTCATGTGACGCGCGCGCTGCGGCATCACGCAGCACGCACGCGCGCACTCGCGGGGCACGTGCGCGAGGCGAGGCCCGTCGACGGCATGCGCGCCTGGTTCCACTCGTTCTTCTCGGTGCTGCGCATGCGATCGGGCGCACGGCATTTCTCGCTGCGCACGCTGCTCTATCGGCCGAAAACGCCGCTGCGCGCATTCAGCGCCGTCGGCACGACGGCGGCCGGCCCGGCGCCGCATAACGCGCGCCGTCCGCGCCGCACGTCGGCAAGCAGCATGGGATGGTTTGCGTTCGCGATGCGATAAATTGCCCCACCCGGCGCAGAAACGAAAAAACCCCGCAAGGCATTACGCCGAGCGGGGTTTTTTATCGGTTTTTCAGTCACAGGCCGGCGTTGCACCGGCCATACGACCCGGGCCAAACCGCGGCCCGATTGCGTCCTGTTACGCGAGCGCGCCCACCGGCTCCGTGCCGGCGGCTTCGGCCAGCGCGAGCGCCTTGTCGGTCGTTTCCCACGAGAATTCCGGCTCTTCGCGGCCGAAGTGGCCGTAAGCGGCGGTCTTTTCGTAGATCGGGCGCAGCAGGTCGAGCATCTGGATGATGCCCTTCGGACGCAGGTCGAAATGCTCGCGCACGAGCTGCGTGATCGTCGCGTCCGAAACCTTGCCCGTGCCGAACGTGTTGACCATCACCGACGTGGGCTGCGCGACGCCAATCGCGTACGACACCTGGATCAGGCAGCGCGACGCGAGGCCCGCGGCCACGATGTTCTTCGCGACATAACGGCCGGCGTAGGCCGCCGAGCGGTCCACCTTCGACGGATCCTTGCCCGAGAACGCGCCGCCGCCGTGCGGCGCTGCGCCGCCGTACGTATCGACGATGATCTTGCGGCCCGTGAGACCGCAGTCGCCTTGCGGGCCGCCGATCACGAACCGGCCGGTCGGGTTCACGAGGTACTTGATCTCGCCCTTGATGAGCTCGGCCGGGAGCACCGGCTTGATGACTTCCTCGATCACGGCTTCGCGCAGCGTGGCGAGGTCGATGTCCGGCGAATGCTGCGTGGAGAGCACGACGGTGTCGATCGCGTGCGGCTTGCCGTCGACGTAGCGGATCGTCACCTGCGACTTCGCGTCCGGGCGCAGCCAGGGCAGGCGGCCGTCACGGCGCAGGTTCGACTGGCGCTCGACGAGACGGTGCGAGAGGTGGATCGGCAGCGGCATCAGCTCGGTCGTTTCGTCGCACGCGTAACCGAACATCAGGCCCTGGTCGCCCGCGCCCTGATCGAGGTTGTTGTCGTGCGCGCGGTCCACGCCCTGGGCGATGTCCGGCGACTGCTTGTCGTACGCGACGAGCACCGCGCAGCCGCGGTAGTCGATGCCGTAATCGGTGTTGTCGTAGCCGATGCGCTTGATCGTGTCGCGCGCGACCTGGATGTAATCGACGTTCGCGGTCGTGGTGATTTCACCGGCGAGGACGACGAGACCCGTGTTGCACAGCGTTTCTGCTGCAACGCGGGAGTATTTGTCCTGGGCGAGGATGGCGTCGAGGATCGCGTCCGAGATCTGGTCAGCGACCTTGTCCGGATGGCCTTCCGAAACCGATTCGGAAGTGAAGAAATAGTCGTTTGCCACGCTCTGAACTCCTTTCTTTAAGCTGGTGACGGTTGATTTCACGTAGCCAGCTTCGGGAGCCTTGAAGCGGCGACGCTTTAGCGGATTACCTGCCCGGGGCGCACCTGACGATCGATCGATCGACGAAAATCCGGCACGAACCGTCTTCGCCCCGCAAGTTGTCTATTAACTCGGCGAAGCCCGTATTATAGCGTCTTCCCTAATTTGTCACAGAGCCCCTTCGCGTGTCGTCTACCGCATCCACCCCGGCATCCACCCCGGCATCCACCCCGGCGTCCGCCCCCGCATTCCCGCCAGCCGTCCTTTCCGTTCCCGCGTTCGCGGCCATCCGGGGAGCCGTCGCATGCTAGGCAAGCTCGGCTCCCGCTTCGCGATCGGCCTGCTCAAGCTGTTCGCGATCCTGCCCTACGGGTTCGTCGCCCGTCTCGGCGACGGCCTCGGCTGGCTGCTCTACAAGATCCCGAGCCGGCGCAAGCGCGTCGTCCATACCAATCTGAGGCTGTGCTTTCCCGAGTGGAGCGAGGAAAAGCGCGAGGAAGTCGCGGGAATGCACTTTCGCCACGCGATCCGCAGCTATATGGAGCGCAGCGTGCAGTGGTTCGCCTCGGCGAAGAAGCTCGAAAAACTCTTCGTGCTCGACAGCGAAGTCGATCTCACCGATCCCAACCTGCCGCCCACGCTGTTCCTCGGCCTGCACTTCGTCGGCATCGAGGCCGGCTCGATGTTCCTCAACTATTCGCTGCACCGGCCGTGCGGCTCGCTGTATCAGCCGTTCTCGAACCCCGAATTCGAAGCGGCGGCGAAATGGGGCCGCAGCCGCTTCGGCGCGGAAATGGTGAGCCGCGCGGACAGCGCGCGCGTCGTGCTGCGCTGGCTGCGCGACAGAAAACCCGTGATGCTCGGCGCGGACATGGACTACGGCGTGCGCAATTCGACGTTCGTGCCGTTCTTCGGCGTGCCCACGTGCACGCTGACCGCCGTGGGGCGCCTCGCGCAGGTGGGGCGCGCCCAGGTGGTGCCGTTCATCGGCGAGGTGCTGCCGAACTACAAGGGCTATCGCCTGAAGATCTTCAAGCCGTGGGACAACTACCCGACCGGCGACGACGACCTCGACGCGCGCCGCATGAACGCCTTTCTCGAAGAGCAGATTCCCCACATTCCCGAGCAGTATTACTGGGTCCACAAGCGCTTCAAGACCCGCCCGCCCGGCGAGCCGGGCGTGTACTGAGCGGGCCGCGCCCGCCTCGCAGGGGACATGCGGGGTGCATGCGGGTTGCGTGGCGAACGCACGGGCCTCACTTACAATAGCGGCATGAAACTCAAATTCACCAAAATGCACGGCGCGGGCAACGACTTCGTCGTGCTCGATGGCTACAGCCAGCCGCTCGCGCTCACGCCCGAGCACGTGCGCGCGCTCGCCGACCGCCATTTCGGCGTCGGCGCCGACCAGTTGCTGCTGGTCGAGAAGCCGACCATCGAAGGTGTCGATTTCCGCTATCGCATCTTCAACTGCGACGGCGGCGAAGTGGAGCATTGCGGCAACGGCGCGCGCTGCTTCGTGAAGTTCGTGCGCGAGCGCAAGCTCACTGATGCGAGCCGCGTGCGCGTGCAGGTGCAAAACGGCACGATCACGCTCGCGATGCAGGAAAACGGCGAAGTCGTCGTCGACATGGGCAGCCCGGTGTTCGAACCCGCGCGCGTGCCGTTCGACGCCAGCGGCCTGGAAGGACAGCGCGAAGGCAACGACACGCTCTGGCCGCTCGACGTCGATGGCAAGACCCGCTGGATTTCGGCTGTTTCGATGGGCAACCCGCACGCGGTGCAGGTGGTCGACGACATCGAAGCCTGGCCGGTGCGCGTCGAAGGCCCGGTGATCGAGGCGCACGCGCGCTTTCCGAAGAAGGTCAACGCGGGCTTCATGCAGATCGTCTCGCGCAACGAGGTTCGTCTGCGCGTCTACGAGCGCGGCGCGGGCGAAACGCTCGCGTGCGGCACGGGCGCCTGCGCAGCCGTGGCCGCGGGCATCCGGCGCGGACTGCTCGACTCGCCGGTCAAGGTACACACGCACGGCGGCATGCTCACGATTGCCTGGGACGGCGCGCGCGACGAATCCGCTGCGCTCATGATGGCGGGTCCCGCCACGACCGTTTTCGAGGGTGAAATCGAACTGGCCGACTGAGTGCATGCCCTGAGTGCATGCCCTGAGCGAATGCCCTGAGCGGTTCGCCGCGCGGCACCGTAAGCCACCCGCGCCATCGGTGCCGCAGCGTCAGATTCGCAGCTTGACCTCACCGCCTATAACGCTTCATCGATTGCGCGCCCGGCGCGCCTCACGTCAACCACGCACCGACAACATGAACGATCGAGAAGTCGCCGACTACCTGCTCGCCAACCCCGAGTTCTTCGTCGAGCATGCCGAACTGCTCACGACGATCAAGCTCGGCAATCCTCACGGCAAGGCCGCCGTGTCGCTCCAGGAGCGGCAGATGGAAATGCTGCGCGAGAAGAACAAGCATCTCGAGCGCCGTCTTTCCGAATTGCTGCGCTACGGCCACGAAAACGACAGCATCGCGTCGAAGTTCGGCCGCTGGACGACGCGCGTGATCGCCGAGCGCGATCCGTACGCCCTGCCGCGCGCCATCTCGGAGAACCTGCGCGACGTGTTCGAGGTGCCGCAGGCCGCGCTGCGCGTCTGGGACGTGGCCGAAGCCTACGGCCAGTCCGATTTCGCGCGCCAGACCGGCGAAGAAGTGCGGCTCTTCGCGAACAGCCTCACGGTGCCGTACTGCGGCGCGAATTCGGGTTTCGAAGCCGCACAGTGGCTCGACACGACCGACGGCGAAACGCAATCGGTCGCACTGGTGGCGCTGCGCGCGCCCGGCGCCAGCGGCCATGCCGAAACCGAAGGCAACGCGTTCGGCCTGCTGGTGATGGGCTCGCCGGATCCGCGCCGCTTTCACGAGGGCATGGCCACCGATTTCCTCACGCAGATCGGCGCACTCGCGAGCGCGGCGCTCACACGCCTGCTGCCGCACTGAGCGCACTGAATACACCAGACGCACGCACCGCACGCCTGAAACGCCGCCCATCGTGACCTCGACCGATCCGATCGCCGACTACCTCGCCAGCCTCGAACACGAGCGGCGGCTGTCGGCGCACACGCTGCGCGGCTACACGCACGAACTCGACGAGCTGAAGAAGCTCGCGGGCGCGCGCCCGCTCGAAAAGATCACACCGGCCGACGTGCGCGGCGCCGTTGCGCGCGCACACGCGGGCGGGCTCTCCGCGCGCTCGATCGCGCACCGGCTGTCGGCGTGGCGCGCGTTTTATCGCTGGCTGGCGGGACGAATCGAACTCGACGCTAACCCCGTGGCCGCCGTGCGCGCGCCCAAAGGCGCAAAGACGCTGCCGAAGGCGCTCTCCGTCGACGACGCGCAGCGTCTGATGGAGGCCCGCGGCCCGGCCGCGGCCGGCGGCGACGACGCCGAAGCGCTGCGCGATCACGCGATACTCGAACTGTTCTACTCGTCCGGGCTGCGGCTCGCCGAACTCGTGGGCCTCGACGTGCGCTACGCGAAGCGCGACGGCTACGAATCGGCAGGCTGGCTCAAGCGCGATGCCGCCGAAGTCGAAGTCCACGGCAAGGGCAACCGGCATCGCGTCGTGCCGGTCGGGCGCAAGGCGCTCGACGCCATCGACGCCTGGCTCGCCGTGCGCGACACGCTCGTCAAGCACGACGACGCCCCGCTCTTTCTCTCCGTGCGCGGCAACCGCATGTCGCCCGGCGTCGTGCGCGAACGCGTGAAGCGCGCGGCGCTCGCAGCCGGCATTCCGGCCAACGTCCACCCGCACGTGCTGCGGCACTCGTTCGCGACCCACCTCCTGCAATCGAGCGGCGACCTGCGCGCGGTGCAGGAACTGCTCGGCCACGCGAGCATCGCGGCCACCCAGGTCTATACGTCGCTCGATTTCCAGCATCTCGCGCGGGTCTACGACACCGCGCATCCGCGCGCGAAAAAGCGCGGCTGACACGCTACGGCGCATCGGCGCGGCGGCCTGGCGACCCGAGCCAGCCGCCGCGCGCGCCAGCTTTCTGTATTGAACACATCATGAATATCGTCACGCTCAAACCGTCGAAAGAAAAATCCCTGCTGCGCCGCCATCCGTGGGTCTACGCGAATGCGATCGACCGCGTCGAAGGCAAGCCCGCCGCGGGCGCAACCGTGATCGTGCGCGCGCACGACGGGCGCTTTCTCGCACGCGCCGCCTACAGCCCGCACTCGCAGATCCGCGTGCGCGTCTGGAGCTTCGACGAGAACGAACCCATCGATCACGCGTTCTTCAAGCGCCGCGTGCAGCGCGCCGTCGCGCACCGCCAGGCGATGGTGACCGGCACCGGCGCCGTGCGCCTGATCTTCGGCGAGGCGGACGGCCTGCCGGGCCTGATCGTCGATCACTACGTCGAAGACGGCGCAAACGGACGCGGCCAGCTCGTCTGCCAGTTCATGGCGGCTGGCGTCGAGGCGTGGAAGGAAGCCATCGTCGCCGCACTCACGGGCGCGACGGGCTGCCCGAACGTCTACGAGCGCTCGGACGTGTCGATCCGCGAAAAAGAAGGGCTGGAGCAGATCACCGGGCTGCTCGCGGGCGACGAGCCGCCCGCAACCATCGTGACGAGCGAGAACGGCGTGCGCTATCACGTCGACGTGCGTAACGGCCACAAGACCGGGTTCTACGTCGATCAGCGCGACAACCGCGCGCTCGTGCAGACTTTCGCGCGCGAGCGCGAGGTGCTCAACTGCTTCTGCTACACCGGCGGCTTCTCGCTCGCGGCGATGAAGGGGGGCGCAAAACGCGTGGTATCGATCGACTCGTCGGGCGATGCGCTTGCGACCGCGCAGAAGAACGTCGAGGCGAACGGCTTCGACGCGGCCCGCGCCGCCTGGCTCGACGCCGACGCCTTCAAGACGCTGCGCCGCCTGCACGACGAGGGCGAGCGTTTCGATCTCGTCGTGCTCGATCCGCCGAAGTTCGCCGCTTCACGCGAGCACGTCGACCGCGCGGCGCGCGCGTACAAGGACATCAACCTCACCGGGTTCAAGCTGCTGCGTCCGGGCGGCCTGCTCTTCACGTATTCGTGCTCGGGCGCGATCGACGCCGATCTGTTCCAGAAGATCGTCGCGGGCGCTGCCGCCGACGCGAAAGTCGACGCGCGCATCCTCAAGCGCCTCGGCGCGGGCGTCGATCATCCGCTGCTCACGGCGTTCCCGGAAGGCGAGTATCTCAAGGGCCTGCTGTTGCAGATCGCCTGAACGGCCCCATCTGCCCGGCTAGTGCGCGGACCGGAACGTCCGCGCTCGCGCCCCTTATCGGCGTAACCGGCATTGACGTAACCGGCGGCACACGCTCGGGCACGCCGCCCGGCGCAGGCTTCGGCCGCGCGATACAGCGGCGGCGCGGACAGGTTTCCGCAGTTATGTTCCAATACGCAGTTATGTTGTAACACCGGACAGCGGCACCCTTTTCCACGCGCGCCCAGGCGCGCCGGACGGCCGGCGCTCCGATTCACGCACAGCACAGAACAGGACAGGCACCCAGCATGGCAACCATGATTCCCGTAACCATCCTGACCGGTTTTCTCGGCAGCGGCAAAACGACGCTGCTCAAGCGCATCCTCAACGAACAGCACGGCATGAAGATTGCCGTGATCGAAAACGAGTTCGGCGAAGAGAACATCGACAACGAAATCCTCGTGCAGGACAGCGGCGAGCAGATCATCCAGATGAGCAACGGCTGCATCTGCTGCACGATCCGCGGCGACCTCGCGCGCGTGCTCGGCGACCTCGCGCAGCAAAAACGCGACGGCAAGCTCGATTTCGACCGCGTCGTGATCGAAACCACGGGCCTCGCGAATCCGGGCCCGGTCGCGCAGACGTTCTTCATGGATAACGACATCGCCGACCAGTTCCTGCTCGACGCGATCATCACGCTCGTCGACGCGAAGCACGGCAACCATCAGCTCGACGAGCACGAAGTGGTGCAGCGCCAGGTCGGTTTCGGCGACCGCCTGTTCATCACGAAGGCCGATCTCGTCGACGAAGCGGAGCTTGCCGACCTGCGCTATCGCCTGATGCACATGAATCCGAAGGCGCAGATCCGCCAGGTGAATTTCGGCGAAGCCGACATCAAGGAAGTGTTCGACCTGCGCGGCTTCAACCTCAACGCGAAGCTCGAGATCGACCCGGATTTCCTCGAGGAAGACGATCACGCGCACGATCATGACCATGATCACGATCACTGCGATCACGATCATGGCCACTGTAACCACGAAGGTCATGAAGGCCACGATCACGGCCACCACCACCATCACCACGCGCACCACGACGACAAGATCAAATCGTTCGTGTACCGAAGCGACCGCGCGTTCGATGCGAACCGTCTCGAAGACTTCCTTGGCGGCATCCTGCAGATCTACGGCGAGCGCCTGCTGCGCTACAAGGGCGTGCTGTACATGAAGGGCGTGGATCGCAAGGTGGTGTTCCAGGGCGTCCATCAGATGATGGGCAGCGACCTTGCCCAAAAATGGCTGCCGAGCGAAAAGAAGAGCAGCAAGATGGTGTTCATCGGCATCGAACTGCCGCAAGACCTCATCACCGACGGCCTCGACGCCTGCCTCGTCTGAACTGCGTTTGAGCTGAGCGTTGTTCGGCCCCGGCGTGCGTCCTGCGCGCCGGGAAAGGCCCGCACCGTCCCCTCTTTGCGTGGCCCTCCCCTCCAAATAACGTACCCGACCATCGCTTTTTCACGTTTGGCGCGTTATATTTTCCTGATAACGTGCCGAATACGAATGCGCCCGGAAGCAGGGATTTCCCCCTCACAGCACGCACTTGCGATTCAGTTACAATACGGCCCGACTTTGTGGCCCCGCTGCGCGACCCTACTGGAAAGAATGCGGGAAAGAATGCGGGAAAGAATGCGGGAAAGCAGACGGGAGACCACGCGGGCAGGTAAGCGGACAGGCAAATAAAGGCCGCCATGCGCGCTGCATGCGCCACGCGAGGCGGCCTCGTAAAACCGGCCGTGCCGACAGTGCGGTAAGTACAACAAGTATGAGTAGAATGGCGGCCCCCGGCGCATGTGCGCCGGACGGTACAGCCCCACCGGCGGCACGCGGCGTGGCAGCGCGTAGCCGGTACGGAAAATGCCTCAGGAGTATCTGAAGAGCGGTTTCCAGAGGAGTTCGGCCCCGCAGCGGCGCTTCGGCGTCCACGAGAGCGCATCGTTCGCGCGAGACAACGCGTCAGCCAGAAGAATGGCGCGTGGTACAAAGCCATTGCGGGCAACACAAAAGTGCGGGCACAAGCGCAAGTTTTGCCTCACTCATTGAAGAAGCAAGCCAGATGACCACGAAACGACTCTTGACCGAAGCCGAAATCCTGAAGATGAGCGATAAGGATTACATGAATGAGGATCAGCTCGCTTTCTTCAAAAACCGGCTCGAACAGCTGCAGGCGGAAATCCTCCGCAATGCGGGCCAAACCACCGAGAACCTGCGCGAAACCGTAATCGTGCCGGATCCGGCCGACCGCGCAACGATCGAAGAAGAGCATGCACTCGAACTGCGCACGCGCGATCGCGAGCGCAAGCTGCTGAAGAAAGTGCAGCAGTCGCTCGCGCGCATCGAGTCGGGCGAGTACGGCTGGTGCGAGGAAACGGGCGAGCCGATCGGGATCCCGCGTCTGCTCGCGCGGCCCACGGCCACGCTGTCGCTCGAGGCGCAGGAGCGCCGCGAACTGCGCCAGAAGCTGTTCGGCGATTGATCAATTAGCGGGTGCGCCGCAGCGGGTGCGCGCCACACAATCCGCCTTCCCCCAAGAAGCGCACGGAGTCCCGTGCGCTTTTTGTTTTTGCGGCCTGCTCGCGCGTATCCTGACTTCGCGTGCGGCGCGTTTTCCCCCGCGCGCGCTCTTGAACTGCCCACCGCCGCCCTAAACTTGTATCGGAACGTGCTTCGCGGCGCGCCTGAAAGCGCGCGCGGCGCACCCCGGAATTCAGCGGCGGCGGCCCGGCTAGCGGCCGCATCCCCCAAACAGTCATCGGCACTAACGTTGCATAAACGTGGCACATACGTGGCACAAACGGTCAAAAGAGGAACCCACATGGAGCAATTTCACGGCACGACGATCGTCTCCGTGCGGCGCGGCGACAAGGTCGCGCTCGGCGGCGACGGCCAGGTCACGCTCGGCAACATCGTCATGAAGGGTGGCGCGAAGAAGGTTCGGCGCATCTACGGCGGCAAGGTCATGGTCGGCTTCGCGGGCGGCACCGCCGACGCGTTCTCGCTCCTCGACCGCTTCGAAGCCAAGCTCGAAAAGCATCAGGGCAACCTCACGCGCGCCGCCGTCGAACTCGCGAAAGACTGGCGCACCGACCGCATGCTGCGCCGCCTCGAAGCGATGCTGATCGCCGCCGACGGGCAAACCACCCTCGTCATCACCGGCAACGGCGACGTGCTCGACCCCGAAGGCGGGATCTGCGCGATCGGCTCGGGCGGTGCCTATGCGCAGGCCGCGGCGCGCGCGCTCGTCGAGAACACCGAGCTGAGCCCGCGTGAGATCGTCGAAAAGTCGCTCGAAATCGCGGGCGACATGTGTATCTACACGAACCACAACCGCGTGATCGAAACCATCGAGTAACCGGACTCGCAGACCGAACAGACGAGAAGGAATCAGGATGAGCACCATGACCCCCGCCGAGATCGTCTCGGAACTCGACAAGCACATCATCGGCCAGGCGCGCGCGAAGAAGGCCGTCGCCGTCGCGCTGCGCAACCGCTGGCGCCGCCAGCAGGTCGCCGATCCGCTGCGTCAGGAAATCACGCCGAAGAACATCCTCATGATCGGGCCGACCGGCGTCGGCAAGACCGAGATTGCACGCCGCCTCGCGAAACTCGCCGACGCGCCGTTCATCAAGATCGAAGCGACCAAGTTCACGGAAGTAGGCTACGTGGGCCGCGACGTGGACAGCATCGTGCGCGACCTGATCGAGATTTCGGTCAAGCAGACGCGCGAATCGGAAATGCGCAAGGTGCGCAGCAAGGCCACCGATCAGGCCGAAGACCGCATCCTCGACATCCTGCTGCCGAGCGCGCGTCCGGTCGGCTTCGGCTCGGCGGTGGACACGACGAGCCACGGCGAAGGCGACAACGCCACGCGGCAGACGTTTCGCAAGCGCCTGCGCGAAGGCCAGCTCGACGACAAGGAAATCGAACTCGACGTCGAACAGCCGCAAGTCGGCATGGACATCATGGGCCCGCCCGGAATGGAGGACATGACCGACCAGATCCGCTCGATGTTCGCGAACCTCGGCGGCGGCAAGAAGACGCGCCGCAAGCTCAAGGTGAAGGAAGCGCTGAAGGTCCTCACGGACGAAGAAGCGGGCAAGATGCTCAACGACGAAGAAGTCAAGACGAAGGCCGTGCAGAACGTCGAGCAGAACGGCATCGTGTTCCTCGACGAAATCGACAAGATCGCGTCGCGCAACGCCGAAGGCGGCGGCGGCGAAGTTTCTCGCCAGGGCGTGCAGCGCGATCTGCTGCCGCTCGTTGAAGGCACAACCATCAACACGAAGTACGGGATGGTGAAGACCGATCACATCCTGTTCATCGCGAGCGGCGCGTTCCATCTTGCGAAGCCGAGCGATCTGATTCCGGAACTGCAGGGCCGCTTCCCGATCCGCGTGGAACTCGATTCGCTGTCCGTGAAGGACTTCGAAGCAATTCTCGTCGCGACCGATGCGAGCCTCGTCAAGCAATATCAGGCGCTGCTCGCCACCGAAGACGTGCAGCTCGATTTCGCCGACGACGGCATTCGCCGTCTCGCGGAGATCGCGTTCTCCGTCAACGAGAAAACCGAGAACATCGGTGCACGGCGCCTTTACACCGTCATCGAAAAGCTGCTCGAAGAGGTGTCGTTCGCAGCGGGCAATCACTCGGGAACGACCGTGGCCATCGACGCCGCGTACGTCGACCGCGCGCTCGGCGAAGTCGCGCAGGACGAGGATCTGTCGCGCTACGTGCTGTAAGCGCTGCGCCGCACAGGCAACACGCAAAGGGGCCCCGCGGGGCCCCTTCTTGTTTGCCTTGCTGTTTGCCTTGTGATTTGCCGCCCTCGCGCCGCAGCGCGAAGACGCGTGCGCTTACTGGCGTACCGGACGCTTCGCGAGCTTGCGCTGCAGCGTGCGGCGATGCATGTTGAGCGCGCGCGCCGTCGCCGAAATGTTGCCGCCGTGCTCGGCCAGCACGCGCTGGATGTGTTCCCATTCGAGGCGCGCGACCGAGAGCGGCGCCGGGTTTTCGATGGCCGCGTCGGCCTGCGATGCGCTCGCGTCGTTTTGCAGCGCCGAGAGAATCATCTCGACGTTCGCGGGCTTCGCGAGGTAGTTGTCGGCGCCGTCCTTCACGGCCTGCACCGCCGTCGCGATGCTCGCGTAGCCGGTCAGCACGAGCATGCGTGCGTCGGGCTGAAGCTCGCGCAGCGGCGCGACGAGCGCGAGACCCGAGTCGCTGCCCAGATGCAGGTCGACCGTGATCTGCGCAAACCGCTGCTGGTTTGCCAGGCGGAGCGCTTCTTCCGCGTTGTGCGCCTGCTGCACCTGGTAACCGCGCCGCGTCAGGCCGCGCGTGAGGATATCGGAGAAAACCTCGTCATCGTCGATCACCAGAAAATTCATCTCGCTCATGCCTGCTTCTCCGTGTTGTTAGGCGGCGCCGAACCGGGCCGGCCCGCACCTGAATCTGAACCCGCGGCAGCCGCGCCTTCCGCACGCGCGCCGTGCGCCGTTACGGACGCGCCGGTACTCACCGGTACGCGCAATTCCGCGCGCGTGCCGCGCGTCTTGTACTCGCGACCTGCACTCCCGCCGGCATTTCCGCCGCCGGCCGACTGGCCGAAACCTTCGTCCGCGGCAAGCGTCGCGACGTCCGACAGGTCGATCGACCCGCCGAGCCGCTCCGCCGACGAAAACGCCAGATAGAGCCCGACCCCGTGGCCGCCTTGCGTGCTTTCCACGGGTACCGCGCCGAGCGTATTGCGCAGCGACGCCGGAATGCCCGGCCCCGCGTCGCGGACTTCAAAATCGATGTAACCCGAGCGCGTGGAAGGATACGCGCACAACGTCACGTAATCGCGGCTTGCGCGCGCGGCGTTGTCGAGCAGGATGGTCAGGATCTGGCCGACCGCCACGCAGTCGTCGAGATACAGACCCTTCGGCGCCTCGCCGAGCTGCTCGAATTTGACGTGCGGATGACGCAGCCGCCACTGCTCGACGAACGGGCCGAGCCACTCGCTCACCGCCTGACGGCTGTCCTCGGCCGACGCGCGGCTGCGCAGGCGCGCCAGCGCCGACGTGCACAGCGTGATCTGGCGGTCGAGCAGATCGAGGTCGGCGGTGTAGGGGCCGAGCGCCTTGTCGGTGCGCGCCACGTCGCGCAGTTCCTCAGTGAGCATCGCGATGGTCGACAGCGGCGTGCCGATTTCGTGCGCGACGGTCGCCGCCTGCACGCCCAGCGCCACGGCGCGCTCGTCGCGCAACAGGCTCTGCTGCGCGTCGGCCAGCGCGTTTTCGCGCTCGCGCAGCGCACGCGACATGCGCGCGACGAACCACACGATCAGCCCGACGCTCACCATGAAGTTCACCCACATGCCCGCGCGGTAGTAATCGAACAGGTTCGCGGGGTTGTCCATGTTGAGCGGCACGTTGTCGAAGCCGAGCAGCACGTAACAGGCCACCGCGAACATGGCGAGCCAGGCCGTGAGATACCACGGCAGCACGGCTGCCGCGATCGCAAGCGATGGCAGGTAGAGCGAAACGAACGGATTGGTCGTGCCGCCCGAGAGAAAGAGCAGCGCGGACAGCGCGCCGAGGTCGACCCAGATCTGGCCGAACAGTTCGAGATTGGACTCGGGACGATCCTGCGCGACGCGCATCCAGGTGATGCCGTTGAACGCGACCTCCATCGAAATCACGAACAGCATGGCCGGCAGCGGCAAATGAACGCCAAAGAAGAGCTGCACGACGGCGATCGTGCAGAGCTGGCCGATGATAGCGAGGCTACGCAGCCAGAAGAGATGGCCCAGATTGACGCGAGCACTAAGGGTGATGCGATGCATGGCGTGAGTTTACATGTTCGGACGAATCCGATTAATTATCTTGAAAAAATTTGATCCAATAGGGCTTGTCAAACTAAGCCATCTTGGCAGTCCTTCTGTATTACGGCTGGAGAAACGATGCCCAACGATCCCCGCGGCCCATTTCAGTCCATACAGCCCGTCTTGCAGCCGATCTGGCAACTCTTTCTCGATTACCTCGACTGCGCTTCTCACCCAGCTTCGCACCCGGCGTCGGACGCCAGCGCCCGCGCACTGCTCGACCGGACTGCCGACGCGCTGCGCGCGCTCGACGACGAATCCCTGCTTCAAGCCGTCAATATGGCGCGCGAGGCCGGCAGACTCGACGAAGTCATCCGCATCGCGACCGCCGCCGCCCGGCTCGCCCCCGGGCGCGCCGGCCCGAGCTTCGCTGCCGGGCTCGCGCTGCAGTTCGCCGATCGACATGCCGAAGCGGCGGAGATTTACCGTCGCGCATTGGCCGTCGCCCCCGCATTTCCCAATCTTCGCAATAATCTCGCAGCAGCATTGATTCACGTCAATGGCAAAAGTGAGGAAATCGCCCGGCTTCTTGAAGATTGCGTCGCCGACAATCCCGGCGACAGGCTCGCCTGGATCAACCTCGGGCGGCTACGGCCGGACGATACGGGCGTTGCGCGCGCAATCGACGCCAACCGGCGCGCGCTCGCCATCGCGCCACACGATCCGCTCGCGCTCAACAATTACGCACTGGCGCAAAAGGAAGCCCAGAACTGGGACGAGGCCGAGCGCGCGGCCCGCGCCGCCTGCCACTACGCGCCGGACGACCCCGTATCGCGCTTCAATCTGTCCCTGATTGACCTCGCCCGTGGACGTTACGTCGAGGGCTGGCCCGGGCACGAGCGGCGCTGGCAAGGCGCAGCGGAACTGAAGCGCGGACGGCCGGTGTTCACGAAGCCGCAATGGCAGGGCGAGCCGATTGCGGGCCGCACGCTGCTGTTGTGGGGCGAGCAGGGCATGGGCGACCTGCTGCAGTTCTGCCGCTACGTGCCGCTTCTCGCCGAGCGCGTGCATCGCGAAGGCGGCCGCCTGCTCTGGAATTCGTTTCCGCAGATGGGTGCACTGCTCGAGCGCAGCCTCGGCGGCCACTGCGATGGCTACAGCGCGGGCGGCGGTATCGAAAGCCTTCCGCCGCATGACTGCGAAGTGTCGCTGATGAGCCTGCCATTTCACTTCGGCACGTGCGAAGACACGATCCCTGCCCCGCTGCGCTACCTCGCCTCCGACCCGGCGGCGGCGGCGCGCTGGCGCAAGTGGCTCGCAGGCGAACGGCGCCTGAAAGTTGGCCTTGTGTGGACAGGCAGCGCCGGACATCAGCGCAATCCGTACCGGCACATCGGGCTTGCGCGCCTGGCGGCGCACTTTGCCGGGCTGACCCACGACGTCGCGTTCTACTCGCTGCAGCCGGGCGCAGCCGACGATGTCGCCGCGGCGCGCGCTACGGGCTTCGATATCGCCGATTTCAGCGCCCAGTGGCAAACCTTCGACGACACCGCCGCATTCGTCGATGCGCTCGATCTCGTGATTTCGGTGTGCACGTCGAGCGCCCACCTCGCCGGGGCGCTCGGCCAGCGCACCTGGGTGCTGCTCGACGTGAATCCGCATTGGGTCTGGCAGCTCGAACGGCGCGACAGCCCGTGGTACGCGCACACGACGCTGTACCGGCAAAAGGCGTTCAGGCAGTGGGAGCCGGTGCTCGACGAAGTCGCCGCCGATCTCTGGGCGCTTGCGCGGGCGCGGGCCGATTGAGTCCTGGCCTGAGCGTTGACCTACGCGCTAACCGGCGCGCTGCCCCGATCGCAAGCCGTGCGCACGCGCATGCGCGTGCGGGACATGCGGGGCATGCAGGAATTCCGCCAGTCAAGTCGCGCGAGGGCCGCTGCCGGCGAGATTACCCGGCCCGGCGGCGGAGGCCGCCGCCGCGTCGGCGAGGCACTCGGGACACAGGCAGCGTCCGCGCGGATCGAGCTGGTTCGCGGCAAGCGCAGGAAGCGAGCGGCACCAGCAATCGAAAGGTTCGGTGTTCCGGCCGCAGTCGAAGGCCCGGCCGCAGCGCGGGCAGCGCGCGCATTTGAGACTGGCGGCGGAAGTGACGGGGGCGGTCATGGCGGCGCGCTCATCGTGAAGCCGGTGTCGGCAGTACGGAAATGATGCCACAGCGCCACGCCTGGATTCGAGCGGCGGCGCGAACACGCCAGCACGCGCTTTCGTCGTCTGTTTGGGCAGCACGCGGTACAACGCCGGAACGCCGTCCTGGCGCGCGTTACGGCGTGTTGCGCCGTGTTGCGCGCAGGCCCGCGCACCGTCTTGAAAACGCTGTTGCAGCGCGCCAGTCCTGTACAATCCGGCCTGTTTCAACCGTCTTTTTGCCCACTCCCGCCGCCATGTCCGAGCCTATCGACCTCTCGCAGATCGCGCCCACCCTGAAAGCCGAAATTCTGGCTGAAGCGCTGCCCTACATCCGCCAGTATCACGGCAAGACCATCGTGATCAAATACGGCGGCAACGCCATGACCGAAGAACGTCTGAAGCAGGGCTTCGCCCGCGACGTGATCCTGCTGAAGCTCGTGGGCATCAATCCGGTCATCGTGCACGGCGGCGGCCCGCAGATCGACCAGGCGCTCAAGAAGATCGGCAAGCAAGGCACCTTCATCCAGGGCATGCGCGTCACGGACGAGGAAACGATGGAAGTCGTCGAGTGGGTGCTCGGCGGCGAGGTGCAGCAGGACATCGTCACGCTCATCAACCACTTCGGCGGCCACGCCGTGGGCCTGACCGGCAAGGACGGCGGCCTGATCCGCGCGCGCAAGCTGATGATGCCGGACCGCGACCAGCCCGGCCAGTACGTCGATATCGGCCAGGTGGGCGAAGTCGAGTCGATCAATCCGGCGGTCGTGCGGGCGCTCCAGGACGATGCATTCATTCCGGTCATCTCGCCGATCGGTTTCGGCGAAGACGGCTACTCGTACAACATCAACGCCGATCTCGTGGCGGGCAAGCTCGCGGTCGTGCTCAACGCCGAAAAGCTCGTGATGATGACCAATATCCCGGGCGTGATGGACAAGGCGGGCAATCTGCTCACGGATTTGTCGGCGCGCGAGATCGATGCGCTGTTCGAAGACGGCACGATCTCGGGCGGCATGCTGCCGAAGATCGCGTCGGCGCTCGACGCGGCCAAGAGCGGCGTGCGCTCCGTGCACATCATCGACGGGCGGATCGAGCATTCGGTGCTGCTCGAAATCCTGACCGAGCAGCCGTTCGGCACGATGATCCGCTCGCATTGAAGCTTGCGGCGGCGCGCGTTCGCGCCGCTTCCGGAGGGTCGCCATGACCATCGCACGAGCGCGCCAACGCCGGCCGCAGCGCGCTGCGCGCACGCCGGTCTGGCTCTTCGACCTCGACAACACGCTGCACGGCGCGTCGCACGCGATCTTCCCGGCCATCAACCAGGCGATGACGCAATACATCGTCGATGCGCTCGGCGTGAGCCACGACGTCGCGAACCAGCTGCGCACGAGCTACACGCACCGCTACGGTGCGGCGCTGCTCGGTCTCACGCGCCACCATCCCGTCGATCCGCACGACTTCCTCAAGGTCGTCCACACGTTCCCCGACCTGCGCGCGATGCTCGTCGCCGAACGCGGACTCGCGCGCATCCTCGCCGCGCTGCCGGGCCGCAAGATCGTGCTGACCAACGCGCCCGAAGCCTATGCGCGCGCGGTGCTCGCGGAACTCGGCATCGCGCGGCTCTTCGAGCGCGTCATCGCCATCGAGCACATGCGCACGCGCCGCGGCTGGCGCGCGAAGCCCGACCGGGCCATGTTGCGCGCGATGCTGCGCCGCGCCGGGGCATCGCTCGCCGATGCGATCCTGATCGAGGACACGCGCGGCCATCTGAAGCGCTACCGGCAGCTCGGCATCCAGACGGTATGGATCACCGGACACCTGCCCGAGCGAGCGCCGGCGATGCGCGCGGGCGGTCGCTCAGGCAGCAGCGGCAGACCGCACTATGTCGATCATCGCGTTCGTTCGTTAAAATCGCTACACGCTGGCCTGCGGTCGGGACGACTGCGGCAGACGGAGTGAGGACGTGACCGCTCGGAAAGGACTTCGGCGGCAAGATCAGGGGCGACATTCATGCAGCCGACAGACACGCGTGACGCAGTCGTAACATCAGCGCCCTCGGGCGTAGTGCACCGCACCGGCCGCCCGAAGCCGGGCGAGCGCCGTATTCACATTCTGCAGACGCTCGCGTCGATGCTCGAAACGCCGCGCGGCGAAAAGATCACGACAGCGGCGCTGGCCGCGCGGCTCGGTGTTTCCGAGGCCGCGCTCTACCGCCATTTCGCGAGCAAGGCCCAGATGTACGAAGGGCTCATCGATTTCATCGAGCAGACGCTGTTCGCGCTCATCAACCAGATCGTCGCGAAGGAGCCGAGCGGCGTGCTGCAGGCGCGCGCCATCGCGCTCATGCTCATCAACTTCGCCACCAAGAACGCCGGGATGACGCGCGTGCTGACCTGCGAAGCGCTCGTGGGCGAGCACGAGCGGCTGGCCGAGCGCGTGAACCAGATGCTCGACCGGATCGAGGCGTCGCTGCGCCAGTGCCTGCGCGTGGGCGTCGCCGAAGGCAGCGAGAGTGGCGAGGGCGGCGAGGGCGGGCACAACCCCGGCGCAACGGCTCTACCGAAGGGGTACGATCCGGCTATGCGCGCCAATCTGGTCGTGCGCTACGTGATCGGCTGCTGGCACCGCTACGCGCAAAGCGGCTTCACGCGCTCGCCGGTCGAGCACGCCGACGAACAGCTTCGCGTGATCCTGCAGTAACGCGCACGCGTTGGCGCGACGGCGTGCGGTCGGCCAGCGGCACGGCTGGGGCCGTGCATTGGTCAGGCCGCGGCGCACATCGGCACTGTGCTCCACCACAAGGAGAACAAACGCATGAACCATTCGTTGCCGAGCGCTCCGCTCCCATTCCTTTCCGGTCTATCCGCCCACTGGGGCTGGCTCCTCGCCCGCGGCATCTCGGCCATCCTTTTCGGCGTGATCGCGCTTGCCTGGCCGAGGTGGACCGTCCTCGCGCTCGCGCTCGTCTGGGGCGCCTACGCCATCGTCGACGGCGCCTTCGCGCTGATCTACGGTGCGCGCGGCGGCGGAACACGACGCTGGAGTTATATCTTCGTGGGCCTGATCGGCGTGATCGCCGGTTTCGTCGCGTTCTTCTGGCCCAACGAGACGGCCATCATCCTCGTCATGATCATCGGCTTCTGGGCGCTGGCCATCGGCGTCTTCGAGATCATCTACGCCTTCCAGTATCGCCGCGCCATCGCGCATCCCTGGGCGGTCGGGCTCTCGGGGCTGCTCTCGGCCGTCGTCGGCTTCTTCATCGTGATGTTCCCCGGCGCAGGCGCGCTTTCGCTGATCTGGCTGATCGCCGCCTATGCGTTCGTCTACGGCTTCCTGATGATCGTCGCCGCGCTCCAGCTGCGGCGCTGGCGCAATACGCATCCGGCAATGGCGTAACGCGTACCACCCACCGCGCGATCCATTCGCCGCCCCGGTTGATTCACCGCATTGCCGGGGCGCAATTTCCGCTATACTCTGCGCTTGTCTTCTGACATCGACGCGCCGATTTGCTGACTCGATTGCGGGCGCGCGAACCTGAAAGCCACTGTGAGATCCACGGCTCCCGGGTTCATTACAAATGCGGCTAAAGAGGTCGTCAGCCGAGCCAACCCACCGCATTTCGCGCCCGCCGACACCGTCTAGCCGCCCCGAAAAACCAAGGCGGAACGAATGGAATCGATCGGCATCGTCGCTCCACACACACTGCATTTCAACGAACCTCTGCGCCTGCAGAACGGCACGTCGCTCGCCGGGTACGACCTCGTCGTCGAAACCTACGGCACGCTCAACGCCGCACGCAGCAACGCCGTGCTCGTCTGTCACGCGCTCAACGCGTCGCATCACGTCGCGGGCGTCTACGAGGACGACCCGAAAAACGTCGGCTGGTGGGACAACATGGTCGGCCCCGGCAAGCCGCTCGACACCAACCGCTTCTTCGTGATCGGCGTGAACAACCTCGGCTCGTGCTTCGGCTCGACTGGCCCGATGAGCGTCGATCCGGCGACCGGCCAGCCCTACGGCGCGAAGTTTCCGGTCGTCACCGTCGAGGACTGGGTGGATGCCCAGGCGCGCGTGGCCGACCGCTTCGGCATCGACAAATTCGCCGCCGTGATGGGCGGCAGCCTCGGCGGCATGCAGGCGCTCGCCTGGAGCACGCGCTATCCGGAGCGGGTCGGCCACTGCATCGTGATCGCCTCGACGCCCAAACTCTCCGCCCAGAACATCGCGTTCAACGAGGTGGCGCGCTCGTCGATCCTCTCGGACCCCGAGTTCCACGGCGGCGACTACTACGCGCACGGCGTGAAGCCGAAGCGCGGCCTGCGCGTGGCGCGCATGATCGGCCACATCACCTATCTCTCCGACGACGACATGGCCGAGAAATTCGGCCGCGCGCTGCGCCGCGCGGAAGGCGCCGTCGACGAATACAACTTCAACTTCGACGTCGAATTCGAGGTGGAGTCGTATCTGCGCTACCAGGGCGACAAGTTCGCCGACTACTTCGACGCGAACACATACCTGCTCATCACGCGCGCGCTCGATTACTTCGATCCGGCCAAGGCGTTCGACGGCGATCTCACCCGCGCGCTCGCGCATACGAAGGCGAAGTATCTCGTGGCGAGCTTCACGACCGACTGGCGCTTCGCGCCCGCGCGCTCGCGCGAGCTCGTGAAGGCGCTGCTCGACCACAAGCGCCAGGTGACCTACGCGGAAATCGACGCGCCGCACGGCCACGACGCATTCCTGCTCGACGACGCGCGCTATCACAACGTCGTGCGCGCTTACTACGAACGTATTGCCAGCGAGGTGGGCGCATGAACCCGAGCGCTTTCGACAGTCTTTCCGCCCGTCCCGACTTCCGCACCATCGCACGCTGGATCGAGCCGCGCTCGACGGTGCTCGATCTCGGCTGCGGCGACGGCTCGCTGCTCGCCTTGCTCGGCGAAGAGCTGGAATGCACGGGCTACGGCATCGAGATCAACGATGCGGGCGTGCTCGCATCGGTCACGAACGGCATCAACGTGATCCAGCAGAACCTGGAAGACGGCCTGCGTCTTTTCGAGGACGCGAGTTTCGACTTCGCGATCCTCTCGCAGACGCTGCAGACCATCCACCAGACGGCCGCGATCCTGCGCGAGACCGCGCGCGTGGGCAAGGAATGCATCGTCTCGTTCCCGAACTTCGGCTACTGGCCGCACCGGCTTTCGGTGCTGCGCGGACGCATGCCGGTGTCGAAATCGCTGCCCTACCAGTGGCACAACACGCCGAACGTGCGTGTGCTCACTGTGAAGGATTTCGAAGCGCTCGCACCCGAAGCGGGTGTCGAAATTCTTGACCGCGCCGTACTGCACGGCGGCCAGACCGTTCGATGGGGCGTGAACTGGCGTGGTAGTCTTGCGGTCTATCGCGTAAGGAAAAAATAACGTCGCCGGCAGCGCGGCGTGTTTTTTCGACCCAGACCCACAAAAACCGCCGCCGCCGCTGACGACGACATGCCGAATCCAGCCCACGAGGCCCCCGCCCGCAACATTCACGTAGACGCGCACGAAGAACATCCCGGCTGGCGGGCGTATCTGAACACGCACATGCTGATCTGCGTGTTTCTCGGCTTCACCTCCGGGCTACCGCTTTTCACGCTCGTCTATCTCGTGCAGGCGTGGCTGCGCTCCGAAGGCGTCAACCTCAAGGAAATCGGCCTCTTCGCGCTGATCCAGTTCCCTTACACCTGGAAATTCGTCTGGGCGCCGCTGATGGACCGCTACGTGCCGCACCTGCCGGGCTGGCGTCCGGGCCGCAGGCGCGGCTGGATGCTCGTCACGCAAATTCTCGTGGCGCTCGCCATCGCGGCACTCGGCTTCGTCTCGCCGAAGGACGCCATCTGGACGGTGGCCGCGCTCACGGCGCTCGTCGCGTTCTTCGGCGCGAGCCAGGACATCGCCATCGACGCCTACCGGCGCGAGCTGCTGACCGACACGCAGCAGGGCCTCGGCAATGCGGTGCACGTGAACGCGTACAAGATCGCCGCGCTCGTGCCCGGCTCACTCGCGCTGATCCTCTCCGATCACCTGCCGTGGCAGACCGTGTTCGTCGTCACGGCCGCGTTCATGATTCCCGGCATGATCATGGCGCTCGTGGTGAGCGAGCCCGAGGTGCACGGCACGCCGCCGAAGAGCCTGCGCGCCGCGATCGTGCAGCCGTTCGCCGAATTCGTGCGCCGCGACGGCTGGAAGGGCGCGCTCTTCGTGCTCGCGTTCATCTTCCTCTACAAGCTCGGCGACACGATGGCCACCACGCTCTCGACGTCGTTCTTCCTCGACATCGGCTACTCGCGCACGGAAATCGGCGTGATCGCCAAGATGACGGCGTTCGGCGCGAGCCTCGCGGGCGGCATCGTCGGCGGCGTGGCGCTCGTGAAGATCGGCATCGGGCGCGGCCTGTGGATCTTCGGTTTCCTGCAGATGGTCTCGACGCTCGGCTTCGCGTGGCTCGCGCAACTCGGGCCCGGCTCGCCGTCGCTCGCGGCGATCTACGATGCTGTCGTCGCCACGAGCCATGCCGTATCGCAGGTCACGAGCGCATTGGGCTGGAACCTGCAGCTCTCGCTTGATCCGCGCGCCGTGGCGCTCGCGCTCGTCTACGGCTTCGAGACGTTCGCGACCGGTCTCACGCTCGCCGCGTTCACCGCCTATATCGCGAGCACCACCGATCCGCGCTACACGGCCACCCAGTTCGCGCTCTTCACGAGTCTCGCGGCCGTGCCGCGCACGCTGGCGTCCGCAGCGAGCGGTTATCTGGTCGCAAAGATCGGCTGGTTCGACTACTTCATCCTCTGCACGGCGCTCGCTGTACCGGGTATGCTCCTGCTGGTCCGTATCGCCCCGTGGAGAATCACGTCGTGACCCCGCAGCACATTGCCGTGCCCGCAACGCAACCGGCACCTCGCCGCCCGCGCCGGCACGGCGCACGCGCACTGGCACTCGCGGCGGCGCTGCTGGCGGCGTCCATGGCATTGCACGTGGGCGGCGCGCAGGCCGCGAACGCTGTCGCTGCGACCGGGCCCGCCGCATCCACGGTGCAAAACGCCTCCGATCTGGCCACCCGGGCGCCCGCCCCGAGCATGAGCACGGGCCGCCAGGTGCGCTTCGGCAATGGCGCCGTGTACCGCAACCTGATCCCCTCGCCGATGCTGGAGGCGCAGGCCGCCGCCGAATATGCCGAGATCGTGCGCGGCGCGGCCCACTCCGACCGGCTCTATCCCGACAGCGACCCGCACGTGGAGCGCGTGCGCTTCTTCGTGAACCGCCTTGCGCCCTTCGCGCAGAAATGGGGCGACCGCGTGAAAAGCTGGAAATGGGAGGTGGCGGTGATCCGGTCGCCGGATATCCGCATGTACTGCCTGCCGGGCGGCAAGATCGTCGTGTACGGCGGCCTGCTCGACCGCGTGAAGCTCAACGACAACGAATTCGGCATGCTGCTCGGCCACGAGATCGCGCATGCGGTGCGCGAGCACGTGCGCGAGCGCCTCGGTGAGCAACAAGCGGCGCAGATCGAATCCGGCAGCGTGCCGCAACTCTTCGGGCTCGCCGATCTGGGCGTGTTTCCGCTCGGCATCGGCTCGCAGCTCGTCGAAATGCACTACGGCCACGCCGACGAAACCGAAGCCGATGTGATCGGCGGCGACATTGCGTCGCGCGCGGGCTTCGATCCGCGTGCGGCGGTTACGCTCTGGGACAAGCTCGCCGCGGCGACGAAGAACGACCGCGATCAGGGCTTCATCTACGTGCATCCGTACACGAGCGCGCGCCGCGCCGACATCGTCAAGCGCCTGCCCGACATGATGCCGCTCTACGCGAAGGCGATCGGCGTATCGGTCGATGCGCTGCCCGACTACGCGGGCATTACCGTGCCGCAACGGCGCAAGATCGCAGCGCCCTGACGCGGACGCCGCCCCGCGTCACCCAATCTCACCCAACATCACCCGATGTCACGCACCGGCGGTCAGCGCCCGACCTTGTAGTCGTAGTCGATGGTGAGCGGCGCGTGGTCGCTGAACTTGATGTCCCTGAAAATCGACGTGCGCTTCGCGGTCGCCGCGATGCCGGACGTGGCGATCTCGTAGTCGATGCGCCACCCCACGTTCTTCGCGTACGCCTGGCCGCGGTTGCTCCACCAGGTGTACTGCTCGGGCCGCGAATCGAGCGTGCGGAACACGTCGACATAACCGACTTCGTCGAAGAGCTTCGTGAGCCACGCGCGCTCCTCGGGCAGGCAGCCCGAGTTCTTCTGGTTGCCCTTCCAGTTCTTGATGTCGATTTCCTTGTGGACGATGTTCACGTCGCCGCACACGATCACTTCGCGCTCGCGCGCGAGTTCGGCGAGATGCGGCATGAACGCGTCCATGAAGCGGTATTTCGCGGCCTGGCGCTCATCGCCGCTCGAACCCGAGGGCACATACACCGACACGATCGACAGCTTGCCGAAGCGCGCCTCGACGTAGCGTCCTTCGGGATCGAACTCGTCGCTGCCGAAGCCGATGATCACCTCGTCCGGTTCGTGGCGCGTGTAGAGGCCCGCGCCGCTGTAGCCCTTCTTCACCGCGTGCTGGAAATAGCCGGTGAAATCGTGCGGCGCGAGAAATTCGGGCGTCATGTCGTCCTGCGAGCATTTGATTTCCTGCACGCAGAGCACGTCGGCCCTCTGCTCTCCGAACCACTCGAAGAAGCCCTTCTTCGCCGCCGAACGAATGCCGTTGAGGTTCGCGGTGATCACACGCAACATGTCTTGTTTCCTTGTGGTTTGCGCCCGCTCTGTGCCGCTGCGCGAGGCGTGTTATCGCTTGTGGAGCTAGTCGACCTGGACGCCCTTCAGTTCTTCCTTGGCGGGCGGGAATTCGAGCTTGAGACCTTCGAGCACGCGCAGCAGCAGCTCGGCCACCATCACGTTGCGATGCGACTTCGAATTCGCCGGAATCACGTACCACGGCGCGTACTCCGTGGACGTGGCCGCGAGCGCATCGCGATAGGCTGCCTGATAGGCGCCCCAGCTCTTGCGCGCTTCGAGGTCGGAGAGGTCGAACTTCCAGTGCTTGGTCGGGTCGTCGATGCGCGCCTGAATGCGCCCCTTCTGCTCGTCTTTGGAGATGTGCAGCAGGCACTTGATGATGGTCGTGCCGGTTTCCGTGAGCATCGCCTCGAACTCGCGGATCTGGCGATAGCGGCGCTCCCACTCGGTCGCGTCGATCTGGCCCATCACGCGCGGTACGAGCACGTCTTCGTAGTGGCTGCGGTTGAAGATCGTCAGCTCGCCCGCCGCGGGCACTTGCCGGTGCACGCGCCAGAGAAAATCGTGCGCCGCCTCGATGGCGTTCGGCGCGCGAAACGGCACGATGCGCAGGCCGAGCGGATCGACCTCGTGAAAGACGCCGCGGATCGTGCCGTCCTTGCCGCTCGTATCCATGCCCTGCAACACGAGCAGCACGCGCTCATACCGTTGCGCGTGCAAGCGCTCCTGCTGCACGTCGATGCGCTCGCTGACCACGGACAGGCGGTCGCGGTCGCCTTCCTTGGTTCCCGTGCTGAACGGCTTGGCCGACGGATCGAGCGCGTCGAGGGAGAATTTCGCCGCCCGCTTGTCGCTGAAGTACGGCACGCGGTAGTCATCGAGACTCGGGGGCTTCGTCATGCGGGGTTCTCCTCTTGTTCCAAAGCGCTCACTCCGGTCCCAACGCGCATACTCCGGCGGCGCATCAAACGGCAGGGCGGCGTCGCGCGGCTTGCGCGACGCCGCCCTGCGGTGGCCATTGCCGGTCAGCGCTCAGGATAGCTTTTTCTTCAGCAGCTCGTTCACCTGCTGCGGATTCGCCTTACCCCTGGTTGCCTTCATCGCCTGGCCGATCAGCGCGTTGAACGCCTTCTCCTTGCCCGCGCGGAATTCCTCGACCGACTTCTGGTTCGCGGCGAGCACTTCGTCGATGATCGCTTCGAGCGCGCCGGTGTCCGAAATCTGCTTGAGGCCCTTTGCATCGATGATGCGATCGGCAGCGTCGGCGCCCTCGGCCTTCTCTTCCCACATCGCGAGGAACACTTCCTTCGCGATCTTGTTCGAGATCGTGCCGTCGGCAATGCGTTGCAGCAACAGCCCGAGTTGCGCAGCCGAAACCGGCGACGCGTCGATATCGAGGCCTTCGCGATTCAACTGCGACGACACTTCGCCCATCAGCCAGTTCGCGGCAACCTTCGCCTGGGCGGCGCCGGTCGTCGCGACCACGGCCTCGAAGTACACCGCCATCGACTTGGCCGCCGTGAGCACGCCCGCGTCGTACGGCGTGACGCTGTACTGCTCGACGAAGCGCGTCTGCATCGCCGCGGGCAGTTCGGGCATCGCGCCCTTCACGCGCTCGATCCACGCTGCATCGATCACGAGCGGCATCAGATCGGGATCGGGGAAGTAGCGGTAATCGTGCGCGTCTTCCTTGCTGCGCATTGAGCGCGTCTCGCGCTTGTCCGGGTCGTAGAGGCGCGTTTCCTGCACGACGGTGCCGCCGTCCTCGATCAGTTCGATCTGGCGGCGCACTTCGTACTGGATCGCTTCTTCGAGGAAGCGGAACGAGTTCAGATTCTTGATTTCGGCGCGCGTGCCGAATTCCTGCTGGCCGACCGGACGCACGGAGACGTTCGCATCGCAGCGGAACGAGCCTTCCTGCATGTTGCCGTCGCAGATGCCGAGCCACATGACGAGGCTATGCAGCGACTTCGCATAGGCCACGGCTTCGGCGGCGCTGCGCATTTCCGGCTCGGTGACGATTTCGAGCAGCGGCGTGCCCGCACGGTTCAGGTCGATGCCCGTCATGCCCGCGAAGTCTTCGTGCAGCGACTTGCCCGCGTCCTCTTCGAGGTGGGCGCGCGTGAGATTGACGGTTTTCTCGTAGGCTTCCTTGCCGGTCTTCTCGTTGGCCGGCACCTGGATCGTGACCTGCCCGCCCTGCACGACCGGAATCTCGTACTGGCTGATCTGATAGCCCTTCGGCAGATCCGGATAGAAGTAGTTCTTGCGCGCGAAGATGCTGCGCGGCGCGACCGTTGCGCCGATCGCGAGACCGAAGCGGATCGCGCGCTCGACGGCGCCGCGGTTCATCACCGGCAGCACGCCCGGCAGCGCGAGATCGACGGGGCAGGCCTGCGTGTTGGCATCGGCGCCGAACTGCGTCGAAGCACCCGAGAAAATCTTCGACGCCGTCGACAACTGCGCGTGCGTCTCAAGACCGATAACGACTTCCCATTGTGTTGCCATGTTCACACCCCTGCCGGAGCCTTGCGATGCCAGTCGGTCGCGCGCTGGAAAGCGTCGGCGACCTGCAGCATGCGGGCCTCGTTGAAATAGTTGCCGACGATCTGCAGACCGACCGGACGCTGCGCATTCGCTCCCGCGCCGAAGCCGCACGGCACGCTCATGCCGGGCAGGCCCGCAAGGCTCGTGGAGAGCGTGTAGATGTCCGCGAGGTACATCTGCAGCGGATCGTCGCCCTTCGCGCCGAGGTCCCACGCCACGCTCGGCGCGACCGGGCCCATGATGACGTCGCACTGCCTGAACGCTTCCTGGAAGTCCTGCGCGATGATGCGGCGGATCTTCTGCGCCTGCAGGTAGTACGCGTCGTAGTAGCCGTGCGAGAGCACGTAGGTGCCGACCAGAATGCGGCGCTTCACTTCCGGGCCGAAGCCCTCGGCCCGCGACTTCTTGTACATGTCGAGCAGATCGCGGTAGTCGGCCGCGCGATGGCCGTAGCGCACGCCGTCGAAACGCGAGAGGTTCGACGAGGCTTCGGCGGGGGCGATGACGTAGTAGACGGGGATCGACAGTTCGGTCTTCGGCAGCGACACCTCGACGAGCGTGGCGCCGAGCGATTCGTAGACCTTGAGCGCGGCGTCGATGGCCGCGCGGACGTCGTCGGCGAGACCCGCGCCGAAGTATTCCTTCGGCAGGCCGATGCGCAGGCCCGCGAGCGGCTTGTCGGCGGATGCGTCGGCGCTCCAGCGCGCGCCGAGATGGCGCGTGTAGTCCTCGTCGTCACGCTGCAGGCTCGTCGAGTCGCGCTCGTCGAAGCCCGCCATCGCGTTGAGCAGCAGGCCGCAGTCGGCGGCGCTGTGCGCGAACGGGCCGCCCTGGTCGAGCGACGAGGCAAACGCGATCATGCCGTAGCGCGACACGCGGCCGTAAGTCGGCTTGATGCCCGTGACGCCCGAGAACGACGCGGGCTGGCGGATCGAGCCGCCCGTGTCCGTGCCGGTCGCGGCGGGCGCGAGGCGCGCCGCCACGGCCGCGGCCGAGCCGCCCGACGAGCCGCCCGGCACTGCCCGCTCGTCCCATGGGTTCTTCACGGCGCCGAAGTGCGAGTTCTCGTTGGACGAGCCCATCGCGAATTCGTCCATGTTGGTCTTGCCGACGCACACCATGCCCGCGCGTTCGAGCCGCGCGACGACGGTGGCATCGAACGGGCTCACGTAGTTTTCGAGCATCTTCGAGCCGGCCGTCGAGCGCCAGCCGCGCGTGACGAACACGTCCTTGTGCGCGAGCGGCAGGCCGAGCAGCGCGCCGGTTTCGCCGGCGGCGAGGCGCGCGTCGGCGGCCTTCGCCTGGGCGAGCGTCAGCTCCGGATTGACGTCGACGAACGCGTTCAGCGCCTTATACCGGTCGATTCGCGCCAGATAATGCTGCGCCAGCTCGACTGCCGAGTATTCCCTGGCAGCCAGCGAGGCGCGCAGTTCGGTCAAGCTTTTTTCATGCATTGCGAGGTTCCTGGAAGAACGTGGCGGCGACGCTTCCTGCGTGCGCCGTCATACGGGGCTTCGTGCCCAGCCGGCAGGCCGCGCCCCGTGAGATCGGGGAGCCGTCGCGGCACTTTCATGCGCCCGCGACGGGAAAACCGTGTGCCCGAGGCTTATTCGATCACGCGCGGCACGAGATAGAGGCCGTCCTGTACCGCGGGCGCCGGGCGCTGAAACGCGTCGCGGTCGACGGTTTCGGTCACGGCATCCTCGCGCAGACGCAGCGCGACGTCCTCGATCTGCTCGATCGGATGCGCGAGCGGCGCGATGCCGGTGGTGTCGACGGCCTGCATCTGCTCGACGAGGCCGAAGAAGTTGTTCAGGCGTTCGAGCGTATTGCCGGCTTCGGCGTCGGCCAGTTCGAGACGCGCGAGATGCGCGATTCGCTTCACATCGTTGAGGGTCAGGGCCATGCGGTCACCGGAAAAAATGGGCTGTAGCTCCAGCCGTTGCGCCAGGTTCGAAAAAACAGTGCTGCAACAGCGATTTATCGCGCCGGATCCGGCTCTGGAGGAAAGCTTCGACGTCGTCAAAAACTACCTTTCGGATCCTGCAAAACACGCAAAATTATAAGGTATCATTACGCGTTCGACCCAAACCCGGATAGCCTTGCATCTGCCTTTCGTCTGTCTTTGGTCGCCGATCACAGCACTTCGGCAGCGCCTGTGCAACACTTCGCAGCCAAAGTACTGGCGAAGCGCTGACATACATGCGCAGGCACACAGCGCACGCAAACCGGTGCGCAAACGGCACGCGAAAGGTGCGCAGCAGGCGCGCAAAGGCACATAAAGGCACGAAGGGGCTACGGGGCATGCAAGGGGCAGGCTCGCGGCAGACTCAAGACGCCACCGGTTTGCCCCCGGTAATCATTCCCGCAGTGTCAGGTTCCTCGCGGCGCGCTTCGCGCCCGGCCTGGGGCTGTTATTTTTTCCGCTGCCGTCCTTGACCCGCCCGTCTGGAAGGTCGGCCACAAGCGAGACAGGATTTTTGAATGTTCGGTTTTCTGCGTAGCTATTTCTCAAACGACCTCGCGATCGACCTCGGCACCGCCAACACGCTGATCTACATGCGGGGCAAGGGCATCGTCCTCGACGAGCCGTCCGTCGTGTCGATCCGCCAGGAAGGCGGCCCGAACGGAAAGAAGACCATTCAGGCCGTCGGCAAGGAAGCCAAGCAGATGCTCGGCAAGGTACCGGGCAACATCGAGGCGATCCGCCCGATGAAGGACGGCGTGATCGCCGACTTCACCGTCACCGAGCAGATGATCAAGCAGTTCATCAAGTCGGCTCACGAATCGCGCATGTTCTCGCCGTCGCCGCGCATCATCATCTGCGTGCCGTGCGGCTCGACCCAGGTCGAGCGCCGCGCGATCAAGGAAGCCGCGCACGGCGCGGGCGCCTCGCAGGTCTACCTCATCGAAGAGCCGATGGCCGCCGCAATCGGCGCCGGCCTGCCGGTTTCGGAAGCCACGGGCTCGATGGTCGTCGACATCGGCGGCGGCACGACCGAAGTCGGCGTGATCTCGCTCGGCGGCATCGTCTACAAGGGCTCGGTGCGCGTGGGCGGCGACAAGTTCGACGAGGCCATCGTCAACTACATCCGCCGCAACTACGGCATGCTGATCGGCGAGCAAACCGCCGAAGCCATCAAAAAGGAAATCGGTTCCGCCTTCCCTGGCTCCGAAGTCAAGGAAATGGAAGTGAAGGGCCGCAATCTTTCGGAAGGCATCCCGCGCAGCTTCACGATCTCCAGCAACGAAATCCTCGAAGCGCTGACCGATCCGCTGAACCAGATCGTCTCGTCCGTGAAAATCGCGCTTGAGCAGACGCCGCCGGAACTCGGCGCCGACATCGCCGAGCGCGGCATGATGCTCACGGGCGGCGGCGCGCTGCTGCGCGACCTCGACCGCCTGCTCGCAGAAGAAACCGGCCTGCCCGTGCTCGTCGCCGAAGATCCGCTCACCTGCGTCGTGCGCGGGTCGGGCATGGCGCTCGAGCGCATGGACAAGCTCGGCAGCATCTTCTCGTACGAGTAAGCACACGTATCCCATGCGAGCGGCGCGGCACATTCCGCACATCCCGCAGATCCTGGAGAGGCAGCCAGTTCGCTGCCTGGTTGCTGCCTCGTCGCCCGCTAACAGGCGCCCCTCGTAGCGCCACCGGTTCATCCATCCGCACACGCCCCCGGCGCCGACCATGGAATACAGTCCGCCGCCTCTGTTCAAGCAAGGCCCTTCGGCACTTGCGCGGCTCATCCTCTTTGTCGCGCTGTCGCTGGCCCTGCTGGTCTCCGACGCCCGCTTCAAGACGCTCGAAGTCGTGCGCGGCGTGCTCGGGGCAGGCCTCTACCCGTTGCAACGCGCGGCGCTCGTGCCGCGCGATCTCATCATGGGCGCCGCCGATCTCGCGGTGACGGGCGCCACGCTGCGCACCGAGAACGCGCAACTCCACGCGCGCAATCTCCAGCTTTCGCAGGAAGCCAATGTCGCCACCGCGCTCAGCGCCGAAAACGCGCACCTGCGCGCGGTGCTGCAGTTGTCGCAGCGCATCGGCGCGCAGTCGACTCCCGCCGAAATCCAGTACGACACGCGCGACCCGTTCACGCAGAAGGTCGTGATCGGGCGCGGCTCGCAGCAGAACATCCAGACCGGCTCGCCCGTGGTGAACGAGGACGGCGTGGTCGGCCAGGTCACGCGTGTATTCGCGATGCAGTCCGAAGTCACGCTGCTCACGGACAAGGACCAGGCCGTCCCGGTCGAAATCGTGCGCACGGGCCTGCGCAGCGTGATTTACGGCACCGCGCAGGGTGCGCTGCTCGACCTGCGTTTCGTGCCGATCAGCGCCGACGTGCAGATCGGTGACGAACTCGTGACGAGCGGCCTCGACGGCGTATATCCGCAAGGACTGCCGGTCGCGAAGGTGCTGCGTGTGGACCGCCAGGCCGACACCGCGTTCGCGCGCGTGGTCTGCGTGCCGATCGCCACCGTGCGCGGCGCGCGCCAGGTGCTCGTGCTGCACTATGTTTCTCAGGATCCGCCGCGTCCCGCCGAGACCGAGCCCGTCGACCCGAAGGACGCGAAAAAGAAGGCCGAAGCGAAGAAAGCCGCCGACAGGAAGGCAGCGGAGAAGGCAGCAGACGGCAAGGCACAGCCCGCCGCCGCGGCAACGGCCGCGCCAGCCCCGGCAGCAACCCAGGCCGCACCGGCGGCCAAACCAACGGCCCGTTCCGCGCAGCACAGCGTGGCGCCCGCCGCCGCGCCGGAGCATCCGTGATGCCGCGTCCGCAATACATCCTGCAGCCGGTCAACCCGTACTTCATCGCGTTCAGCCTCGCCGCCGCGTTCCTGCTGAACCTGCTGCCGTGGGGCAAACTGCCGGGCGTGCCCGACTTCGTCGCGCTCGTGCTGCTGTTCTGGAACATCCACCAGCCGCGCAAGGTCGGCATGGGCCTCGCGTTCTGCCTCGGCCTCATGATGGACGTGCATAACGCCAGCCTGCTCGGCGAACACGCGCTCGCGTACACGCTGCTGTCGTACGGCGCGATCACGATTCACCGCCGCGTCCTGTGGATGTCGCTCGGCGTGCAGGTTTTCGCCGTGATGCCGATGCTGGTCGGCACGCAGGTCGTGCCGTTCGTGATCCGCCTCTTGATGGGCGCATCGTTTCCCGGCTGGGATTACCTCTTGAGCGGTTTCGTCGCCGCCGTGCTGTGGCCCGTTGCGAGCATCGTGCTCCTCCTGCCGCAGCGCCGCCCCGTCGATCCCGACGACACGCGGCCCATCTGAGCGGCGCACGCGGGCCGGACCCATCGCATGACCGAATTCAAGGACACCCAGAGACAGATTCTGAAGTTCCGCCTGCGCGTTGGCGCGGCGGGACTGTTCGTGTTCGTCTGCTTCGGGCTGATCGCGACCCGTTTCCTCTGGCTGCAGGTCTGGAACCACAGCAAATATTCGCTGCAGGCCGACGAAAACCGCATCTCCGTCGCGCCGATCGTGCCGAACCGCGGCATCATCACCGACCGCAACGGCGTCGTGCTCGCCAGGAACTACTCGGCCTACACGCTCGAAATCACGCCCTCGAAGCTGACCGACACGCTCGACAACACGATCGACCAGCTCTCGACGGTGATTCCGATCGACCCGCGCGACCGCCGCCGCTTCAAGAAGCTGCTTGAAGACTCGAAGAACTTCGAGAGCCTGCCGATCCGCACCCGCCTCACCGACGACGAAGTCGCGCGCTTCACCGCGCAGCGCTTCCGCTTCCCCGGCGTGGAAGTGCGCGCGCGCCTGTTCCGCCAGTACCCGCTCGGCCAGACGGCCGCGCACGTGATCGGCTATATCGGCCGCATCTCGCAGCGCGACCAGGAGCGCATCGACGACGCCAGCGACCAGAACAACAGCGATCCCGAGCACTACGATCCGCGCCGCGACGCGAACAACTACAAGGGCACCGACTACATCGGCAAGATCGGTGTCGAGCAGAGCTACGAAACCGAACTGCACGGACTGACCGGTTTCGAGGAAGTCGAAGTCACGGCGGGCGGGCGCCCCGTGCGCACGCTCTCGCGCACCCAGTCGACGCCGGGCAACAACCTGCGGCTGTCGATCGACATCGGCCTGCAGCAGATCGCCGAGCAGTCGTTCGCGGGCCGGCGCGGCGCGCTCGTGGCAATCGAGCCGGCGACCGGCGACATCCTCGCGTTCGTTTCCGCGCCGAGCTTCGATCCAAACGCGTTTGTCGACGGCATCGACCAGCAGACCTGGGACGAGCTCAACAACTCGCCCGATCACCCGCTGCTCAACCGGCCGCTGCACGGCACCTATCCGCCCGGCTCGACCTACAAGCCGTTCATGGCGCTCGCGGCGCTCACGCTGCACAAGCGCACGCCGGAATGGGGCTTCCAGGATCCGGGCTACTACATGTTCGGTGGCCACCGCTTCAACAACGACGTGCGATCCGGCCAGGGCTGGATCGACATGAACCGCGCGATCATGGTGTCGAACGACACCTACTTCTTCATGCTCGCGCACGATCTCGGCGTCGACAACATCGCCAACTTCATGAAGCCGCTCGGCTTTGGCCAGATCACGGGCATCGATATCGCGGGCGAGGCGCGCGGCATCCTGCCGTCGACCGAGTGGAAGCGCAAGGCCTACCGCAAGCCCGAGCAGCAGCGCTGGTACGAGGGCGAGACGGTCAGCCTCGGCATCGGCCAGGGCTACAACTCGTTCACGATCCTGCAGATCGCGCACGCGACCGCGACGCTCGCCGACAACGGCATCGTCATGAAGCCGCACCTCGTGAAGGAAATCGAGAATCCGATCACGCGCGAAGTGCACCTCACGGTGCCGCACGAAAGCGCTCGCCTGAACGTGTCGCAAGCGGACATCGACGTCGTGAAGCGCGGCATGGAAGGCGTGACGATGAACCCGTCGGGCACCGCGTACCAGATCTTCGCGAACGCGCCGTACACGTCAGCGGGCAAGACCGGCACGGCGCAGGTGTTCTCGCTGCAGGGCGCGAAATATCAGGCGCATGCCCTCGCCGAGCATCTGCGCGACCACGCGCTCTTCATCGCGTTCGCGCCGGCCGACAAGCCGAAGATCGCGGTTGCGCTGATCGTCGAGAACGGCGGCTGGGGCGCGCAGGCCGCAGGCCCGATCGCGCGCCGCGTGCTCGATTACTACCTCCTCGACCGCCAGAAGCCGGGCGTCCTGCAAGCCGCGGTGGCCGCAGCGGCGTCCGCCGCGCAGGATGCGTCCGAGCCCGTGATCGGCGCGCCGCAGGAAACCTCCGATACCCAGCCGGTGAAGGTCGCCGCCGGGTTCAAGCCGCTGCCGGTTCCCGGCGCGGCTTCGGCTGCGGCTGCCGCGTCGGCTGCTGCGTCGGCTGCTGCGGCAGCGGCGGCAGCGGCGGCAGCGCCCGCCAGCGCGGCTTCGGGTGCCGCTTTGGGGGCCGCATCCGCGCCGCGCCGGGGCGAGCCGCACCGCCGCCCGTCGCGCCCCGCGAGCGCGCCGGACACGGCCGCCCTCGCGCCCTCGCGCAACGACGGCCAGCCGGCGCAGCCGTCCCCCGCAGCCGGCATCGACGAGTAAGGAATCCGCCATGCCCATGTTCCAGTTCGACAAGATCGACAAGCGCGCGGTGTTCGACACGATCCGCAAGATGTTCATCGGCTTCGACCGGCCGCTGGCGCTCACCGTGTTCCTGCTGCTGTGCGTGGGCATCGTGACGCTGTACAGCGCGAGCCTCGACGTACCGGGCCGCGTCGAGGACCAGCTGCGCAACATCATGCTGACCTTCGTCGTGATGTGGGTGCTCGCGAACGTGCCGCCCACGACGCTGATGCGCTTCGCCGTGCCCATGTACACATTCGGCATCGCGCTGCTGATAGCGGTGGCGATGTTCGGCCTCACGCGCAAGGGCGCGAAGCGCTGGATCAACGTGGGCGTCGTGATCCAGCCATCGGAAATCCTCAAGATCGCCACGCCGCTCATGCTCGCCTGGTATTACCAGCGCCGCGAAGGCGTGACGCGCTGGTACGACTTTCTCGTCGGCTTCATCATCCTGCTCGTGCCGGTCGGCCTGATCGCCAAGCAGCCCGACCTCGGCACCGCCGTGCTCGTGTTCGCGGCCGGCTTCTTCGTGATCTACTTCGCGGGGCTGTCGTTCAAGCTGATCGTGCCGGTGCTGATCGCGTGCGTGATCGCCGTCGCATCGATTGCCGTCTTTCAGGACAAGATCTGCCAGCCGCAGGTGAACTGGCCGCTCCTGCACGACTATCAGAAGCACCGCATCTGCACGCTGCTCGACCCGACATCCGATCCGCTCGGCAAGGGCTTCCACACCATTCAGGCCGTGATCGCGATCGGCTCGGGCGGGCCGCTCGGCAAGGGCTGGCTGAAGGGCACGCAGTCGCACCTCGAGTTCATCCCCGAAAAGCACACCGACTTCATTTTCGCGGTGTTCTCCGAGGAATTCGGCATGGCGGGCGGACTCGTGCTGCTCACGCTCTATATGTGCCTGATCGCGCGCGGGCTCTATATCGCCGCGAATGGCGCCACGCTGTTCGGGCGATTATTGGCCGGATCGCTGACGATGGCCTTCTTCACCTACGCGTTCGTGAACATCGGGATGGTGAGCGGCATCCTGCCCGTGGTGGGCGTGCCGCTGCCGTTCATGAGCTACGGCGGAACCGCGCTCACGACGCTCGGCATCGCGATCGGACTGATCATGAGCGTCGGCCGCCAGAAGCGGCTCATGCAGAGCTAGCTTGGGCGAAACACGGCGCGCCGGGTGTTCGCGGCGGCGCGCCGCGCTTTTGCTCTGCTTTGCCGGTGCGTTGCCGGTGTTTTGACTACTGCGGCGTCGCGCCAGGCGCAGACTTCATCAACTGCGAACTCAACTGCCGGTACTTGAGCAACGCTACCCGGTCGCCCTGCGCCGCCGCCGCCGCGTAGTACGCGCGCGCGACGTTGAGGTTTTTCGGCACGCCGTCGCCGCCGTGCTCGTAGAACGAGCCGGTCACGTATTGCGCCGTCATGTCGCCGCCTTCAGCCGCCTTCTTGTACCAGTAGAACGCCTGCTTGTTGTTGCGCGTCGTGCCGCGTCCGTCGAGGTACTGGTTCGCCAGCGCAAGCTCGGCCTGCACGTGGCCCTGCTTCGCCGCCTTCAGGAACCATGGGTGCGCCTGCGCCGGATCGCGTTCGACGAAGTCGCCGTCGTCGTACATCTTCCCGTAGACGTACTGGGCATGCGACATGTTCGCGTCGGCGGCCTTGCGCAGCCACCGGCGGCCCTCGCCGACGTCCGTCGCGCCGCCTTCGCCGTTCAGCAGCATCATCGCGTAGTCGAATTCCGCGAGACGGTTGCCGCGCTCAGCCGCCGCGCGAAACTCGGTCAGCGCGGCGCTCAGGTTGCCCGCGTTGTAATCGGCGACGGCATTGGCCGTCTGCGGATCCGACTGCGCACCCGCGCCCGTCGCACCGGCCGCGCCGATGGCGGGTCCGGCCGCGGGTCCGACTGAGGGTCCGGCTGCAAAGCACGCCGCCGCAACAGCCGCGGCAAAAAGCCCGGCTGCCGCGCGCGCCGCCGTCCTCGCAGCCTTCCCCGCCGTCGTTCCCGCAGTCGCCCCTATATTGCGCCTCATGATCTCGCCTCCTGGAGCGCCTGCCGCGTCGCGCGCACAAGCCAGATCACATCGGCGGCAAGCGCAATGAAGCTGAAGCCCATGTCGCGGTACTGCTTCGCCTGCGCCGCATCCATCGCGAAGATGCCCGAGGCCACGCCCGCGTTCCGCGCCGCAGTGACGATGCGCAGCATCGCCGCGTTGACATCGGGATGCTTCGAGTCGCCCAGATGGCCAAGGCTCGCGGCCAGATCGGCGGGACCGGCGAACAGGCAATCGACGCCCAGCGTCGCCGCGATCTTCTCCACCTCACCCAGCGCCTGCGCCGATTCGATCTGGACGATGCACGCGATCTGCGCATTCGCGCCGTGCAGGTAGTCGCGCCGCATGCCGTACGCAGCCGCGCGCACGACGCCCGCCACGCCGCGCCGTCCATCGGGCGTGCGGTCGTCCGGATACTGCGTGAGGCTCACGGCATGCGCGGCTTCCTCGGCGGTGCCGATGTTGGGAAACATCACGGTGCGCGCACCCGCGTCGAGCACGCGTTTGACGAGCCACGGCTCGCTGGTGGGCAGGCGCACGACCGGCTCGGTCGGCAGATGGGCGGCGGCAATCGCGCGCAGCTGGGCGACCGTATCCGCGCTGTCGTTGGGCGCGTGCTCCATGTCGATCAGCAGCCAGTCGAATCCGGCGTGCGCGAGCGCCTCGGCGGCGGTTTCGCTGCCCATCGACAGCCACAGGCCGTAGAGCGGCCCGGCCTCTCTCAAACGTTCTTTCAGGGGATTGGTGAAGGTGCTCATCGCCGTGCTCCCGGCGAGGCCGCGAGCCGCGCGCATCGTGTCCGGGCGTGTGGCCCGGCGGCGCCGCAACCGGCATGTCTCGCTATGTTTATGTTGTCCGTCCGCGCGGAAGGTGCGCGGCCTTGCTGCAATGATGATACAGCGACAATAAACACCGCCATCGGGCGGAAAACCCGGTGCGGCGAGGCATCGACAGACACGGGGAAGGGCGTGCGCGCGCCGGTGACGGCGCGCGCGGGAGCATGCTGCCTGGAAGCGGGCTGCGCGTGCGCGCGGCTTGGTGGTGGACCTGGCAGTGGACCTGGCGGCGGACTTAGTCGCGGACGACTTCAGCCCAGCAGTTCGGCGTCTCGTAGAGACGCACTTTATGGAGCTGGAGGTTCACGCCGTAGTGGGCGTCGTAGACGTTCGCGAGGATCTCGAACGCAAGCGCCGCGAGATTCTCGACGGTCGGAATGCGGTCGACCACGACGGTCTTGTGGCCCGGCAGCGTGTCGAGGAACCCGCGCACCTGCGTGTCGCCTTCATAGACGAGAAACGCGTGATCCCAGCGGTCGACGAGATGCTGGTTCGCGAGCGCCTTCACGTCCGCGAAATCCATCACCATGCCGCGGTCGGGCGCGCCTTCGGCCTCGACCGTGTCGCCCTGCAGCGTGACTTCGAGCACATAGCGATGGCCGTGCAGGTTGCGGCACTGGCTGCGGTGGTCGGGGATGCGGTGGCCCGCATCGAATTCGAGTTTTCGGGTGATCGTCAGCACGGCGCGTCAGGGAATGTTCAGGTACTTGTGAGTCTGCATCGAGAGGCGCCACTGCGGATGGCGCTTGCACCAGTCGATGGCCAGTTTCGTGTTCAGGTCGCGCGACGGGCCGTCCATCGGCTGCACGAGAAAATACTCGAAGTCGAGCTTTGCATAGTCGGCGAGGCGCTGGTTGTCCTGCGGCACCACGACCTTCAGCTCGTTGCCCTTCGTGACGACGAGCGGCGCATCGGCCTTCGGGCTCACGCACACCCAGTCGATCGAATCGAGCACCGGCAGCGAACCGTTCGTTTCGATGGCCATTTCGAAGCCCGCGGCATGCAGCGCGTCGACGAACGGCTGGTCGATCTGCAGCATCGGCTCACCTCCCGTGCACACGACGAAGCGGTTGCCTTCGCCCTCGGGCCACAGCGACGCGATTTTCGCAGCCAGTTCTTCGGCGAGCGGGTACTTGCCGCCGTTCTCGCCATCGGTGCCGACGAAGTCCGTATCGCAGAACCGGCACACGGCAGTGGCCCGGTCCTCTTCACGGCCCGACCACAGGTTGCAGCCGGCGAACCGGCAAAACACGGCCGGGCGCCCGGCATTCGCGCCTTCGCCCTGCAATGTGTAGAAAATTTCCTTTACCGCGTAAGTCATGCTGCTGCCTGATCCTGGATCGGGTTGAGTCGGCTGCCCGAGTCTGCTTCCGAGTCTGCCTGCATACGCCGGGGGCCTCAAAGCGGCGCTTCGGTAACCTTCTCGCCCGCGAGATACGCTTCGTAACCGCGCTTGCGCAGCTTGCAGGCCGGGCATTCGCCGCAGCCGAAGCCCCATGCGTTCAGTTCGGCGCGCTCGCCGAGATAGCACGTATGTGTCTCGACGCGCACCAGCTCCACGAGTTCCTTGCCGCCCAGTTGCTCGGCAAGACGCCAGGTGTCGGCCTTGTCGAGCCACATCAGCGGCGTTTCGAGCACGAAGCGGCTGTCCATGCCGAGGTTCAGTGCGACCTGCAGCGCCTTCATGGTGTCGTCGCGGCAGTCGGGATAGCCCGAAAAATCGGTTTCGCACATGCCGCCGACCAGCACCTTGAGCCCGCGCCGATAGGCAATCGCCGCGGCGATCGTCATGAACATCAGGTTGCGGCCCGGCACGAACGTGTTCGGCAGGCCGCTCGCGGCAGTTTCGATCTCGATCTCGCGCGTCATGGCGGTGTCGCTGATCGAACCGAGCACCGAGAGGTCGACCATGTGATCTTCGCCCAGACGTCCGGCCCACGCGGGGAACGCACGCGCAATCGCCGAGCGAAAGCCCTCGCGGCACGCCAGTTCCACGCGATGGCGCTGGCCGTAATCGAAGCCGAGCGTCTCGACAGTGTCGTAGCGGTCGAGCGCCCAGGCGAGGCACGTGGCCGAGTCCTGGCCGCCGGAAAACAGCACGAGTGCGCCGGTCTTGGCGTCTGTTCGAGTCACCGTGAAACTCCGTGTGTGAGGTTCCCGCACAGCGTCGCGAACGCCGCCGCCGTGCCGCAGGTAGCCCGGGGCCGTACCGGTTCATGCGGTGCCGGCTCATGCAGCTAATGCAGTATAGGCCCAGGCCCTTCGCGGGAGGATCGGCGCCCGGCGCATACGGCTGGCTGGCTGCCGCATCGGCGCGACAGAACAGCAGAACAACGAAAAAGCCCCAGGAATCGTGCGATCTCCTGGGGCTGCAATTCTGGTGGCCTGGGACGGAATCGAACCATCGACACGCGGATTTTCAATCCGCTGCTCTACCAACTGAGCTACCGGGCCAACGAAGAACGCAGATTATAGCGAGGCTCGCAGCCCAACGCAAGCCCTTCTCAAAACTGGCCGATGAAGTTCATTCGCCTTTGCTCTTGCCGAGATCCACGCCGAGCTGCTTGAGCTTGCGATACAGGTGCGTGCGCTCGAGCCCGGTTTTTTCCGCCACGCGCGTCATGCTGCCGTTCTCGCGCGCGAGGTGGTATTCGAAGTAGGCGCGCTCGAAGGCGTCGCGCGCGTCGCGCAGCGGGATGTCGAACGAAATCGACGCCATCTGCGCGGCAGGCGCCACGCCCTGCACGCCATCGGCCACGAGCATCGGCAGCGCCGCCGCCGAGGCCACCGCCGCCGTGCCGCCCGCCGCGGGCTTGCCGCCCGCCTGCGCGAGCACGGGCGCCGCCGTGCCGCGCGCGAGTCCCTGCTCGACGGCCTTCAGCAGTTTTTGCAGCGCGATCGGCTTCTCGAGGAAATTCAGCGCGCCGATCTTCGTCGCCTCGACGGCGGTGTCGATCGTCGCGTGCCCGGACATCATGATGACCGGCATCGTCAGGAGCATCTGCGCCGCCCACTCCTTGAGCAGCGTGACGCCATCGGTGTCCGGCATCCAGATATCGAGCAGGACCAGGTCAGGCACCTGGCGCAGGCGGAATTCGCGCGCCTCCTGCGCGTTCTCCGCCAGCTCCACGACGTGTCCCTCGTCGCTCAGGATCTCCGAGAGCAGTTCCCGGATCCCCATTTCATCGTCTACCACCAGGATGGTTGCCATTTACGCTGCCCTTGTCTGCACTGTTGCTTTTGTTCCCTGCCCGGCTGCGGCACGCGAGCGCCGCTCGCCGGATTCCGGCGTCGCGGCGTCGTCTGCCAGCTGGAGAAAGAGAATCGAGATCTGCGCGCCTTCGATCACATCGCCCGTCTTCATGCGGTTGCGGATGTCGATGCGCGCGCCGTGCTCATCGACGATCTTCTTGACCATCGCAAGCCCGAGTCCGGTCCCCTTGGCTTTGGTCGTCACATAGGGTTCGAACGCGCGTGTGAGGATGCGCGCCGGGAATCCCGGTCCGTTGTCCGATATCGTGAGGCGCACGGCGACGCGCGAGCGGCCGTCCGCGTCCGGATCCCCGTATTCTACGGCCCGCGTTTCGAGCGTCACATGCGGGTTCGGCGTGTCGGCGACCGCGTCCTGCGCATTCTGCAACAGGTTGTGGATCACCTGGCGCAATTGCGTCGCGTCGCCGCGGATCACCGGCAGCGCCGACAACTCCACCTTCAGCGCGCTCTTGCCCTCCTCCACGCCGTAGAGCGTCAGCACTTCGCTCACCAGATCGTTGAGCTGAAGGCTCGACAGCACCGCCGGCGGCGTGCGCGCATAGTCGCGGAAATCGTCGACCATCTGCTTCATCGCCGCGACCTGGTTCACGATCGTCGTCGCGCCGCGCTTGAGCACGTCGGCATCGGTCGGCGAGAGCTTGTCGGAGAGCTTCATCTGCAGGCGTTCCGCCGACAGCTGGATCGGCGTGAGCGGGTTCTTGATCTCGTGCGCGAGACGCCGCGCGACTTCGCCCCACGCGACCGAGCGCTGCGCCGAGATCACGTCCGAGATGTCGTCGAACACGACCACATAGCCCGCCGTCTGCGGGTTGCCCGCCTCGGCGCCCGTCCCCGTTCCCGTGCCCGCAACGAGGCGCGCGCCGCGCACGAGCAGCGTGAGCGGATCGGTTTCGCCGGGAATCGGCACGGAGAACTGCTGCTGCCAGTGGCCGCGCGCCTGTTCGCCGTCGCTGCTCGCGGCTTCCTGATCGGCGAACGCCTTGCGCGCCATGGCGCCGAATTCGGCCAGCACGCCGATGTGTTCGAGCTGCACGCCCAGTTGCGTCTCGAACGGCTGGCGGAAGATGCGCTCCGCGCCCGGATTCGCCGTGGTCAGCCGGAACTGGCGGTCGAACACGAACACGCCCGCCGTGAGGTTCGCGAGAATGCTTTCGAGGTACGCCTTCGAATGTTCGAGCGCGACGCGGTTCTTCTCGACGGCCGCGCGCGCTTCCGATAGCTGGCGCGTCATCGCGTTGAACGACTGCGTGAGGAAGCCCAGTTCGTCGCGCGACTTGATTTCGCGCTTCGGCGTGTAGTCGCCCTCGGTCACTTCCTTCGTGCCCTGGGCGAGCAGGAACAGCGGCCGCGCAAGCTGGTTGCCGAGCGCGAGCGCGAGCATCATCGCGACGAACGTGGCGAGAAAGAGCGCGAGCGTCAGCGTGCCGATGTACATCTTGCGCAAGCCCGTGCGCCCGAGCGCCTTCTCCTGGTACTCGCGATACGCGCGCTGCACGGCGTCGGCGTTGCGCGCGAGCGCGGCGGGCACCGGCTGTTCGAGTTGCAGGAAGCGTTCGGTGGGCTGCAGGTCCGTGGTGTTCGCGTCGGGAATGCGCGTCACGACGCGCAGCCGCAGCGGGCCCTTCGAACCGTGATCTTGCGGATCGCCGTCCACTTCGCCTTCGATCGCCGCGTAGCCGCCCTCGCGCGCCCGCTCGATCATGAACTGCGTGGGCAGGCCGGCGGGCACCAGCGACGACAGGTTGCTCGACGCCTGCGCGACGACCCGCAGGTCCGGCGCCGCGCCCGACATGCTGCGCACCACCGGCGTGACGATCGTCGCATCCTGCACGCCGAACTGGTCGCGCGTGCGCAAAAGCGTGAGCGTCGTGCCCGTGGAGTCGGCGCTCGCGATCTGCTCGGCCATGAGACGCGCCTTGGTCTGCAGATCGGAGAGCGACGCATCGAGCATGCCGCGCCCGAGGTTCAGGCCCGCGGTGAGCGCGGTTTCGACGTTCACGTCGAACCACGATTCAATGGAGCGCGACACGAACTGATACGAAACGATGTAGATGATGCCGCCCGGCACGACGCCGACGAGCGCGAAGAAGAACGCGAGCTTCGCGAGCAGCCGTGTGCCGAATTTGCCGCGCCTCAGGCGCACGACGATCACAATCACGAGCGCCGTCACCACCGACATGAAAATCAGCGCGACGACGAAGTTGGCCGCGTAGAGCCAGCCGTAATAGCGATCGAAGAATTCGGTGTTCGCGCTCGCGGCGGCGAGCAGCACGAGCAGCAGCGTCGCGGTGAACGCGACGGTGGATACGAGCAGCCTGAGGACAATGCTGCTGACGCTGGTGGCGCGGCGCACTTTACCTAGCACGTTCGGTCACCGTGAAGTTAAAGCGCTTCCAGTCGGAGGCGAGATTCCAGTCGCGGTTGTTGACCGCGTCGATCTGGAACGGCTTGGGCATGAGCGCCACGTCGAGCTGCATGCGCACCGAAGCCGTGTAGGTTTCGTCCGCGCTCACGTCGCTGCGGTCGAACACATGCCACGAGGTCACATGCTTGACGACGGCGAGCGCCTCGGCGAGCGTCGGAAAGCCGAGCTGCAGGCCGCCGGTCGAGACGCGGTATTCGCGCGTGAGCGGCTGGAACGACAGCCGGATGCTCTGCGACACGCTCACGGGCCTCTCGTCGAACCAGTACCAGCGCGCGCGAGAGAGTTCGAAATCGGTCGTGAAGTAGAGCGGAATGCCTTTGTTGACCGCGTCTTCCAGACTGCTGTTCAGGTCGAAGTTGAAACGGGCGTCGAGGTTCCAGCCGTTGCCGTCAGCCTGCAGCGACGCGCGCTGCACCGAAATCGAATCGGCGCGCGCCGGCGTCGCGGCGATAAAGCCGGCGGCCAGCACGAACCAGATCAGAGCCGCGAGCCGCAGCGGGAAGAAGCGTTTAATGATCACCGTTTCTGAAAGCGCGCGTAGAAGAATCCGTCGTGATCGGCGGTGCGGCGGGGAACGTCGGCGTTATCCGCATCGTTTCCGGCCGCGTCAGGCTGCGCCTTGTTGGCTGCACCGTTGTCAACCTCACCGTCAGCCTCCCCGGACGGCGCATGCCCGGCCGTCGGCAACAGTTGCCCCGGCGCGTCCAATCGTACCGCATCCGGGTAGCTGCTTTCAAACCAGCGCGCCGCGGCTTCGCCTTCCTCGGGGAAGATCGAGCAGGTCACGTAGAGCAATTCGCCGCCCGGCTTCAGGAGCGGCCACAGCGCCGCGACGATGCGCCGCTGCTCCCTGGCGAGCGCCGCGATGTCGCCCTGGCGACGCAACCAGCGGATATCGGGGTGACGCCGGACGATGCCCGACGCCGAACACGGCACGTCGGCCAGAATGCGGTCGAAGGGCTGGCCGTCGTACCAGGCGGCGGTCTCGCCCGCATCGCCGATCACGACCTGCGCACGCCGCAGCGGGTGCGCGGGATCGTCCTGGGCGAAACCGAGCCGCTCGAAATTTTCCCCGATGCGCGCAGCGCGCGCGGCGTCGCTTTCGAGCGCGATCAGATCGATGTCGGCCAGTTCGAGCAGATGGCCGCTCTTGCCGCCCGGCGCCGCGCAGGCGTCGAGCACACGCATGCCGTCGCGCACGCCCATGCGTTGCGCCGCGACTTGCGCGCCCGCGTCCTGCACCGAAACGTCGCCCGCCATGAAGCCCGGAATGCGATCGACCGGCAGCGGCGCGGCAAGGCGCACGGCATGGTCGCCGATCTGCACGGCGTCGATGTTCGCCGCCTGAAGGCGCACGAGGTAATCGGTGACGGTCGTGCGGCGCGCGTTCACGCGCAGCGTGAGCGGGCCGTGCGTGTTGCCTGCGGCGAGAATGGCCTGCCATTCGCCCGGCCACGCAGCGCGCGTCGCATCGATCCACCATTGCGGATAGTTCCAGTGCGCGACCTCGTCGGCGCGCGCCGCAGCCAGCAATGCCTCGCGTTCGCGCAGAAAACCGCGCAGCACGGCGTTGACGAGCCCCTTCGCGAAAGCCATTTCGCGGTGCGCGCCCACCGTGCGAACCGCCTGGTCGACGACCGTAAACGGCGCGTAGGCCGCCTTCGCTGCGTCGTCGACGAGCAGCGCCAGCGCGCACGCCATCAGGTTCGCGACCGGCTGCGGCGGCGCCTTGCTCACACGCTGCCGCAAGAGCCAGTCTACAAGGCCCAGACGCCGCATCGTCCGGTAGGCGATGTCCTGCACGGCCCCGCGCGCGAGCGTCGCCGAATCGGCGGGCAAGGCGGCGAACACGCTCGTGAGTGCCGCGGGCAGCGCCGCGCCCGCGCGCACCGCGCCGACGGCCTGCGCGGCCTGATCGAGCGCGAAGCCGAGCGAATCAGGTGCCAGATGCACGGCCTGACGGCCGGTCGCGGCACGAGGCTTGTGTGCCTGAGCGCCAGGACGTGGGTTGCGGGACGGGGCGGCGGACCGCCGGGACGAGCTGGATGTCATGGAAAAACCGGAAGCAGGCCGCGAAAGACGCGCGGCACAAACGACGCATTGTAGCGTGGCGTGAGCGCTACGCCCGTGGATGCGGCCCGGCACGGGCCGCCCGCGCCTGAACGCGCGCTGCACGCCTGCGGCGTGCGAAAGGCAAAAAAAACACCTCCGGAGAGGCGTTTTTCGGAGCAGCGGATTTCTGTCAGGTCTTGCCTGCCGCCATGTCCATCAATCTGCGGATGCGCTCCTCGGTGGGCGGGTGCGTCGAAAACAGGTTCGCGACAGCGCCGCCCGAGAGCGGATTCATGATCATCATCTGCGCGGTTGCGGGATGCTCCTCCGCCGCCGCGAACGGGACGCCCTGCGCGTAGCGATGGATCTTGTCGAGCGCGGACGCGAGCGCCTGCGGATCGCCCGAAATTTGCGCGCCGCCGCGGTCGGCCTCGAATTCGCGCGCACGCGAAATCGCCATCTGGATCAGCGCGCCCGCGATAGGCGCGAGGAGCGCCACGGCGATGCTCGCGACCGGATTCGCCGGGCGGCCGTTTTCGTCGCGGCCGCCGAAGAACATCGCAAAGTTCGCAAGCGCCGAAATCGCACCGGCCATCGTGGCGGAAATCGTTGAAATGAGGATGTCGCGATGCTTCACGTGCGCGAGTTCGTGCGCCATCACGCCGCGCATCTCGCGCTCGGAGAGCACGCGCAGGATGCCGGTGGTCGCCGCGACCGCCGCATGCTCCGGATTGCGACCTGTGGCAAATGCGTTCGGCGCGTTTTCGTTGATCAGGTAGACGCGCGGCATCGGCAGCCCGGCGCGCGTGGAAAGATCCCGAACCATGCGGTAGAACTGCGGCGCCGTGGTCTCGTCCACTTCCTGCGCGTTGTACATGCGCAGGACCATCTTGTCCGAGAACCAGTACGAGAAGAAGTTCATGCCGAGCGCCACGACGAACGCGAACATCATCCCTCGTTGACCGCCGACCATCCCACCGATCGCGATAAAGAGGGCCGTAATCGCAGCCATCAACATCGCGGTTTTGACCCAGTTGAACATTGCTGTGCTCCTTCACCCAAAACGGGAATCAAATCGTTTAACGCGCGCCGCACGCCGGCAGCGAACGCATTGTATGCGATTTGTAATTTATGGGTGGATGCGAAAAATTCAACGTTACCGGGAAGCGGTGGCGAGCTTCACGCCAAGTCCGACGAACGCCGAGCCGACCGTGCGGTCCAGCCACCGCTTCACGCCCGGCTTGCCGGAGAAGCGCCGCGTGACGCTGCCCGCGATCCAGGCGACAAAGCTGTTCCAGACCGTGCTCATCAACACGAACACGACGCCGAGCGCGAGAAACGCGAGCGCCTTGTGCGAACTGGTGGCGGTCACGAACTGGGGGAAGAACGAAACGAAGAACAGCACCACCTTGGGGTTGAGGACGTTGGTCCAGAAGCCCTGCAGAAAGAGCTGGCGCAGCGGACGCGGCGCGCTCGCGCGCGGCGCGGCATCGGCTTCGACAGACGCGGGCGCGGCCTTCGTGAAAATCAGCCGCACACCGAGATAGACGAGATACACCGCGCCGACGAACTTGACGACGGTGAACGCGGTAGCCGACGCGGCAAGCAGCGCGGTCAGGCCGAACGCGCATGCGAGCGAATGCACGCAGCACCCGGCGGAAATGCCGAGCGCCGAGACGAGCCCGGCGCTGCGCCCTTGCGCGACGCTGCGGCCGACGATGTAAGCGGTATCCGGGCCAGGCGTCACGTTGAGCAAAAAGACGGCGACGCAGAAAAAGCCAAAGTGGGTAATGCCGAACATGGCGTCCTCAGGAAATACGAATCAGGCTGGACCGATTCTAACGCGCATCGGATCATGCGCGGCACCTGGCCGAATGGACGACTGGCGCGCCAGTGCTTCGTCGCTCAGACTGCAGGCGTGTTGGGTGTATCGGACGTATCGGACGTATGCGGCAGTTGAAAGCGCTGTCCCGCGACGAGCGGCATACCCGCCAGAAATTCGCGCGCGGGAAGGCGCTTGCCGCCAGGTTTCTGCAGTTGCGTCACGCGCAACGCGCCTTCGCCGCACGCCACGACCACGCCAGCGGGCGTGACGTCGAGGATCTGGCCCGGCGCGGCGCCGGCGGGAACCCGGGCGCCATCGGCCGGTTCGGCGGCCCATAGCTTCACCTGCGCACCGTCCAGCGTCGCGGCGCCGCCGGGAAACGGGTCAAACGCACGGATCTGGCGCACGAGCGCGTCGGCCGGACGCCGCCAGTCGAGCGCGGCTTCTTGCTTGCCGATCTTTGCGGCGTAGTTCGCGCCCTCTGCCGGCTGCGGCGTAGCCGGCAGATTGCCGCTGCGCTCCAGCCCCACGAGCGCCTCGACGATCAGCTTCGCGCCCTGTTGCGCAAGCCGGTCGTGCAGTGTTGCGGTCGTGTCGGTGGGGGTGATCGGCGTGCGCGCCTCAGAGATCATCGCGCCGGTGTCGAGGCCCGCGTCCATCTGCATGAGCGTGATGCCGGTTTCGGCGTCGCCCGCTTCGATCGCGCGGTGGATCGGCGCGGCGCCGCGCCAGCGCGGCAAGAGCGAGGCGTGGATGTTGATGCAGCCGTGCGGCGCAATATCCAGCACTTCCTGCGGCAGGATCAGCCCGTACGCGGCGACCACCATGACGTCGTGCGGCGTCGCGTGCAGCAGGTCCAGTGCGGCGGCAGCCTCTTCCGGATACTTGCCCGCGCGCCGCAGCGAAGTGGGCTGTGCAACCGCGAGGCCGTGATCCTGCGCGTAGCGCTTGACCGGGCTCGCCTGCAGCTTCATCCCGCGCCCGGCCGGGCGGTCGGGCTGGGTCAACACGAGCGGCACGGCGAAGCCCGCTTCGTGGATCGCTGCGAGCGCCGCGGCGGCGAATTCCGGCGTGCCGGCGAAGATGACGCGAAGGGAGTGACTCATGTGCGCTCGAAGTCGGGCTGAGGGAGGAAGAAGGAGGAAAGAACGGCGGCGCGGCGAGAATGCCTCACACGCGCCTCACATCGCAACTCACATCGCGCGGTCGAGCTTCTTCATCTTGTTCCGGATGCGCGTCTGCTTGAGCGGCGAGAGGTACTCGACGAACACGCGGCCCATCAGATGATCCATCTCGTGCTGGATGCACACGGCGAGCAGATCTTCGCAGTCCACTTCGTAGGTTTCGCCCTTCTCGTTTTGCGCACGCACGCGCACGCTCTCCGCGCGCTCGACGTCGTCGTAGATGCCCGGCACCGAGAGGCAGCCCTCTTCGTGGACCACCAGCTCCTTGCTCGACCAGATGATTTCCGGGTTGATGAATACGCGCAGTTCATTGTGCGTTTCGGAGACATCGATCACCACGACACGCTCGTGCACATCCACCTGCGTCGCCGCGAGACCGACGCCGGGTGCGGCGTACATCGTCTCCGCCATATCGGCGACGAGCTTGCGGATGCGGTCGTCGAAGACCTCGACCCGCCTGGCAATCTTGTGCAGACGCTTGTCCGGGTAATGAAGGATGTTCAGTAGAGCCATGGTTTTACGGAGTTTCCATGAGGGGCCGGGTTCTTGCGGCATCGCGCGGACTGGCCGTTCGGCCAGCTTGCCCGCGCGTTGCAGGACGCAGAGGATATACGGACAAAACGGCCGGATTCAACGGCCGCTGCCCACGCCACAGTCCGCAGGCCGCCGCACAGGTGCGCGACGCATCGAGGGACGCGCCGCGCTGGATTTCGGATAGTGAAAATTTTATCACGCCAGGTTGCAACCCACCTGGCACCGGGGTTTTCTCCATGCTCGCACCCTTGCCGATCTGCGACGAGGAACGGTCCGCCTGGCTGCGCCTCGCCACTGCGCGCGGCCTGAAACCCGCCGCGCTGCGCACGCTGCTCGCCGCCTTCGGGCTGCCGCAGAACGTGCTGGCCCAGCCGTTCGCGACGCTTGCCGCCGCAGCCGGCAGCGAAGCCGCACGCGCCGCAGTCGCTGCGCCCACGCCCGGCTTTGCGAACCGGCTCGAAACGCTGAACACCTGGTGCGCAATGCCGGGTAACGCGCTGGTTACGCTCGCCGATCCTGCGTATCCGCCGAGGCTCCTCGCGATGCCGGACCCGCCGCCGCTGCTCTACGTACAAGGCCGGCTCAGCCTGCTGCACGCGCGCGGCATCGCCGTCGTCGGCAGCCGCAGCGCGACGCCGCAGGCGCTCGAAGACGCCGCACGGTTTGCACGCGCATTCGCAGCCGCGGGCGCCACGGTCGTCTCCGGGCTCGCGCTCGGCGTGGACGGCGCCGCGCATCGGGGCGCGCTCGACGAACGCGGCGGAACAGCCGCCGTTGTCGGCACGGGAGCCGATCTCGTCTACCCGCGCGCGCATCGCACGCTCGCCGCGCAGATCGCACAGCGTGGCGCGATCCTCTCCGAGTGGCCGCTTGGCACGCCCGCGCGCTCGGCGAATTTTCCGCAGCGCAATCGCCTGATTGCGGCCCTCGTGGAAGGCGTCGTGATCGTGGAAGCCGCCATGCGCTCCGGCTCGCTGATCACGGCACGGCTCGCCAATGAAATGGGACGCGATGTCTTCGCGCTGCCCGGTTCGATTCACGCACCGCTTGCGCGCGGCTGCCATCGGTTGATCAAGGAAGGCGCGCAACTCGTCGAGTCGCCCGAGGAAGTGCTCGAAGCGCTCGGCATTCAGCCGCCCGCAGCGCGTGCGGCACCCGCCGCGCCCGCAGTATCCGCAACGCGCAGCGTTGGCGAAAACATCGCGCAACCGGCGCGCGCGGCCACGCACGAACTCCCCCGGCAAAACAGCCACGCACGATTGCCTGGCAACCCCGATCCCGAGGCGCTGCACGTGCTCGACGCGCTCGGCCACGCGCCCGCCACGCTTGAAATCCTCGCGGCGCGTACCGAACTGAGCGAAGCGACGTTGCAAGCCGCGTTGCTACGGCTCGAACTTTCCGGTCAATTGAATTCGCTGCCCGGCGGATGGTTCGTCAGGGCGGCACTTCGCCAGGGCCTGTTCACGTGAACAAACCCTGGCTACGGCGTGTTACATTCGCGCCAAATGTACCGCCTCTATATATAAGAGAACGCAAGGAACGACCATGCCAGCGCTTGACCTCGACACCGATGCCGACCGGATCGCCAGCCGCGTCGCCGACCGCGATACGCTGTTCGTCGCGTGCCTGTGCGCCGATTGGTGCGGCACCTGTCGCGATTATCGGGCGACGTTCGATCGCATCGCCAACGCGCACCCGGACATCTGTTTCGCCTGGATCGACATCGAAACGCACGCCGACCGCTTTGACGACCTCGATGTGGAGAACTTCCCGACGATCCTGATCGAAGATGCCTCTGCAACGCGCTTTTTCGGCACCGTGCTGCCCCATGGCGCCGTGGTCGAGCGCATGCTCGCCGATCTCACGGCGCTGCCGGGCGTGACAGACGCACCGAAGCTGCGTCCCGCGCTTGCCGAGGCATGAAGCCCGGGCAGGAGCCGCAGCAGGAGCAGGAGCCGCAGCCCGCCCGTTCGCACAATGACCTGATTCCGATCAGTCCCCCGCTTGCCCGCTGGCTCGTCGCGCCATTATGATTGGGCGCCTTGTGTGGCAACTGCGGTGTCAACAGCAGTTGCAACTGCGGTAGCAACAGCAGCGGCGATGGCGGCCAACGAGAAGATGCGAAAATCGCCGCCGCCGAACCTTGTGCTATAAAGCGGTCGTTACAGGACCGGCCCGAGAACCGACCCGCTTCGGCGTCGGCCACAGGCGCACTAACCCGGATTCACCCACTTATAAAAGTCATGTCCAAAGCTCTGATCATCGCCGAGAAGCCGTCCGTCGCGAACGACATCGCACGCGCTTTGGGCGGGTTTACGAAGCATGACGAGTATTACGAGAACGACGATTTCGTCTTGTCCTCGGCGGTCGGCCATTTGCTCGAAATCGCCGCGCCCGAAGAATATGAAGTCAAGCGAGGCAAGTGGAGCTTCGCGCATCTGCCCGTCATCCCGCCGCATTTCGACCTCAACCCGATCGCAAAAAGCGAAACGCGCCTGAAGGTGCTCACGAAGCTGATGAAGCGCAAGGACGTCGACCGCCTCATCAACGCATGCGACGCGGGGCGCGAGGGCGAGCTGATTTTCCGCCTGATCGCGCAGCACGCGAAGGCGAAGCAGCCGGTCCAGCGCCTCTGGCTCCAGTCGATGACGCCCGCCGCCATTCGCGACGGCTTCACGCACCTGCGCAGCGACTCCGATATGCAGCCGCTCGCCGATGCCGCACGCTGCCGCTCGGAAGCCGACTGGCTCGTCGGCATCAACGGCACGCGGGCCATGACCGCCTTCAACAGCAAGGGCGGCGGCTTCTTCCTGACCACCGTCGGTCGCGTTCAAACGCCAACGCTGTCGATCGTCGTCGAACGTGAAGAGAAAATCCGCCGTTTCGTGCCGCGCGACTACTGGGAAGTGCGTGCCGAATTCGTCTGCGCCGCCGGTTTCTACGAAGGCCGCTGGTTCGACCCGAAATTCAAACGCGATGAATTCGACCCGGAAAAGCGCGACTCGCGCCTCTGGAGCCTGCCGGCCGCCGAAACGATCGTCGCCGCCTGCCACGGCCGCGAAGGCACCGTCACCGAGGAATCGAAGCCTTCCACGCAGCTCTCGCCCGCGCTCTTCGACCTGACGAGCCTGCAGCGCGAGGCCAACAGCCGCTTCGGCTTTTCGGCCAAGAACACGCTCGGCCTCGCACAGGCGCTGTACGAAAAGCACAAGGTGCTCACCTACCCGCGTACCGATGCGCGCGCGCTGCCCGAGGACTACCTCGATACCGTCAAGCAGACGCTCGACATGCTCAAGGAGAGCAACAACTACCTGCCGCATGCGAAACAGGTGCTCGACAAGGGCTGGGTGAAGCCGAACAAGCGCATCTTCGACAATTCGAAGATCAGCGACCACTTCGCCATCATCCCGACGCTGCAGGCACCGAAATCGCTGTCCGAGCCGGAGCAGAAGCTCTACGACCTCGTCGTGAAGCGCTTCCTCGCCGTGTTCTTCCCGGCTGCCGAATATCGCGTCACGACGCGCATCACCGAAGTCGCGGGGCATCACTTCAAGACCGAAGGCAAGGTGCTGGTCGAGGCAGGCTGGCTCCAGGTGTATGGCCGCGACACGGGCGGCGACGATGCCAACCTCGTGCAGGTGCAGAAGAACGAGAAGGTCAAGACCGACAAGGTCGCCGCGCATCAACTGGTCACGAAGCCGCCCGCACGCTACAACGAAGCGACGCTGCTCTCGGCCATGGAAGGCGCGGGCAAGCTCGTCGAGGACGACGAACTGCGCGAGGCGATGGCCGCGAAAGGCCTGGGTACGCCGGCCACGCGCGCGGCGATCATCGAAGGTCTGCTCGGCGAAAAATATCTCGTGCGCGAAGGGCGCGACCTGATCCCGACCGCGAAGGCCTTCCAGCTCATGACGCTTTTGCGCGGCCTTGACGTCAAGGAACTGACGGCGCCGGAACTCACGGGCGAATGGGAATACAAGCTCTCGCAAATGGAGCGCGGCAAGCTGCAGCGCGACGCGTTCATGCAGGAAATCGCCCGCATGACGCAGACCATCGTGAAGCGCGCGAAGGAGTACGACTCCGATACGATTCCGGGCGACTACGCGACGCTCGAAACACCGTGTCCGAATTGCGGCGCCCAGGTGAAGGAAAACTATCGGCGTTTCGCCTGCACGAAGTGCGAGTTCTCGATTTCCAAGATTCCGGGTGGCCGTCAGTTCGAGATCCCCGAGGTCGAGGAACTGCTGCAGAACAAGACGATCGGCCCGCTTTCCGGTTTCCGCAGCAAGATGGGCCGCCCGTTCTCGGCGATCCTCAAGCTTTCTTTCGACGACGAAACGAAGAACTACAAGCTCGAATTCGACTTCGGCCAGGATCAGGGCGGCGAAGACGGCGAAGCGCCCGATTTCTCGGCGCAGGAAGCCGTGGGCGCATGCCCGAAATGCGGCGGGCGCGTGTTCGAGCACGGCATGAGCTACGTCTGCGAGCATTCGGTCGCCAGCCCGAAGACCTGCGACTTCCGCTCGGGCAAGGTGATCCTCCAGCAGGAAATCACGCGCGAGCAGATGGCGAAGCTGCTCGCGGAGGGCCGCACGGATCTGCTCACGAACTTCAAGTCGTCGCGTACGGGCCGCAACTTCAAGGCGTTCCTCGTGAAGCAGAGCGACGGTAAGATCGGCTTCGAGTTCGAGAAGAAGGAACCCAGCGCGAAGACGGCGGCAAAGGGCGCGGCGAAGAAATCGACAGCCGCCGCCGAGGCAGCACCCGAGACGCAGGCGGCCAACGACGAAGAGCGGGACGTCGCGAAGCCCGCGCGCAAGACCGCGGCAGCGAAGTCGACGACAACGGCACGCAAGACTGCCGCGCGCAAGACGGCCACCCGCAAGACGGGCTCCTGATCGCGCGGCGTGCGACGTCCGGCGGCAGCGCCGGGCGCGCCGCACCGCCAGCCCAAGACAAAAGGCGCAACCTCTCACGAGGCTGCGCCTTTTTTATCGCGCGATGAACGGAGATGTCGGCCTTATAACGACGAAAGCGCTGAAGTGCGCGTTCGCACCGACGAACGCACTGCCTTCGGCTCCCGCTCGCCGTCGAGCAGGTCTGGCAGCGGCTCCGAGCCGTCGAACGCGTCCGACGAAGCCGGATATTGCGCGCCGTGGCGCGCCGCCGACGCCGCCGCAGGCTGTGCCTGCCCGTCCGTCGCCGGCTGCTCGCTGGCCTGGCCGTTGGGCGTCTGGCTGAAATGCTCGACCAGGTGATCGATGAACGTGCGCACCTTGGCCGGCAGATGACGGCGGCTCGGGTAGGCGATGTTGATCTCGATCTGCGGCAGCCGATATTCGCTCAGCAGCCGCACGAAACGGCCGCGCGCCATGTCGCTGCCGATCAGATAGCTCGGCAGGACCGCGATGCCCATGCCGAGCAGCGCGAACTGGCGCAGCATCTCGGTGTTGTTGGCGATGATCACGTTGGCCGGGCGCACGCGGATTTCGCCCTCCGGCCCCGTAAAGACGCGTTCGTCGCCCCAGTATTCCGACGGCAACGACAGCGACGGGTGATCGATCAACTGCTCGGGGCGCGTGGGCGTACCGTGCTTTTCCAGATACGCGGGCGTCGCGCAGACGGTCATGCGGCCGGTCGTAAGGCGCCGCGTGACGATGCTCGCGCTGCGCATCTGCCGTGCGGCGACGATGCCGAGGTCGAAGCCCTCTTCGACGAGATCGACCTGGCGGTCGACGAGCGACACGTCGGGAACGACCTGCGGAAAGCGCTGCGTGTAGGTTTGCAGCACCGGCGCGAGATTGTGCAGTCCGAACACAACCGGCGCGACGATGCGCAACGTGCCGACGGGTTCGTGATTGCGGGCGACCACCATCTGCTCGACGTCTTCGAGTTCGTCGAGAATCTGGCGCGTGCGCTCGAGATAGACCTGACCCGATTCGGTCAGCGAGAGGCTGCGGGTCGTACGGTTAAGCAGCCGCGTGCCGAGCCGGCTTTCGAGGTCGGCGACGTGGCGCGTGACGACTGCGTTCGAGATATCCATCGCGGCGGCGGCCCGGGCAAAACTGCCAAGGTCGGCCACTTTGACGAACACGCGCATCGACTGCAAATGATCCATGAGACGACTCCTGCCCGATTACTGCTCGCTCCATCCAGCCGAGTGAGCTGCGAATTCTCCTACGACTCCTGAATTCGTGCAGAAGTTGCTCCAAAGTACGTACATTTCTTGTGGATTTCTTCGACTGTGACTAAAAATGTGTAACCAAATGGTTCATTGTTTCTTCACGCACAACAAATCCTGCACCGCGGCAAATTAGCTCCGCAAGCGGCGAACAGCTCCTGTATGGCCTGCAACACTGCCTCCCGGCATCCCTGCGCCCCAAATGAAAGGGCCGCCCGAAGGCGGCCCGGCGGTGAGTGAGCGCTCACAAATCAAGCGTCGAAGCGCGCCTCCAGCTTTTCCCGCGTGCGTTGCAGCGCTTCGGGCAAGCCGTGGGCGAGCTTCCTGAACAGCTCAGAGTGAAGATCCAGCTCGGCTCGCCAGGCATCGGCTTCGACCGAAATCACCTGTTCGAACTGGGCGGGCGTAAAGTCGAGGCCGCGCCAGTTGATGTCTTCATAGCGCGGCGAAACGCCGAACGCGTGCGTGCCGCCGCTCGCCTCGCCCTCGATACGGCGCACCATCCACTCCAGCACCCGCATGTTCTCGCCGAAACCCGGCCACGTGAACCTGCCGTCCGGCCCCTTGCGGAACCAGTTCACGCAGAAGATGCGCGGCAAGGTCGCGCCCAGGTGCGTGAGCTTCGCGCCGACCTTGAGCCAGTGGCCGAAGTAGTCCGCCATGTTGTAGCCGCAGAACGGCAGCATCGCGAACGGATCGCGCCGCACCACGCCCTGCTGGCCCGCAGCCGCGGCCGTCGTCTCCGAGCCCATCGTCGCCGCCATATAGACGCCTTCGGTCCAGTCGCGCGCCTCGGTCACGAGCGGCACCGTGGTCGAGCGCCGTCCGCCGAACACGAACGCGTCGATCGCCACGCCCTTCGGGTTCTCCCACTCGGCATCGATCGACGGACACTGCGACGCCGCCGCCGTGAAACGCGCATTCGGATGCGCGGCCTTGCGGCCCGTCTCCTTCCCGATGGCAGGCGTCCAGTCGTTGCCTTGCCAGTCGATGAGGTGCGCGGGCGGCGTGTCGGTCATGCCTTCCCACCAGACGTCGCCGTCGTCGGTCAACGCGACGTTCGTGAAGATCACGTTCTCCTTGAGCGTCGCCATGGCATTGAAGTTGGTCTTTTCGCTCGTGCCCGGCGCCACGCCGAAGTAGCCCGCTTCCGGGTTGATCGCGTAGAGCCGGCCATCGGGACCGGGCTTGATCCAGGCGATATCGTCGCCGATCGTCGTGATTTCCCAGCCGTTCAACGCGGGCGGCGGAATCAGCATCGCGAAGTTGGTCTTGCCGCACGCGGACGGAAACGCCGCCGCGACGTGGTACTTGCGGCCCTCGGGCGAACGCACGCCGAGGATCAGCATGTGCTCGGCGAGCCAGCCTTCGTCGCGGCCCATCGTCGACGCGATGCGCAGCGCGAAACACTTCTTGCCGAGCAGCGCATTGCCGCCGTAGCCCGAGCCATAGCTCCAGATCTCGCGCGTTTCGGGGAAATGGACGATGTACTTCGTGTCGTTGCACGGCCACGGCACGTCCTTCTGCCCTGCTGCGAGCGGCGCGCCGACCGAGTGCACGCACGGCACGAACGCGCCCTCTTCGCCCAGCACGTCGTACACGGCGCGGCCCATACGCGTCATGATCCGCATGTTCACGGCCACGTACGGGCTATCCGACAACTCCACGCCGATATGCGCGATGGGCGAGCCGAGCGGCCCCATCGAAAACGGCACCACGTACATCGTGCGGCCGCGCATCGAACCCTCGAACAGCCCATCGAGCGTCGCGTGCATTTCTGCCGGGGCAATCCAGTTGTTGGTCGGGCCGACATCTTCCTTGCGCGCCGTGCAGATGAAGGTGCGATCCTCGACACGCGCAACATCGGACGGACTCGAGCATGCGAGATACGAGTTGGGCCGTTTAGCCGGATTGAGCTTGCGCATCGTACCGGCATCGACCATCTGCTGGCACAGACGGTCATACTCCTCCTGCGAGCCGTCGCACCAGACGATGCGTTCGGGCTGCGTGTGTGCCGCGATCTTCTGAACCCATTCCACCAGTTTTCGGTGGCGGACCCAGGCAGGCACCTGCAGTGCTGCCTCGGCGCTGAAATCGGTGTGACTCATCGAGCTATCTCCGTTTTTAGGGCTGCAAAAATGGATTTGGCCCTTTCGACGCTGCAAGCGAGAGGCGCAACTGCGACGAACAAAACAGCGGCAATCGATGCACCGCCGATTCGCGCAGTCGGGCAGATCGTCAAGGCCTTTTTAACCTGGGGTTCGAAACCGTCTGTAAAGCGGCTTGCATCGAAACCCGACAAGCTGTTAAAAATTCAAAATTCGCGGCAACGCAAACACCGGACTGCATCGCACCACAACAGCAACTGTGGTGCCTGCAACGACCGGGGGTAAAAACCTCCGGGAATCGAAACCGGTTATTCGCAAGCCGTCCCCGCCGCGATGGCTTTCTATTTTTATATTCATACCAGCCTGCCGCGCGCTGCATAGTGGGATAACCACCAGATGAACACCCTGTCGCCCTCGAACGGTGCGACACACAAGAACCCCGTGCCATGAAAATTGCCATCCTTGACGACTACCAGGACGCTGTCCGCAAGCTCGACTGCTTTCAACTGCTCGCCGATCATGAGGTCAAGGTTTTCAACAATACCGTGCGCGGACTCGGCCAACTGGCCAGCCGCCTTTCCGAAGTCGACGCCCTCGTGCTGATTCGCGAGCGCACGCGCATTAGCTCGCAATTGCTCGACAAGCTTCCGCACCTGCGCATGATCAGCCAGACGGGTCGCGCCGGCACGCACATCGATCTCGCCGCGTGCACCGAGCGCGGCATTGCCGTGCTCGAAGGCACCGGATCTCCCGTTGCGCCCGCGGAACTCACCTGGGCGCTCATCATGGCCGCGCAGCGCCGGATTCCGCAGTACGTCGCGAACCTCAAGCAAGGCGCGTGGCAGCAGTCGGGCCTGAAAACGTCGGCGATGCCGCAGAACTTCGGGCTCGGCCAGGTGCTGCGCGGACAGACGCTCGGCATCTGGAGCTACGGCAAGATCGGCCGGATCGTGGCGGGCTACGGCAAGGCATTCGGCATGCGCGTGCTCGTATGGGGCCGCGAGCATTCGATCGAAGCCGCGCGCGCCGATGGCTTCGAGATCGCCGCGAGCCGCGAAGCGCTGTTCGAAGAGAGCGACATCCTTTCGCTGCATCTGCGCCTGCACGAAGACACGCGCGGCATCGTGAAACAGGAAGATCTGCTGCGCATGAAGCCGACGGCGCTGCTTGTCAACACGAGCCGCGCGGAACTGCTCGAAGAGAATGCGCTCCTCGGCGCGCTCTCGCACAACCGCCCCGGCATGGTGGCGATCGACGTGTTCGAGAGCGAGCCGATCCTGCAGGGCTACAGCCTGCTGCGCATGGAGAACGTGATCTGCACGCCGCATATCGGCTACGTGGAACGCGAAAGCTACGAGCTTTACTTCAGCGCGGCGTTCCGCAATATCCTCGCGTTCGATGCCGGCGATATGTCGAGCGTCGCCAATCCGCAAGCGCTGCAAGGCGGACGCCGCAAGTAAGCGGCGGGTGGACGGCGTATGTGCCGTCCACGTTTCAATCCATTGTTGGGCCGATTCGGTGCGAAAGCGCTAATGCGTGAATGTGCGTGATTGCGCCGCTTACGTGCGCGCCGCAACTCCGAGCACTTCGGGCAGACGTACGAGGAAACGTTCGCCGTCAAAGCGGCCGAGGTCGTAGGCGTGCTGCATCTGACGCGGGCTCGTATAGTCCCAGCTCGAAATCGGCACCTTGGCCGATGGTTGCACGTACACGCGCTGCTGCACGCCGTGCGACACGACGAACATCTGCGGACGCGGATAGAGACGCGTCACCATCACAAGCACAGTGCCGGGCGCGGCATCGAGCGCATCGACCGGCACGTTGTCGACCATCCCGCCATCGAGCACGGGCCGCCCATTGCGCCGCAGAACCGGCGTGAACGGCGGCGTGCATGACGATTGCAGTATCAGATCGGCGAGATCCTCGACGCTTTCGCACGCCTGAGCCGTGACGAACTCGGGGTGAAAGCCGAGCTTGCGGCCGAGCGTGGGGTGCAGCGTCTTGCGGACGTATTTCTCGATGTTGTAAGCGATGAGCCCTGCGGCGACCGCGCTGCGCGCGCCGAGCCAGCGAGGCATGTGCGACACGCCGATACGAATCTCCGGCGCGTTCTTGAGGTTGCTGAAATGCTCGCCGTAGATGTCGAGCAGCGCCTGGCGGTAGATGCGGTAATGCGGAAACACCGATTCGCCGCGCAGCAGGTTGCCCCAATAGGCATTGCGCGTGTTGTGGCGCAGCGCGTGTTCGTAGTAGCGCATGACCCAGTCGGCTTCGCGCGTGTAGAGCATGCACGCGGTGGCGGCGCCCGCCGAAATGCCCGCGATCACGCGCGGACGGATGTTCAGCTCGGGCTGTATGACATCCCAGAAACCGGCTTGCCACCAGCAGCGGTTGCCGCCCCCGGCGAAAACTACCTGATCGAACATGCGGACTGCCTCCTTCTGCCTTCTATCGCCTGGATGCACGATCTTAGACGAGCAGCGCGTGGGTCGAAGTGGTGTGGGCGGTTATCCGGCCGTTTTCGTTGTAGAGTTCCACTTCGTTAGGCGGCGGATTGGGGACCGTGGGCAGTTCCCGTGCGGTGACGGGTGGATACGAGCGCGGTTCTGCGGCTTCTTATCTGGAGGCTGGCTGTGGCGCAGGATTGCATCGACAGCGCCCGGCTGCAGCAGTGCCCAGTTCGCCCCTCACAGGCCCCACCGGAAGTTTTTTGAGGGATTTCGCGAAAAGAGCTTGGCAAGACGGCGAAACTACTGCATAATTCCGCTTCTGTTGGGGCGTTAGCTCAGTTGGTAGAGCAGCGGACTCTTAATCCGTAGGTCGAGTGTTCGAGCCACTCACGCCCCACCAAGTATTTAAAAGGGTTTGCAGCGATGCAAACCCTTTTTGCGTTCTACCGTTCCACAAAATCACGCCGCTTTCCATAAAAGTCTGGGGGGATACGAAGCATGTCGCTTCGTCGCTCGCTGAGAGTTCCTTTACCTGCCCGTATTGCGGCGCATACGCGAACAATCCAGTCAGCCGGCCCCTTCAACATCCACCATTCCACCGTTCCACAATTAAAAGCCGGTGAAACTGGCATCCGGACCGATTCAACCACATCCCATCATCTGGGTTTTGATGGCGCGCTCCGCGGCATTACCGTGCAGGCCATTGCAAGGCCAACCCATGTTGCTCGTGATAAACTCGGCGACCGTGACGCGACGGTGCCGGCACGCTGGAATTAGCGGCGCTCCTCGTCCACGCGGGGATTGCCACGTCGTCGATATCAGACGGAGGCTGAGTGAACCGCTATCGCAGCGAGCCGCAGAAATTTCACGTTGCGGTAATTGGCGTGTTATCGAAATTTAATTCGGTTTACCGCTGATTGCCACTCCATGGGAGATTGCGCCCGATTTAGCCGTATTGGTAATTTCGGCTTTTTGCGTGGCTCCGTTATTGATGTGGGCCGGGGTTGCCCACGAGCGACAACAATATCCAGAAGAAGGCCTAAGGTGCTTTCACAAAACTATTCCGAAGCGCTTGACCACACTTCGTCGTATGCGCGTGAGCGTCACGCGCCGTCGGTTTCCTCCGGTACAGCGGACAGAGGCAGCGCAATAGATGCGGAGCGCCATGCGCATGCACGTCCTTTGCTCTCGCTCGTGGTTCCGTTCTACAACGAGTCCGCAGTCATCGAGGCGTTTTTCAACGCGATCGTGCCGGTGCTGTGCGGCATTCCCGATATCGACTACGAAATTGTCTGCGTCAACGACGGCAGCACCGATGCGACACTCGACAAGCTGCTCGCCGCTTGCCAGGCCGACTTTCGCGTCCGCGTGATCGACCTGTCGCGCAACTTCGGCAAGGAAGCCGCGCTGACGGCGGGCATCGACGAGGCCGAAGGCGCTGCGGTGATTCCGTTCGACGCCGATCTCCAGGATCCGCCCGAAGTCATTCCTAAACTGGTCGCACAATGGCGGTGCGGGTACGACGTCGTCCTCGCAAAGCGCGCGGAACGACGCACCGACACCTACGCGAAACGCGGAACCGCAGCGCTTTTTTACCGCGTGCACAACGCGATCTCGGACATCACGATTCCCGACAACGCCGGCGACTTCCGGCTGATGTCCCGGCAGGTGGTGGAGTCGCTGAAGCAGTTGCCCGAGAACCGGCGGTTCATGAAGGGCCTGTTCGCGTGGGTCGGTTTTCGCACGGCGGAAGTCGAGTACGTCCGGTCGCCGCGCATCGGCGGCAAGACCAAATTCTCCGGCTGGAAACTGTGGAACCTCGCGCTGGAAGGCCTGACGAGCTTCAGCACGCTGCCGCTGCGCGTCTGGACCTACATCGGCGGACTGACCGCGGGCTTTGCCATCTGCTATGCGGCCTATCTGATCATCCGGACCTGGGTGCGAGGCGTCGATGTCCCCGGCTACGCATCCCTCATCACCGCCGTGCTGTTTCTGGGCGGCGTGCAGCTGATCGGCATCGGAGTGATCGGCGAGTACGTCGGCCGCATCTATATGGAATCGAAGCGTCGGCCGGTCTATATCGTGCGCGACACCTACCGGCTGGGACGGCGGTAATGCGGCACGCGATGTTGCGGTTTGCCGGCTACGCGTGCGTCGGCGCGATGGGAACGATCGCCCAGTACCTGGTGCTCGCCGCGCTGGTGTCGACGCACGTGCTGGGCGCGGTTGCCGCATCGTGCATCGGCGCGGTTGTCGGCGCGATCGTCAATTACTACCTGAACTATCGCTTCACTTTCCGCAGCACGAGTCCGCACCGGAAAACGGCGCCGCGTTTTTTCACCGTCGCCGCTGCGAGCATCGGTCTGAACGGTGCGCTGATGTTCGCGCTCACGCATTGGGCGCATCTGTCATGGCTACTCGCGCAGTGCGTGACGACCGCCTGTGTGATGGTGCTGACCTACACGGCCAGTTCCGTCTGGACCTTCCGCGCGCAGCAGGCCTGATGACGGCCATTGCCGCTTCGATTGACCAAAGCGATTTTTCATGATGCAAATCCCAGTCCAGTTCGAGACGTCCACTGATTCCCCCCCGGACCTCGCCGAGAAGCACGGCATCGCACGCCTCCTTGCACTGCTGCCGATTCACGCGGTGGTGTGGACGATTGCCGCGTGGCTGTCTCGCGGCAATCTCGACACGCCGGGCGACATGGTCGAGAACTACGCATGGGGTATCGAATGGCAGGGGGGCTACGCGAAGCATCCGCCACTCTTTGCGTGGATCACCGCTGCGTGGTTCCGCGTGTTTCCGCACACCGATATCGCGTATTTCGCGCTGTCCGCGCTCAATGCGATGGTCGGGCTACTCGGCATCGTCGCGTTGGCGGGCCGTTTTCTGCCGCGCCGGCTGGCAGTGGTCGCCGGGCTCGCAATGGCGGTTTCTCCGCTCTATTCGACTCTCGCGATCAAGTTCAATGCGAACGCGGTCTTGCTCTCGGTCTGGCCGTGGACGGCGTACTTTTTCGTACGCTTGATACAGACGGGGGAACGGCGTTCGGCGCTTGCGCTGGGCGCTCTGGCGGCTGCCGCCGTACTCGGCAAGTATTTCTCGGCGGTGCTGCTCATTGCGCTTCTCGTTGCGTCGCTCGCACGGCCGGCGTGGCGCGCGCGTCTGCTGAGTGCGCGGTCGCTGCTGGTCGTCGTCGCGGGCATCGTCGTGCTGCTGCCTCATCTGGACTGGCTGGTCGAGCATCACTTCCAGACGTTCGTCTACGCGGAACACCGCACGGGCGGCACGTTGCCGGCCGCGGTCGGACGCTTCGGCATCTATACGCTCGCGCAGATCGGCTATCTGCTGCCGAGCTTCGTCGTCGTCGTGCTGCTCGTGGGTGAACGCCGGCTGCACGCGGCAAGACGGATGGCGCTGAGCTACGTGAAGCCGACGCTGTGCCCCGACCTGTGGTGGCTTGCGTTCGCTCCGCTGATGGTCGTCGGCGTGATCGCGGTAGCAGGCAGAACGGAGATGGCGTCGGTGTGGGGGATGGCCGAGTGGTTCGCGCTCGTGCCGTTGTGGCTCGCGGTGCTCCAGCGCGACGGTGTGCCCGTGCGAGCCGGGCGCGCTGTGCGGGTGCTCGTCGTCTACTGGCTGATCGTGCTGATCGCCGCGGCGGCGACCGGCTATGCCGGCGCGCGGCGCAATGGCGACGAAGCCGCCGAACCCCGTGCGGAGCTTGCGGCGCTTGCCACCACGCTGTGGAAGCAGCGTACCGGTGAAGATTCCATTCCGGTCGTTTCCGGAGGATCGCACGAGGCGGAATCGATCGCGTTCTACAGCGGCAATCGCACTCACTACTGGGACATGGACGTGCCGCAGACGACGCCCTGGCTGCGAAGCGACGACGTCCGCCGCGAGGGCATGCTCATCGTCTGCGAGACCGAGGATTCACGCTGCATTGCGCGCGCGACAGCGTGGAGCACTGTGCAGCCGCTTCCCCTCAATGTCCACAAGGAAGCGTGGGGAAAAACGTTGAAGGCCTGGCAATATGAGCTGTTCGTGGTGCCGCCCGCTGCCGTCTGAGCGTGACAGCGCGCCCGGAACATTCGTTCCGGGCCATTCCAGGTGTGTTGCCTGCGCGGAACCTTAAACTGAAAGGCGTCGCTCACCCGGGCGCAACCCGCACAACTGCGACGCTATGCGCCTTCCGCTAATCGGATTGGCGCCAGAATAAATGTGTCAACCTACGGCAGGACCGGTCATATCCAATCGAGAAGCCCAGTCATTTCGACTGGGCCTTTTGCTTACTGAAATCCGCATAGCATTTGCGATCAGGCTGGATTAATCCTGATGCCACAACGCCCAAAGCCTGTGGCCATACATCGACCAAAGCGAACGGGTTTTCGGACTGTCGCCGCCATGTGAGGCCCCCAAACAACAGGAGCCTCACACATCCCTCAACCCAAAATCAATCCGTACCGTATTTCGGCGAGTGCGGCCCATACAGCAGCCCACTCGGCTGCCCGGCATGCAGCAAGCGGTAACTCGTCACCCCCGCAATATCGTGGCTCCGGTCCGTGAGCGAGTTGGCAATCTGCTTGATCGCCGCCGTCACCAGCATCCCGATCAAACCACCTCCGGAATTGTTATTCCCTTCGTTGCTGTTCGCGCTCGCCCGGCCCTGCCACAGCACGTCGCCCGTCTTGAGGTCCACCAGCTTCGCAGACGCCGTAACGATGGTGGCACTGTCGAGCACGCGGTACACCGTGCCGTACTGGCTGACATTCGAGTACAACGCGGCGTCAGCGCCAAAAATCTCGCGCAGTTTCGCGGGCGAGGTCGCCTGAATGTCATTTGGCGTCGTCAAGCCGTTCTCTTTGAACGTCTCGTCCATCACCGCCACCGGTACGACGTAATAGCCAGCCTCGGCGAGCGGCATCGTCATCTGCGAAAGCATGCCGTTCGTCGCGTTGACATCCGACGTTTCATTGGTCGGCGGCAGCACCAGGATCGAACGCGGCCGGCTGTTCTTGAAGGCGGTGTAGTCGGTGTACTTCACGGGTTGCGCGCAGGCAGCCAGCAAGGCCAGCGTCGATACGGCAATCCAGAGCTTGATTGAAATGAACTTTGACATGATGGCTCGCTCAGTGCTGTTTCGGTGTCTTCATCAGGAAATCCATGTAGGCCGAGGACTCCGGGAAAAGCTCCTTTTCGGCCTCGAACTGCTGCATTGCCTGCGTACCGTTGCCGACGCTCGCGTACAGCATGCCAAGCTGCGCATGAAATCCCGGCGGTGGTGTGTTGCCCTTACCGCGAATCTCCTGAAGCGCCTTTTCAAGCGCATCGATCTGCTGCTGCGGCGCCTTTTCTCCCTTGAGATAGTCGTAGACCGCAGGCTGGTAGCCGGTCCACTGGTAAAGCGGGCGCGGGCCGTTTGCGCATCCCGAGAGAAGTACGGCTGCCGCCGTAATCGGCAAGCAGAGTCCCCGTATCGTGCGTTTGTAGTTCATCGTGATAACCCCGAATGTATTTATATGCGTGTGCGATCGAATCGCGAACAGGCCGAAGTGTTTCGGCAAACCTACTGAGCTGCTTTCAGTGCGCCCGCATCGACCTGATCGACAAGGTGGTTAACCGCTTCCTGAATAGCGAGGTCGAGTACCTTGCCGTTCAGCGTCGAGTCGTAACTGGCCGTGCCGCCAAAGCCGATAACCTCGCGGTTCGACAGGCTGAACTCGCCCGCACCCTGGCTCGACGCGATGACTTCCGATGTCGTGATATCAACCACGTTCAGGCTCACTTTCGCGTAGGCAACCTGTTGCTTTCCGCGACCGAGAATGCCGAAAAGCTGCTGATCGCCCACGTCCTTGCGGCCGAACTCCGTCACGTCGCCGGTAATGACGTAATGCGCGCCCTTGATGGCCTGCGCCTTCTTCAGGAAACCGGCTTCCTGGCGAATTTCATCGAGGTTGTCGCGATCGAGAACATTGAAGCGTCCGCTTTGCTGAAGCGCCGTGATCAGGATGGTCTTGGCCTGGCCGCCGAGGCGATCAATGCCATCGGAGAAGATTCCGCGCATATAGGCCGACCGGTTGTCGAACTTGCCCACCGCGATCCCGACCGGTTTGCCGACCGCAGGCCGCTGCGCGCTGGCGATCGGCGGCACCGGCAGCGTGTGCGACGACTCGGTCGCACATCCGGCCAGGGCCACGACAATGGCAGCGAGCGCAACCCCGTATGGTTTCAGTAGAGTCATTTTTTCTCCTTATGGGCGAAACAGTATTAACTAATCTTTTGGCCGTTTATCGACGTCTCAAACGTCGTCTGACGCGAAGCAAACACGTTCATCGAAGCGTTTTCTTGATTGCGTCGTGGTTCATGCGCGTCGTGCAGTCGATTGCACGTCGAACGGCGAGTACGTATGCATCGATACGTCCGCGCGCGACGGCTTCGTGATGTTTATCTGGTGCAGGCCGCTGGCCGTGCTGATGACGTTCGGCGCATGCGCGCCGGATGGCTGGATCCGGGCCGACGCCGCGCCCGCGAACACGAGCGCGGACGATGCGCCGGTGTCTTCCTGATTGGCCCTGCCGTGAGCCATGGCCGTCCCGGCGGCGGCTACGAACATCCCCCGCAGCTTGCTGGACGCAAGCCGGTAACTCCCGTTATTCATTTTCTTGTACACCTGTGATGCCGGAAGAAACTCTGCTTGATGCAAAGGTATTTCCAGTTCTTTTTCACATTGACGTCATGTCCTGGTGAAACGGCCGAACGTCACATCCGTTCAAGCCGTGCGCGCCGCGAGCGAGGCTAACAAAATGCATGGAGGACAGCAATCGTTTCGAGGCTCACTTGTGGCGAATTTGACGATCCCCGATTTAATTTCCATTTGCAGTGCATAGGGGAAACGGCATCATCCCCGCCGAATATGCGAGATGAATCATGCGCGCAGAGTTAATGCGGTTGTATTCGTCATCCTTCAGCGCCCTGCGGCGATCGAAGCATACAGTCCTCAAACACCGACGAACCGAATCTGCATCTGAAGTTTCGTGATGTTTTTCACCTCCGTTCATTGAATTTATATTTGCATTCCTGATTTATTTTCCAATTGATGCGCCATGGACAATGTGCATCGGTTTTTACGTCGACCGCGTGCGGCGAAAGGCAGCGATCTGCCATGTCCGATCGTCGCCGGCACGACCTTTTTCGCGTTTCCCCACCCTGCCACGTTCGCCCGGCCCCCAAAGCTCACACAAAATGTTCGTTCGAACTTCAGTAGAATAGTGTCCGCTTCTCCACGAGCCTCCCAGCCAGAACCATGACCCGAGACCCCCGCCTGACCCTCAATGCGCGCCAGCAGGAACTGCTTGAATGGGTGCAGCGCGACGGCTTCGTCACCGTCGAGGATCTCGCGTCGCACTTCAACGTCACGCCGCAGACGATCCGCCGCGACGTGAACATGCTGGCCGACCTGAATCTGCTGCGCCGCTATCACGGCGGCGCGAGCCTGCCGACGAGTTCGGAAAACGTCTCGTACACTGCGCGCCAGTCGATGTTCCATGACGAAAAGCGGCGCATCGCGGCGCTCGCCGCCACGCACATCCCGGACCAGGCGTCGCTCTTCATCAACCTCGGCACGACCACCGAGGAAGTTGCGCGCGCACTCCACCGCCATCGCGGTCTGCACGTGATCACCAATAATCTGAACGTCGCGAGCATGATGAGCGGCTACCAGGAGTGCGAGGTGATGATCACGGGCGGCGTCGTGCGGCCATGGGACAAGGGGATCGTCGGCGAGCTCACGATCGATTTCATTCGTCAGTTCAAAGTCGATTACGCGATCATCGGCACGTCGTCGATCGAGACGGACGGCACGCTGCGCGACTTCGATACGCGCGAAGTCCGCGTCGCGCAGGCGATCATCCAGCACGCGCGCACGGTCTATCTGGTCGCGGATCATTCGAAGTTCGGCCGGCCGGCGCTCGCCCACCAGGGGCATCTGAACCAGGTCCACGCGCTCTTCACCGACAAGGCGCCGCCCGCCGAGATGCACGAAACCATCATGGCGGCCGCCACCCAGGTCTACGTCGCCGACCAGCCGGCGCGGTAATCCACCCGGCGCGGGCACCTTCCCGGCCCGTCCGCCCTCGCCGCGGCGGCAGTAGCAGCAGCGGCGGCACTATCCCACCCCCTCTTCACCGGCCTGCGCGCCGGGCACGTCTGTTCCGTCGAGAAACGAGCTTTACTTTTTCGATTTCGCTCGCTAAAGTTCGAATTCGAAAATTTAAGGTTCGTTTTAACCATTTCCAGGAACTGCGGGTGACTCGACAGAACCGGTACGATCTGCTCGTCGTCGGCGGCGGCATTAACGGCGCGGGCATTGCGCGCGACGCGGCTGGGCGCGGGCTGTCCGTGCTCCTTTGCGAGCAGGACGACCTCGCGTCGCACACATCGTCGGCCAGCACCAAGCTGATTCACGGCGGGCTGCGCTATCTCGAGTACCGCGAGTTCGGGCTCGTGCGCAAGGCGCTGCTGGAGCGCGAAACGCTGCTGCGCGCGGCGCCACACATCATGCGGCCGCTGCGTTTCGTCATGCCGCACATGCCGAATCTGCGCCCGGCGTGGCTGATCCGCATCGGCCTGTTCCTCTACGACCATCTCGCGAAACGCGAACTGCTGCCGGGCTCGCGCGCAATCGACATGCGCCGCCACCCGGCGGGCGCGCCGCTCGCCGACTCGATCCGGCACGGTTTTGTCTACTCAGACGGCTGGGTCGACGACGCGCGTCTCGTCGTGCTGAACGCGCTCGATGCGAAGGAACGCGGCGCCACGATCCTCACGCACACGAAACTCGTGTCCGCGCAGCGCGCCAACGGTGAATGGCACGCGCAGCTGCAGCGCGCGGACGGTTCGACCGTCACCGTATGCGCCCGCGCGATTGCGAACGCTGCGGGCCCGTGGGTCGGCAGCGTGCTGCATGGCGCGCTCGGCGCCGATGCGAATCACAGCGTGCGTCTCGTGAAGGGCAGCCACATCGTCACGAAGCGCCTGTTCGAACACGATCACGCGTACATTTTCCAGAATCCGGACAAGCGGATCATCTTCGCGATTCCGTACGAGCACGATTACACGTTGATCGGCACGACCGACGTCGCATACCGCGCCGATCCCGCTCATGTCGCAATCGACAGCGACGAAACGCGCTACCTGTGCGATTCGATCAACCGCTATTTCAAGCACAAGATAACGCCCGCCGACGTGTGCTGGACCTACTCCGGCGTGCGCCCGCTGCTCGAAGAGGAAGGCGCCGACAATCCGTCCGCCGTCACGCGCGACTATCGTCTGGAGATGGATAACACCGACGCCGCGCCGCTCCTGTCCGTATTCGGCGGCAAGATCACGACGTTTCGCAAGCTCGCGGAGGAAGCGTCCGACCTGCTGTGCCGCGCGCTGGGTTCGTCCGCCGGAGCGTGGACAGCCGGCAAGCCGCTGCCGGGCGGGGACATCGCCAACGCGAATTTCGAGTCGTTCGCCAATGCACTCGCGGCGCGCCATCAATGGTTGCCTGCGTCGCTCGCGCGACGCTATGCGCATGCATACGGCACGCGTGCGGAACGCATGATCGGCGATGCGCAATCGCTTGACGGACTGGGCGCGGAAATCGTCCCCGGAATCCACGAAAGAGAGCTGCGCTACCTGCGCGACGCCGAATGGGCGACGTGCGCGGAAGATGTCCTCTGGCGCCGCTCGAAGCTCGGCCTGCATGTCACGCCGGGCTCGCTTGACGCAGTCACAGCCGGTCTCGACCGATGGTTCGCCACAGCACCGGCGGCACCAGCCACACCGGCCGCCCCGGTCGAACATTGAGCGATTTGCGGCCTGATTTGCAGCCCGAGTTGCAGCAAAAAGCGCGTCTTTCACCGCGCCAGTCACAACGACCAATAACCAATAGATGGAGATAAGCGACATGCCGGACCAGTACATCCTCGCGCTTGACCAGGGAACCACCAGCTCCCGGGCGATGCTGTTCGACCGCCAGGGCAATATCGTGTCGAGCGCCCAGAAGGAGTTCGAGCAGATCTATCCGCGTCCGGGCTGGGTCGAGCACGATCCGCAGGAAATCTGGTCGTCGCAGGCGGGCGTCGCGGCCGAAGCCGTCACGCGCGCGGGCCTGAACGGCACGTCGATTGCGGCGATCGGCATTACGAACCAGCGCGAAACGACGATCGTCTGGGATCGCGAAACCGGCCATCCGATCTACAACGCCATCGTGTGGCAGGACCATCGCACCGCCGATTTCTGCGACCAGTTGAAAGCGCAGGGGCTGGAAGCCATGGTGCGGGCGAAGACCGGCCTGCCGATCGATTCGTACTTCTCCGCCACGAAGATCCGCTGGATCCTCGACAACGTCGAAGGCGCGCGCGAGAAGGCACGTCAGGGCAAGCTCGCATTCGGCACGGTCGATAGCTGGCTCGTCTGGAATTTCACGCGTCACGAGCTGCACGTGACGGATGTGACGAACGCGTCGCGCACGATGCTCTTCAACATCCACACGCTCCAGTGGGACAACGAGCTGCTCGAAGCGCTCGACATTCCCCGCAGCATGCTGCCCGAAGTGAAGGCGTCGTCGGAAATCTACGGCCACACGAAAACCACGGTGTTTGCGTCGAAGATTCCGCTCGCGGGCATCGCGGGCGATCAGCAGGCCGCGCTGTTCGGCCAGATGTGCACGACATCCGGCATGGTGAAAAACACCTACGGCACCGGCTGCTTCCTGATGATGAACACGGGCGCCAAGCCGATCGAATCGAAGAACAACCTCGTGACGACGGTCGCCTGGCAGATCGGCAACGAGGTGAACTACGCGCTCGAAGGGAGCATCTTCATCGCGGGCGCGGTCGTGCAGTGGCTGCGCGACGGTCTTGGCGTGATCCGCAGCGCGCAGGAAGTCGAGGCGCTCGCGGCGAGCGTGCCGCACAGCGACGGCGTGTATCTCGTGCCCGCCTTCGCCGGACTCGGCGCGCCGCACTGGAAGGCCCACGCACGCGGCTCGCTGTTCGGCGTCACGCGCGGCACGACCTCCGCGCATCTTTCGCGGGCTGCGCTCGACTCGATCGCCTATCAGTCGTCCGACGTGCTGCGCGCGATGGAGGCCGACTCGGGCATTCGCATCGGCGAGCTGCGCGTCGACGGCGGCGCGAGCGCGAACAACCTCCTGATGCAGTTCCAGGCCGACCTGCTCGGCGTCGATGTGGTGCGTCCGCAGATCACCGAGACAACGGCGCTCGGCGCGGCGTATCTCGCGGGTCTTGCCATCGGCTACTGGAGCAGCATCGGCGATCTGCAAAGCCAGTGGCAGCTCGACCGGCGCTTCTCGCGCACGAAACCGGCCGCGGAAGTCGACGCATGCCAGGCCGGCTGGCAGCGCGCGGTGCGCGCCGCGATTGCGTGGGCAGACGACTCGCACTGAGCCGCACGCCTGCCGAAGTACTCCCCAGTAGTACCCCACAATAGAACCACATGCTCCACACGGCGGGTCGCGTGCATTGCACGCGGCTGCCGTGCGGGGCGGAGAGACAACCATGTCACCCTACATAGCGGAATTCATCGGCACGGCAATCGTCGTGCTGCTCGGCAACGGCGCAGTCGCCAACGTGCTCCTCGCGAAAACCAAAGGCCGCGGTGCGGACCTCATCGTCATCGTGATGGGCTGGGCGATGGCCGTGTTCGTTGCGGTCTACGTGACGGCGTCGTTCAGCGGCGCGCACCTGAACCCGATCGTCACGATCAGTCTCGCGCTCGCGGGCAAATTCGCATGGTCGAAGGTCGGCGGCTACATCGTGGCGCAGATGCTCGGCGGGATGGCCGGCGCAGTCCTCGTCTGGCTCGCGTACCGCCAGCACTTCGCGAGCGAAGCCGACCCCGATCTCAAGCTCGCCGTGTTCTGCACGGCGCCCGCGATCCGCAACGTCACGCATAACGTAATTACCGAAGCGATCTGCACCTTCGTGCTGATTCTCGGCGTGCTGTATCTGGCCGCGCCGCAAGTCGGCCTCGGCGCACTCGACGCGCTGCCGGTCGGCCTGCTCGTGCTCGGCATCGGCATTTCGCTAGGCGGCCCGACGGGCTACGCGATGAGCCCCGCACGCGACCTGTCGCCGCGCATCATGCATGCGCTGCTGCCGATCCCCGGCAAACGCGACAGCGACTGGCGCTATGCATGGGTTCCGGTGATCGGACCGCTGCTCGGCGGCACGGCGGCGGCGCGCCTCTATCTGTACCTGCACACGATGAGTTGATCGCGCAACGTTACGGTGAAGTTGCAGTGAAATAAGACAAGCCCACGAACGCTCTGCATTCCGTGGGCTTTTTCATGTTGATATTTATCTCGTCATCCGGAACAACACCATACCGGGAGCCTGCGGCGCGCCCCTATCGTGTGCCGAAATCGCGCGCCGCCAGCCGCTCCCTCACAGAAACGGTTTGCCGTCCACCTGTTCATAGACGACGTTGCCTTCGTCGTCCTCGAACCGTTCGAGGTAATTGCGCGCGCCACAAAGCGGGCAGCGGAAGAGCGGCCCCTGGCCTTCGTTCTTGATGACCACTTCGCTCTGTTCCCACGGGGTGCCGCACGACTGGTTGCGGCAGACAAAAGTTTCGGACATGCAGATTCTCCTGACGGTTACGGCCGCAAGACTACAGCATGCGCGACCTTAGCGACGAAATTCCTCACTCGACTGTTCGCTTTTTGAGCACTTTTGCGCCGGACTGTTCCACCACGATGCAATCCCGCCTGAACCGCATACCCCCTGCGCGCCCGCCATTGGCCCCCTCGTAAACGCGGCCCAGGCGCAACCCCAGGCGCTGCCCAAACACCGCCCAAACACGGCTCACGCGCGGCCCAAATACGGCCCAAGCACGGCCCAAAGCGCGCTCGCCGATGCCGATTGCGGGCTGGCACGGTTCTGGCGTAATCGCCTCCCGACAGATCGGCTAACCACGCCTGGTCATATCGATACAGAGAACATAGAGGAGCACACCCATGAATCATGCAGAGATGCGGTTCCTGAACAGGGAATTCCCGTACAAGAAACAATACGGCAATTTCATCGGCGGCAAGTGGGTCGCGCCGCTCGGCGGCGAGTACTTCGACGACATTTCGCCGATCACCGGTCATCCGTTCACGTCGATCCCGCGCTCGCGCGAAGCCGACGTCGAACTCGCGCTCGACGCCGCGCACGGCGCGAAAGAAGCGTGGGCCAAAACCTCGGCCACCGACCGCGCGAACGTCCTGATCCGCATCGCCGAGCGCATCGAACAAAACCTGCACAAGCTCGCCGTCGCCGAAACGATCGACAACGGCAAGCCGTTGCGCGAAACGCTCGCCGCCGACATCCCGCTCGCCGCCGATCACTTCCGCTATTTCGCGGGCTGCGTGCGCGCGCAGGAAGGCGGCATCTCCGAGATCGATCACGATACGGTCGGCTATCACTTTCACGAGCCGCTCGGCGTGATCGGCCAGATCATTCCGTGGAATTTCCCGATCCTGATGGCCGCGTGGAAGCTCGCGCCCGCGCTCGCGGCCGGCAACTGCGTCGTGCTCAAGCCCGCCGAGCAAACCCCGGCGTCGATGCTCGTGCTGGTCGAGCTGATCCAGGATCTGCTGCCGCCGGGCGTGCTGAACGTCGTGAACGGCTTCGGCCTCGAAGCAGGCAAGCCGCTCGCGTCGAGCCGCCGCATCGCGAAGATCGCCTTCACCGGCGAAACCACGACGGGGCGCCTGATCATGCAGTACGCGAGCCAGAACATCATTCCGGTCACGCTGGAGCTGGGCGGCAAGAGCCCGAACATCTTCTTCGCCGATGTCGTCGAACACGACGACAGCTACTTCGACAAGGCGCTCGAAGGCTTCGCGATGTTCGCGCTCAATCAGGGCGAAGTGTGCACCTGCCCGTCGCGCGTGCTGATCGACGAGAAAATCTACGACCGCTTCATGGCGCGCGCGCTCAAGCGCGTCGCCGCGATCCAGCAGGGCCATCCGCTCGACACGAGGACGATGATCGGCGCACAGGCCTCGCAGGAGCAGCTCGAAAAGATCCTTTCGTACATCGATATCGGCAAGCAGGAGGGCGCGCAATGCCTGTTCGGCGGCGAGCGCAGCAAGCTGCCCGGCGAACTCGGCGACGGCTACTACGTGAAGCCCACGGTGTTCCGCGGCCACAACAAGATGCGCATCTTCCAGGAAGAGATCTTCGGGCCGGTCGTGTCGGTAACGACCTTCAAGACCGAAGAGGAAGCGCTCGAAATCGCCAATGACACGCTCTACGGCCTCGGCGCAGGCGTCTGGACGCGCGACGGGGCGCGCGCGTACCGCTTCGGCCGTGCCATTCAGGCAGGGCGCGTGTGGACCAACTGCTATCACGCGTATCCCGCGCACGCGGCATTCGGTGGATACAAGCAGTCCGGCATCGGGCGCGAGAATCACAAGATGATGCTCGATCACTATCAGCAGACGAAGAACCTGCTCGTCAGCTATAGCGATCAGCCGCTCGGGTTTTTCTGAGTGGGTTGGCGGTTTGGCGTGCGGCGGTGCATCCCCGATTCTTACGTCGCACGCCCTTTTTTTCGATCAACCCACACAAGGAGCGACCGGAAAATGGTGCTACGCGTCACTGCCACACCCGAGGCACTCGCGCTGATCGAGCGCCTCGCGAACGAACACGGGCCGCTCCTTTTTCACCAGTCCGGAGGGTGCTGCGACGGCAGCGCGCCGATGTGCTTTCCGGTCGGTGAATTCCTGGTCGGTACATCAGACGTGCAACTCGGTGAAATCGGCGCCATGCCCTTCTACATGACCGAGGCGCACTTCACGTACTGGCAGCATACGCAGCTCGTCATCGACGCAGTGCCCGGCAACGGCGGCATGTTTTCTCTCGAACGGCCCACGGGGCTGCGCTTCATCACGCGCTCGCGGCTCTTCGACGATGCGGAAAACGCCTGGCTCGACGCCCATCCCGTGGCGCGCGTGCAAGCATGAGCCACGTCAGCGGCTTCGCTCGTGCGGCGCGGACAAAGGTACCGAAGCAGCGGCAGCCACGGTTGCAGTGGCGTCGGCGTGGCCGGGCGCGTCATCGCTATCGTCTTTGAGACCGATGCCGGTCATGCCGAGCGCGCGCGAGCGCGTCAGCAGATAGCACAGCTTCGCGGCAGCCGCCTCGTAGCCCAGACCTTCGGGGCGAACGTTCGAGATGCAGTTGCGTTCGGCATCGGTGCGGCCAACGCGCGGCGCGGCGGTCAGATAGAGGCCGAGGCTGTCCGGCGAACTGAGGCCGGGCCGCTCGCCAATCAGCATCGCCACGTACCGCGCGCGCAGGCGTTCGCCGATTTCGTCGCCGAGTGCGACGCGCGCCTGCCGCGCGACGACGACCGGCCCCACTCGCCAGCCATCGAGCCTCGGCAGCGCGGCGTCGAGCACGGGCAGCGCATGCGCGGCAGCGGCACGCGCGGAGAGCCCGTCGGCAATCACGAAAACGACGTCGGCAGGCGCGGCAGGTTTGTCGCACACGGCGTCGCACAAAGCGCGCACGCTCGCTTCGTCCAGCCGTCGGCCGAGATCGGGCCGGCGCAGGTAATGATCGCGATCGGGTGCCGCGCTGTGGACGTCGATCGACGTCAGGGCGCGTGTTTTCAGCGCCGCGTGCAGTGCGTCCGCGTCGAGCGGCTGATGCACGGCGTCGCGCGCCTGCGCATGCGCGCGTTCGAATGCGAGTAACGGCGCGGTCGGCAGGCCGCTGCCCGCACGGCCCAGCGCGATACGCGCGCTCGTAAAGCGGCGCAGCGCGTCCCACGGGTTCGCTTCGACCGATCCGCTCATGCATCCTCCACCCAGTTTTTCGCCGACGCGAGCAACGGCTGCCCCGGCGACGCCCTCAATAGCGTGCCGCGCGCGTCGGCGATCTGCATCCGCGCGAGCCACGCCTCGAATTCCGGCGCGCGGCGCAGGCCGAGTACATCGCGCAGATACAGCGCATCGTGAAACGACGTGCTCTGGTAGTTGAGCATCACGTCGTCGGCGCCGGGCACGCCCATGATGAAGTTCACGCCCGCGACGCCGAGCAGCGTCAGCAGCGTGTCCATATCGTTCTGGTCGGCCTGCGCGTGGTTCGTGTAGCAGATATCGCAGCCCATCGGCACGCCGAGCAGCTTGCCGCAGAAATGATCCTCGAGCCCCGCGCGAACGATCTGCTTGCCGTCGTACAGATACTCCGGCCCGATGAAACCCACGACAGTATTGACGAGCAATGGCCGATAGCGGCGCGCCACGGCGTAGGCGCGCGCTTCGCACGTCTGCTGGTCGACGCCGTGATGCGCATTCGCGGAGAGCGCGCTGCCCTGCCCGGTTTCGAAGTACATGACGTTGTCGCCGACCGTGCCGCGCCCGAGCGACAGCGCGGCCTCATGGGCCTCGTCGAGCAGTGTGAGCGAAACGCCGAAGCTCGCGTTCGCCGCCTGCGTGCCCGCAATCGACTGAAACACGAGATCGACGCTCGCACCGCGTTCGATGGCGGCGAGCGTGTTCGTCACATGCGTGAGCACGCACGATTGCGTCGGCACCGCATAGCGCTCGCGAAAGCTATCGATCATGGCGAGCAGCCGGATGATCGCGGCGAGATTGTCGGAGGCGGGATTCACGCCGATCACGGCATCGCCGCAGCCGTACATCAGGCCGTCGAGCATCGAGGCGGCAATGCCTTTGACGTCGTCGGTCGGATGATTGGGCTGCAAACGTACCGAAAGATGGCCGGGCAAGCCGATCGTATTGCGAAAGCGCGTCACGACCGGACGCTTCTTCGCCACCGCGATGAGATCCTGATTGCGCATCAGCTTCGATACGGCGGCGACCATCTCCGGCGTCAGGCCGTCCGCGACGGCGGCGAGCGCAGCGGCATCGGTCGTGTCCGCCAGCAGCCACTCGCGAAACTCGCCCACGGTCAACGACGCGATGGGCGCGAAGGCCTGCGGCGAATGACTGTCGACGATGAGCCGCGTCACCTCGTCGGTTTCATACGGAATCAAGGCTTCGTCGAGAAACGCACGCAGCGGCAGATCGGCCAGCGCAAGCTTTGCCGCGACGCGTTCTTCCCCGGTTTCGGCGGCGAGTCCCGCAAGCTCATCGCCGGAGCGCTGCGGACTCGCCTTCGCCAGCAGCGTGCGCAGGCCGTCGAAGCGGTAGACGCGGCTTCCCAGGGTCTGGAAATGCGTGGAGGCATGGCTCATCAGGCTCGCTCCCGTGCAGGCGGACACGCCGCTGTGTAGCGAAACGATAGCTCCACGATAGCGCCAACCGGAAGCAGCGTCACGCCCACCGGAACGGGCACGGGCACCCCCGGCGCGACGGTGCTATCGTGAATCGATGGAGCCGGGCGTCTTTTGCCGCCCACCATCACGGAGACGCATCATGCGACGCAGCGACGTCAAGATAGTCACCCTGCAGCCGATGAACCTGCTTGCAGTCGGGCATGTTGGCCCGTACACGAAGATCGGCGATGCGTTCTTCACGCTGGCACAGTGGCTCGGCGCGCGCCGCGTGCCGACGTCACGGGCGAAACTCGTGGGCATTTTCTACGACGATCCCAATCAGGTCGAAGCGTCGAAACTGCGCTCCAAGGCGGCGATTCATCTGCCGGATACGTCGAACCTCACGCCCGGATCGCCGGTCGAGAAGATGCAACTGCGCGGCGGCGCGCACGCGATGCTGCTGCATAAGGGGCCGTATGAGGGTCTCGGCGCGGTCTGGACCTGGTTTTACGCCGACTGGCTGCCGAAGTCGGGCCGCAAAGCCGATGTCGACGCACCTTCTTTCGAGCTGTATCTGAATACGCCCGAAGAAGTGGCGCCAGATGAACTGCTCACGGAGCTTTATCTGCCGCTGGTTTGAGTGATCAGGACCGCTGCGATGGCCGGGTCTTCAGGTTTTTCTTGTTTACTTGTATGTAAACGTAGTAATAGTTAACAAGCCCTGGCACTTCCTGTGGATAAGCGGGGAAAACCCCAAACAAATCAAAACCCTGCCCGCTTTATAACCGCGCTTTGCGGGCGTGAATAACGTCGCACAGAGTCTGATAACTTTTTGGCCTGCGCGATAGCTCCGCACTTATCCCCAATTCACACACAGACATTCCATGGGGTTTTCCGCGAGTTATCCGCATGAGGTTGTGGATAGCGCAACTTGAGGGCCGAGCGTGGCCCGAACCGAATCGCGACGTCCGCTGCCGATGAATTCTTGAAGGCACCGGGCTTAAAGGCCGGGCTTAAAAAGAACGGTTTAAAAATTGGTCATCCTGAGGATTTGTCGCCGCACATCCGCTGCGGCGTACACTGCCGACCCGTTACCCGTCAAACGAAGCGTCGCAAAGTGTGACAAAGCGCCCCAATTTGAAGTGCGACGTTGTAGCCTTTGTTGGGCGAATGTTAGACTCAGGTCGCATTTTCGTGGCCCATATCGTGACTAATCGATCCCGTACACATCTGACCGCATGGCTTGGCTTGATCGCCATGTGGCTCGTCGTGTTCGCGCCGATCGTGAGTCAGTTGATCGAACAGTCCCGTTCGCACCAGGACGCTGTCGTTGCGTGCACGGAAATGAACATGGGCGACATGAGCATGGACGACATGCACATGTCCAACATGCAGATGGGCGACATTCACATGTGCTCCGCAGCGAGCCATGCCGCCGACACCGGCCATCACGCTTCGAGCGCAACGACGATGGCGGCATGCGGCTACTGCGACCTGCTCGGCACCCACGCGGCCATGCCCGCGCTGGCGCCAGCGGCCGATGCGGCATACGTGCTCCTCACCTTCGCCGCAGCACCGGTCCTTTCCACACGATTCACGCCGATCGGCGCGTTCCCGAGCGGACGCCCGCGCGCACCTCCCGTCGTTTCCTGATTTCATCTGTTTGAGACAACCGCGATAAACGTGCGTCGTTGATGCAAACGATGACGCATGCGATTTCGCTCGTCCATCGATTTCAGGAATTAATATGTCTCACTTCGCACTGCGAAGCGCATGCGTTCGTCCACGTAAAACCGCGTGGTGCGCCACGCTCGGTATGCTTCCCTTTTCGCTGTTCGCGCCTTACGCACACGCAGACAATGCGGCGAGCGAAATGACCCTGCCGGCCGTCACAGTGAACGCGACGAGCGATGCGTCCAGCGCCTCCGGCGTCGCCCAGCCCGCCGTCGATCCCAACCTGCCTGCGTCCGTCGAAACCGTCACGCGCGAGCAGTTCAACAACTGGAGCGTCGTCAACAGCGAAGACACGCTGAAGTACCTGCCCAATCTCGCAGTACGCAAGCGCTTCACCGGCGACCTGAACTCCATCATCGCGGTGCGCGGCACGAGCAATACGCAAAGCGCGCGCGGCCTCGTGTATGCCGACGGCCTCTTGCTCAGCAACCTGCTCGGCAACAGCTATTCCTTTCCGCCGCGCTGGTCGATGGTTTATCCCGAAGAGATCCAGCGGGTCGACGTGATCTACGGGCCGTTCTCGGCGCTGTATCCCGGCAACTCGCTCGGCGCGACGGTCCTCATTTCGACCCGCATGCCGACGAAGTTCGAAGCCAGCGCGGACGTGAAAGCATTCACGCAGCACTTCAGCCTTTATGGGGTGAATCAGAACTTCAACGGCGCTCAGGCCACCGCGACGATCGGCGACAAGATCGGCAAGTTCTCGTACCGGCTCGGCGTCAATCACCTCGACAACACCAGCCAGCCGCTGAACTTCGCGACGACGGCGAAATCGTCGACGCCGGCGCGCCCGGGCGACAAGGTGGTCAACGGCGCGTACTTCTACAACAACCAGAACAATGCGCCGACCGCGGTGCTCGGCGTGAGCGGCGAAGGCATCGAGCACACGGTTCAGGACCAGTTCACCCTGAAAACGCAATACGATTTCACGCCGACCGTACAGGGCGCCTTCACGCTCGGCTACTGGCACCAGACCTACAACAGCCAGACCTCGTCGTTTCTCACCGACCAGAACGGTAATCCCGTGTACAGCGGCACGGTCAATATCGGCGGCAATCGCTACACGATCAAGGATCCGACCTTCGCGCCGAGTCGCGGCTACAACGAGAACTGGCTGTACGGCCTGTCGTTGCGCACGCATCAAGCGACCGGCTGGAACGCGGAAGCGATCGCGTCTTACTACGACGTGTCCAACAGCGTCGCGCGCACGGCCAACGTGGGCGGCCCGGGCAACGGCGCGGGCGTCGTGACCTTCGGCGACGGCACCGGCTGGAAAACGCTCGACCTGAAGGCGACGTGGACGCCGCCGTCGCCCGCAGCCGGGTTGCTGAATCACGCGCTGACCTTCGGCTATCACTACGACAACTATTTCGTCGACAACCGGACCTACAACACGGCGAACTGGCGCGACGGCGCAGCCGGTTCGTTCGCCAACTCGTTCAGCGGCAAAACGCAGACCCAGGCGCTGTACGCGCAGGATGCCTGGCGCTTCCTGCCGCGCTGGAAGGTCGTCTATGGCCTGCGCTACGAGGACTGGAACGCCTATAAAGGCCAGCAGTCGATTGGCGCGGCGGGGCTGCCTTATCCCGAATCGAACCAGCAGCACGTGTCGCCGAAGGCATCGATCTCCTTCGACGTGACCCAGGACCTCACGCTGCGTGCGTCGGTCGGGCGCGCGTACCGTTTTCCGACCGTGAGTGAGCTTTTCCAGGGGACGATCAACGGCTTCACGATCGTCAACAACAATCCGAACCTTCAGCCGGAAAACGATCTGTCGAAGGAGTTGAGCGCTGAATGGGCGCACTGGAACGGTCTGTGGCGCCTGTCGTTGTTCCAGGACGATGTGAAGAACGCGATCTTCAGCCAGACCGACACGACGGTGATCCCGAACGTCACCAGTTTCCAGAACATCGGCAAGGTGCGCTCGCGCGGCGTGGAGGTGAGCTATCAAGGCCAGGACGTCGGTATTCACGGGCTCGACCTGATCGCGAGCGTCGCTTATACGCAATCGAAGATTCTCGCCAATGCGCAGAACCCCGCCAGCGTCGGCAAATACTTCTACCGGATTCCGCTGTTCCGCGCCGATCTCGCGGCGAGTTACCACATCGATGAGCGCTCGACGGTGATGCTCGGCGCGCGTTATTCGGGCCGCGAATACAACACGCTGACCAATACCGACTCGAATCCGAACGTGTTCGGCGGCACGAGCACCTATACGGTGGCCGACGCGAAGTACACGTTCAAGCCGACCAGATCGACTCAGCTCGCCGTTGGCATCGACAACCTCTTCGATGCGCGGTACTTCGTCTATCACCCGTATCCGGGACGCACGTACTACGTCCAGGCCAGGTTCGGAATCTGATCGTGAGCAAGCCACTCTCCCTCGCATCGCCCGGGCAGCCGGTGCAGGTGCGGCATGACGGGCAGAAGCAACACGCGCAGCAAAAGCCACGCCCGCGGCAAAAGCAGCAGAAGCGGCACATCGTGGGCGCTGCCGTGTTCGTCGGCGCGCTGCACGTGGCGTTGCTCGGCTTCGTCATGTCGGCGCGCGAGCCGCAACGAGAAGCGATGCCGGTGCGGGTCGTCGCGGCGGAACTCATTACGTCCGCGCCCGCCGCATCCGCGATGCCCGCACCGGCCGTTCCGTTGCACGCGCAACCGCCAGCGCCCGCGCGGCAGACGAGCGCGCCGCAGCCTGTCGTGCGCCCGGTTGTGCATGCTGCAGCGCCCGTGGTGCACGAGCGCGTTGCCGAACCGCAGCAGCAGCCTTCACCCGCTGCAGCACCGGCTGCACCTGTCGTCGCACCCACGCCGCCGGTTTCGTCCGCTCAGCAATCCGATGCTTCGCCAGCGGCGCCGCAGGCGTCATCGGCACAGCAAGCCGCTGCGGACGGCGACCAGACGCCGCGCGCCGTGGCGCAACTCGACTGCACGATTGCGAAACCCGCTTATCCGATGCTGTCGCGCCGCAGTCGAGAGTCGGGCACGGCGCTCGTCCAGTTGCGCGTCGATGTGAAGGGACATGTCGATGCGGCACATGTCGTCGCTTCAAGCGGCTACCCGAGACTCGATGCCGCCGCGCTCGACGCCGTACTGGCCAGCGCGTGCGCACCTTATAGAGAGCACGGCAAGGCCGTGCCCGCGACCGCCAAAGTGCCGGTCGTCTTCAATCTTTCCGAATAAAGGAGTTCCGAAATGCAAACGTATGGCTTGCATCATGTGTGGCAACAGGGCGATCCCGTCACGCGCGCGACTGCGCTGCTGCTTGCGTTCATGTCGATGGCGACCTGGACGGTGATTCTGCTCAAATCGATCGAGTTGCGTCGGATGGCGCGGCGTGCGGCGCGTGCCGAGCAGCAGATCTGGGACGCCGACCTGAGCGGATCCGGCGTGCCCGTACTCGGCGAAGCGGGTTCGCCGTTTCACGAAGTCGCGGAAGCCGGGCGGCACGCGCTGGCCCGTCACGAGGCCAGCCGGCATCGCCGGGGCGAGCGCGCCGACGTGAGCGACTGGCTGGCCCGCTGCCTGAAAGCCGCAACCGACGATGCATCCGCATCGCTGCAGCGCGGGCTCGCACTGCTTGCGTCGATCGGTGCGATTGCGCCGTTCGTCGGCCTGTTCGGCACAGTGTGGGGCATTTATCACGCGCTCATCGCCATCGGCGCGAGCGGCGATGCGAGCCTCGACCAGGTGGCCGGTCCGATCGGCGAAACGCTCGTCATGACCGCGTTCGGCCTGTTCGTCGCGATTCCCGCCGTGGTCGGCTACAACGCGCTCACGCGCATGATGCGCGGCATCGCCGCCAGGCTGAACCGTTTCGGACACAACGTTCATACGGTGCTGCTGACCGGCCCTTCGGCGTCGGTCACGCGTCTCGAAACTTCATCGGCGGAGAAGCAAGCATGATTGGCGATCACTCGAATGGCGATATGGATGGCGGGCTTGCCGCGGAGATCAACATGACGCCGCTCATCGACGTCATGCTCGTCTTGCTCGTCGTGTTCATGGTGACGCTGCCGGTCGTTCATCACGCGGCAAAGATCGCGCTGCCGCAAGCGAGCAGCCAGCGCGAAAACCTGCGCGTGCCGCACGTGGACATCATGGTCGATGCGGGCGGGCAAGTTCGCTGGGATGGCCGGGCCACGACCGGGCCGTCGCTCGAAGCGGCGCTCGAAGCAGCGGCGAAACAGAGGCCGCAGCCCGAACTTCGCATCATCGCGGACCGCATGGCGCGCTACGGCGAGGTTGCGAAGCTGCTCTCGCAGGCGAGCGCGGCGGGCGTTGCCAAAGTCGGTTTCGTCACCGATCCCGTTACCTCGCATTGAGACGACCGACCATGCCGAATTTTTCACTGCGCACCCTGTTTGCAGGACTTGCATTGACGCTCGGATGCGTCGCGGCATCGGCGCATGACGCGAGCACGATGCCGGCGATGCAGCATCAGGACGCTTCGTCCGAGCCGCAATGTGCCGACCATGCGCTGCCGTGCGCGAGCGTCGCGACGCCGTTCTTCGACGCGCACGGCAAGCTCTGGGTTGCCTGGTCGGCGGACGGCGCGGTCTCCATCGCCGCCTCCGACGACGCGGGCAAGCACTTCGGCACGCCCGTCGTGATCGGCCAGCATGGCGCGCGGCTCGATGCTGGCGTCGAGTCGCATCCGCGGATCGCCATCGACCGCAAGGGCCGCATCGTCGTGGCCTACGGCGTGTTCAAGGACGACAACTGGAACGCCGAGGTGATGGTGTCGCACTCGGACGACGGCAAGACGTTCTCGCCGCCGCGCCCGATCTCGTCGAATCCGGCGAGCCAGCGATTCCCGGTCATCGGCTTCGACGCGCACGATACGCTCTTCGCGGCGTGGCTCGACAAGCGCACGGTGGCCGCGGCGCACGAGCACGGCACGCAGCAGCCAGGCGCGGCGCTCGCTTATGCGTGGTCCGACGACGCGGGCACGACTTTCACGGGAGAAGCGATCGCCGAGGATCATACGTGCGAATGCTGCCGGATTGATCTCGGACTCGACCGGGAGCAGCATCCGGTCGTCCTGTTTCGCAAGATCTACGGAATGAACGAACGCGATCACGCGGTGATGTCGTTCGACGCCGCGCGCAAGCCCACGGTTGCTCACCGCGTTGCGTTCGATCACTGGGCGATAGACGGTTGTCCGCATCATGGCCCCGCGTTGGCCGTATCGGCGGACGGAACGTGGCATGCCGCATGGCTCACGGCGGGCGAGGCGCGCCAGGGCCTTTTCTACGCGCGTTCGACCGACGAAGGGAAAAACTTTTCCGCGCCGCAGAGTGTGGGCGAGGCGGCGCACCAGCCCGGCCGGCCGTCGCTGCTCGCGCAGGACAAGTCGGTATGGCTTGCGTGGAAGGAGTTCGACGGCCAGCACATTCTGGCGAAGGTGCGTCATTCGAGCGACGGCGGCGTGACGTGGTCCGCCGATCGCACGGTCGAAACGGCGGCCGGCCAGAGCGACCGGCCGGTACTCGTCGCCGATGCGAAGCACGTCTACCTGTCATGGCTCACCCGCGAGCATGGCTATCAATTGATCGCACTGGATCCATCATGAAGTTCAAGCACTCTCTGCGCATGGTCTTCGGCACGACTGCCGCCGCGTTCGTGCTGGCGTGTTCGTCGCATAGCGCGTTCGCAGCGCCGCCGCGCCCGTTCACGGCTCAAAGCTTTGCCGATATTCGCGCGCATCACGCGGGCAAACCGCTCATCGTTCATATCTGGGGGATGACGTGCAGCCCCTGCGTAGGCGAATTGCCGAAGTGGGGCGAGTTCGTGCACGCGCATCGCGGCGCCGATGTCGTACTCGTACGCTTCGATCAGGCGCCGTCCGACGCGACCGAAGCGCGGCTCGCCCAGGCGGGCCTGAGCGGCGTCGAAAGCTGGGGCGTCCTGTCCGAGCCGGACGAGTATCTGCGCGCCAGCGTGCAATCGAACTGGTTCGGCGACATGCCGAGAACGCTGCTCATCGCGCCGGACGGCACGGTGACGACGATTCGAGGCGTCGCAGATTCGCAAAAGGTCGCGGCATGGCTTGAGTCTGTCCAGCCTGCTTCGCAGCACGCCGGACGTTGAAGTGAGCTGACGTGCGCTGACGACTGTTCAGCGCTACGTTGCCGGGTCCGCGGGGATCACGTCGCGCGCACTCGAACAAGCCGCACGCGGGAGGGCCTTTATTGGTATATCGATCGGTGATTAAATCACTCGCACTTGCAACGCTTTGGAATGTTCAGTGCGCGCGTTTAAATCAGGATTCCTGTTCAACAAGAATCGCATGCGCGCCATTTTTATCGAACGCGTAGAGGAGATGGATCGTGCAAACGGAAACTCCAGATTCTGCGATGGGCAACCACGCGCATATTGACGAGCGCGATCATGACTCCCCGGCCTTACGCGCCGCTTCTGTGCGGCGAACACGATCGCAAGCGGGCGCGCTGCCACATGGCGACGCGTCACCGAGCGGACTGATCGCCTTTGATGAGCACGCCGACTCGCAGCTTGAGCGTCCATTCGACGGTATCTCAGCCTTTACCGGCTAGCGGGCGCGATCAAAAGGTGACGCGCTACACCACAAGACATTTCCTCAGGCAAGGCAACCAACGGGCTTGATGAGCGCCTTGCGATTCTGCTTGATTCGCCTAATAAATTCGCATTCCTCATGTATGGAGAAAATGATGGAGACAATGGCAGTCGCGACAACACAAATCAAAAAGCTGCAAACCGATCCCGTTTCGTCAGTTCAGCCAGTTCAATCAATTCCCCTCCGAGGCAGACCGAATCCGTAGCGATACCCATCGATATGGATCGACCGGTTGTTGGCCGGAACGTTAATTGTTGGCTCGATGCAGTTGGGGCTGTCGAAGATCCTGGACGACCCAACGGCCACTGAAGCAACTGTCATCGGGGAGCACGATGAGAAAGGTAATTCCTGTTGCTGTGCTGCTGGGGGCGATGGCTCCTCTCGCGTCGGCACAAACGAGCGTGGCGCTGTACGGCCGAATCGACGCCGGTTTCGAGTATCTGAATAACACGACGCCCGCGCCGGGCGAGTCCCGCACGCGCTGGAGAGCACAGGGCGGCAACTGGGGCACGAGTATGTTCGGCATGCGCGGAACGGAGGATCTGGGGGGCGGACTCGCTACGGTGTTCACGCTGGAAACCGCGCTGCAGGTGATGAACGGCACGTCCGGCGGCGGGCGGCTCTTTTCGCGCCGCGCCTACGTCGGCCTGAAGGACGACCGGTGGGGCCAGTTGCAGGCCGGCCGCAACCTGTTCATCGACAGCGACGGCGTGTGGGAATTCGATCCGTTCGTGCAGCAGGCGGTGTCGTCGGCGTCGCTCGTGCGCGGGCGCAACTGGCAGCAGACGAGCAATAACGTCGAATATCACAGCCCGGTTTGGCGCGGCTTCGACGTGCAGGCGCAATACGCGTTCGGCAACCAGGCGAGCGGATTCAACTACGGGGCGGCGGGTGAATTCGGCCGCTCGAACGGCGTCATGCTGACGTATCACTCCCCGTATTTCGACCTGCGCGGCTTCTACGACGAACTGCGCGATTCGAATGGCCAATTCAGCAACATCTTCACGAGTTCGCGCGAATACTTCGTCGGCGGTAATCTGCGTCTTTCGCCGTTCACGATCCAGGCAGCGTGGACGCACTATTCGGCGCCCGATACTCCGGCGGGTCTCGCCGACATCGCGGATCATTTCTGGCTCGGCGCAACCTGGCAGGCCACGCCGCAATGGGCGGTCACGGGCGCGGGCTACTACGTTCGGGTGCGCGGCGGAGAAGGCAGCACAACGCACGATCCGGCCGGTCACGCCACGCTCTATGCGCTCGGCACGACCTACAACCTGAGCGCGCGCACATTCCTGTACGGCACCGTGGGCTACGTGCGCAACGCGAGCCGTTCGGACTTCTCGGTGTTCGCCACGCCGCGTGGTGCGACGCCGACCACCAATCCGCTCATCGGCCAGTCGCAGGTCACGACCTATGTCGGCGTGATGCACAAATTCTGATGCGCGAGCAACGCGCGCGGTTGATCCGCGCGTGATCGCATGCGTGGGTTGCGCGGCCGCAGAGCAGTCGCCGAGCGCGCGCTAGATAAGCCGCACGACGAGCGGCGCCGCAAGCACCGTGAAGGCGCCGCCAAGCACCATCGTCAAACTCGCCATCACGCCGTTTGGAACACCACGGTCGTGTGCGCGAACGGCGCCAGCCACCTGTGCGATGGCGCCCAGTGTAGCGCCGTGCGCCTGCGCCGATTTCACCCTGAAAAGCACGAGTAACGCGTCTCCGAGCACGATCCCCGCCGTGCCGCTCGCCACGACGAACAAGGTGGTCAGGTCGCGCGTCCCGGAAAGCTCATCTGAAACGGCGAAAGCAAACGGCATCGAGATCGAGCGCGCCACGAGGCTGTGCTCGACGATGGCAGGCAAGTCGAACATTCGTGCGAGCACCACGGCGGAGACCATCGCGGTCGTTCCGGACACGATGGTGCCCACGAGCAGCACAGGCCACCAATGCCGGATGTAGTGACGATGCTGGTAGACGGGAACTGCGAGCGCCAAAGTCAGCGGACCGATCATCCAGACAAGCACATGCGTCGACTGCAGGTAGGCGTCGAACGGCACGTGCAGCAGTGAAAGACCGGCGATGAGAATGGCTGGCGCGAGAATCAGCGGCGAAGTCAAAACGTTGCGCCAGGCCCGATGAATGCGGAGATTCAGCGCATAGACGGCCAATGTGACGGCGATGCCCGCAATGAGCGCCATCATGCCTGGCGCCTCTGAAGTGCGCGCGTGGCAAGCTCCACCGTAAATGACGTCGCGGCGGTGCAAATCACCGTGCCGCCGATGACGATCACAACGAGTGGCCACCAGTTCGCTTCGAGCAAGTCGCGCTGGCGCGCGACGGCAACCACGGGTGGGATGAGGAACAGCGCGCTTTGGGAGATGAGAAGACGTGCGCCGCTTTCCACGGCAGACACGGGAACAAGCCTCACGAACAGTGCCGCGAGAACGACGACAAAGCCGGTCAGCGCGGGGTTCACGGGCACGCCAAGCCACTTGCCCGCGAACGTCAAGGCGACGAATGCGGCAATCAGCCCGCCCGCCTGAAGCACACTCCTGATCCCGAACGCTGGAACGGTCGCTCGCGTCTGTGTCTGGGCTGTCATGGGTTGGCTCGGCTTCAGGTCTTGAAGCGTCTATGCTATCCCCAATAATTCGCGTAATTCATGCATCTTTCACGCAAAATCGGTGCGTGTACGTTATTCTGTTTCGCACAGTGTTAATTCAATGCGGAAAATATGTCTCTCGATCAATTCGACCGAAAAATCCTTGCAACGCTTCAGGTTGATGCGGCGCTTTCCATGGGCGAGTTGGGTGAGCGCGTCGGCCTCTCGCAGTCGCAGGCATGGCGGCGCGTCGAGAAACTCGAAAGAGACGGGGTGATCGTTCGTAGAGTTGCGGTTCTGGACCGTGCAAAGCTTGGACTCAGTGTGCAGACGTTCACCGAGGTGAAGCTGAACAAGCATAGCGAGCGCGCCGGGGAGAAATTCAGGGCGGCCGTCGAGCAATATCCCGAGGTCCTCGAAATACACACCGTGCTGGGCGAATATGACTTTCTTCTGCGGATCGTCACGATCGACCTCAATGCGTACAGCCGCCTCCTGGCGGACCGGCTGTCGCCCCTTCCGATGGTGCAGGAAGTGCGTACCCTGATCAGTCTTTCGGGCGATGCCGGCAGCCGTCCTTTGCCGGTATTCCTTGCGCCGTAGGCTGGCCGGCACTACCGCCGGCCGCGCGCCTCGGCTTGCTTCGCTTGTTGCTCCGCTGGTTGCCGCGCCGATTGCTTCGATTTCAGGCAGAAAACTCTTCGAATGCATTCAGGGCATGGGTGGCGTACATCATGGACGGGCCGCCGCCCATGTAGACCGCCGTCGCCAGCACATCCTCGAGTTCCGCTCGCGTCATGCCGAGCTTGACCAGCGCCTGGACATGGAAACCGATGCAGTCGTCGCATCGGCCGGCTATGGCAATGCCGAGCGCAACGTATTCACGCGTTTTCTTGTCCAGCGCACTATCCTTCGTACCGGCAACCGCCAGCTGGCTAAACGCGCTCATCAGGTCCGGCTGCGTTTGACGCATGGCTCGCATCTGGCTGGAGACTGCATGCGTGATGTCTTTAAAGCTGGAAGTACCGCTCATCGTTGTTTCCCCAATTATCAAAGGTGTAAAGCCCGCGCTGAAAACAAAACAGAGTGAACCGTCGGGCGCGCCGCGATCAATTCATGCGCATATATTATATTAAAATACATATTGTTGCACGGTAGGGTGAGTCCTCTAATCGCGGCGTCAAGCAAGCGGCTTCGCAGTGCCGTTATTCCGGCTCAAACGCGGCAAAAGCTCGTAAGTATCACGTGGGCTACGATGATCTCGCGCCGTTAACGGGCCAATGACATTGGTAAGAGTCCCGAGCACAAAACAAAGAGGGCCTGTAAGTGTTTGGACTTACAGGCCCTCCGGACTTTGACCATCAAAATTCTGCGCAACCATCAAACCAAACTATCGGGACTGCGCGGCCCATAAATTTATCAGGTTATCTTTACACTTCGAACAAGTCCAAGTGAGATGTGACTGGTTGCGGATCGAGCCCGAATCTGTGTTTCGAACACCAGCGAATTAACGACACCGAGCATGGCAAAAGTCGAAACATCTGACTGAGACTCGAACAACGCGACGTTCGCCAACGCATGTTTTCAGGCTTATGCGACGGCGAAGTGCGCTCGGGAGCGCAACGATATTGCTCGATGCATGGGCTAACTGTTGAGCGTCGCCATGACGTTGCCCGCACCAGCCTTGTGGTTCGGCATCGGCACGACGACGTACTAATGCGCTGCGAACGACGGCGCGGCTGCCGCAAGCAGCGCGGCAGCCAAGCAGTATTTCAGACGAGTGATTTTGAAACGAAAACGAGACGGGATTCGACGAGGGGATTTCATAACCAGGTTCTCCAAGGGACCCTGAGTATAGGAATCGAGACGCGCACGATTTGAGGGTTGAACGCGGCGGGAAGGAAAAGGCGCTGCAGTGAAGGACGAGTTCGCTGGAATTTTTTCGTGACCGAGCGTGCCGGCAGAGGCCGAGTACCAGCCGAAACGTCGCCTTTGGATTGTCACGCACGCCGAAAAGAACAACGGCCACCTCAATGAGGTGACCGTTGGTTCGCTCCGGGAGTTCGTGTTCCGCAGGCCGTCATCCACTCACGTGGGCTTGGCTGCATTTGCAGTCTCCGCGTTCTCCGCACCTTCCACTGCGACGGCCTTATCCTTCTCGGTCCCCTTCGCTTTGTCCACGACCTCCTTGGCCTCACTTCTAAAACGGGTCATAAGTTCAGGAGCAATGCGGATGGCTTCCTTCATCAGCTTAGAGTTCGCAAGCTCATGCCAGGGGCTGCCATGGGTCTCGCTCTCGACGAACCGAAGAGGCTGTTCGTCCAATCGTGTAAGTGCTGAAGCAAAGAGCCGCTTCTGGAAGTCCTCGTCAAGCTCGAGAGCCTCTCTGCGATACCCCTCGTATGCTTTCGAAATCGATGCCTTATACGCGTAGTCTTCCGCCAGCCTGAACCGCTGGCCAATCTGCTTGGTCGACAGCCATGCAAACCATATGGGAGCGCCGACGGAGAGCATCGATATTACCAATCGGGTCCACACAATCATCGAGGGCGTCGATGACTGGATGGCCTCCGCCAAACCATGCAGTTGGATTCCCCCGACGGTCGCGCCAGCGAGCAGCGCGACAATGAGACCAGCAACCCAAGGCCACATCGATTTTCGTAGATTCTCCGCGCGGTCGTGGAAGGCGACGGCCAAACCTACTGCTGTTGATGAACGCATGGCGTTCTCCGACCACTCAAGGACCTGCTTTGCCTTCGCACCAATTTCCTCGAATTCGGTGTTCGCGACCCGTCCCATATCCGCATATTTCCGGACTTCCGAGTTCGCGACAGTTGCGGCCTCTTGGAGTTTGCTGATTTCCCGACGCGACTCCCGCAGATTTTCCATATCTGTCGGCAGCTGGTCCGCGGCCTGATACGCGGCCACAATTTCTTTGCCCATCCGCTCGAGCTCCGAAAATGTTGGCTCCAGACTGTTACATCGCGCCTGCATCGCTCGGGTAGCCTTCTGCACAGTTCGGAAATCCTGAACTTGCCTAGCGCGCTCGTCGGACGAAGCCTCACACGTCTTTTGCAGAGCCCGCTCGAGAGCGTCAAGAGTCCATAGGTAGGCAGAAACTGCTTGGCCTCCATTGCCGTTCCAGAAGTTAGGAATGGAGTGTGATTTGAGCATCGTAATGCGTTGTACGAAGTCCTTGTAATAGGTTCCGTCCTCTGTGCTCAACACACCGGGACCTTGCACCCGGATAACTTCAGCCAATGCCTTGGCTCTTTCGGCGAGCTCTCCTCGGTCGACTCCTGGACCTGCGAAGCCCGGAACTACCACGTTCACTGGTCGCTTTTCTGCACTTGAATTGTTGACTGCTTCGGCGAGTGTCTCGAGCTCCACCCGAAGAATTTCCAGCACCTCATCAACCATGTGATTCCCCGGTAAATTTGATTTATTAGATTCTCACGGAGCAATGCAATTGTCGCCGCGGTAGTTCAAATCATATATCACGTAAATTGCAGAATTTACGCGGAACTCCATCGTTTTGAACCACTGCTTTTCGCCCCTCGGCTCACACGTGATGTGCCGCAAACCGTTGACCAGCGTACCACTCGTCACCGACCCAGCTGATGACCGTTGCGAAAACTGAAAGAACAACGGCCACCTCAATGAGGTGACCGTTTATGTGTCCAAGCAGCTTTTATAGCAGACGCATCGCCCTAGACTATCGAAATTCACATACCCATAAATTTCTACAGATATGCGTCCGATTTTCCAAGGATATGCGTCCTTCTACAACACCCCTCAAACATCAATATTCCCCGCCCGAAGCGCATTGTTCTCGATAAACGCCCTACGCGGCTCCACATCGTCGCCCATGAGCGTCGTAAAAATACCATCCGCTGCAATCGCGTCTTCGATCTGCACGCGCAACAGGCGCCGCACGGCCGGATCCATCGTCGTTTCCCAAAGCTGCCCGGGATTCATCTCGCCTAGCCCTTTGTAACGCTGCTTCGAAACATTGCGTTCGGCATCGGCAATCAGCCACTTCATCGCGCTCTTGAAGTCGCTCACGGCCATGTTGCGCTCGCCGCGGCGGATGAATGCGCCCTTGCCGATCAAGCCCTTGAACGTATTGGCCGTATTCACGAGCTGCTGATAATCGGCGGTGAGCTGGAATTCCTCGTCGATCACCGACACCTTCACGTTGCCGTGATGACGACGCTCGACGCGCAGCGAACGCACTTCGCGCGCCGCATCGTACATGGCGACGACGCTCACCTCGGGTTTTTGCGCATCGTCGCGCAGCGCCGATTCGAGTGCGGTAGCCGAGCTTTGCGTCGAGGCCTCGCTCGACAGATCGATCGCCACGCCGTCCATGATCGCTTCGAGCGCGCGCTCGTCGTAAAGGCGGCTCAGTCGATCGACCACGCCGCGCGCGAGCTGATACGAGCGCGCGAGTTCGCCGAGCGCGTCGCCTGCGATCGGCGTCGCGCCTTCGTTCGGCAGCAGTTCCGAGCCTTGCAGCGCGAGTCGCAGCATGTGCGCGTTGAGGTCCGCGTCGTCCTTGAGATAGCGCTCGTCCTTGCCCGCCTTCAGCTTGTAGAGCGGCGGCTGCGCGATGTACACATAGCCGCGCTCGATCATCTCCGGCATCTGGCGATAGAAGAACGTGAGCAGCAGCGTGCGGATGTGCGCGCCGTCCACGTCCGCGTCGGTCATGATGATGATGCGGTGGTAGCGCAGCTTCTCGAGGTTGTAGTCGTCCTTGCCGATGCCGCAGCCGAGCGCCGTGATCAGCGTGACGATCTGCTCCGACGACAGCAGCTTGTCGTAGCGCGCCTTCTCGACGTTGAGCACCTTGCCGCGCAGCGGCAGAATCGCCTGGAACTTGCGGTCGCGGCCCTGCTTCGCCGAGCCGCCTGCCGAGTCGCCCTCGACGATATAGATTTCCGATTTCGCCGGATCCTTTTCCTGGCAGTCCGCAAGCTTGCCGGGCAGGCCCACGCCGTCCAGCACGCCCTTGCGTCGCGTCATTTCGCGCGCCTTGCGCGCGGCGTCGCGCGCACGCGCAGCGTCGACGATCTTGCCGCAGATGATCTTCGCGTCGTTCGGCGTTTCGAGCAGGAATTCTTCGAGCGCCTTCGCAACGACGTCTTCAACCGGCGCGCGCACTTCCGACGAAACGAGCTTGTCCTTCGTCTGCGAGCTGAACTTCGGCTCGGGCACTTTCACGGAAAGCACGCACGAGAGGCCTTCGCGCATGTCGTCTCCGGACGTTTCGACCTTGGCCTTCCGGGCGATTTCGTTGTCGGCGATGTACTTGTTGATCACGCGCGTCATCGCCGCGCGCAAGCCCGTGAGGTGCGTGCCGCCGTCGCGCTGCGGGATGTTGTTCGTGAAGCACAGCACGCTTTCGTTGTAGCTGTCGTTCCACTGCATCGCCACTTCCACGCCCACGCCGTCTTTCTCGCCCTGCACGTAGAAGATGGTCGGGTGCAGCACGGTCTTTTGCTTGTTGATGTACTCGACGAAGCCCTTCACGCCGCCCGCGAAGGCGAAGTCGTCTTCCTTGCCGGTGCGCTGGTCGGTCAGACGGATGCGTACGCCGTTGTTCAGGAACGAGAGTTCGCGGATGCGCTTCGCGAGGATGTCGTAGTGGTACTCGACGCTGCCGAAGATCGTTTCGTCGGCCATGAAGTGCACTTCGGTGCCGCGGTTTTCGGTGTCGCCGATCAGTTGCATCGGCGAGGTCGGCACGCCGTCCACGTCTTCGAGCATGCGGTTCTGCGCGACGCCGCGGTGGAATTCCATGAAGCGCTTCTTGCCGTCGCGGCGCACCGTGAGGCGCAGCCAGCTGGAGAGCGCGTTCACGCACGACACGCCCACGCCGTGCAGTCCGCCCGAAACCTTGTAGCTGTTCTGGTCGAACTTGCCGCCCGCGTGCAGTTCGGTCATCACGATTTCGGCCGCGCTGCGCTTCGGGTCGTGCTTGTCGTCCATCTTGACGCCCGTGGGAACGCCGCGGCCGTTGTCGCTGATGGAAATCGAGTTGTCCGCATGAATCACGACGCGGATGTCGTTGCAATAGCCCGCGAGCGCTTCGTCGATGGAGTTGTCGAGCACTTCGAAGACGAGGTGATGCAGACCGGTGCCATCCGATGTGTCGCCGATATACATCCCGGGCCGCTTGCGCACGGCCTCCAGACCCTCGAGGATCTGGATCGACGAGGCGCCGTAGCTGTTGTCGGGTTGCGAGTTGTTCGTATCAGTCATGGAATTTTTCCGGTTCTGCTGTACTGCCAGCGTTACTGCTCGGGGCTTTTCGAAAAGCCATAAAAACGCCAAAGGGGCGCAGCGCCCCCTGGAGTTCTTCTTCTGTCGCGCTTTTTAAATGCGCATCGGCATCACCACGTATTTGAATTCCTCGTTCTCGGGAATCGTGATGAGTGCACTGGAGCTGGAGTCGCCGAGACTCACTTCCAGCATGTCGATCTTCAGGTTCGCCAGGACGTCGAGCAGATACGTGACGTTGAACCCGATGTCGATGGTGTCGCCCTGGTAGGCGATTTCCAGTTCTTCCTGGGCCTCTTCCTGATCCGCGTTCGTCGACATGATCTTGAGCTGGCCCGGCTCGATGATGCAGCGCACGCCCTTGAACTTGTCGGACGTGAGAATCGCCGCCCGCTGCAGCGAGCGCTGCAGCTCTTCGCGGCCGATCTGGAAGGTGTTCTTGTGCGCCTTCGGTATGACGCGCTGGAAGTCGGGGAACTTGCCTTCCACGAGCTTCGAGACGAGTTCGACCTGGCCGAAGGTGAACTTCACCTGGGTCGCGCCGATGTCGATCTTCAGCACGTCGTCGATGTCTTCGAGCAGGCGCTGGAGTTCGAGGATCGTCTTGCGCGGGATGATGACTTCCTGGCGCGCGAACGAGCCTTCGATCTTCATCGACGAAAACGCGAGGCGGTGGCCGTCGGTCGCGACCGCCATCAGCTGGTCGCCGTCCACGACAAGCAGCATGCCGTTCAGGTAGTAGCGGATGTCCTGCTGCGCCATCGCGAAGTAGACCATGCCGAGCAGCTGCCGGAAGGTCTTTTGCGGCACCGCGAGGCTCGCGCCGAAATCCGTGGTCTGGGCGACGGTGGGAAATTCGTCGGCGGCGAGCGTCTGCAGCGCGAAGCGGCTCTTGCCCGACTGCACGGTCAGGCGCTTGTCGGCGAGCGTGAGCGTGACCTGCCCGTCGGGCATCGCGCGCAGGATGTCGAGCAGCTTGCGGGCGGCGACGGTCGTGGCAACCTGGTCGTTGCCCACGCCGAAATCGGCGTGCGTGGTGATCTGAAGCTCGAGATCCGTCGAAAGGAACGAGACGTCGGAACCGTTCTTGGTGATCAGCAGATTGGCGAGGATCGGCAACGTGTGGCGGCGTTCGACAATGCCGCTCACCGTTTGCAGCGGCCTGAGGAGGTTATCGCGTTCGGTCTTGACCAGTTGCATAAAGTTCCTTCGTTGATGTGACGGCCTGCGCACCCCGTCCAGCGCCCGATCTGCGATCCGGGCGCCGGCAGCCGCAATCGCTGGCATCTTGCTGGTAGCTGCTAGCAGCCGCGGCGTGAATTCCGCCCGATCCTGCGGGCGGTTAAACCCATATTGTGCCTGAAAACAGTTCAGTTCCCTAAATTGGGGCTGATCCGCGAAATAAACAGGCTTCCCCACGCGAAACGCGCCGCCAGCGCGGTTCAGCACGGAACTTAGCCCTTGAGCGTCTGCTCCAGCACGTGCAGTTCGTGGTTCAACTGCGCGTCCTTGCCGCGCTCGTCGGCGATCTTGCGCACCGCGTGCAGCACCGTCGTGTGGTCGCGGCCGCCGAACAGCTCGCCGATCTCCGGCAGGCTCTTCTGCGTCAGCTCCTTCGCGAGGTACATGGCGATCTGCCGTGGCCGTGCGATGTTCGCCGGACGCTTCTTCGAATACATGTCGGCGACCTTGATGTTGTAGAAATCGGCGACCGTCTTCTGAATGTTTTCGACCGAAATCTGCCGGTTCTGAACCGTCAGCAGGTCTTTGAGCGCTTCCCTGGTCAGCTCGATCGAGATTTCGCGGCCATGGAACTTCGAATACGCGAGGATCTTGCGCAGCGCGCCTTCCAGCTCGCGCACGTTCGAGCGCAGGTGCTTGGCGACGAAGAACGCGACGTCCTCGTTCAGGCTCACGCCTTCCGACTGCGCCTTGCGCATCAGGATCGCCACGCGCATTTCCAGTTCGGGCGGCTCGATCGCCACCGTCAGGCCGGAGTCGAAGCGCGAAATCAGGCGGTCGTCGATTCCGGAGATTTCCTTCGGGTATGTGTCGCTCGTGATGATGACCTGCGCCTTGTTCGCGACCAGCGCCTCGAACGCGTAGAAGAATTCCTCCTGCGTGCGCGACTTGCCCGAGAAGAACTGGATGTCGTCGATCAGCAGCAGGTCGAGCGAGTGGTAGTAGCGCTTGAAGTCGTCGAACGCCTTGCGCTGGTACGCCTTCACGACGTCCGAAACGTACTGTTCGGCGTGGATGTAGCGGATTCGCGCGCCCGGCTTGTCCATCAGCAGCTGATTGCCGATCGCGTGGATCAGGTGAGTCTTGCCGAGGCCGACGCCGCCGTACAGGAAGAGCGGGTTGTAGGAGATGCCGGGGTTGTCGGCGACCTGGATCGCCGCCGCGCGCGCAAGCTGGTTCGCCTTGCCGGTGACGAAATTGTCGAACGTCAGCACCGGGTTCAGCTTCGAGCGCTCGTAGGACGGATCGGACTCGCTGCCCGACGCCGCAGCGGCTGCGCCCTGGCCCGGGCGCCATGCGCGGCGGCCCGCGGCCGCTTCGTTCGCGTCGAGGCTGGGCAGATCGAGGTCGGCTGCGTCGTTGGCTACGTGCGCAGCCGCGCCCGGCGCCACGGCGGACACCGGCATCGTCTGCGTCAGGGCCGAGAGACTCGCCGCGAGGCCGCCAGCCTGCATCGCAGGCGCTGCGGCCGTTTCGGGCACGCCCGCGCTGCTCGCGAGCGGCGTGCGCGGTGCGGCCGCAACCGGCGCGCGCATGCCCGCTTTCGGATCGAGGACGAACTGGACGTCGACCGGCATTTGCCAGAAATCGCGCGCCATATCGGAGATGCGGCCCGAGAACTGGCTCTTGACCCAGTCGAGTTTGAAGCGGTTAGGAGCGGCGATCTGCAGCGTGTTCGCAGCAGCATCGAAGGCAACCGGGGCCAACGGTTTAATCCACGTCACGTACTGCTGGGGCGTCAGCTCACGCTCCAGCAGTGCGGAACAGTGTTGCCAGAAATCGTTCATCGAGTTGCTGTGTTAGTTTTGTCTGCACGCATTGCCGCCGCGCCGCTCCAGCCGCACCGGGACTACCCTTGCGCGACGAGGCCCTGACGGGCGACGGCAACAGCTCCGGGTGCCCGTAGCGCAAGGAATTTGCGACTGACAGGCTGGCCGGAGCGGCATGCAGGATTCTTGGATAGGCGAGATTCTACCGCCGAAATCCCCCGGCCAGGAAGTTATCCACAGGGACCGATCGAGGCGCTGCGACGTAATCCGCGCGTAGCCCGCTTGCAGCGCACAATGCGTTTCAACACCCTAACCTATTGACGGCCAACGAAAAACCGGCTTAAATAGCGGGTTCCGCGAAAACCAATCCCTGTACCACCGGCCATTGCTTTTTTCCGCGATGCTCGCCGCGGTCAATTCTCAACAAGTGAGAGCAACATGAAACGTACTTTCCAACCTTCCGTTACGCGCCGTAAGCGCACCCACGGCTTCCGCGTCCGCATGAAGACCGCTGGTGGCCGCAAAGTGATCAACGCACGCCGTGCGAAGGGTCGCAAGCGTCTCGCCGTCTAAGCACGCAACTGCGCGAGTAACTGCTCTGACAACCGCGCAGATCACTGCGTCGGGCAGCATCGCCATTCGCGATACCACCCGTAGCGCGTCGCACGCGCTTGCAGCGGAAGCCGACACAGCGGACGATGCGGATATCATGCCGTCGCGAACGCAAGCCGCTTTCCCGAAGGCCGCAAGGCTACTGAAAACGGATGAGTTCTCATCCGTTTTTCGTTTGCGCCCGTGGCGCCGCTCCGCGCACTTCGTCGTGTACGGACGGCCGACGGGAGGCGCCGCGCGCCTCGGGCTGGTGATCGGCAAGAAGTTCGCGCCGCGCGCGGTGACGCGCAACCTCGTGCGCCGTATCGCGCGCGAGGCGTTTCGCGTAAAGCGCGCGCAGTTCGACGGGTTCGACCTGCTCCTGCGCCTGCACACGAAGTTCGACCGCAAGGCGATGCCGGGCGCGTCGTCGCCGTCGCTCAAGGCCTTGTGCCGCGACGAGATCGAGATGCTGCTGGGCAAGGCCGCGCGCGAAGCGGCGCGCGCGCGTAGCGCGCCGCAGGTCACAGCGGCTGACAAGGCCAAAAACGCCGAAGCGGCCAGGCCGGTTCCGGGTTCGCCGGACGTGCCGGACGCCCCGGCCGCATCATGAGTCGCACGCGCGAGCCGGGCGTCCCCGCCGCGACCGCGCGCGTGGCCCGCCATTCGTTTTTCGGAGCGGCGCAGTCCGGCCGCAACGCCATGCAAACGGTTTTGATCGCGTTACTGCGTTTCTACAAGCTGGCCGTGAGTCCCCTGCTCGGCAGCCGATGCCGTTTTTATCCTTCGTGTTCGGATTACGCGCGCGAGGCAATCCAGTATCATGGCGCCGCGCATGGTACTTACCTCGCCGCGCGGCGACTGTGCCGCTGCCACCCGTTTTCCGCAGGCGGCTACGATCCGGTTCCGCCAGTCACCCCGAACAAGCGCTGACGCGCCATTCCATCGACACTGAGACAACGCATGGATATCAAACGCACCGTCCTATGGGTCATCTTCTTCATGTCAGCTGTCATGTTGTACGACAACTGGCAGCGCGACCACGGACGCCAGTCGATGTTCTTCCCGAGCGCGACGCAGACGCAAAACGCCACGAGCGCACCGCCCCAGTCGGGCTCGCCGGCAGCCGCGGCTGAATTGCCGTCGACCGCCGCGACCGGCCAGGCCCCGGCGGCGAACGCGGCGCAGCCGGCTGAAGCCGCAGCGCAGCTCGTGCACTTCCGCACGGACGTCTACGACGGCACGATCGACACGCGCGGCGGCACGCTCACGCGGCTCGCGCTCGTCAAGGAAGCCGACGGCACGCACCCCGACCAGTTCGTCACGCTGTTCGACCACACGAACGACCACACCTACCTCGCGCGTACGGGCCTGTTCGGCGGCGACTTCCCGAACCACACCGACGTGTTCACGCCCGGCTCCGGTCCGCGCGAGCTGACGGGCGACGCCAACGCGTTCCAGATCAGCTTCGATTCGCCGGTGAAGGGCGGCGTGAAGGTCACGAAGACCTACACATTCACGCGCGGCAGCTATGTGATCGGCGTGGACTGGAAGGTGCAGAACGTCGGCACGGCGCCGGTTTCGCCCACGCTCTACATGGAGCTCGTGCGCGACAGCCAGCCGGTGGAAACGCCGCGCTTCTCGCACACCTTCATCGGACCGGCGGTGTACTCGAACGAGCACCACTTCCAGAAGATCACCTTCTCCGACATCGACAAGGGCAAGGCCGAATTCACGAAGCAGGCCGACAACGGCTGGGTTGCGATGGTGCAGCACTACTTCGCGACCGCGTGGATTCCGCAGCAGGGCGTGAACCGCAAGGTCTACGTCGAGCGCTTCGACAACTCGCTCTATCGCGTCGGCGTGCAGCAGCAGCTTGGCGCGATTGCGCCGGGCGCGACCCAGAACGTGCAGGCGCGCCTGTTCGCCGGTCCGCAAGAGGAGCGCATGCTCGAAGGCATCGCCCCGGGCCTCGAACTCGTGAAGGACTACGGCTGGGTCACGATCATCGCGAAGCCGCTTTTCTGGCTGCTCGAGAAGATCCACGGCTTCGTCGGCAACTGGGGCTGGTCGATCGTCCTGCTCACGGTGCTCATCAAGGCGGTGTTCTTCCCGCTGTCGGCGGCGAGCTACAAGTCGATGGCGCGCATGAAGGAGATCACGCCGCGCATGCAGGCGCTGCGTGAACGCTTCAAGGGCGATCCGCAGAAGATGAACGCCGCGCTCATGGAGTTGTACAAGACCGAGAAGGTCAATCCGTTCGGCGGCTGCCTGCCGGTCGTGATCCAGATTCCGGTGTTCATCTCGCTGTACTGGGTGCTGCTCTCGTCGGTGGAAATGCGCGGCGCGCCGTGGATTCTCTGGATTCACGACCTGTCGCAGCAGGATCCGTTCTACATCCTGCCGGTGCTGATGGCCGTCTCGATGTTCCTGCAGACCCGCCTGAACCCGACGCCGCCGGACCCCGTGCAGGCCAAGATGATGATGTTCATGCCGATCGCGTTCTCGGTCATGTTCTTCTTCTTCCCGGCTGGCCTCGTGCTGTACTACGTCGTCAACAACGTGCTCTCGATCGCGCAGCAGTACTACATCACGCGCATGATGGGCAAAGGCAAGAAGCTGGAAAAAGCCAGCTGAGCCTTAAGCGGGCGGTGGCGACGCCGTCCGCGCACGCTCGACGTCGAGCCATAAAAGACAAAGCCGCCCGGTGCAAGCCGGGCGGCTTTTTTTGTCGCCTGCGCGCTGTGCTGCGCCGTGCTGCGATGTGGTGCGTTGTGGCGCCACGTGCTGCGATGCCGGCGCGCGTCAGCGGCGTTCGGCGTCGCCGTAGAACTCGGCGATCAATTCCTGAACCAGATAGCGGTGATGCGGACTCAGGGCTTCGATTTTCGAGGCCAGTTCGATCGTCTCCGGCGACAGCGGATACTTCTCGTCACGCCTGAGCGGTTTGGGCACCGCCGCCGTCATGCCGCTCGGCGGCGGCCCGTAATGCAGCCAGTGGACATCGACCTTGAACCAGTCGGCGAGGGTGCGGAGTTTGTCGTCGGTGGGAATGGTCCGGCCGCTCAGCCACTTGTGCACGGTTTGCGGCGACACCGGATGCTCTCCGTGGTGGCGCAGGTTGAAGTGCAAGGCGAGGTCGGTGCTGCCGCGCAGCTTTTCTGATGCGCGCTTCATCGCGAACTTCAAACGTTCGGAAAAAGCGGCTTTTTCTTCCATGGTCGGCATGGCCGAGATTGTGCGACCCTATTTCGACGAAGAAGGCAACCAATCGGGCTACATTTAGCGCGAGTACGTAACACTTCGCCTGGGTCAGCCCGGAAGACTGTATCTCGATCGATTTGAGCAAGCACCACAGGCACTTGAATTCTGACAGAATTTACGCAGATCACTCAAGAGACCCGACGGGCGATGGCAAGATCAATCTTATCTAATACAAGATAGATCCGGATTTGCCGGACCTTCGGGCCCGGCATGCGCCGCGGCTTCGCGAAAAGCGCCTCACTTCGTCGCGTTACAATGCCACGCACTTTCGCGTCCGCCACCACGGCGCGCTTCGACCCGCTTCTCCCGCAATCGAAACTTCCGTCCGCCATGCTCGCCACCGATTCCGATCCCATCGTCGCCATTGCCACTGCGCCCGGACGCGGCGGGATCGGCGTCGTGCGCGTGTCGGCAGGCCGTGCGGGCGCTGCCGCCGCCGAGGCGCTGATGCACGCCCTCACGGGCCAGGCGCTCGCGTCGCGCCACGCGCATTACGTGCCGTTCCTCGACGGCAACGGCGAAGCGCTCGACCGCGGCATCGCGCTCTACTTCCCCGCACCGAATTCGTATACCGGCGAACACGTGGTCGAACTGCAGGGCCACGGCGGCCCGATCGTGCTCCAGCTCGTGCTGCAGCGCTGCATCGAGGTCGGGCGCGGGTTCGGACTGCGGCTCGCCGAGCCCGGCGAATTCACGCGCCGTGCGTTCCTCAACGACAAGCTCGACCTCGCGCAAGCCGAGGCCGTCGCCGACCTGATCGAGGCCAGCACCGAAGCCGCGGTGCGATCGGCGGGACGTTCGCTCGAAGGCGCGTTTTCGCGCGATATCCACGCACTCGTCGACGACATGGTCACGCTGCGTATGCTCGTCGAGGCGACGCTCGACTTTCCCGAAGAAGAGATCGACTTTCTCGAAGCCGCCGATGCGCGCGGCAAGCTCGCGCACATTCGCGCGCAGCTCGACCACGTGCTCTCGGAAGCGCGTCAGGGCGCGCTGTTGCGTGAAGGTCTTGCGGTCGTGCTCGCGGGGCAGCCTAACGTCGGCAAGTCGTCGCTGCTGAACGCGCTCGCGGGCGCCGAACTCGCGATCGTGACGCCGGTGGCCGGGACGACTCGCGACAAAATCTCGCAGACGATCCAGATCGAGGGCATCCCGCTGCACGTGATCGACACGGCGGGCCTGCGCGATACGGAAGACGAGGTCGAGAAGATCGGCATCGAGCGCACGTGGAACGAGATCGGCCGCGCCGATGTCGTGCTGCATCTGCTCGACGCCCGCACGGGGATGACAACGGAAGACCACGCGATTGCGGCGCGTTTTCCCGCTGGCGTTCCTGTGGTGCGCGTGCTCAACAAGACTGACCTGACCGACAACGCGCCGGTGGCCGCCACGCTCGCTCTGCCCGATGGCGGCGAGTTGTGCGAAGTGCGGCTCTCGGCGAAACAGGGTGACGGCATTGGACTGCTGCGTGCCGAACTGCTGCGCATCGCGGGCTGGCAGGCCGACGCGCAGAGCGTCTATCTGGCGCGCGAGCGTCATCTGATCGCGCTGCGCGAAGCGCGCGAACATCTCGACCAGGCGAGCGCGCACGCGGACCAGAATGCGCAGGCGCTCGATCTTTTCGCCGAGGAATTGCGGCTTGCTCAGGAAGCGCTTAATTCCATCACGGGCGAATTCACATCCGATGATTTACTTGGCGTGATTTTCAGCCGGTTTTGTATTGGAAAATAACCGGTTGCTCACGGTTGTCCAACGTCGATGACGTCCGGCTCCAAGGTCTGGCGCTACCGGTACACACTGCATGGAGAGCGCGAGCCGATGGTCACGATTGGCGAGTAACGGCCTCGGCACGCGCACGATGAACGCCGGGCAGGTGCCACAGATCCGGTTGATGCCATGCCGGTCCGCCTTTACGCAGGCTATGAACGGCGCCGACTATGGCATTGATCCGAACGCGCCCGGCACGCTTCGGGAAATCGGACAGGATCTCCAGCGTGCCACGGTTTCCAACTTGATCGGTTCGCCAGGCAGTGACACTGCGTACAACCTTGCCGCGAATGGCTGGCTTGCCCACCAGCTGTACGGGCGAAATTTTCAAGGTGGAGCGGTTGGCAGTGTTCTCGGCACAGCCGCGCGGGCGGCGTCCGCGCTTCCGTGTTGCGGCCCAGGGGGCCGCTTCGCCTTGCTTGACGGGCGTTTGTGCGGAGATGCCAGAATTCTGCTACGGGCTGGAACAATGCCTTAGCGTACTAGGTGTTAACCCTTGAACTCAATGCTCCTAGACTTTCACTCATCGGATGCAGACAAGTCGTCGCACCGCTAACAAAAGTCAATGGAGGTAGTAATCATGAAGTCCCTGATCCCGGCCGTTGCGGTTGCCGTTGCCCTTGTTGTGCCGGTTGCCTCGTTCGCACAGTCGAACGGCCCGGTGACCCGCGCCCAGGTCCGCGAGGAACTCATTCAGCTTGAGAAGGCGGGGTATCACGTTGGCGATGGCGATCAAGCGCACTACCCCGACGCGATCCAGGCCGCCGAAGCGAAGGTGGCCGCGCAAAACGGCGCGACGAGCGGTTACGGCGGTGTTGCGATCGGTTCGTCCGATGCAGGACGCCCGGCAGTGTCAAAGGCCGACTGGGACGCGATGTACAGCCATCACTAATGCATTGATTTCGGATGTACTGACAGGACGCCAAAAGTATCCGGCCTGAGCATCGCAGGCTGAGCGCGCAGCACCCCTGCGCGTTCCTGTTTAAAGAGCTGGTTCGCTAGCGCGGCAATGTCCGGCTGCGGACCAGCTCCATTTCGTATACCTCCGCCATCGGACTCCCGATGGCTTCGGTCGGGCCTTACGGCCTGGGCGCTTTTTCAGAAGCCCCTCGCAACTGGGCATCGTTCGATCCGATCGGATTGACGCTGTCCAGTGGTGCGCATCTATCGCCCCCGTCGAGGATCGCCGCCAGCCAGCTTCGGCGGTTTCTTGATCTCCCGGACTTCACCGTCGACCGTCAGTCCATCGCTTCGGAGCCGCGCATCGATTGGTGTGCGCGCTTTCGCGGCACCGTCGACAACAGTCCATTCTGGTCGCGGCGTGGCTTTTGGCTCGTCTCCGAGTCGCGGCACAAGTCCGATCCGCCCGAAGAGCACGGTCGTTGCACAGCCGCGCAGGCGGCGGGTGCGGCTGGCGGTGCTGCGCTGTTCGGTCCGGGGGGCCGCTTCGCCTTGCTTGACGGGCGTTTGCGCGGAGATGCCGGGATTCTGCTGCCTGCTGAAAGAATGCCTTCTCATACTAGGTGTTAACCCTGAACCGCAATCCTCATAGACTGTAGTCACTGATTTACGAACAGGGCTGTTCGTAGCAGAAGAAAACAAAGTCTGGAGGTAAGTACCATGAAGTCCCTGATTCAAGCCGTTGTTGTTGCCGCCGCCCTTGCTGCTCCGGTTGCTGTGTTCGCTCAATCGAACCAGCCCGTCACCCGCGCGCAAGTGCGTGCTGAACTGGTTCAACTCGAAAAGGCCGGCTATAACCCGGCTCGCGGCCAAGACCCGTACTACCCGGCCGACGTTCAGGCTGCCGAAGCCAAAGTGGCTGCACAAAACGGCGCAACGAGCGGTTACGGCGGTGTCGCGAGTGGTTCGTCTGACGCAGCACGCCCGGCAGTGTCGAAGGCCGACTGGAACACGATGTACAACCATCCCTGATGCGTTGATTTCGGACGCCCTGGCAGGATGCCAAAAGTATCCGGCCTGAGCATCGCGGTCTGAGCGCGCAGCACCCCAGCGCGTTCCTGTTTAAAGAACTGGCTCGCCAGCGCGGCAATGTCCGGCAGCGGGCCAGTCTCGCATCGAATACCTCCGTCATCGGACTCCCGATGGCTTCGCCCGGGCCTTCGTGGTCTGGGCGCTTTTTCAGATAAACCTCGCAACCGGGCATCGTCCGATCGGATCGGACTGACTTTGTCCGGTGGTGCGCATCTACCGCCCCCATCGTGGATCGCCGCCAGCCAGCTTCGGCGGCTCCTCGATCTCTCTGAACGTGTCGTCTATCGTGAGTCCATCGCTTGCGAGCCGTGCATCGATTGATGGACGCGCTTCCCTGGCGCCATCCATTACAGTCCATTCAGGCCTCGGCGTAACTTTCGGCTCGTCTCCGAGCAGCGGCACAAGCCCGATCGGACCGAAGAGAACGGCCGCCGCAATTGCGATCAGGATGCGTCCGGAAAGGCCGACGGCCGAGGAATTGGTGGTGGCAACGGTTCCGGCAACGGCGGGGACGAGGCTCATTTTCCACTCCAGGAACGAGCCACTGCGCCATGCGAGCGTAGTCCTCGGCGGACGGGTTTACAGGATCAAGGTCCCCGACGCACTGAGGAAATGAAGGACGCAGGAGGCGTGCGTGTCGCGTTATGGACTCGAAGCGATTGTGCCTCTTCGCAAGGTTCTGTACCCGCAATGGCGCAACTTTCTGCCCGTGCTGGATAAGGCGCGGGAAGCCTGCCGTCAGAGCGGGCAACAGGTGGAAAACCATTTTGCGGACATGCGCAAAATGGTCGGGATAGGTTCCGGCGCGCAGCGCCCGATAGATGACGTATGCCTGTCTCGCTACGCCTGCTACCTGATCGTGCAGAATGGCGATCCATCGAAACCGGTAATCGCTAACGGGCAAACCTATTTCGCGCTGCAGACGCGCCGCCAGGAACTCACCGACGATGCGAAGGTTGCCCAGCTCGGCGAGGACGAGCGCCGTCTCGCGATTCGCAACGAATTAGTGACGCACAACAAGCACCTGGCCGCAGCCGCCAAGGACGCCGGTGTCGAGACGCCAATCGACTACACAATCTTTCAGGATCACGGCTACAAAGGTCTGTACGGCGGCCTTGGCAGCAAGGAAATCCACGCCAGGAAAGGTCTAAAAAAGAGCCAGAAGATCCTCGACCACATGGGCAGCACGGAACTCGCTGCCAATCTGTTCCGGGCGACCCAGACCGAGGAGAAGCTGCGGCGGGATGGCATCACGGGCAAACAGCGTGCGAATCAAACGCATTTTGCAGTAGGCCAAAAGGTGCGAAAAACGATTCATGAACTGGGCGGAACGATGCCCGAAAAATTGCCAGCGCCCGATACGAGTATTCAGCAAATCGAACGAGCTCAAAAGAAACTGCCGAAATAGTCCCAGCCTCGAAGGCTGGACGTTCAAACCACGCCCAGTCTGATCCCCGAAAACCCGCCCCCTACCAGGTCAAATGCGCGCATTTGAAATGTACATTTCGCTTACTTCAAGCTAACAGCCGGTCGCAATACGGCTTTATCTTTGATAATCTCGCGACGGGGAAACGACGCGCGTATGACAGTCGTCGTTAGACAGTCCATTTCGAATCAGACCAAAAGATGAATAAGAAGACGGTACTTCATGTGTTGTTACTGCTGCCAGCACTCTCGGCGTTTGGCGCCGAGTGCACGCCGAAGCCCGCTGCAACGCTCGCCCAGATGAGTCCGTCCAGGCTGACGCACTATTACGGCAAGCTCGGCAAGATCAAGAACGCGTGGCTTGAGCACTCCGGGATGGACCATCCGAAGTGGTTCCAGCGGGCGCAAATGTGCGACAAGGAAGCGGACCGCGTTCAACAGGTCGCTAAACACAAGGGCATGGATCTCTTCGAACTCGAGACGTCCGGCCGTTACACGGGCCTGCTCGGAACGGATACGGTCGCGAATGCGCCTGATCCGGTGAAGCCCGCAGCGCCCGTGAAAAAAGCACACGCTCGCGTCGCTAAGTCGTACGCCGCGCGTACCAGGTAAGCGGGTAAAGGCAGACCGACGCGGACAAACGCGGGACGACTGCGGCGGCTTCAACCAGCGTCGCGTTCGCTGCATGCTTCACGGCTGACCTGTCGCATGTTCTCGTCAAGGAGTTCGGCGGGGCACTGCGCAAGCACGGTGTCGCTCAGCGCAAAATCAACCAACACATTGTTGGCGGGCATCGCCGCGCGATCTGCGATCTCGCACCCAGACGGAGAGACCATGAAGCGCATTTTCATGACACGGGACGAAGCTGTTCACCTGCTGGTGCAAGCCCACGCATCGGCCTCGGGACATAGCTCGCCGCTGATCCAGCCGGCCGGCAACGACCCCGCGAAGCTCGAAGTGCTGGATCGGCTGTTGCTCGATGTCCGGGCGGGCCGGGTCAACGAGTTTCGGCTCGACGCCAACGACAGCACGCATATCGCAATCACGGACTGAACCGGGCAGATCGAGGCGATCTCGCCCCGTTTCGCGTCGAAATCGCACGACGCCCACTGTAACGGCGGCTTCACCGCCCTCTTGAAAACACCGCGCGCCCCCTGCATGTACTGCCCACATTCCATCGGAGACTTCCGATCGTGGGCAGCCGTCCTTCCTTCATCGACGATCTCAGTCACGTCTCTCCCGACAGCTCCAGTCCGCCACCCAGCGACGATACCGCCCTGCTCGACGCCTATTCGCGCACCGTCATCGGCGCGCTCGAACGCGTTCAGCCCGCTGTCGTCTTCATCGCCGTCGAGCGGCGCACGGACGGCGGCGGCAGCGGTTCGGGTTTTCTCTTCACCCCGGACGGCTATCTCCTGACGAACAGCCACGTCGTGCACGGCGCCAAGGCCGTGCGCGCGACACTCGCCGATGGCGCCACCTACGAAGCGGACCTCGTCGGCGACGATCCGAGCACCGACCTCGCTGTGCTGCGCATCGGCGCGGCCGAAGTGCTGCCGCATGCCGAACTCGGCGAATCCGCGCGGTTGCGCGCCGGGCAGATCGCGATTGCGGTGGGCAGTCCGCTCGGCCTCGCGCAGACGGTGACGACAGGTGTGGTTTCGGCACTTGGGCGATCCTTGCGCTCCCGCTCCGGCCGCATGATCTACGACGTGATCCAGACCGATGCCGCGCTCAACCCCGGCAATTCGGGCGGGCCGCTCGTCAACTCGGCGGGACAGGTGATCGGCGTGAATACGGCGATCATTCCGGGTGCCCAGTCCATCTGCTTCGCGACCGCCATCGACACGGCGAAGTGGGTCATCACGCAACTCTTCGCACATGGGCGCGTGCGGCGCGCGCACGTCGGCATCGCGGGCACCAATGTGCCGATCGCACGCAAGGTGCAGCGCTACTTCGAACTCACGACGACGAGCGGCGTGCGCGTGATGGAAGTCGTGAAAGGAAGTCCGGCGGCGTTGAGCGGCTTGCGCGTGGACGACACGATCGTCGCCATCGACGGCTTGCCGGTTGAAAGCATCGACGCGCTGCAGCGGCTGATGGATGCCACGCGCATCGATCGCGAGGTGGAGATCACGGCGATCCGGCTGACGCACAAGCTCACGCTGCGTGTGCGGCCCGTCGAGCAGACCGGTTGAAGCGGCCTCGTTTCATCGTCTGTTTCGCATGCCGAATTAATTTCACCGAGGCGCAAGAGACGGAAGAGATACACGAAACACGAGCGCACGTGCAAAGGTCGCGACCGTTCGCACGTCGCGTTTTTCAACAACGTTTGAATACATACGATGGACGACGCACGCAAACACTCGCGCCGCGTGACCTGACACAACGGATACAACGGACACAACGTTGAATGAGGCGAACGCGCTCAGCGTTCGCTGCCGGGATGCTGCCCGGCGCGATCGTCAACGGTCGGATCCCGCCATCCGCCGGAAGGACAAAGCAGGCTAAGTGCGATGGACAGCACCACCAGCACGAACAGCGACACGAAGTACGTCATCCAGGAGAACTCGATTTCCACGAGTACCTCCTTTGATCATCGCGCCCCCTGGCGCGCCGCGTTCGGGCGGCACCACCTTAGTGGTGCAGGATTCTGCGCAAAGGATGACGCCAGTCGATATGATGCGCTCCCGCTTGCACGCGCTGCCGGTGCTCCTCGAGAATTTCGTCAGAAAATAGAAAGACGACGATGACAAGGGGAATCAACAAAAACGCGCCCAGTATTACGTGTTCGATCACGATTGCCTCCTGGTTGTCAAGCGATTGCGTTTCTATTGTAGTCGCCACGCGACAGATTGCACCGTGGGCAAATACTTACTCACTTAACGGAGTTCAACGGAGCCGCAGAGCAACCGCGCGTAGCATCCGGCCCACGTGAAAGAAATAACAGCGGGAGATCACCGCTCACCGTTCATGGGCGCACAAACGGGCACATAAGCGGACACCGCCGACCTGCGCGGCGCCCGGACACTCAGGCCGAGGTTTTCCTCCACACGGCCGCGAACACCCCGGCGCCAATCAGCAGCGACCCGCCCGTGACATTGACGATGCGCTGCACGCGCGGGCTGCGCACCGCCTTGCGCGCGGCGGCGGCGAGCATCGCATAGCCGAAGGCATTGATCGTTGCGAGCACGAGGAACGTCGCTTCGAAGATGACGATCTGCGGCAACGCGGGCATATGCGGATTGATGAACTGCGGCACGAACGCCACGAAGAAAACGATGCTTTTCGGATTGAGCGCGGTGACCGCGTAGGCGTGCGCAAAAATACGGCCCGTGCGCGTTTCCGTGGTGTCGGGCGTTTCGTTTTGCAGGGCGGGCGCGCGCCAGAGCTTGATGCCGAGGTAGATCAGGTACGCCGCGCCGATCCACTTCAGCACCGAAAACAGCGCCGCCGATGCCGCGAGAATCACGCCAAGGCCGAGCATCGACGCCGTCATCGCCGTGAAGTCGCCAAGCGCGACACCCGCCGTGGTCGCGAGCGCGTAGCGGCGACCGTGCGTGAGGGCGTACGACACGACGAGCAGAACGGTCGGGCCGGGGATCGCGACAAGAATCGCCGATGCAATCGCAAACGGCAGCCAGTGTGCAAGGGTCATGTGATTTCTCCAGAAGAGAAGTCTGATTTATCCATGAAGTCGGGCGGCCCGCAAGTCATCCAGGCTGCATCACGTGTAAGGGCGGCCCTGTCAAACAGCGGTCACTGTCCCGGCCGACCATCCAGCCTGGGAGACGTGGGCCGTAAGTGGATACGGCCCGTCGCTTGCGCAAAAGTTCGTTATCATGTGCGCCTCTTGCGTTGCCCGGGATTCGGCATGGCCCTCAAATCGACCATCTACAAGGCAGAACTTCAGATCGCGGACATGGATCGGCACTACTACGCCGACCATGCGCTGACGATCGCCTGCCATCCGTCCGAGACGAACGACCGGATGATGGTCCGCATCGCGGCGTTCGCGCTCTTCGCGAACGAGCGGCTCGAATTCTGCAAGGGTCTGTCCGACACCGACGAACCCGATCTCTGGCGCAAGGACTATACGGGCGCGATCGAAATGTGGATCGAGGTCGGCCAGCCCGACGAGCGCCGCATCGCCAAGGCAAGCGGGCGGGCGGATGAAGTGATCGTGATCGCTTATGGCGGCCGCACCTCGGACATCTGGTGGCAGGGCGTGCGCAGCAAGACGGATCGTCTGCGTAACGTGACGGTCTGGTCGCTCGCCGACGGCGTCGCGGAAGCGCTCGGCAAGCTCACCGAACGCACCATGCGCCTGCAGTGCACGGTGCAGGACGGCGCCGCGTGGATCGGCAACGGCAGCGACGAGCCGGTCGCCGTCGAATGGACCGTGCTCAAGGCGCCGGAAAAGGTCTGAGCGCAAGCGCACAGCTGCGTCAGGGCGCGGCAGGCGGCCCCTTCAGCTCCACCATGTTCCCCTCGGGATCGAACAGATAAAGCGATGGCCCGAACCCTTCGGCGCCATAGCGTTGCACGACGTCGCCAGGCCGCGCGCCGAACTGCGCGAGATGCGTCTTGAGCGCGTCGCCGTCGAACGGCTCGACGCGCAGGCATAGATGATCCATGTTCCGCCCGGCCGCAGTGCGCTTGATTCCTTCGGTGCCTTGCGTGCCATCACGGTCGAGCGGCCCGCCGATTGCGATCAGATCGATCAGCGAGCGCCCGGCACGCAACTGGACCAGCCCCAGTTCCCGCTGCTCGCGTTCGACGCGGCAACCCAGTGCATCGCAGTAGAAGCGCGTCATGGCGACAGGATCGGCCGCCCGGATAACGACGTGATCGATTTCGCGGATCTCAATCTGCATGGCCTGACCTCGAAGTGCAGCGCACGGCTGTCGTCTCGATCATCTTGAACCAGATGACCCAAGTTCGCATCGATGCGCGGCTTTTGCACGGTGTGTGCGGAACAGCGCCGGCCACGGCCACGGCCGACAAACGCCCGAAAAGTGGCGGAAAATTGAAGCGTCGCTGAATGGACCGAACGCGCCAATGAGCGCGCCCGACGTGCGCCCGACGTGCGCCCAATCGCTGGTGGGCTATACAGCAAACGCTGGACGAAAAAAAGCCCGCTGCAGTGAGCGGGCTTAATCCATATCAGGAGGAGACATGGAGGAGACAGGAGCAACTATACACAGCGGCCTGACGCGACGCAACAACTTTTTAAGGGAAAACCCGCAATCGTGCCGGTTTGTCGCAGCCGCGCTGGAAACCGCTCCAAAGTGCCGGATCGACATCTACACGCCCTACATCGGAACAGATGACCGTGGATGACACCGCAAGATCCGGCGCGTCGGCGCGCGAGGAGGCGTCTAAAGTGGGGACCATCGAAACCGCCACTTCAGGGAGTCACGCCATGACCGCCGCTCCGACCCCATTGCAAGATCAGCCTGCCCAGCCTGAGCGCTGGGCAACCGACGCCGAACGCTGGGAAGCCCTCGCCGCGCGCGACAGCCACGCCGACGGCGCCTTCTTCTACGGCGTGCGCACGACCGGCGTGTTCTGCCGTCCGTCGTGCGCATCGCGGCTGCCGCGCCGGGACAACGTCGCGTTCTTCGACACCGCCGACGCAGCCCGCAGCGCCGGTTTTCGCGAATGCAAGCGCTGCCGCCCGGGCGGGCTGCCGCGCGAGTTGGAGATCGTGCAGCGCGCCCGCGCCGTGCTCGACGCCGATCCGCAGGCGCGCCTCACGCTCGCCGATCTGAGCGACGCCGTGCATCTGAGCCCGTTCCACCTGCAACGCCTCTTCAAGCGCGTGCTCGGCGTTTCGCCGCGCCAGTATCAGGCGGCGCGGCGCGGCGCCGTGCTGCGTGACGCGCTCGGCCAGGGCGCGAACGTGACGCGGGCAAGCGCCGATGCGGGCTTCGGCTCCACGTCGCGGCTCTACCAGAGCGTGCCGGCCGAACTGGGCATGGCGCCCTCCGCGTACCGCCGCAAGGGCGCGGGTCTCACGATTCGCTACGCCAGTGCGCCGACGCCGCTTGGCCTCGTGCTCGTCGCGGCGACCGACAAGGGCATCTGCCAGATCGCGTTCGGCGACGATGCGCCCGCCCTCGCCGCCGCGCTGCACGCCGGGTTCTCGAATGCCGACTGCGTCGAGGACCGCGCCGCGGTTGCACCGTTTATCGCGCAGATCGATGCATATCTGCACGGGCGGCGCGAGCGCTTCGATCTGCCGCTCGACCTTGCGCCGACAGCGTTCCAGCAGCGCGTGTGGGACGCGCTGCAGCGCATTCCGTACGGCGAGACCCGCAGCTACACGCAGATCGCCGAAACGCTCGGCGCGCCGCGCGCGGTGCGGGCCGTGGCGAGCGCGTGCGCGTCGAATCCCGTGGCGCTGGCGATTCCGTGCCACCGCGTCGTGCAGAAAAGCGGCTCGCTTGCGGGCTACCGTTGGGGGCTCGCACGCAAGGCCGCGTTGATCGATGCGGAGGCGAGAGGCCGCGAGACGCCTGCACCCAGCACAGCCCCGCGCGGCCAGGATGAGGCCGCAGCCGATGCCCGCTCGACGCGTCGTAGCCAGCGCGCCGCCCGCGCCGACTCGCCGGAGACGGCCGCTTGAGCGCCGCCGCGCCCCGGCCGCTGCCGAAGTCACAGCGGTTCGCCGAGATGCCGCAGCCCGATGGCAGCGCCACGTTCGAGCTTCCCGTGCGCGCGCCCTATGACTGGCCGCGCGTCCTGCGCTTCTTCGCGGGCCGGGCAACGCCGGGCGTCGAGATCGTCGAAGACGGTGCCTGGCGGCGCGCCATCGACTTTCGCGACGCAAGCGGCACGCTCGCCGTGCGCCGCCATGCGCGCAAGCGCTGTCTCATCGTACAGATCGACGGACCGGTGAGCGCGCACGCAGCCGCCCTCGCCGCCCCGCTCGCCCGCATGTTCGATACGCAGACGGACCCCGCAGCCATCGCCGCGCACTTCGCGCGCGATCCGTGGCTCGGCCCGCTCATTGCCGCCGCGCCCGGACTGCGCGTACCGGGCGCGTGGTCCGGCTTCGAACTGGTGGTGCGCGCGATTGTCGGCCAGCAAGTGAGCGTGAAGGCCGCGACGACGATCATCGGCCGCCTCGTGCAGCGCGTCGGCCAGCGCATCGAGTTGCATCCGCACGAACACACCGCCTGGCGTTTCCCGACGCCCGCCGCGCTCGCCAGCGCCGACCTGACGGGCATCGGCATGCCCGGAAAGCGCGTCGCCGCGCTGCAGGGCTTCGCGCAGGCGGTGGCAAGCGGCGCCGTCGCAATCGAACGCGACAGTCAATGCCAAACTCAAGGCCAGACGCATGCCGCTACCGACGATGCCCGCGAACTCGACGCCATGCGCGCGGCGCTGCTCGCACTGCCAGGCATTGGCCCGTGGACCGTCGAATATGTCGCGATGCGCGCATGGCGCGACGCGAACGCGTGGCCCGCCACCGATCTCGTGCTGATGCAGGCCATCGCCGCACGCGACCCCGCGCTCGCGCGCCCGTCACAGCAGCGCGCGCGCAGCGACGCCTGGCAGCCGTGGCGCGCCTACGCGGCGATGCATTTGTGGAACGAAATCGCCGATCGCACGAGTGCTGGACGCGGCGGCTGACGGGTACACGCCAAGGGGCACAAAACGCCGTAGCTGGCGCGCGTCGAGCCGCGAGAAGCGCGGGTGAAAGACACGCGATAGACGGGGCAATAAACGGGACGGCAGAAGGCATGACGACAGGCACAACAAAGGACACGACAAAGGGCACAACACAGGGCCCGACAACAGGCGCGACATTCGCGCGCAGGGGCGCCGCATAAGGCTCGCCGGCACGCCGGCGTCGGCCTCAAGCAGGTCTGCTGGCGAGATGTTAAAGTGCCCGCTAACGAAAAAATAACGCTGGCGCGCACGCACGAAGCTTCACGCCGCTAGCCCGAGCCCGATCCTTCTCAATGCCCGACACGACCTCCACACGCCCGAACGACGTTCTCGCCCAGCGCCTTGACGCGCTGAGCGCAGGACCTCTGCGCGACGCGCTTACACGCGGTCTGCGCGGCATCGAAAAAGAGAGCCTGCGGGTGACGCGCGACGGCCAGCTCGCGATGACACCGCACCCCGCTGCGCTCGGCTCGGCGCTCACGCATCCGTCGTTGACCACGGACTACTCCGAAGCGCTGCTCGAAATCATCACGCCGCCCGAGCACGATCCAGCGATCACGCTCGAACGCCTCGACGATCTGCATCGCTACGTCTATGCGGTGCTCGCACGCGATGGCGAAATCCTCTGGAACGAATCGATGCCGGGCCTCCTGCCCGCCACCGACGACGGCATTCCCATCGCCGCTTATGGCACATCGAACATCGGCCAGTTAAAGCGCGTCTATCGCATGGGCCTTGCGCTGCGTTACGGGCGCACGATGCAATGCATCGCCGGGATCCACTACAACTATTCGCTTAACGAAGAAGTGTGGCGAACGCTGCACGCGCACGAGCGGTCCGCCGCGACGGCGCTCGACTACCAGTCGGAGCGCTATCTCGCGCTCATCCGCAACTTCCGTCGCACGAGCTGGCTTCTGATGTATCTGTTCGGCGCGTCGCCCGCGCTCGACATGCGCTTCCTGCGCGGCCAGCCGCACGAACTCGAAGCGCTCGACAGCGAAACGCTCTACCTGCCGTACGCAACGAGCCTGCGTATGAGCGACCTCGGCTACTCGAACACGACGGGCCAGTCCGCGCTGCACGCCGACTACAACACCCTGCCCGGCTATCTCGATGCGCTCGCCGAAGCCGTGAGTCAGCCGTATCCGCCCTACGAGGCGATCGGCACGCACCGCGACGGCGAGTGGGTGCAGATCAACACGAACGTGCTGCAGATCGAAAACGAGTTCTACTCGACGATCCGTCCGAAGCGCGTCACGTACGCGGGCGAGCGGCCGCTGCATGCGCTCGCCGCGCGCGGCGTGCAGTACGTCGAAGTACGCTGCATGGACATCGATCCGTTCGAGCCCACGGGTATTTCGCTCGAAACAGCCCGCTTTCTCGATGCCTATCTGCTTGCGTGCGCGCTCGATGACAGCCCGCTGCTGCCCGCGCAGGCATGCGCCGACGCCAACGACAATTTCGGCCGCGTCACGAAGGAAGGCCGCCGTCCGGGGCTCGAACTCAAGCGTGACGGCATGACCGTGCCGATGCAGGACTGGGCCGCCGAACTCTTCGCGAAGATCGAACGCGCCGCGGCAACGCTCGACGCAGTGCAAGGCGCGGGCGAACACGCGCGCGCCGTGGCCGCGCAACGCGTGAAGCTGGCAGACGCGTCGCTCACACCGTCGGCACGCGTGCTGCAAGCGATGCGCGAGCGCAAGCAGACCTTCCTCCAATTCGCACGCGCGCAGAGCGAACGCCACGCGGCGCATTTCCTCTCGCGTCCGCTCGACAGCACAGCAACGGCGTATTTCGACACGCTTGCGCGCGAGTCGCTCGACGAACAGGCGAGGCTCGAACACGAGGATGCCGGCTCGTTCGATGCGTTCGTCGCCGCCTATAGCGCCTACTCGCTCGACCGCGATATTACATAACGGCGCACGTGACTGCGCACGTAACTGCGCGCGCGACAGATCGTCGCCGGGCATTGCACGTGCTCGAAACGAATGCCACGCTGGAGCGGTCCAATACTTATCGATCGACCGGCCTGCGCGCGCTGTGTCACACTTCGACACACTTTGACGCACGGGCCGGCGAGTGCGCCGCGCGCGATGCGCGGCACTCGAAGGGAGGAGATAACGCGATGAAACGAATCCTGCCGATCCTGCTCTGCGCGAGCGCCGCGGCGTGCTCGACGGGCGGCCAGGTCAATCCCGACGTCATGCAGATCGCCACCGCCCCGCTCACGTGCTCGGACAAGACGCAATGCGATCTCTGGTGGCAACGCGCGCAAGACTGGGTGCGCGCGCACTCCAGATACGAAGTGCAGACGGCCACCGACACGTTGATCCAGACGACGGGCCCGGGAGGCGGCCGACGCCTGCTCGCCTACGAAATCACGAAGAGCGTGAACAACGACGGCACCGCGACAATCGGGTTCGCGGCGCACTGCGACAGCTCGCTCGGCTGCAAACCGAATCCCTGGAGCGCAGGCGCAGCGTTCAAGCAGTTCGTGCGCTCGGGCGTCGACGCGCCAATCCCCGGAGCCGACGCAGTGGACGCGCCCGCGGCGGGCGGTGCACAAGCGCCCGCATCTCCTTGATGGCGCAACGGTTTTATTTGTCATCCTGATTATCGCCAAAGGAACCCGAGACACGCGGCGGCCAGTCATCCCACCGGCCGGCCGCGCGAGCCTCGCTGCCCCGCTCGATATCCCGCTCAGTGCCCCATTGAAGGTCCCGCGACTTTCCTCGGCTTCGTGACCCACACGAGCGCAGCCAGGACGAGAAACACCACGAACGAAATGCGGAAGAAGTCGTTCGTCGCCATCATGTAGCCCTGCTGCGTGACGATCTCGTTGAGTTGCGCGGTTACGCTCTGGCCTGCGAAACCGAGGCTCGCCATCGCGTCGCTATACGCGTTGGTGTTCTGCGAATACTGACTCACCGATTCGGACAGCACGGCATGGTGATAGATCGCATCGTCTTCCCAGAACGTCGTGCTCACCGCCGTGCCAATCGCACCCGACAGCGTACGCAAGAAATTCGATAGCCCCGATGCGCTCGCGAGGCGCTCGTCGGTGATGCTCGAAAGCGTGATGGTCGTCATCGGCACGAAAAAGCACGCAACGCCGATGCCCTGCACAAGACGCGGCAGGATCACGTGATTGAACGGCACGTCGAGTGTGAAGGTGGAATTCCAGATCGAAACCAGCGCAAAAACGAGGAACGCGAAGCTGGCGACCATCCGCAGGTCGAGCTTGTGCATGTTGCGTCCGATCAGCGGCGACAGCACAAGCGCGAGCAGCCCGACCGGCGCCGTCGCAAGGCCTGCGATGCCCGCCGTGTAGCCCATCACCGTTTGCAGCCAGAGCGGAAAGATCACCACCGAGCCGAAGAACGCCATAAAGCCGAACGAGATGATGAGCGCGCCCAGGGCGAAATTGCGGTCGCGAAACAGCGAAAGATCGATGACGGGCTCTTTTTCCGTGGCCTCCCACGCGAGCAGGAACGCGAGCGACACCACCGCGATAATCGCCAGCGTGACGATGAAACTGGAGTTGAACCAGTCGCGGTCCTTGCCGAGATCGAGCATCATCTGCAGGCACGACACGCCGATCACGAGCAGCGCGAGGCCGACGGCGTCGATGCGCTGCTTCGTGGTCTTCGTTTCGCGGCCGCGCAGCAGCATGTACGCGCACGCGGCCGAGAAAAGCCCGATCGGCACGTTGATATAGAAGATCCACGGCCAGGTGTAGTTGTCGGTGATCCAGCCGCCCATCACCGGGCCGAAGATCGGCGCGACGATCACCGTCATCGCCCAGAGACCGAGCGCGAGGCCGCGTTTCGCAAGCGGATACGAACGCATCAGGATGGTCTGCGAGAGCGGCACCATCGGCCCGGATACGAGCCCTTGCACGAGACGGAACGCAATCAGCGTCTCGAAGTTCGATGCGAAGCCGCAGGCCGCCGAGGCAAGCGTGAACAGCAACACCGAAAGCGTGAAGAGGCGCACTTCGCCCACGCGCCGCGCGAGCCAGCCGGTCAGCGGCACCGCGATGGCGGACGCCACCGAGTACGACGAGATTACCCATGTGCCTTCGGTCGTGGCGACACCGAGGTTGCCGGAGATGGTCGGCACGGCGACGTTCGCAATCGAGGTGTCGAGCACCTCCATAAACGTGCCGAGTGCGAGGCCGACTGTGAGTAGCGCGAGCGTGCTGCCCGTTAGCGGCGCGGGCTCGGCGGCGACGCTCGCTGCGGGAGTAGCGTTCATCTGTCCTGAATCCTTTGACGTCGGACCGGTGCCGCAGCCTGAATTCGCTCGCGCTCATCGGCCTGCTGTCGGTCCGCTATCGGTCTGCATTTCAATGCCTCGGCATTTTCTGCCCAGACAGCTATCGGACTGCAAAAAGGGGCGTGATGCCGCCGTCTCTCATGTATTGCCGTCTATGTTTCGTCGCCGCCCGTCGTCAGCGGATGCCGCGTCGCCTGACGGCCTGCAGCGCCGCTGCACACGACTTCCGTCACCGCGTCGTTGGCAATGAAGCGCTGCAAAAGGTGCACGAGCGTTGCCGCTTCGTCAGAGGAAAAGCCGCGCAACTGCGCGCTTAAAACCGTCGAAATCAGATCCGGCAGTTTCTGCGCCGCGTCGCGGCCGAGCGGCGTCAGCGCCAGTTCCACGACGCGCCGGTCGGCCTGGCTGCGTTCGCGCACGAGGAAACCCTTCTTTTCGAGCCGGTCCAGCATACGCGTCATCGATCCCGTGTCGTACGACAGCACGCGGGACATCTCGTGGGGCGTGCGCGCACGCTCGTACCACAGCAGCAGGATCACGCCGATCTGCGACGACGTGAGCCCGAGCGGCGCGACCGCACGGTCCATCCGCGCGGCCAGGACGTTGCGGGCCGTCGAGAGGAAGTAGCCGAGACTCGATTCGACGCCGATGTGCTCGGGTATAGAGGGCGCTTCGTTCATGTCGGGAGGCGGAATCGGCTGGATCGAAACGAAGGTGGATTCTAGCGGCTAATTTCACTGCCTAAGCAGATAAATAAATGGAGTTATGCGGGTGCGTCAAGGTGCCCGACCCGACAAAAACCACACTAACCCTGGTGCAACTCAAAAAAAAATTGGCAATTACTTGCCTCGTCAATATTATGGCTGACAAGCGCTTCATTTTGCTTTCATCGCTTTTTGTAGTCAGCCCACACCATGCAGCCCCCGAAAACCGCGCTCAGCGGCCTTGTCCGCCACGTCATCCGCCACATCACCCGCCCTGTCACCGACGCTGCCCGAAGTTCCTTCGATAAAGCCCGTGCAGCCAGCCGCGCCCCGAGCCTGCGCAAGCTCGCGGTCTACGCGGCGGTGATCGTCCTGCCCGGCGGCCTGATTGCGCTCCTGCTGCACAAGTTGACGACGCACCGCTGGCGCCGTAACGACGCGTAACTTGCCCGGCGCGCGCCGTAACACACCGGACGCCCTCCCGCATTACCCTTGCACATTCCGCGCAGCCCGCCGTGCGTGCGCTACCATTGCCGCGTCACGACCACCCGCTGTGCGCCAACGCGCATCCGGTAACGAAGCTCACGACGTTTCTTGCTGGCCGCATCGACAGGATTGCTTGCATGCTCCGCCGTACCGTCCGTTTGTCCGAAATGTCCTTCCGCCGTGCACCCGCGCCTGCTTTCCTCGCCGTGGCCGCCGCGGTGGCGTTCCAGCTGGGCGGTTGTGCCGTCGGCCCGAATTACCAGCGGCCTGCCGCTGCCGTTCCGGCTTCATTCAAGGAAGCGCCCGAAGGCTGGAAGGTCGCGCAGCCGTCCGATTACGCGGATCGCGGCGCCTGGTGGACCCTCTACGACGACGCGAAACTGAACGCGCTCGAAGACCAGCTCAACGCAGAGAATCAGACCATCGCCGAATTCGCCGCCGCGTACCGGCAGGCGCGCGCACTGGTCGGCGAAGCACGGGCGGCGTATTTTCCGGTGATCAGCGCGTCGATGGGCGCCACGCGTTCGCGCACGCCCACGCGCGTGAGCAATGCGAACAGCAGCTTCGCGAACGGCACGATCAACAACAGCTTCAACCTCGGGCTCGACGCAAGCTGGGAACCCGATCTGTGGGGCAAGGTGAGCCGCACGGTGGGCGCGCAGGAAGCCGGGCAGCAGGGCGCCGCCGCCGATCTCGCCAACGCGCGTCTGTCGGCGCAGGCCACGCTCGCGCAGACGTACTTCACGTTGCGCTCGCTCGACGCGCAGCAAAAGCTGCTCGACGAAACCGTCTCGGCGTACCAGCGGTCGTTGCAGCTCACCCAGAACCGGTACGCGCAGGGCGTCGCGGGCCGCGCCGACGTGATCCAGGCGCAAACGCAGCTTCAGTCGGCGCAGGCGGCGGCCATCGACAACGGCGTGGCCCGTGCGCAAAACGAGCACGCCATCGCCGTGCTGGTCGGCCAGCCGGCTTCGACGTTCTCGATCCCGCCGTCGCCGCTCGCCGCCACGCCGCCCGCCGTACCGGTCTCGATGCCTTCGGCGCTACTCGAACGCCGGCCCGACATTGCCTCGGCGGAACGCAAGGCCGCCGCGGCCAACGAGCAGATCGGCGTCGCGATGTCGGCGTTCTTCCCGTCGCTCACGATCTCCGCGTCGGGCGGCTTCGAAAGTTCGGTGTTTTCGCAGTTGCTGTCGATGCCGTCGCGCTTCTGGACGCTCGGGCCGTCGCTCGCGGGCACGATCTTCGATGCCGGCCTGCGCAGCGCACAGACCGAAGCCGCGCGCGCCGCATACGACCAGCAGGTCGCCACCTACCGGCAAACGGTGCTGGCCGCGTTCCAGGACGTCGAGGACAACCTCGCATCGCAGCGCATCCTCGCGCAGGAAGTCGTCGTTCAGCAGCAGGCGGTGGAATCGGCGCAGCACGCGCTCGATATCGTCAGCAACGAATATAAGGCGGGCACGACCGACTTCCTGAACGTGCTGTCCGCGCAGACCACGTTCTTCGTCGCGCAGCAGAAACTGGCGAGCATCGGCGGGCAGCGGATGGTGTCGTCGGTCGGGCTCGTGAAGGCGCTCGGCGGCGGTTGGAACGTCAAGCAGATGGATCGAGAGACCGGCAGCATGGCCGCGCCCGCGCCGTTGGCGGCACAGACGAAGCAGGGCGCTACGCTCTCAGCAGCTTCGGCTTCGCAGGCACCCGCCCGGCCGCAATAACCGGTTGGCGCGGCACAGCCGGTTATGCGTCGCGCAGCGAGCCGTCCCGCCATGACGCGTTACTGCCAGGAACCAAGGTCGGCGTCGTTGCCTTCGCCTCCGGGCCGGTCGTCGGCGCCGTAGGTGTACACATCGACCTCGCCGTGCACGCCCGGATTCAGGTAGCGGTACGCATTACCCCACGGATCGTCCGGCAGGCGTTCGAGATAGCCGCCGTCCTTCCAGTTGCCGGGCACGGGGGCCGTGGACGGTTTTTGCACCAGCGCCCGGAGGCCCTGCGACTGGGTCGGAAAGCCGCCGTTGTCCTGTCGATAGTGTTTGAGCGCCTGCGCGATCACCGCGATGTCGTGGCGTGCGGTAACGCGACGCGCTTCGTCGGGACTGGACATGACTTTCGACACGATCAGCGCAATGAGAATGCCGGCGATCGCCATCGCAACCATGACTTCGAGCAGCGTAAAGCCGCGGCGGCGGCAAGCGCGCATGCCTTCGATTTCGGCACGGCGTTGAGTCCACATGGACATACCTGACTTTCCTCCTCGCGATATTGCTGGGCGCTACTGACATTTCCCGGGCGCTGCTGGCCGGGCGATCCTAGCCCGGCCCGTCGCGGAACTGCACCGCGCGACACATGCGGGAATGCGCTTTGCAGCCCAACCTGGCAGCCCATTGTAATGTCCCCCGGCAACGCTGCCGCTATCACGCTCGCTTCAAGCCGCACTGAACCGACCCCGCTACACATCGACTGCGAGCCCGGGAAGCACGCCATCGACGCTATTCGCCGCTTCGCATCGTCCGAACGCCCGGACGACGTTCACGCGTCACAGGCCGCCGGTATCATACGAGCCGTTTGCCGTCGCAGGCGCGGTCCGCAATCGCAGCCTTCGCAGCACCCGCGCAAGCGCATCACCTGGCGCTCCCTAAAGCGAAAAACACGCCGCCTGGAGCATCGTTCAAGGCGCGCCCCACCGCCTGTTCACTTGCTGCACCTGCCGTGCCGATGAAAAAGATCTGGTTCCGTACGATTGCCGCCGCCACGCTCGCGCTTGCCGATGCGAGCACGCTTGCGCACGCCGACTGCTTCGACGAAGCCGCCCAGTATCAGAAGGTGAATCCGCTGATCCTGCGTGCCATCGCCTGGCAGGAGTCGCAGAACCGGCCCGATACGATGCGCAGGAATGCGAACGGTTCGACCGACTTCGGCGTCATGCAGATCAATTCCGTGCATCTGCCGACGCTCGCACAGTACGGCATCTCGCGCAGCGCGCTCATGGAGCCGTGCAAGAATGTCTATATCGCCGCCTGGCATCTGCGCCGGAAAATGAACAAATACGGCAACACGTGGGCCGCCGTCGGCGCCTACCACTCCGAAACGTCGCTGCTGCGCGATCGCTACGCACAGCAGATCGCCGAAATCCTGCGGCAATGGAACTTCCTGAACTAGGGCCCTGGTCGCAAGGTACGCCGCACAGCCTGCGCACCGCGCCCGCATGATGCACAATGCTGGCTAATCCTGACATACGCGTTGGCATATCCGTTTGCCAGCGCGTCGGCTCCCGCCGCGCGCGCGGCCTGTTTTAAGTCTTTCCGATCCCCACACTGCGATGAACCAGCCGTCACTACCCGTCACCGTGCTCACCGGTTTTCTGGGCGCGGGCAAGACCACGCTGCTCAACCATATCCTCGCGAATCGCGCCGGCCTGCGCGTCGCCGTGATCGTCAACGACCTCGCCGCGGTCAATATCGACGCCGCGCTTGTGCGCGACGCGGCTGCGCTGTCGCACCTCGAAGAAAAGCTCGTCGAGATGTCGAACGGCTGCATTTGCTGCACGCTGCGCGACGACTTGCTGAGCGAGATCCGCCGTCTTGCGCAGGAACAGCGTTTCGACGCGATCCTGATCGAATCGACCGGCATTGCCGAGCCCATGCCGATCGCCGAAACCTTTGCCTTCGTCGACGACGACGGTACGTCGCTTGCCGACATCGCCCAGCTCGACACGCTGGTGACCGTGGTGGACGCATTCAACTTCCTGCGCGACTACGCGTGCGCCGACGAACTCGCCGAGCGCGGCCTCGCGTCCAACGAAGAAGATGACCGCACGATCGTCGAACTGCTGATCGAACAGGTGGAGTTCTGCGACGTGCTCGTCGTCAACAAGGCCGACCTCGTGAGCGAGGACGAACTCGCCCACCTGCAACGCATCCTCGCGCGCATCAATCCGCGCGCCGTGCAGGTCGTGAGCCGTTTCGGCGCGGTGCCGTTGAACGAGGTGCTGAAGACGGGCCGCTTCGATTTCGAGGCCGCCGCGAGCGCACCAGGCTGGCTCGCATCGCTTGAAGAACACGATCACGATCACGACCGCGCGCATCGCAGCGAAGCCGACGAATTCGGCATCGGCAATTTCGTCTATCGCGCACGGCGGCCGTTCCATCCTGAACGGCTCTGGTCGCTGCTGCACGAAGAATGGAAGGGCGTGCTGCGCACGAAAGGGCTCTTCTGGCTCGCGACGCGCAACGACGTGGCCGGTTCGCTATCGCAGGCGGGCGGTGCGTGCCGTCACGGTCCGGCGGGTACGTGGTGGGCGGCGCAGCCGCGCGAAAGCTGGCCGCGGAACGCCGCGCTGGAAAGCGAAATCGCGCGCGACTGGTACGGCGATCCGGCCGATACGCACATCGGCGACCGGCGCCAGGAACTGGTGATGATCGGCGTCGATCTGGATCGTGCGGCATGGCAGGCGAAGCTCGATGGGTGCCTGCTCACCGATGCCGAATACGCGGCGGGCCCCGAAGTCTGGTGCACGTATAACGACCCGTTTCCGTATTGGGACGTCGACGACGATCACGATCACGATCACGATCACGAAAACGGCGAAGGCGAAGGCGAAGGCGAAGGCGAAGGCGAAGGCGAAATCGTTCATCGCCCGCACTGAATCGATCCATCGAGATGACGAAACATGCCGCACCATGCGGCATGTTTTGCATCTCGGGTATAAACGGTAAGTCCGCTATAAACGCCGCGAAAATAAAACAGGCGAAAAACCGGACAAAAACGCGGACGAAAAAAAACCCGCCAGGGGCGGGTGTCAACTCGAAGCGGCAATGCCTTAGCGCTTGTTGACGGCGTCCTTGAACGCCTTGCCGGCCGTGAACTTGACGGTCTTGGCAGCCGGAATCTTGATGGTTTCGCCCGTCTTCGGATTACGGCCGGTGCGTGCCGCACGCTTGCCCGAACCGAAGCTGCCGAAGCCGATCAGCTGAACCGCATCACCCTTCGACACTGATTTCTTGATCACGTCGAGGAGCGTGTCCAGCGTCTCGCCGGTTTGCGCTTTGCTTGCGCCCGTCTGTCCTGCGACGGCGTCGATCAGTTCCTGTTTATTCATTGAGAAGTTCCTTATCAGTTTAGGTTGACACGAACAGCGCGAACGCGCCGATTATACGGTCGCGTGCCGCGCTGTCGAGCAGCAACGGTTCCGGAGCTCCCCGGCGATTCGCGCCGTGGCGCGAATGGATGCTGTGCCGCGACGGCCGTGCTGCCGCTTCCCTGGGCGGCGCTTGCTATGATAGCGCAGCGCAAACCCAATAACGACAAGGGTTTCGACGATTTGCAACGGTATTCAGCCGAATTAGGCGGGGCACTCGAATTGGTTTGCGGCCGCCGCTCGAAAGAATGCCGTATTTCCGATTTCCAACACGCGCGCGTTGCGTCCAACCAACGCCCGGTAGCCGTTGCCCAATGCCCGCAAAGCCAGGCTGGGCGCGGCGGTTGCACTGCATCAACCGCACCGGTTCGCTGGATCAAGGTCGTTTTAGCGCGCCGAATTGTCCTTTCGCGTTCCTTATGACCGCCATCCTGATACCCGCCACACTCGCTTTTCGCAACGACGGCACGCCGTTTTCCCCGCTTTACGATGATATTTATCACAGCGCGTCCGGCGCGCTCGCCCAGGCGCAAAGCGTATTTCTGCATGGCAACCAGTTGCCCGGGCGATGGCAAAACCGCCGGATTTTCACGGTGCTGGAGACGGGTTTCGGCCTCGGCGTGAACTTCCTGACGACCTGGGAAGCATGGCGCGAAGATCCGTCGCGCTGCGAGCGGTTGCATTTCGTCTCGGTGGAAAAGCACCCGTTTTCGCGTGAAGACCTGCGCACGGTGCTCGCTTCGGTGGTTGCGCACACATCGCTTATCGCACGCGCGCAGGAACTCGCCGATGCCTGGCCGATGCTCGTGCCCGGTACGCACCGGCTCGAATTCGAGGGCGGCCGCGTCACGCTAACGCTTGTTTTCGGCGATGCGGTCGAAGCACTTCCCAAAATGTGGTTGCGCGCCGACGCGTTTTATCTCGACGGCTTTGCGCCCGCAAAAAATCACGAACTCTGGTCGCAGACGATGTTCAAGGCGCTCGCGCGCGTGGCGGGCGAGGACGCCACATTCGCCACGTGGAGCTGCGCGGGAGAAGTCAAACACGCGCTCGTCGACAACGGTTTCGAATACCGCAAGATCGAGGGCTTCGGCTCGAAACGCGCCATGCTCGTGGGCCGTTTTGCGCCGCGCTGGCGCGTGCGGCGCTACGAACCGCCGCTGCCCGTCGCCGTGCGCGAGCGGCATGCGATCGTGGTGGGCGCCGGGATGGCCGGTTGCGCGCTCATCGAGCGGCTCGCCGCACGCGGCTGGCGCGTCACGCTGATCGAGCGGCACGCCGCGCCCGCATGCGAAGCGTCGGGCAATCCGGCAGGCGTCTTTCATCCGCTGATTTCGCGCGACGACAGCAGCACGTCGCGCATCACGCGCGCGAGCTACCTCTACGCACTACGACGCTGGTCCGAACTCGAAGCTGCCGGCCTGGCCACCATGCGCACGCACGAAGGTCTGCTGCATATCGCCACCGACGACGAATCGCGCGCCGTTGCCGCAGCGCTCGAATCGTTCGCGTATCCCGCCGAATACGCGCTCGCCGTTTCGTGCGAACGCGCAGAGCAGATCGCAGGCGTCACGCTCGCACAGGGCGGCTGGTTCTATCCGCTCGCAGGCGCGATCAGTCCGGCGGCAGTGTGCCGCGCGCAGTGCGAAGCGGCGGGCGCGCAACTCGACGCGCATTTCGGTGTGAGCGTCGCGCGCATCGAACGCGCGGGCGACGCATGGCGCGCCTTCGACGACAACGGCGCGCTGGTCGCCGAAGCGCCGGTCATGATCTTTGCGAATGCACACGATGCCTCGCGCGCGGCCGCGCTCGACCATGCGCCGACGCGTCTTGTGCGCGGCCAGTTGACGCTCGTGGAGCACAGCCCGCTTGCCAGCCTGCGCGTGCCGGTGGTCGGCGAGGGCTACGCGCTGCCGCTCCCGGACGGCGTCACGCTGACCGGCGCCACCTACGAACTCGACGATGCCGACGACGCGATCCGCGAGGCCGGTCACGCCGAAAACCTCGAACGCGTTGCGCGGATGCTGCCGGAACTCGCTGCGGCACGCGACGCCGCGCGCGCCCACGACCGGACCGGTCGCGTCGGGTTCCGCTGCGTGACGAGCGATCGTCTGCCGATGATCGGCCAGCTCGGCGACGAAGCCGCCGCACGGCGCGACGCGTCGCGCCTCAGTGGCGCATGGCCGCTCGATTTGCCGCGCCTGCCAGGGCTCTACGGCGCCTATGCGTACGGTTCGCGCGGGCTCGTGTGGGCCGCGCTCGGTGCGGAGCTGATCGCGTCGCAACTGGAAGGCGAGCCGTGGCCGCTCGAGCGCGAACTCGCCGAACACGTCGATCCCGCGCGGTTTCTGCAACGTGCGCTGCGTCTGCGCAGCCTCTGATCGCACCGGGCAGCCACCGGCTCCACGTTATCCACGCCAGTCTGTGGACAACCGCGTGAATTGCAGGTGAAGCAGGTGTGTAATGCATGTGGACGTAAACGGGGTAACTTGCGGCACCCTGCCAGGGGACCAAAAGTTACTCTTCGATCACAGCCGGCACCGCACATGCTGTGCAACCGGTTGTGCGTTCGGCAAACAACTGATTTTCCATACTTATCCAGGGTTATCCACAGAAAACGAGGCCCTTTGTTAACTCTTACTACGTATACATACGGTAAACAGTAAACCCGAAGGTGAAGCCATCGCCGTCACGCGTTGACTTCGCCCTCGAACCCGCCTGAATGGGGAACCTGCATGTGGGCACGGCATGAAGACCCGGTCAGGCAGCACGTCGATGTCCGCATCTGTGGACGTGAGCGCCGTTCCCAAAAAGCTATGGCACAATCGGCCTTCTTCCTGCGTATCGGGCTGGTGGAGGCCAGTGGGCCACCACAGACGATGCGTCCAAGGAACGGATGTCGCTTGTACTGATCTCAGTCGTGAGGAGGGCAAGCAGCGTTCGTTCATCCACGGCGGGCGCGCCTTGTCGCACATAAGCGCACACAAGCGCCCGCAACGGCTGTCCGCCTTATCCGGCAACCGGGCGTAGTGCATTTCCGCAGTCGAATTCCAGCCGGCTCATTGCGCCCCGGCTGCTTGCCATCCGCGTCGCAAACCGTGTATCGGATGACGAATATCAAGTCGTGTGGCACGCGGCTTGCCCGTGTGCCAGTCGTCGTCGAGCGATGTCGGATAGACGGACTGTCTTCTGCCAAGGAGAAGCCACCACGATGAAGTCGGCGTTTTCGTTCTTTCCCGCCTGGCCGTTGCAGCTCGATGGGATTTTCTGGGCCGGGCTCGCGCTGCTCGCCGCCGGACTGTGCGGCGAGTTGTGCTATCGCGCCTGGCGGCTGCCGCGCATTTCGGGTTACGCCGTCATTGGCCTGATCGCCGGATCGGCTGGCTTTGGTGTGATCGATACCGACATGGCCGACAACGCGCGCCCGCTGCTCGACGTCGCGCTCGGACTGCTGCTGTTCGAACTCGGCAGCCGGCTCGACCTGCGCTGGATCCGCCGCAATCCGTGGCTGATCCTGTCGAGCCTCGCCGAAGCGACGCTCACGTTCGTGCTCGTGCTGGTCGTGCTGCTCTTTCTCAAAGTGCCGGTCATGATCGCGCTGGTGGTCGCGTCGATTGCGATGGCGACTTCGCCGGCAATGGTCATACAGCTCAAAACCGAACTGCGCGCCGAAGGGCAGGTGACGCAGCGTTTGCTAACGCTCACCGCGCTGAACAGCATGTATGCGGTGATCGTCGTCAAGCTCGCGTCCGGCTGGCTGCATCAGGAGATTTACGGCAATGTGTTCGCGACAATTCTTCAGCCGCTCTATCTGCTCGTCGGATCGCTGATTCTTGCGTACGCGCTCGCGCGTGCATGCACGCTGTTCTATCGACGGCTCAGCCCGCAAGACGAGCATTCGTTCGTCGCGCTCTTCGGTCTCGTCCTGCTGGCGATTGCGATCTCGCACGTCCTCAAGCTGTCGACGATCCTGAGCCTGCTCGCCGCGGGCATCATCGTGAAGAACCTCGAAGCGCGCCCGCAACTGTGGCCGCAGCACTTCGGCACGGCGGGCTGGCTGCTCACCGTGATTCTTTTCGTGCTCACGCTCACGACCTTCGAATGGCACGATATCGCGGTCGGCGGCGTGGCGGCGGCGGGGCTGATCGTGGCGCGGCTGGTTGCGAAACTCGTCGGCGTGCTGATCTTTGCGCGGCCAAGCGGTCTCGAATGGAAGCAGGGCGTCGCGCTCGGTCTCGCGCTCACACCGATGTCGGCGCTCGCGCTACTGCTTGCAGAGGATACCTATGAGCTTTATCCCAACTTCGATCCTCAACTGCGCGCGATCGTGATGTGCGCGATCGTCGTGCTGCAACTGCTGGGGCCGTGGCTCGTCTATCGCGCGCTTGCACTTGTGGGCGAACGGGGCGAAAAATGAAGTCGGCGGCACCGGCTCGCCGCCGGGTGCCGCACACCATGCAACACCGCGTGCCGCAGCGACCGATGTTTCGCGCGGCGCGTCTGCAAGAGGGGATGTCATGTCACTGGAATCATTTGTCGATTCGAAGCCGTTCACATTCGGCATCGAACTCGAAATGCAGATCGTCAACACGCACGACTACGATCTCACGAAGGCCGGCAGCGACCTGATGCGCCTCGTCAAGGACCAGCAGATCCCGGGCAATATCACGCCCGAGATCACCGAAAGCATGATCGAGCTGTCCACCGGCATCTGCACGACGCACGAGCAGGCGGTGACCGACCTGCGCAGGATCCGCGACACGCTCGTCGCGGCCGCTGATCGTCTGAACGTCGGTTTGTGCGGCGGCGGCACGCATGCGTTTCAGCAGTGGAGCGACCGGCGCATCGTCGATACGCCGCGCTTTCAATACCTCTCCGAGCTTTACGGATATCTCGCGAAGCAGTTCACGGTGTTCGGCCAGCACGTCCACATCGGCTGCCCCGATGCGGACAGCGCGCTGTTCCTGCTGCACTCGCTCTCGCGCTTCATTCCGCACTTTATTGCGCTTTCGGCGTCGTCGCCGTATGTGCAGGGCGTCGATACCGGATTTCACTCGGCGCGGCTGAATTCGGTCTTCGCGTTCCCGCTGTCCGGCCGCGCGCCGTTCGTGCTGAGCTGGGAGGAGTTCAAGGATTACTTCTCGAAGATGGTCCACACGGGCGTCGTCAACAGCATGAAGGATTTCTACTGGGACATTCGCCCGAAGCCCGGCTTCGGCACGATCGAGGTGCGCGTGATGGATACGCCGCTTTCGGTCGAACGGGCCGCGGCCATTGCGTGCTACATCCAGACACTCGCGCGCCATCTGCTGATGGACCGGCCCATCGTGCCGCGCGAGGACGACTACCTCGTCTACACGTTCAACCGCTTCCAGGCGTGCCGCTTCGGGCTGGCCGGCACCTGCGTGAATCCGCAGACGGGCGAGCGGCAAACCATCTCGGAAGATATTCTCCGCACACTCGAGCAGATTGCGCCGCACGGCGAGGCGCTGGGGGCGACCCGCGCGCTGACCGAAATCGGGTTGATCGCGCGCGGGCATGCCAACGACGCCACCTGGCTGCGGGGCGTGGTCGCCGAGGAGAAGTCGCTGCACGAAGCGGTTCGTCAGCAGTGCCTGCGCTGGCGCGCGTGAGCGGCGCGGCGGATCGTCCGGAGGCCGGACTCGGGAAGCGGCGGGAGGCTGCCGAGGCCTCCAGGGGGGCGGTCTGCCAGCATTTCGGGCACCGAACCGGCCCGGACGCACCCGGCGGGTGAGCAGTGGGGCGTGCAGAACCTCACACTGTGAAAAAGATTTTTCGAGATATTACTCGGTCATTTCGCGATACTGCGGGGTTCTGATTGTTTCAATGGCGAAGGGCAATCAGGCACGCCGCGCGGGCGAGCCGAGCGCCCATCCGCCTGTGGGTAACCGGGAAAATTGCTGAATACTCAAAGTCTTGCGCAAGCGACCGCCGTGCAGATTTTGATTGCGTTTATGCAAGAAATACGGGATAACCTGGGAACGTCCGATGCGCTCGCCGCGCGTCATCACGCCGCTGTCGGCCCGCCATCGGCGTCTTTATCAACGGGTTATCCACAGTCTCGGGTGGATAACTTAGCTGTGCGATTGGCTACTCTCGCATAAAATGTCGAATTGTCGTTGTGCTCCTCGGAAGAGGACGGTGCTTGAGACCGTCGCGGCGAGAAGGGACGAATATGCGATGCGAGACCTTTTGACGGTCACGCAAAGCACCGATTTTTGAGATGGCATGCGATCCGGATTGCCGGATGCGGCCTTTTCCATGAGGCCGTCGGCCCATGCAGCGGCCGACGATGCAGCGCAAGCTGCCAATAACCAGCGAAAGATTATGAGCGAAGGCGTATACGGAGAGCAGGCAGCCGGGCGGGTAACCCATAGCCTGTTGCGACTCAGCACGGCGATGCGGAGCCAGGCATGGGACTGGGCCGAAGGAGCGGGGCTCACGCCGACTCAGGGTGAAATTCTCGTGCTGCTGATGCAGCGCAAGGGGCCGATGCGCCTCGGCGAGATCGCCCGGGAAACGGCGCTGACCGCAGCGACGACCAGCGATGCAGTGAGCACGCTCGAAACGAAGGGGCTCGTCGAAAAGCGCCGTGCGCTCGACGACGGCCGCGCGCTTGCAGTGCGCCTCACGGCGCGTGGCCGCACGGCCGCGAAGAAGGCGGCGCAATGGCCGGATTTCCTCTCGAAGGCCGTGGGCACGCTGCGCGGCGACGAGCAGGCGGTGTTCTATCGCACCCTTTTTTTGAAGACCGTCTATCAACTCGAAGTTCAGGAAGCCATCCCGCAGCACCGGATGTGCCTTACCTGCTCGCACTTCGAAGCCAGCAAGAATCCGAAGAAGACGCCGCATCATTGCCAGTTGCTCGGCATCGACATGGCCGACACCGATCTGCGGCTGGATTGCTCGGTGTACGAACAGGCTGAAGTGACGACCCAGAAGAAAAACTGGAAGATCTTCGCGGTGTAACGCGTGGTCTGTCTCGCGATGTAAAGCAAGCAAGCGAGCGGCGGCGTCATGCCGCCGCTCGGCCCGTCTGGTATCGCTGCTCCCGGGGAATGAGCCGATGAATCGCGAAGTATTGGCTGTCCGCCATGTGTATTTCGAGGACCTCGGCAGCTTCGAGCGCGTGCTCGGCGAGCGCGGGCGGCCCGTCCGTTACGTGGACGTCGGCTTCGCGCGCATCGGCGCGCTCAATCCGGTCGCGGCGTCGCTGATGGTCATACTCGGCGGGCCGATCAACGCCTGCGACGATGCGCGCTATCCCACGCTTGCGGCGCTCGCCGCACTGATCGAAAAGCGTATTCACGCCGGGCTTCCGACGCTCGGCATCTGCCTCGGCGCCCAATTGATCGCGCGCGTGCTCGGTGCGCGCGTCTATCGCGCGGCTGAAGCCGAAATCGGCTGGACGCCGCTCACGCTGACCGATGCCGGGCGCGCATCGCCGCTGCGTCATCTGGACGGCGCGGCGACGTCGATGCTGCACTGGCACGGCGATACGTTCGATTTACCGGCGGGCGCCACGCGTCTTGCCTCGACGCCACGCTGCGAGAACCAGGCCTTCGCATGGGGCAATCATGTGCTCGGCCTGCAATGTCATCCCGAGGTGCGCGCCGACCGCTTCGAGCCCTGGTTGATCGGCCATGCCGCTGAAATCGACCACGCGGGCGTCGATGTCAACGCGCTGCGCGCGGAAACGGCGCAGCATGGCCCGCATCTGGAACAGCAGGCGAGCCGCATGTTCGGCGACTGGCTCGATGCAGTCGATGCGCGTGCTGCCGACGCGGCTTCTGTGGCCGCCACGGTCAATCGTCCCTGAGATTGCATTGAGCGCTGCGCGCCGCTGCGGGCTCGCCAGGTTCGCCGTGCCGGGCGCGAGCACCTGAAAAGTCAGCGTGCTATTCTCGATCGCACCTTTTTCCCGTTCGAGTTTTCTTCCATGAGCCCGCTCTTCACTCCGATTGCACTGCGCGGCGTGACGCTCGCCAATCGCATCGTCGTCTCGCCAATGTGCCAGTATTCCGCCGATCGCGGTGAGGCCAACGACTGGCATCTGATCCATCTCGGCCATCTCGCGCTCTCGGGAGCGGGCATGCTGTGCATCGAAGCGACCGCCGTCGAGCCGGACGGACGCATCACGCCAGGCGATCTCGGCCTGTGGGACGACGCGACTGAAGCCGCGCTCGTGCCGGTGATCGCCGCGATCCGCCGCCATTCGCCGATCCGCATCGCGATGCAGATTGCGCACGCGGGCCGCAAGGCATCGAGCCACGTGCCCTGGGAAGGCGGCCAGCTGATTTCTCCGGCCGATGGCGGCTGGGTGACGCACGCGCCATCGGCGCTGCCGCACAAGGACGGTGAAGCGCCGCCGCTCGCACTCGACATCGACGGCCTGAAGCGCGTGCGCGAAGCGTTTCGCGCGACGACGCGGCGTGCGGCGCGGCTCGGCATCGACGCGATCGAGCTGCATGCGGCGCACGGCTATTTGATGCATCAGTTTCTCTCGCCGATCGCGAATCAGCGCAGCGACGCATACGGCGGCTCACGCGAGAACCGCATGCGTTTTCCGCTTGAAGTCTTCGATGCGGTGCGCGCCGAATTTCCCGCCGATCGTCCGGTTGGCGTGCGCGTGTCGGCAACCGACTGGGTGGAGGGCGGCTGGACGCTCGATGACACCGTCGCATTCGCGCAGGCTTTGAAGGCGCATGGCGCGGACTGGATCGATGTGTCGTCGGGCGGCGTATCGCCCTTGCAGCAGATCCCGCTCGAACCGGGCTATCAAGTGCCGTTTGCTCAAGCGGTGAAACATGCCACCGGCCTGCCGACGATTGCGGTTGGCCTCATCACCGATCCTCTTCAGGCGCATCAGGCGATCGCCGATGGCGACGCCGACATGATCGCGATGGCGCGTGCAATGCTCTACGATCCGCGCTGGCCGTGGCATGCGGCAGCCCAGCTCGGCGCGAGCGTGAATGCGCCGCCGCAGTACTGGCGCTCGCAGCCGCGCGATCAGAAAAAGCTCTTCGGCGAGACGACAATCGGACAGCGTTAGTCAGCGCGCGTCGTGCGTGAGCGCATGGGTTGAACGAAGATGGCGCGAACGTGTACGATGCCGGTTGTAGCGCGCGAGGCGCTGCACGAGCGCGGCGCCGACACGGCGCCGCGTTTGCGTAGAGAGGCGGGTGCAGCACGAGAGCGCACAAGAGCACACGAAAGAGCACATTCGGCGCACGCTCAGCGCACGTTTAGCGCGCCGCTCGCCGCAGCAGGGATAGTCTCGCTAGTACCATCACGAGGATGCATTCAATGAGTGTACGCAGGATCGTCGTGCGCCAGTCGGGCGTACACGGTAAGGGCGTGTTTGCGACGGCGCCGATCGAGGCGGGCGCGCGCCTGATCGAATACAAGGGCGAGCGCATCTCCTGGAAGGAGGCGTTGCGGCGCCACCCGCACAATCCGGACGACCCGAACCACACGTTCTATTTCGCGCTCGATGACGGCGATGTCATCGACGGCAAGGTGAAGGGCAACAGTGCGCGCTGGATCAATCACTCGTGCGCGCCGAATTGTGAAGCGGAAGAGATCGACGGGCATGTGTATATTCATGCGCTGCACGAAATCGCCGAAGGCGAAGAACTGTTTTACGACTACGGTCTCGTGATCGACGCAAGACAGACCCGCAAGCTCAAGCGCGAATACGAATGCCGCTGCGGCGCGCGCAAGTGCCGTGGCACGATGCTCGCTCCGCCGGAAAAAGAAAAGGGCAAGGAGAAGGGCGTAAAAGCAGGCAAGTCGGGGAAAAGCAAAAAGAAGAAGTGATCGCCGCGACTGTGCTGCACGCGAATCAAAAAAGGGCCGCTGTTCAATCAGCGGCCCTTGTTATCTGCAACGGCGGTTTTATACGGCGGTGAATGACGCGCGCGGCTCAGAGATCAACCGGCGCCTGATTAGGTGCCTGCTTGGGGGCCTGCTTGGGTGCCTGATTAGGCGCCTGATTCGGCGACGGCTTTGCCGCCAGGGCCGCTTTCTGATGATGTTTATCGGCTGAAGCGTCACTGCCCGCATCGGCCGATCCGTGTTGTGCGAGCGGGATGCGTACGATGAAGCGCGCGCCGCCCTCCGGGGCATCTTCGTAATGCACGCTGCCGCGATGGAGCGCCATGATGTCGTGAACGATGGCAAGACCGAGACCCGCGCCGCTGTCCACGCCGCTTTCGGTCTGGCCGTCGCCGCGGAAAAAGCGCTTGAAGAGATCGGCTTGCTGCGCAGGCGGCACGCCGCGCCCGTTGTCCTCGACGACGATCTCGGCCATCGGCGTGTCGTCGACGACGCTCCGCGTCACGCCGACCGTGATGCGCCCGCCGTCGAGCCGCGCGGGCGGCAGATACTTGAGCGCGTTGTCGAGCAGATTCGCAATTACTTCGCGCAGCAGCACCGGATTGCCGCGCGACATCAGCGGCGCGTCGTTTTCGGGCGCGTCGAGGCGCTGGAAGCCGAGGTCGACGTGGCTCGCCAGTGCGCGCGGCACCCATTCCGCGCCGGTTTCGAACGCGAGCGCGGCGACGTCGATATCGACGAAACGCGCCGCCTGTTCGGACGGTTCCGCACGCGCAAGCGAGAGCAACTGGTTCGACAGACGCACCGCGCGGTCGGCGGCCGCGCGCAGTTCGCGCACCGCATTGGTCACCTGCTGCGGCTCGCGCGCGGTGGCGGCCTGCTCCGCGTGCAGCTTCACGGCGGTCAGCGGCGTGCGCAACTGATGCGCGGCGTCGGCGATGAATTTACGCTGCGCATCGAGTGCGGTCTTCAGGCGGCCGAGCAGCGCGTTGAGCGCGCCGGTAAGCGGCCGAATCTCGACAGGCACGTATGTCTCGTCCACCGGTTCGAGCGACGTGTGCGTCTGGCGATTCAGCGAGTCGGCGAGATCGGTGAGCGGGTTGAGCTGCTGATTCACGACGCGCCACACGATCGCCCAGCCCGCGAGCAGCAACAGCAGGAGCGGCATCATGATCGCGACGAGAAACTCGGCGGCGATACTGGAGCGCAGGTGCACGGGCTGCCCGACTTCAACGACGATCGGATTACCCGTGGGCTGATCCACGCGCACCTGTGCGACGCGTAATTGCACGCCCTGATACTCCGCATCGAACACGTAGGCGTAATGCATGCGCCGCACATTCGCGCCCTGCAGCGGCATGTTGTGATCGCCGGCAATTTCCGTGCTGCCGTCGCTGATGCGATAGACGAGATGCTCGATCGGATCGGAGAACATGGCCTGCGCGAGCGGCGGCACGGTGACCGCCGCGTCGGGTCCGGCGATCTGGATCTGTTTCGAAACGGCGGTCGCGAGGTCGGCGAGCGAGCGGTCCACCACATGCTGCGTGTACTGCCACGCAAGCCAGTAGGCGACGAGGCCGCTCATCAGCGCAAGCAGCGACAGCGGCGCAGCCAGGCGGCGCAGCAGCGTACGGCGCAGACTGTTTGCAGCCGGATAGGACATGATGGTTTCGAGCGATGAATGAACCGGATGCGCCCGGCAGCCGGCATGCGTCGAGATTTTTACATGCGATACATGCGTTACATGCATTGCTTGCATTGCGCCCGGCGCATGCATCGAATGTAACGCAGGTAAAAAGCGCGACGCGCCGTGCGGCCCTGAATCCGCTCATTGTACGCGGGCCACTGCGCAGGCGGCACGGCAGGCACGCTGGCGAGCGGTCCGGCGTTGCGCCGGACCGGCAGGGGAAACGGCAGCGTCAGGCCGTCTGGCGAATTTCCTGCAGCAGATAGCCGAAGCCGCGCACCGTGACGATTTCGACGCGGCAGTTTTCGAGCTTCTTGCGCACGCGGTGCACGTAGACTTCGATTGCGGTATCGCCGAGATCGCCGCCGAAGTGCGTGAGATGGTCCTGAAGCTGCGCCTTGCTGACGACGCGGCCGTGACGCAGCAGCAGCATTTCGAGCACGGCGAATTCGCGCGGCGAGAGTTCGAGCGGCTTGTCTTCGTTGAAGATGCGGCGATCGACGCCCGAAAGACGCACGCCGCCAAGCGAAACTTCGGGGCGCGGCACGTCGCCGTGCGGACCGCTGCGGCGCATCACCGCGCGAATGCGCGCTTCGAGTTCCGCGGGTTCGAACGGTTTGAGCATGTAGTCGTCGGCGCCCGAATTCAGGCCCTGGACGCGGTCGTTCAGCTCGTCGCGTGCGGTGAGGATAATGACGGGCGTGTGCCGGTTGCTTTGGCGGAAGCGCGCGAGCAGCGTCATGCCGTCGATGCCGGGCAGACCGAGGTCGAGGATCACGAGTTCATGGCGATTCTGCGTGAGGGCCTGCTCGGCGAAGATGCCGTCGTGAACCATGTCCACCGTGAAGCCGGCTTGCTCGAGGCTGGACTGGATGCCGCGTGCGATGGGGCGGTCGTCTTCGATCAGAAGGAGTCGCATGGGATTCGCTCAAGTACAAATGGGTTTAGCGTTTGAGGCACGCAGTTCGCGAAGCGCCGCTCGATGCAGGTGACCTGCACGACAGCTAGCGGCGCCGCGTGCAACGATTGCGCGAGTCACGATCAACATGTCCGATATTTCGATTACCGAACTCGAAGCCGCGATCAACTTCTGGCGCAACCGCTCGCCCTCGCGTGGCGACGAACTCTCGTTGTGCAAGGAAGCTAGCGCGCTTTCCAAGCCGTATGCGCTGATGATTGTACAGCGTCAGAACATCATGTCGGCGGAACGTTTGGACCCCATTGCCCGCGCCGCCTGGGAATCTTACGTATCCCTCAAGAATGGCCTTCAACCTTGAAGGTTTGAGAACTTATCACCATTCATTCAGCTTTCAACTGGCGCATGCTCACACACTGAGCGGACCCGGCGCAATCGAGTCGATAAAGCGTGCGAGCGCAATGTCGCGTGCCGTAAGGCCGTCGGCTTCATGCGTCGACAGCGTAATTTCGACGCGGCTATAAACATTGAACCACTCGGGATGGTGATTCATCTCCTGCGCCTTGATTGCGATACGCGTCATAAAGCCGAACGCCTCGTTGAAATCGGCGAAACGGAAGGTGCGCGCAATGGCGTCGCGGCCCGCGACGGACTGCCAGCCGTGAAGCTCGGCGAGCTGGGTGGCGCGCTCTTCTGATGTGAGGCGGTTGATCATGTCTGCACCTGTCATGGAGTGGGCGCCCGCCCGGCGTTTTGGGCCGCACGAGCACCGGACACCGCACGAGATCCGCGCGCGCGGGTGGTGCGCGGACGAATGGCGGTAGATCGACTATTTTTTCACGGATATCGGCAGGGTGCGAGCGCTCCCGCGAGATGGCAATGCCGCACCGCCCGGCGCCGCAGGAATGGGGCTCGCCTACGGCATGTCATGCAATAATCGCGCATTAATAACCGGATTCATGCACAAATTTGTCATGCTGGAACTCGATCACTTTGATCTCGCGCTGCTCGACGTGCTGCAGCGTTTTGGCCGTGCGACGCACCAGCAGCTCGCGGAGCGGGTGCCGCTTTCGCCGTCGCAGATCGGCAGGCGGTTGCAGCGGCTGGAGGCAACGGGCGTGATCGACGGCTTTCGCGTCGTGCTGCGGCCCGAAAAGCTCGGGCTCGGCGTCACGGCGTTCACGAGCCTGAAGCTGAAACATCACGGGGATTCGGTGATGGAGCAGTTCCGGCAGCAGATCGACATGCTGCCCGAGGTGCTCGAATGCCATGCGGTGGTGGGCGACGCCGATTATTTGCTGCGGATCGTGGCGCCGGATCTGAACGCGCTGTCGTCGTTCGTGATGAAGAAACTGATGCACGTGACGGGCGTCGACAGCGTGCGCTCGAACATCGTGCTCACCACGTTCAAGCGCAACGGACCGCTGCCGCTCGGGCATCTGGAGCCGGGCGCGTCCGCGCCCTGACTCCACGCTGTTTCAGTATCAACGCGGCTTTTCAGGCCTGCATTTCAGGCCTGGATTTCACGCCCGCATTTCAGGCCGGTACCGCCGTATTGAGCAGATCGACGTAGGCACGCGCCACAAGATCGCCTGCTTCGACGCCGAGCTTTGCGAACATCGCGTGCGCCTCGGCTTCGCCGCCTTGCTCGTCGTCATCGGGCGCGAGCACCACTTCCAGTTCGACGAAATCGCCCAGGCCGTCCACGCGGTCCAGATGGATGCGCGTGCGGCCAACCAGATACACATGGCGCTCCTTCGATACGATCCCGCGCGTGGTCAGCGCCGTGGCGAGCAGCGCGTGCATCGCTTCGGCGTTCGTGACCGGGCTGCGCGTGTAGTACGAGACTTTCGGGCCGTCGCGGTCGTCGCGCTGATAAAAAATCAGTTCGGGCGGCGTGCCGTCGTCGAACTGGCGCAGCTTCAGCCGGCCACGGGGCACGTCGTAGAAAAAATCCTGTTGGCGAAAGATCAGCGGCGCGTCGGGTGCAAGCTGGGCGGCACGCGCGCGCAGCGCGTCGAAGTCGCGGGCACGGGCTTTGATTTCGATGTTGCGGGCCATGCAGGGCTCCTGTGGAACGAGGTAACGATGAGCGGGGCACGAAGCGCACCGTGCCGAACCGAATCGTCCGGCTTCGATGGGCTATCGCCTGGTGATCGATGGGTGATCGGCGCGGGCGAACATCGAATCTAGCAAACCTTGCGTGACGACGCCGTTACACCGCCGATGTCTCCGTACTCGTCGCGTGCTGGTCGCGTGTCAGTCGCGTGTTGGTCGAATACAGCGGCGCCCTCATGAGCGAGGCTCATATCGCCCACTGCGTTTCGATGGCCTTGAGCGCCGCGGCGATGGCGGGCTCGTTGCGTCGCGACGCGAGCGTGATGAAGGTGAGTTCGGTGGGCACCGTCACGCCTTCGACGATGGTCAGCGCGTGCGCATGCGCCTCCGCAATGGCGATGGAATCGCGCGCGAGTGTGAGCCCGACGCCCGATTTCACGAGGTCGAGCATCGACGGCTCCTGATCGACTTCCGCGACTTTCACGGGTTTTGCGTCGACCGCCTCGAAAAGACCCGTGAGCAGACGATTGTGCGCGGATGCGGGCGGCGTCCAGATCCACGGCAAGGCGGCGAGTGCGCGCCAGTCGCGTGCGCCTTTTACGCGGTCTTTCCAGCCCGCGGGCGCGAGCACGCGGTACTGGAAGCGCGTAAGCGTGATGGCGTGGAAGGTTTCGGCGTCCGGCCCGGGCTGGCCGATGTAGTAGCCGACATCGAGTTCGCGTGAGCGCACCTGGTCGAGCACCCAGCCCGACATGCCGTGGCGCAGCGCGGTTTCGATCTGCGGCCAGGTTTCGACGAGTTGCCGAAGAAACCCGCCGAGGCGCAGAAATGCCGGGTCGAGGATCGTGCCGATGCGCAGCTTGCCGCGCACTTCGTGACGCAGTGCAGCAGCGGCGCGCTGGACGTCGCCCGCGGCGGCGAGCGCGCGCTCGGCGTGCGGCAGCAGCGCCTGGCCGTCGCGCGTGAGCGCGAGGCCGTGGGCGGTGCGCGTGAAGAGCGTCACGCCGAGCGCTTCCTGCAAGTGCTTGATCTGCAGGCTCACGGCCGGCTGGGTCAGATGCAGGTGCGTGGCCGCGCGCGTGAGGTTGCCCTCGCGTGCGACCGTGACGAACGCGCGAAGCAAGGTCAGGTCCATCGCCTGATATTAACGCGCCTTATATCGCTGTTGAGCATTAATCATTGGATCGCGGCGCGCATTGCCGATTAGGCTTCTGACTATCCAGACGGTGAGGCGTGTGGTCGCATGCCGGCTGCGCGCGAACACCACACATAACACCGCAGATTCTTCCAACAAACGAGGCATCCATGGGCGAGACACATCTGAACGAAACCGGCGTTCGCACGCTGACGCATTTCATCGGCGGCAAGCCGCTCGACACCAAAAGCGAGCGTTATGCCGACGTTTTCAATCCCGCGCTGGGCAAAGTGAGCGCACGTGTGCCGCTCGCGAGCGTGGCCGACGTGAACGCGGCCGTTGCCGCAGCCCACGCCGCATTCCCGGCGTGGAGCGAGATGGCGCCCATCAAGCGCGCGCGCATCCTGTTCAAGTTCAAGGACCTCCTCGACCAGTACCACGACGAACTCGCCGAACTGATCACGCGCGAGCACGGCAAGGTGTTCTCGGATGCGAAGGGCGAAGTCATGCGCGGCATCGAGGTCGTCGAATTCGCGTGCGGCATTCCGAACCTGCTGAAGACCGACTTCACCGACCAGATCGGCGGCGGCATCGACAACTGGAACCTGCGCCAGCCGCTGGGCGTCGTGGCTGGCGTCACGCCGTTCAACTTCCCGATGATGGTGCCGTGCTGGATGTTCCCGGTCGCGCTCGCATGCGGCAACACGTTCGTGCTGAAGCCTTCGGAGCGCGATCCCTCGGCGTCGCTTCGCCTCGCCGAACTGCTCAAGGAAGCGGGCTTGCCCGATGGCGTGTTCAACGTCGTCCACGGCGACAAAGTGGCCGTGGATGCGTTGCTTGCGCACCCGGATGTCGCGGCGCTTTCGTTCGTCGGCTCCACGCCGATCGCCGAGTACATCTATACGGAAGGTGCAAAGCACGGCAAGCGCGTGCAGGCGCTGGGCGGCGCGAAGAATCACCTTGTCGTGATGCCCGACGCCAATCTCGACCAGGCCGTCGACGCGCTGATCGGCGCGGCCTATGGTTCGGCGGGCGAGCGCTGCATGGCGATTTCGGTGGCGGTGGCCGTGGGCCACGTCGCCGACGAACTGATCGAGCGTCTGACGCCGCGCGTGAAGGCGCTCAAGATCGGCAACGGCATGGACGGCGCTTCGGAGATGGGGCCGCTCGTGACGGCTGCGCACCGCGAGAAAGTGAAGGGCTATATCGATGCGGGCGTGAAGGCGGGAGCGAAGCTCGTGGTCGATGGCCGCGCGCATGCGCCCGAAGGTCAGGACGACGGTTTCTTCCTCGGCGGCACGCTGTTCGACAACGTGAAGACCGACATGACGATCTACAAGGAAGAGATTTTCGGTCCTGTGCTCGCGGTGGTGCGCGTGCCCGACTTCGCGAGCGCCGTCGAACTCATCAACGCGCATGAGTTCGCCAATGGCGTTGCGCTCTTCACCTCGGATGGCGGCATCGCGCGCGCGTTCTCGCGGCAGATCAAGGTCGGCATGGTGGGGATCAACGTGCCGATTCCGGTGCCGATGGCGTGGCATTCGTTCGGCGGCTGGAAGCGCTCGCTGTTCGGCGACCATCATGCTTACGGCGAGGAAGGCGTGCGTTTTTACACGCGCTACAAGAGCATCATGCAGCGCTGGCCGGACAGCATCGCCAAGGGCGCGGAATTCACGATGCCGGTCGCGAAGTAGGTGCGCGCGCAACGCATGCGGTGAACAGGCGGCGGCGCGTACCGCCGCCTGCAAAAATACAATCGGCATGAAACGCAGCGGGTCCGCACGGCGGCCCGCCTGCGTCGGACCGGATGGGAGACAAAAATGCCAGCAACGAGCGAAGCATCTCGCGCATCGTCGTCCTCGCGTCGCCTCGAAGGCGAATTCGATTATGTAATCGTCGGCGCCGGCACCGCGGGTTGCGTGCTCGCCAACCGTCTGAGCGCCGATCCCAACATCTCCGTGCTGCTGCTCGAAGCGGGCGGCAAGGACGACTATCGCTGGATTCACATTCCGGTCGGCTATCTCTACTGCATCGGCAATCCGCGCACCGACTGGCTCTACAAAACCGTTGCCGAAGCGGGCCTGAACGGGCGCGCACTGTCCTATCCGCGCGGGCGCGTGCTGGGCGGATCGTCGTCGATCAACGGCATGATCTACATGCGCGGCCAGCGTGAGGATTACGACGCATGGGCGCGCGCATCCGGCGATGCAGGTTGGTCGTGGGAATCCGTGCTGCCGGTGTTTCGCAAGAGCGAGGACTATCACGGCGGCGCGAGCGAATTTCACGGCGCGGGCGGCGAATGGCGCGTCGAGAAACAGCGGCTCAAGTGGAAGATTCTTGAATCGTTCGCGCAGGCGGCGCAGGAGCAGGGCATCGCCGCCACCGACGATTTCAATCGCGGCGACAACAGCGGCGTTGGCTATTTCGACGTGAACCAGAAACGCGGCGTGCGGTGGAACGCGTCGAAGGCGTTTTTGCGCGCGGCGATGAAGCGGCCAAACATTACGGTTGTAACGGGCGCGCTCACCGAGCGCGTGATTTTCGAAGGACGCAGATGCGTTGGCGTCGAATATCGCGGCGGCGATGTCGATTACGTCGCGCGCTCGCGCGGCGAAGTGATCCTGAGTGCGGGCGCGGTGAATTCGCCGCAATTGCTCGAACTCTCCGGCATCGGCGATATGCGGCGGCTCGTGCCGCTCGGCATCGGCGTCGTGCAGGATCTGCCTGGCGTGGGCGAGAATCTGCAGGATCATTTGCAACTGCGCATGGCGTATCGCGTAGACGGTGTGCGCACGCTCAACACGGCGTCGGCGCACTGGTGGGGCAAGCTGAAAATCGGCCTGCAATATGCGCTGTTTCAGAGCGGGCCGATGTCGATGTCGCCGTCGCAGCTCGGTGCGTTCGCCAGGTCCGATCCCGATGATCCCGCGCTCACGCGCCCCGACCTCGAATATCACGTGCAGCCGCTTTCGCTCGACCGTTTCGGCGAGCCGCTGCACCGTTTCAATGCCTTCACGGCGTCGGTCTGCAATTTGCGGCCCACGTCGCGCGGCAGCATCCACATCGTTTCCGCCGATCCGTCTACAGCGCCCGCCATCGCGCCGAATTACCTTTCTACCGACTACGACCGGCACGTCGCCGCCAATGCGTTGCGTCTCACGCGCCGCATTGCGGCGTCGCCCGCGCTCGCGCGCTACAAGCCGCGGGAAATTTTGCCGGGCGTGGCGTTCCAGACCGAAGAACAACTGGTCGAAGCGGCGGGTAATGTCGGCACGACGATCTTTCATCCGGTGGGCACCTGCCGCATGGGCCGCGCCGACGACGCCGACGCTGTCGTCGATTCGCGCCTGCGCGTACGCGGCGTGACGGGCCTGCGCGTGGCCGATGCGTCGGTCATGCCGTTCATCACCTCGGGCAACACGAATTCGCCGACGCTGATGATTGCCGAGCGTGCGGCGGCCATGCTGCTCGCCGATCGTCACGAGGGCACGAACGCACGCGCCGATTCCGCCGCGCATATGACGGAAGTGTGAACGCGGTCGTGTAAAGACGGACGCGTGAAACGGACGCGAAGGGCATTGAACGCGATGCGGGATGAAGCGTTTGCCCCATAAGTGCAAATCCCAATGATTGCGGTGCATCATTGGCGCGACAATGCGCGGGAGCGGGCGGAGCGCACACAGCGCGCCGCGCCTTTACTACGCGTGGAAGGGGACATGATTCTCAGCGACACGATTCTGGAGACGCGCGGGCTGACCAAGCAGTTCAAGGGCTTTACGGCCGTGAACGGCGTGAATCTGCGCGTGTGCCGCGGCACGATCCACGCGCTGATCGGACCCAACGGCGCAGGCAAGACCACCTGCTTTAATCTGCTCACCAAATTTCTTGAGCCGAGCGCGGGGCGCATCGTATTCAACGGCGTCGACATCACGCATGAGCGGCCCGCGCAGATTGCGCGGCGCGGCATTATCCGGTCGTTTCAGATTTCCGCGGTGTTTCCGCACCTCACGGCGCTGCAGAACGTGCGCATCGGCTTGCAGCGCTCGCTTGGCACCGCTTATCACTTCTGGAAAAGCGAGCGCTCGCTCGCCGAACTCGACGACCGCGCAATGGATCTGCTCACGGAGGTCGGCCTGACCGACTTCGCCGCTGTGCCGACCGTCGAACTCGCCTACGGCCGCAAGCGCGCGCTCGAAATCGCCACGACGCTCGCGATGGAGCCCGAACTGATGCTGCTCGACGAGCCCACGCAGGGCATGGGCCACGAAGACGTGGACCGCGTGACGGCGCTCATCAAGAAGGTTGCGAGCGGACGCACGATCCTGATGGTCGAGCACAACATGAACGTGATTGCGGGCATCTCCGACACGATCACCGTCCTGCAACGCGGCGAAGTGCTCGCGGAAGGCAGCTACGCCGAAGTGTCGAAGAATCCGCTCGTGGCCGAAGCCTATATGGGCAGTGCGGACGCAACCCTCGTCGGAGCCCACGCATGAGTACGGTGACGGAAAACGAACACGTCGACGCCGCCGCCGTGGAGGGCGAGCCCGCACTTGCGATCTCGGGGCTGCAAACCTGGTACGGCGAATCGCACATCCTGCACGGCGTGGATCTCTCCGTGGCGCGCGGCGAAGTCGTCACGCTGCTCGGACGCAATGGGGCCGGGCGCACGACCACGCTGCGCGCGATCATGGGCCTCACGGGGCGCCGTACGGGGTCGATCCGCATTGGCGGGCGCGAGACGATCCATATGCCCACCTATCGCATCGCGCATTGCGGCGTCGGTTATTGCCCGGAGGAGCGCGGCATTTTCTCGAGCCTCTCGTGCGAGGAGAACCTGCTGCTGCCGCCGCTCGTGAACGCGGGGTCGAAGGGCATGTCGCTCGACGAGATCTACTCGATGTTTCCGAATCTCGCGGAGCGCCGTTACAGCCAGGGCACGCGCCTTTCCGGCGGCGAGCAGCAGATGCTGGCCGTTGCGCGCATCCTGCGCACGGGTGCGAACCTGCTGCTGCTTGACGAAATCTCCGAAGGCCTCGCACCCGTGATCGTGCAGACGCTCGCGCGCATGATCGTCACGCTCAAGGCGCGCGGCTACACGGTCGTCATGGTCGAACAGAACTTTCGCTTCGCCGCGCCGCTGGCCGACCGGTTCTACGTGATGGAGCACGGTCATATCGTCGAGCACTTCGGCGTCGCCGAGCTCGAGGGCAAGATGCCCGTGCTGCACGATCTGCTAGGCGTCTAGCGTTCCGGGGTTCGGATTGCGCGCGGCGCGAGGTGCCGCACGCGAGACGTCCTGCCGTGATTTGCTGCCTTGATGTATCGATTCGCTGTTTCGATTCGTTTGTCGCTTCGATAACTATGACTATGCAACCAAAGAAGGAGACTGCAATGAGGAAAACGACGTTCGCGCGGCTTGCGGGCCTCTTCGCCGCCGCTGCGGCATCGATGACGCTTGGCGCAGGCAACGCACAGGCTGCTGGCGATACGGTGAAGATCGGCTTCATCACCGACATGTCGGGACTCTATGCGGACGACGACGGCCCGGGGGGGCTCACGGCGATCAAGATGGCGATTGCTGACTTCGGCGGCAAGGTGCTCGGCAAACCGATTGACCTCGTGTACGCGGACCACCAGAACAAGGCGGACATTGCAGCGTCGAAGGCGCGCGAGTGGATCGACCGTGACGGCATCACCTTGCTGTTCGGCGGTACGAACTCGGCGGCGGCGCTCGCGATGAACGACGTCGCGAAAGAGAAAAAGAAGGTGGTGTACGTCAACACCGGCGCGGGCACGGACGATCTCACGAACAAGCAGTGCACGCCGTACACGATTCACTACGGTTACGACACGGTCGCGCTCGCAAAGGGCACCGGCCTTGCGGTGGTCAAGCAGGGCGGCAAGTCCTGGTTCTTCCTGACCGCCGACTACGCGTTCGGCAAGTCGCTCGAAAAGAATACGGCCGACGTCGTCAAGGAGAACGGCGGCCAGGTGGTCGGCGAGGTACGCCATCCGCTTTCGGCATCGGACTTTTCGTCGTTCCTGCTGCAGGCGCAGTCGTCGAAGGCGCAGATTCTCGGCCTCGCTAACGCGGGCGGCGACACGGTCAACGCGATCAAGGCCGCGAAGGAATTCGGCATCGACAAGACGATGAAGACCGCCGCGCTGCTGATGTTCCTGCCTGACGTGAAGAGCCTCGGGCTCGACACGACGCAGGGCCTCGTGCTGACGACCGGATGGTACTGGGACCAGAACGATGCGTCGCGCAAGTGGGCGCAGCGTTATTACGAACAGACGAAGAAGATGCCGTCTGAGCTTCAGGCCGCCGACTATTCGTTTACTACGAACTACCTGAAGGCGGTGCAGGCGGCCGGTACGACCGACCCGGACAAGGTCATGGCGAAGCTGAAGAGCACCAAGATCAACGACTTCTATACGCAGGGCGGCTATATCCGCCAGGACGGCGTGCTGATTCACGACATGTATCTCGCGCAGGTCAAGAAGCCGTCGGAGTCGAAGAGTCCGTGGGATCTCTACAAGATCGTCGCGACGATCCCGGGCGATCAGGCCTATACGTTGAAGAAGGACAGCACCTGCGCGCTCTGGAAGTAAGCGCATCGGCGATCTGGCATGACGCCGCGCGGCGCCTGTGGTGCGCCGAGCGGCGTCATGAGTGAGCACAACCGTTAATGGCGGCTTTCATGACGATCTTTGGCATTCCGCTGCCGGCAATGCTGAGCCAGTTGTTGCTCGGGCTCGTGAACGGGTCGTTCTACGCGATCCTGAGTCTCGGCCTCGCAGTGATCTTCGGCATGCTCAACGTGATCAACTTCGCCCATGGCGCGTTGTTCATGCTGGGCGCGATGCTCACGTGGATGGGCCTTGCGTATTTCAATCTGCCGTACTGGGTGATGCTCGTGCTTGCGCCGCTGGTGGTGGGCGCGTTCGGCATCGTGCTCGAGCGTACGATGCTGCGCTGGCTTTACCGGCTCGATCATCTGTACGGACTCCTGCTTACATTCGGCATCACGCTTGTCGTGGAAGGCGTGTTCCGCGCGATCTACGGCTCGTCCGGCCAACCGTACGACGTGCCGGAACTGCTCTCTGGCGCAACCAATCTCGGCTTCATGTATTTGCCGAACTATCGCGCCTGGGTGGTCGTCGCTTCGCTTGCCGTGTGCTTCGCGACGTGGTTCATCATCGAGAAGACGCGGCTTGGCGCCTATTTGCGCGCGGGCACGGAAAACCCGAAGCTCGTCGAGGCGTTCGGCATCAACGTGCCGCTCTTGATCACGCTCACCTACGGCTTTGGCGTGGCGCTCGCGGCATTCGCCGGCGTGCTGGCCGCGCCGGTGATTCAGGTGTCGCCGCTCATGGGCCAGCCGATGATCATCACCGTGTTCGCCGTGGTCGTGATCGGCGGCATGGGATCGATCATGGGGTCTATTCTCACTGGCCTGCTGCTCGGCGTGATCGAGGGCTTCACGCGCGTGTTCTGGCCCGAGGCGTCGGCAACGGTGGTGTTCGTGATCATGGCGATCGTCCTGCTGATTCGCCCGGCAGGCCTCTTCGGCAAGGAACGGTGATGCAAAGAAAAGCGCTTTATGGACTGCTGCTGATCGGCCTGATCGCCGCGCCGTTTGTGGGTGCGTATCCGCTCTTCGTGATGAAGGTGCTGTGTTTCGCGCTGTTCGCCGCGGCGTTCAATCTGTTGATCGGCTATACGGGATTGCTCTCGTTCGGTCACGCGATGTTCCTCGCGACCGCGGGCTATCTAACCGGCTATACGATGCAGTCGCTGAACTTCACGCCCGAGCTTGGCGTGCTGGCCGGCACGGCGGCGGCAACGCTGATCGGCGTCGTGACCGGCTTGTTCGCGATCCGGCGGCAGGGCATCTACTTCTCGATGGTGACGCTCGCACTCGCGCAGATGGTTTATTTCATCTACTTGCAGGCGCCGTTCACGCATGGCGAGGACGGCTTGCAGGGCGTGCCGCGGGGCAATCTGTTCGGGGTGCTGCCGCTCGGGTCGGATCTCGTGCTCTATTACGTCGTGCTTGTCGTGATGGTGCTCGCGTTCCTGCTGATCGTGCGCATCGTGCATTCGCCGTTCGGGCAGGTGCTGGGCGCAATCAAGGAGAACGAGCCGCGCGCGATTTCACTCGGCTACGACACCGAACGCTTCAAGCTGCTCGCCTTCGTCCTCTCGGCGGGGCTTGCGGGACTCGCCGGTTCGCTCAAGGTGCTCGTGCTCGGCTTCGAGACGCTCGGCGACGCATACTGGACGCTGTCCGGTCTCGTGATCCTGATGACGCTTGTCGGCGGCATGGGGACGGTTTTCGGGCCCATCGTCGGCGCGGCGCTGATCGTTTCGCTCGAGGACCGGCTGGGCGATATCGGCACGGCGCTGGCGTCCGTTACGGGCGTCGGCTGGTTCAACTCGCTTGGCGAGTCGGCGACGATCGTTACGGGCCTTATTTTCATCGCGTGCGTGCTGGCGTTCCGGCGCGGCATCGTCGGCGAGATTGTTGCGCGTGCAAGAGTCTTGCGAGCGTGAGTTGGCGCGCTCGCCTGGTTGTGCGTGCGGGTTGCGCTGCGTTTGTGCCGCGTTTAAGTTGTGATATGCCGGTGTTTTCGTCGCGTGGGTGATCGAGAGCGGGGCGCGCCAGGTCGGTGCCGCGCTGGATCACTAGGGTAAATGCTAGTTGCCGCGCAAGGGGCTGACGATTAAAGTTTGGGCTAGTTCGATGCACCTAATTTGCAGGTGGAGGACGAGGAGACAACTGAGGCACAAAGTGCCCGGAAAAGGAAGCGCTGTTGGACGGGAGTCCAACAGCGCTTTTCATTTTAGCCGCCGGTTTTTCTGCCGTGTAGCTTTCCTCTGCTTTTTTCCCTTGTTTTTCCTTGTCGCGCGTCGCGTTTCTCTTGCGCGCAAATACATTCCTCTCTTTGGCGTGAAAGTCAGCGTGTGGCGCAGTTGAAGCCCGCTGTCTGCACGGCTGTTATCCGGTGGGATGCGCTTGCAGGTGCAACAGCCGTTTCGCTCGATTCATCTTTCTTCGCCGATCAAATTGTCTGGTTAATGTGCTGAGCGAATTCGGCATGCTGAATTCGCTTGCGAGGGTCGGCGTGGTCGCTGACTGGAATCACTTCGTGTAATCGGCCCGGGCTGTATGTGCGCTGCGGCTTTGTTGTTGTAGCACGCGATTCTTGCGGTGCTGGCAATGGGGCAGTGGGGCGCAGAGGTGTTGCGCTTGCGAACGTGGATGATCTGCGCGCCTCGTGCGGATCATCACGAACATGGCGGCCACCGATTACAACGTTATCGACGACCGTCCGTACGGACGGTTCAGCGTCATGCGGGGTAGCGCACTCAAGCTGTTCTTGTCGCAGGCCGTATCCGGTACGCAGTACGTCGTCGCCGATCCTGTGGCTCCGTTTTTTCGACAGGTGTAGCGCTGCCACTTTTTCGTCGTCACCCGGTTTCTGGACGCGGTGTGCATGGAAGGATCGATCGCCGCGATTCTCACTCAGGACGGCGTCACGATAGAGATAGGATCTGCGCGTTGCTCTCGCTGGCGTTTTCCGTCCTACGGGCGATCTTCATTTCGAAAGGCGTGTTCGTCTCGTAAGATGCACGCGCCGCGTTTCCGTCGCAGATATACCTGATCTGGGTCGGCGTGCCGTTTGCGGCGTTTTTATTCTTGGCTCACTTAATAAGGGCACAGTGTGTGCGACTTGCATGCCGAGACTGCGATGCCGTTCGGCCGGAATCGCGGCTTCGGATATCTGCTCATCGTGGTGGCGAGCGGTATCGCGCACGTGTCGGGCGCAGGGCTCGACGAAACGGAATCTCGCTGCGATAGCGGAGAGGAGCAACTGGCCACGTCGCTGTGCACGCTGAAGGCCGCAGCATGAGCGCGCGGGTAGTCGAACATGATATGGGCCTTAGGACGGATGGTGCGCAGCGGCTGGTTACGGTGGAATGCGGTGTGTGGATCGCAGGTGAATTGCAGAGGGCATTCAAGCGAAACCTGCCGCGCGGAAAGCGTTCCTGGTCGGAGTGAAACAATGGGGATCGTATGGTGCCCCGGACGTTTCGAGCGTCGCGATTCGCAGCAGCAGGTTTGAGGTGCTTGATCGCGTGGCGAGGAAGGTAGAGGCGGAGCAGATTGTGTTAGTGGATCGTGCGGCACCAGTGAGTTGACGGTGCGCGACGCGATCATGCGAGCGCATCGCGCAACCTGGTGATGCGTGGTGCGCTCCCCGTCGAGCAAGGTGACATCGGTTGCGTATCGGTACTAGCGGGCGGGAAAGTGCCGCTTTCTTGATTGGTGCGATGACAAGCGGCAGACAAGATTTCCGGCGGCGAGCGACAAATGCTCATCGTGAAAATGATTTCACATATCGTCGGCGCGATACGTTAGAAGCGGGGGGCGGCCGCTCATCGAGCAGAACAAGTGCACCGTGCGGCAGATTCCAGGTCATGGCTACGTGCGGGAAACCGGCGCCCCGACGCCAGATAATCACACCGACGAGTTGGCACAGAATCCACGAACGACCGAAGCCTGTCTCAATCGGATGGAGAAATCCGGCCGAAGAACCCCATTCGCGTGCTCTATATGTTGTTCACGAAGCAACGTGTTTCACGTGAAACAGCCAGTTTTTTCGCTCACGCATGGAACAAAATTCGGGCGGGAACGGACCAAATCTCGAAACCGCTATAATTCGCGCATCCCACACTTTTCTGAGAAGGCTCACGCGGTTCGCCGTGCGTGAGTTCCGGCCATGCTTTATCCCACAGAGTTTGACGTAATCGTTGTCGGCGGCGGTCACGCCGGTACCGAGGCCGCGCTTGCTGCCGCCCGTATGGGCGTCAAGACGCTTCTGCTCACGCACAACATCGAAACGCTCGGTCAGATGAGCTGCAATCCGTCCATCGGCGGTATCGGCAAAGGTCATCTGGTTAAGGAAGTCGATGCCCTCGGTGGCGCCATGGCGGCTGCCACGGACGAGGGCGGCATCCAGTTCCGCATCCTCAATTCCTCAAAGGGGCCGGCAGTGCGGGCAACCCGCGCTCAAGCCGACCGTATTCTGTACAAAGCCGCGATCCGCCGCCGCCTGGAAAACCAGTCGAATCTCTGGCTGTTCCAGCAGGCCGTCGAAGATCTGATGGTCGAAGGCGACCGCGTGGTGGGTGCGGTGACGCAAGTCGGCATTCGTTTCCGCAGTCGCGCGGTCGTGCTGACGGCGGGAACATTCCTCGACGGCAAGATCCACGTTGGCCTGAACAACTACACGGGCGGGCGAGCCGGCGATCCGGCGGCAGTGACGCTCTCCGCACGCCTGAAGGAACTGAAGCTTCCCCAAGGGCGCCTGAAGACCGGTACTCCGCCGCGTATCGATGGCCGCACCATCGATTTCTCGGTGCTTGAAGAGCAGCCGGGCGATCTGGATCCGGTGCCGGTGTTTTCGTTCCTTGGCCGCGCCGAGCAGCATCCGCGCCAGATTCCGTGCTGGGTTACGCATACGAATTCACGTACGCACGACATCATCCGTGGCGGCCTTGACCGCTCACCGATGTATACGGGCGTGATCGAAGGCGTGGGTCCGCGTTACTGCCCGTCGATCGAGGACAAGATTCACCGCTTCGCTTCGAAGGAATCGCACCAGATTTTCCTTGAGCCGGAAGGGCTGACGACCAACGAGTTCTACCCGAACGGGATCTCGACGAGCCTGCCGTTCGACGTCCAGCTGGAGCTTGTTCACTCGATGCGCGGCCTGGAGCACGCGCATATCCTGCGTCCGGGCTATGCCATCGAGTACGACTATTTCGACCCACGCGGTTTGAAGTCGTCGCTGGAGACGAAGTCGATCAACGGCCTGTTCTTTGCGGGCCAGATTAATGGAACGACCGGCTACGAAGAAGCTGCCGCACAGGGTTTGCTGGCCGGGATTAACGCTGGCCTGCAAGTGCAGGGCAGGGACGCATGGTGCCCGCGGCGTGATGAAGCGTATCTGGGCGTGCTGGTCGATGATCTGGTGACGCGCGGCGTGTCCGAGCCGTACCGTATGTTCACGAGCCGCGCCGAATACCGCCTGAGTCTGCGAGAAGACAACGCGGACATGCGCTTGACCGAGATCGGCCGCGAACTGGGTGTTGTCGACGACGCCCGCTGGGATGCGTTCTGCCGCAAGCGCGACGCTGTTTCACGTGAAACAGAGCGCCTGAAGTCGACCTGGGTGAATCCAAAGACGCTTTCTGCCGATGAAGCAACCGCACTGCTCGGCAAGCCGATCGACCGCGAATACAACCTTGCTGATCTGCTGCGCCGTCCGGGCGTCAGCTACGACGGTGTGTGTGGTTTGCGCGAGGGTACGTGCGGCCCCGACGCTCCGCTGGCCGACGACGAAATCCTGCTTGCGCAGATCAAGGAGCAGATCGAGATCGGCATCAAATATCAGGGCTACATCGACCGCCAGGCTGACGAGATCGAGCGTAACGGCGCGCATGAGAATACGCGGTTGCCGGAGGGCATCGATTACGCCGAGGTGCGTGGTCTGTCGTTCGAGGCTCGTCAGAAGCTCACTCAGCATCGCCCGGAAACCATCGGGCAGGCGTCGCGTATTTCGGGCATCACGCCCGCTGCGATTTCGCTGCTGATGGTTCACCTGAAGCGCGGCCTCGGCCGTCGGCGCCAGGATCCCGCCGATTCCGGCACCGACAACACGCCGGTGGCCCAATGACGGGGCGCGCACGGCAACCCGGCATCGCGGATCACGCGGCCCTGGCGCAAATGCTGGAAGAGGGCGCGCAGGCGCTCGGCGTCGAACTCAGCGATCGGCAGCGCGCGCAACTGCTCGATTACGTCGCGCTGCTCGCGAAGTGGAACGCGGTCTACAACCTGACCGCGATCCGCGATCCGCGACAGATGATGATCCAGCACATCCTCGATTCCCTCTCGATCCTGCCGCATCTTCCGGTGCGCGACGGCCTGGCTGTGCTGGACGTCGGCTCCGGTGGCGGGCTGCCCGGCATCGTGCTCGCCATTGCCCGGCCCAACTGGCAGGTGACGCTCAACGACATCGTGCACAAGAAGAGTGCGTTCCAGTCTCAGGCGAAGGCCGAACTGGGTCTCGCGAACCTTTCGGTGGTGACGGGGCGCGTCGAGTCGCTGCGCCCGGGGGGCGAAATCCCAAAAAAATTCGATTTGATCGTCTCGCGGGCATTCGCGGAACTCGTCGATTTCGTTACACTGGCCCGGCATCTGGTCGCTGACGGCGGCGCAATCTGGGCGATGAAGGGTGTGCGCCCGGAAGGCGAGATCGAGCGATTGCCGGACGGTGCGCAGGTGCTTCAGACCATCCGGCTCGCGGTGCCGATGCTCGATGCCGAGCGGCACCTGATCGAAGTGTCGGTCGAGCCGGCAGCAGCATGATTCTCCGCCTGCGCCGTGTGTCAATCGAACCAACGGCCAGGTCGACGCGCGGTATACGCGTGATAACGTAAGCAAACTCTTTACGGCAGCAAAAGGGACACCCCAAAGATGGCAAAAATCTTCTGCGTTGCGAACCAGAAGGGCGGCGTCGGCAAGACGACGACAACGGTCAATCTCGCCGCGAGCCTCGCATCGCAGGGACAGCGTGTCCTTCTCATCGATCTCGACCCGCAGGGCAACGCCACGATGGGCAGCGGCATCGACAAGGCCGCATGCGAGAACACCGTCTATGAAGTGCTGGTGGACGGCGTGACCGTGCCGGACGCGCGCACGCGTCCCGAGGCGCTGGGCTACGACGTGCTTCCCGCGAACCGGGAACTGGCCGGTGCGGAGGTGGAGCTGGTTTCGGTGGCGCAACGCGAGCGTCGTTTAAAAAACGCACTCGCCGAAGTCGACGCCGACTACGATTTCGTGCTGATCGATTGCCCGCCCGCACTGTCGCTGCTGACGCTCAACGGCCTGTGCGCCGCGCACGGCGTCGTGATTCCGATGCAGTGCGAGTACTTCGCCCTCGAAGGGCTCTCCGATCTGGTCAACACGATCAAGCAGGTTCACGCGAACATGAATCGCGACCTGAAGGTGCTCGGCTTGCTGCGCGTGATGTTCGACCCGCGCATTACGCTTCAGCAGCAGGTATCGGATCAGCTGAAAGAGCATTTCGGCGACAAGGTTTTCGACGCGGTGATTCCGCGTAACGTGCGCCTCGCAGAGGCGCCCAGCTACGGACTACCGGGCGTGGTGTTCGATCGCGCATCACGCGGCGCGCAGGCGTACGTGCAGTTTGGCGCCGAAATGATCGAACGGGTGCGCGCACTCTGATGCTCGCCGCGTCCACTGGAGACTAAGGAATCACGATGAACGCAGTAGCACGGAAAAAAGGGCTGGGCCGCGGGCTGGAAGCACTGCTTGGCGGTAGTGCCGACATTACCGAAGCGGTGAAGATCGACAGCGCGCCGAACACGCTGCCGCTCGCGAAGATGCAGGCGGGCAAGTACCAGCCGCGTACGCGCATGGACGAGGGCGCGCTGCAGGAACTGGCCGCGAGCATCCGTGCACAGGGGCTCATGCAGCCGATCCTCGTTCGGCCGATCGACACGGACCGCTACGAGATCATCGCGGGCGAGCGGCGGTTCCGTGCGGCGCACCTCGCAGGACTGATCGAGGTGCCGGTTCTGGTGAAGGACGTGCCCGACCAGGCCGCCGCCGCCATGGCGCTGATCGAGAACATCCAGCGCGAGGATCTCAATCCGCTCGAAGAGGCGCAGGGCATTCAGCGCTTGCTCGACGAATTCCATTTCACGCACGAGCAGGCCGCGGAATCGGTTGGCCGCTCGCGCAGTGCGGTGTCGAACCTGCTGCGTCTTCTGAATCTCGCCGCTCCCGTGCAAACCATGCTGCTCGCCGGCGACCTCGATATGGGCCATGCGCGTGCGCTGCTGGCCGTCGATGCCGCCACGCAGATCCAGCTGGCCAATCAGGTGGTCAACAAGGGCATGTCGGTGCGCGAGACCGAGCGGCTGGTGTCGGCGACGACGAAGGCCGCGCCGACGGTGAAGGCGAAGGTGGCGCACGATGGCGGCCGCGACACACGGCGTCTCGAAGAAGAACTTTCCGATCTGCTGGCCGCGACGGTCAAGATCAAGTTGGGGCGTCGCGGGCGGGGGCAGTTGAGCGTCGATTTCGGCGATCTCGACGCGCTCGACGGCATTCTCCTGCGCCTGCGCGGCGAAACGGCTGCCTGACGCGGCGTTGCCGCGCGCGCAGCCCAACTTTTCCATGCAGCAGATTCAAGCAGCCACGCAGGCCCGCCTGCGCACGTTCCTCGGATTCGTGGCCGGCGAGCCGGTGCTGGCCATCCTCGTCGCCGCACTCGTATTGCTTCAAACCTTCGCGCCGCGGGCATGGACCTCGCTGCCCGCGCTCGTCGACTGGCAGACCGTAATGACGCTCGCGGGCCTGCTGATTCTGACGAAAGCGATCGAATACTCAGGACTGCTGACGTGGCTCGCGCATCGCCTCGTGCACCACATTCATTCGGAGCGCTCGCTTGCGCTGTTGCTGATTGCGCTGGCCGCCGTGCTCTCGATGTTCGTGACGAACGATGTGGCACTTTTCGTCGTCGTGCCGTTGATGCTGTCGCTGCAGAAGTTGACACCGCTACCGCTCAAGCGGCTCGTGATTGTGGTTGCGCTGGCCGTCAACGCGGGATCGGTGCTGACGCCGCTCGGCAATCCACAGAACCTGTTTCTCTGGCAACTAAGCGGGGTTGCGTTTGGCCGCTTCGTCGCGGAGCTTGCGCCGCTTTGCGCGCTGTTGATGACGATGCTGGTCGTGCTGGCCATCTGCCTTTTCAAGCCGCACCCGCTCGATCTCTCAACCGATACGGATCCCCATCCGGTCGACCGCGCGCTCGCGCTGGTCGCCGCGCTGCTCTTCGTGGCGTTCGTATTGCTCGCGGATGCACATCGTGCGGGAATCGCGCTCGCGGGCGTGGCGGCAGGTTTCTTGATCTGGCGCACGCGCATCGTACTGAAGATCGACTGGCTGCTGCTGCTGATTTTCGTGCTGATGTTTATTGTCTTGCGCAGCGCGGCCGCATTACCCTGGATTCACGACCTGATGGGTGGATTATCGCTACAGACGCCCTTGCGGTCGTATGTCGCAGGGGCGGTGCTTTCACAGATCATCAGCAACGTCCCGGCAGCGATCGTGCTTGCGGGCTTCACCCATGACTGGCGGGCGGTTGCGTTCGGCGTGAGCGTCGGCGGCTTTGGCGTGGCGATCGGCTCGCTCGCAAATCTGATTGCCGTGCGTCTTTCTAATGAGCGGGGCTTATGGCTGCCGTTCCATATCATATCGTTGCCATTCTGGCTAATAGCCGTTCTCCTCGGCGCGCTGCCTTTGCATTTCCTCTGATCTCGCCCGCATACGCACGCTTATACCCGCTGATATCGGCCTGGCGGGCGGAATATCCACGCCGTTTTTGTCCCTGTACAAGGGTACTTTCCACTCCTTACAGATGCGTCCGCAGCCTTGTTCAAGAGCCTCTTTTTCGTATCGTGAAGCCCCATTTCACGGGCGTTTCCGAACATCGTAAAGTCTTGAATTGCCTGCAACTATCGCTTACAATCGCCCGGATTTATTTGGTTGGCGACCTCTAAGTGCGTTGTATCAGCGCGTACGTAGGCGTGAATGTCGCGAATATCCAGGATAACTGCGCGGAATAACTGCGATGGTGGATCAGAGACCAGGCGAAGCGCCCAAGGCGCATGAAGGGTCCGATGAACCGCAACGCGGGGTCGGACCTTCCGGCAGCGAACAGGGTGTGTCCCGGCTCACTGCCATGCACGAAGATCACAACGCGTTGTGGGACGCCGATCAGCAGCAGGATAACAACGACATCGTTCCGCTTACCCGGGTCGAAGCCGAGAAGCTCTTTGGTCCGCAGGTTAGCCGCCCATCGCGCGTCACGCCGTTTCGTGTCGTGGCAGCGCAAATGGTTTTGTCCCTGGTCGCAACGCTGGCGTGGTGGCTGTTCTACAAGCCGCCGGGCGCAGCTGCGTTGTCTGCGTTCCTGGGAGGAGCGATCTGCTGGTTGCCCGGTGCGCTGTTCGCTGCGCGCCTGAAGCATCTCGGCGGCGTCGGCACCGTGATGAACTGGATGCTCGGTGAAGCATTCAAGATGGGGGCGACGATTGCGATGTTCGTTGCTATCGCGGTCTGGTATCACGAAGTGCGGTGGATTCCGCTGCTCGTGACTTACCTGATCGCACTCAAGACTTACTGGATCGCGCTTGCATGGCGCTGACCTGTCGCTGTCGTTACAACTGCGCCGCACTGCGGGCGCCGGTTAAACGAAGCGGCAAGTGAACAGCTGACGTGCGGGTTCGATGTGATCCGCGGCGGCGCATTCCCGCAATAAGGCACGGCGGCGGGAATGGCCGGAAACGATTTTCGACAATTTGGGTGTCTTTAACGATATGGCAGCTAGCGAAGGAACGCGCGCTCTGGATCCGTCCGAGTACATTGCGCACCACTTGCAGAACTTTTCCACCTCGCATCAGACGTCGATCGTCGATTTTCACATCCTGAATATCGACACGCTGTTCTGGTCGATTCTCTGCGGTCTCGCGACCATCTTCCTGCTGCGCCTCGCCGCACGCAAGGCAACGTCGGGCGTTCCGGGCCGCTTCCAGTGCGCCATCGAGATGCTGGTCGAAATGGTCGAAGACCAGTCGAAGGCCATCGTCCACGGCAACCGTGCCTTCATCGCACCGCTCGCGCTGACCGTGTTCGTCTGGGTCGCGCTGATGAACTCGCTCGACTTCATCCCCGTCGACCTCCCGACCCGCGTGATCGGCTGGCTCGGTCTCTCGGAAGTGCTCCCGCACCAGCGCATCGTCCCGACCGCCGATCTTAACGGCACGTTCGGCATCGCGCTCGGCGTGTTCGCACTGATGATCTATTACAACTTCAAGATCAAGGGCGCAGGCGGCTTCGTGCACGAGCTGCTCTCCGCTCCGTTCGGCGCGCATCCGCTGCTGTGGATCCCGAACCTTGCACTCAACATCATCGAGTTCGTCGCAAAGACGGTTTCGCTCGCCCTGCGGTTGTTCGGCAACATGTATGCAGGCGAACTGCTGTTCCTGCTGATCGCCCTGCTGGGCAGTCTGTGGAGCTTCGGCGCGGACACGACGGTGCTTGGCTTCATCGGCCATGTGATTGCCGGCAGCGTGTGGGCGGTCTTCCACATCCTGATCGTTCTGCTGCAGGCGTTCATTTTCATGATGCTGACGCTGGTGTACATCGGCCAGGCACACGACTCCCACTAAGGCGGGTTGTCGGACTCAAGAATTGCAGTTTTAAATCCCAGTTCCAGAAAATCTCATAAAGGAGTGATCATGCAAGCTTTCATCGCCAACATCCAGGGTTTCACGGCCATCGGTATCGGCATCATCATTGGCCTGGGTGCTATTGGCGCCTGTATCGGTATCGGCCTGATGGGTGGCAAGTACATCGAAGCCTGCGCGCGTCAGCCTGAGCTGATGAACCCGCTGCAAACGAAGATGTTCCTGCTGGCCGGTCTGATCGACGCGGCGTTCCTGATTGGCGTGGGTGTTGCAATGCTGTTCGCGTTCGCTAACCCGCTGCTCTCGAAGCTCGCGGGCTAAGTTCCCTGGAAGGTTGCGCCTGACCTATAACCATAGAGCGGGCGCATAGCGGAACGGGTGACGAGGCGCTGATCGAGTTTCACAACCGATGAGCGCCTTGCCGTTTCAATTCCCCGGAATAGCAACGATTAAGGAAACACCGTGAATCTCAACGCAACCCTGTTTGCGCAAATGGTCGTGTTCCTGATCCTCGCGTGGTTCACGATGAAGTTCGTGTGGCCGCCGTTGATCAACGCCCTCGACGAGCGCTCGAAGAAGATCGCCGACGGCCTCGCAGCCGCCGAAAAGGGCAAGACGGAACTCGAAGCTGCGCACAAGCGCGTAGGTGAAGAACTGGCGCAGGCCCGCAATGAGGGTCAGCACCGTATCGCCGACGCCGAAAAGCGCGCGCAGACCGTCGCTGAAGAAATCAAGGCTCAGGCCCACGCGGAAGCGGCGCGCATCGTCGCCCAGGCAAAAGCCGACGCTGACCAGCAAGTCGTCAAGGCGCGCGAAGCACTGCGCGCACAAGTCGCCGCACTCGCTGTCCAGGGCGCCGAGCAGATCCTGAAGCGCGAAGTCGATCAGTCGGCCCACGCCGAACTGCTGAATCAACTGAAAGCCGAGCTCTGATCATGGCCGAACTTGCAACCATCGCCCGCCCGTACGCAGAAGCGCTGTTTGGCGTGGCCGAAGCTGGTGACGTCGCCGCCTGGTCCACGCTCGTCGCGGAGCTGGCGCAGGTTGCGGCCTTGCCCGACGTGCTGTCGATCGCCTCGAGCCCGAAAGTGAGCCACGCACAGGTCGTCGACCTGCTGCTGTCGGCGGTGCAGTCGCCGCTGAAGAGCAGCGCCGAGGCCAAAAACCTCGTGCAGATGCTGGTCGCGAACCGTCGCCTCGAACTGCTGCCGGAAGTCGCCGAGCAATTCGAAGCGCTCAAGAACGCAAAAGAAGGCGCAGCCGATGCGCTGATCGTCAGCGCGTTCCCGCTTGAAGGCGCCCAGTTGAACGACCTCGTCGCCAGCCTCGAACACAAGTTCAAACGCAAGCTGAAGCCCACCGTCGAAGTCGACAATACGTTGATCGGCGGCGTGCGCGTCACGGTCGGCGACGAAGTGCTCGATACCTCGGTCCGCGCGCGGCTCGCCAGCATGCAGGTGGCTTTGACCGCTTGAGCGCCTTCGGCGCTGCGGCTGGCACGCAACAGAATTGAACATCAGGAGCGAATAATGCAACTCAATCCCTCTGAGATCAGCGAGCTGATCAAGAGCCGGATCCAGGGCCTTGAAGCGAGCGCAGACGTTCGCAACCAGGGCACCGTGATCTCCGTGACCGACGGTATCGTGCGTATCCACGGCCTGTCGGACGTGATGCAGGGCGAAATGCTCGAATTCCCGGGCAACACCTTCGGCCTCGCGCTGAACCTCGAGCGCGACTCGGTCGGCGCGGTGATTCTGGGTGAATACGAGCACATCTCGGAAGGCGACATCGTCAAGACGACGGGCCGCATTCTCGAAGTTCCGGTCGGCCCGGAACTGGTCGGCCGCGTGGTCGACGCGCTCGGCAACCCGATCGACGGCAAGGGCCCGATCAACGCCAAGCTGACGGACGCAATCGAAAAGATCGCCCCCGGCGTGATCTGGCGTAAGTCGGTGTCGCAGCCGGTGCAAACCGGTCTGAAGTCGATCGACTCGATGGTGCCGATCGGCCGCGGCCAGCGCGAGCTGATCATCGGCGACCGTCAGTGCGGCAAGACCGCGGTGGCCGTCGACGCGATCATCAACCAGAAGGGCAAGGATCTCATCTGTATCTACGTCGCGATCGGCCAGAAGGCTTCGTCGATCCAGAACGTGGTGCGCAAGCTCGAAGAAACGGGCGCGATGGAGTACACCATCGTCGTCGCCGCCTCGGCTTCGGAATCGGCCGCCATGCAGTACCTGGCACCGTACGCCGGCTGCACGATGGGCGAATACTTCCGCGATCGCGGCCAGGACGCGCTGATCATTTATGACGACTTGACCAAGCAAGCCTGGGCCTATCGTCAGATCTCGCTGCTGCTGCGCCGTCCGCCGGGCCGCGAAGCGTATCCGGGCGACGTGTTCTATCTGCACTCGCGTCTGCTCGAGCGTGCTGCTCGCGTCTCGGAAGAGTACGTCGAGAAGTTCACGAACGGCGCAGTGAAGGGCAAGAGCGGTTCGCTGACGGCACTGCCGGTCATCGAAACGCAAGCGGGCGACGTGACGGCATTCGTGCCGACGAACGTGATCTCGATTACCGACGGCCAGATCTTCCTGGAAACCGACCTCTTCAACGCGGGTATCCGCCCGGCTATTAACGCCGGCGTGTCGGTGTCGCGTGTGGGTGGCGCGGCACAGACCAAGATCGTGAAGAAGCTGTCGGGCGGCATCCGTACCGACCTCGCACAGTACCGTGAACTGGCGGCGTTCGCACAGTTCGCATCGGACCTCGACGAAGCGACCCGCAAGCAGCTCGAGCGCGGCCGCCGCGTGACCGAACTGCTCAAGCAGCCGCAATATCAGCCGCTGCAGGTGTGGGAACTGGCTGTTTCGCTCTTCGCAGCGAACAACGGTTACCTCGACGACCTCGACGTGAAGGACGTTCTGTCGTTCGAGAAGGGTCTGCGCGAATACCTGAAGACGAGCCATGCGGACCTCGTGAAGCGTATCGAGGACACCAAGGACCTGTCGAAGGACGACGAGAACGCGCTTCACGCGGCTCTGAAGGACTTCAAGAAGTCCGGCGCATATTGATCCGTCCGGGAATCATCCAACGATAAACGGACATTGAAGCGAAGCGGGTTGCAGTGAAATCCGCCTCGCTTCGATCAAGGGAGCAAGCAATGGCTGGAATGAAGGAAATTCGCGGCAAGATCAAGAGCGTGCAAAACACGCGCAAGATCACCAAGGCGATGGAAATGGTCGCGGCATCGAAGATGCGCCGCGCCCAGGAGCGCATGCGCTCGGCCCGCCCGTATGCCGACAAGGTCCGCGACATCGCTGCGCACATGAGCCGTGCGAACCCCGAGTATCGTCATCCGTTCATGACGGAAAACGTCGATGCGAAGGTGGCCGGCCTGATTCTCGTCACGACCGACAAGGGTCTGTGCGGCGGCATGAACACCAACGTGCTGCGCGCGACGCTGCAGAAGTTCAAGGACCTCGAAGCCGCCGGCAAGACGGTCGAAGCGACCGCAATCGGCAGCAAGGGTCTCGGCTTCCTGAACCGTCTGCGTGCGAAGGTTGTCTCGAACGTCGTGCAGCTCGGCGACACGCCGCATCTCGAAAAGCTGATCGGCGCGGTGAAGGTGCAGCTCGACCAGTACTCGGAAGGCAAGATTTCCGCCGTGTACCTCGCGTACACGCGCTTCATCAATACGATGAAGCAGGAGCCGGTGATCGAGCAACTGCTGCCGCTGTCGAACGAGCGCCTCGAGGGCAATGACGACGGCACGACGCCGAAGTCCGCGTGGGATTACATCTACGAGCCGGATGCGCAGACCGTCGTGGACGAACTGCTGGTCCGCTATGTCGAAGCGCTGGTCTATCAGGCCGTCGCCGAGAACATGGCTTCGGAGCAGTCGGCACGGATGGTCGCGATGAAGGCGGCGTCGGACAACGCGAAGACGGTCATCAACGAACTGCAGCTCTCGTACAACAAGAGCCGCCAGGCCGCGATTACGAAGGAACTTTCGGAAATCGTCGGCGGTGCAGCAGCGGTCTGACCGGGCGCAGGGTGCAAGCGCCGAACGCGAAACCGCGCCGCCGTGCATCGGTGGGCGAGTGAAGAATTCAGGTATCTAAAGGAAAATCGATGAGTACAACTGCTTTGGTAGAAGGCAAGATCGTACAGTGCATCGGCGCGGTGATCGACGTGGAATTCCCGCGTGAGACCATGCCGAAGATCTACGATGCGCTGATCCTCGAAGGGTCGGAGCTGACGCTCGAAGTGCAGCAGCAGCTGGGCGACGGCGTCGTGCGCACGATCTGTCTGGGTGCGTCGGACGGTCTGCGTCGCGGCCTGATGGTCCAGAACACGGGCAAGCCGATCAGCGTGCCGGTCGGCAAGCCGACCCTCGGCCGCATCATGGACGTGCTCGGCCGTCCGATCGACGAAGCCGGTCCGATCGTCAGCGAAACGAAGCGCTCGATCCACCAGAAGGCTCCGGCGTTCGACGAACTGTCGCCGTCGACGGAACTGCTCGAAACCGGCATCAAGGTTATCGACCTGATCTGCCCGTTCGCCAAGGGCGGCAAGGTGGGTCTGTTCGGTGGCGCCGGCGTCGGCAAGACCGTCAACATGATGGAGCTGATCAACAACATCGCGAAGGAGCACGGCGGTTTCTCCGTGTTCGCGGGCGTGGGCGAGCGTACCCGTGAGGGCAACGACTTCTACCACGAAATGAAGGACTCGAACGTGCTCGACAAGGTCGCGCTGGTGTACGGCCAGATGAACGAGCCGCCGGGCAACCGTCTGCGCGTCGCGCTGACCGGCCTGACGATGGCCGAGCACTTCCGTGACGAAGGCCTCGACGTGCTGTTCTTCGTCGACAACATCTACCGTTTCACGCTGGCCGGTACCGAAGTGTCCGCACTGCTCGGCCGTATGCCGTCGGCCGTGGGCTATCAGCCGACGCTGGCTGAAGAAATGGGCAAGCTGCAAGAGCGCATCACGTCGACCAAGACCGGCTCGATCACGTCGGTTCAGGCCGTGTACGTTCCTGCGGACGACTTGACCGACCCGTCGCCGGCTACGACCTTCGGCCACCTTGACGCAACCGTCGTTCTCTCGCGTGACATCGCCTCGCTGGGTATCTACCCGGCAGTCGACCCGCTCGACTCGACCTCGCGCCAGATCGACCCGAACGTGATCGGCGAAGAGCACTACACGATCACGCGTAGCGTTCAGCAAACGCTGCAGCGCTACAAGGAACTGCGCGACATTATCGCGATTCTGGGCATGGACGAACTGTCGCCGGAAGACAAGCTGAGCGTGGCTCGTGCGCGTAAGATCCAGCGTTTCCTGTCGCAGCCGTTCCACGTCGCGGAAGTCTTCACGGGCTCGCCGGGCAAGTACGTGCCGCTGAAGGAAACGATCCGTGGCTTCAAGATGATCGTCGACGGCGAGTGCGATCACCTGCCGGAGCAGGCGTTCTACATGGTCGGCTCGATCGACGAAGCCTTCGAAAAGGCCAAGAAGATCCAGTAAAGGTTGAGTCGCTGGCAAAGAGGCGCGGCGCTTCGTTTCGAAGCGCCGTGCCGCCGCAACGACACAGGAGTCGACACAAATGGCAGCAACCATCAAGGTAGACGTCGTCAGCGCCGAAGAGAACATCTTCGCGGGCCAGGCGAAGTTCGTCGCGCTTCCGGGCGAGGCGGGCGAGCTGGGCATCCTGCCGGGTCACACGCCGCTCATCACGCGGATTCGTCCGGGTGCCGTGCGCATCGTCGGTGAAGACGGCGACGAAGAGTTCGTGTTCGTGGCTGGCGGCATTCTCGAAGTACAGCCGGGCGCCGTGACGGTGCTCGCCGACACCGCGATTCGCGGCAAGGACCTCGACGAAGCGAAGGCCGCCGAAGCGCGCAAGCGCGCCGAAGAGGCGCTGCAGAACGCCGGTTCGAATATCGAGTACGCAACGGCGCAGGCGGAACTCGCCTACGCAGTCGCGCAGCTCGCGGCGATCCAGCGCCTGCGCAAGATGAACCAGCATTGATCTGGTGCGTATGCGGCGCTCGTGCGCCGCGGTACGCGAAGGGAAATGGGCTCCTCAGGGGGCCCATTTTTTTTGTCTCCGTTTTTCAGCGCTTTTTACTCATTCTCGGCGCGATGCCTCGCCGGCCTGTAATTCCAAAAAAAATCGCGCAAAACCCTTGACGTTAACGGAAGGGTGATGCGAAATCAGGTCTTTGTGTCTTGAGCGGGCGCCGATGCAGCGCGCAACCGCGGCCCATGCACCACGGGTAAAACTTGATGCTGCCGCACTTTTAGACGGTGGCACAATAATTTTCCAACTCTGTTCAATCGGGAGAAGGACGCCCGAGGGAGGCAGTCACCATGGCAGTCGACGCAACAGCCGCGCGCGAAGCGCTCATCGTGCCGAAGGACGGGCTTTCTTACGTGCGCGGCACGGCCGACACGCCACTGAGCGAAGCGACCATCGGCGCATTCCTGCGGGAAACCGCGCAACGCTTCCCGGAACGCGCGGCGGTGGTGTTCCGCGAACAGGGGATCGAGTGGAACTGGCGTGAATTTGCGGAAGAAGTCGACGTGGTTGCCGCCGGTTTTCTCGCACTCGGGATCGGCAAGGGCGACCGTGTCGGCATCTGGTCGCCGAACCGAGTTGAGTGGCTGCTCACGCAGTTCGCGACGGCGCGCATCGGCGCCGTGCTGGTCAACATCAATCCTGCCTACCGTCTCGCCGAACTCGAATACGCGCTGAACAAGGTCGCCTGCAAGGCGATTGTCGCGGCCGAGCGCTTCAAGACCTCGCAATACCTCGACATGCTGCAGACGCTCGCGCCGGAACTGGCGCGCGCCACGCCAGGCGATCTGCATGCCGCGCGCCTGCCGGATCTGCGCGCCGTGATCCGCATGTGCGACACGGACACGCCCGGCATGCTGAATTTCAGCGAACTGGTGGAGTCGGGCCGGGCACGGCTCGCGCGCAGCGGCAGGGGCGAACTGGATGCGATCGACGCGACGCTTCAGGCAGGCGACCCGATCAACATCCAGTTCACGAGCGGCACGACCGGCAATCCGAAGGGCGCGACGCTCACGCACCGCAACGTCGTCAATAACGGGCGTTTCATCGCGATGGCGATGAGGCTGACCGAAGCGGATTCGCTTTGCATCCCCGTGCCGCTCTATCACTGCTTCGGCATGGTGCTTGCGGTGCTCGCGTGCGTGTCGGTGGGCGCGGCCATGGTGTTTCCGGGCGAGGCGTTCGACCCGCGCGCGACACTCGAAGCGGTCGCGGAAGAAGGCTGCACCGCGCTGCACGGCGTGCCGACGATGTTCATCGCCGAACTCGATCATCCCGACTTCGCGCGCTTCGATCTCTCGCGCCTGCGCACCGGCATCATGGCGGGCTCGCCGTGTCCGATCGAGACGATGAAGCGCGTGGTCTCGAAGATGCATCTCGCCGAAATCACCATCGCTTACGGCATGACGGAGACGAGCCCCGTGTCGTTCCAGAGTTCGACAGTCGATCCGCTCGACAAGCGCACGTCCACGGTCGGGCGTATTCAGCCGCATCTGGAGGTGAAGATCGTCGATGAACGCGGCAACGTCGTGCCGGTCGGCGCAACCGGCGAATTGTGCACGAAGGGCTACTCGGTGATGCTCGGCTACTGGGACGACGAGGCAAAAACGGCGGAAACGGTCGTGGACGGCTGGATGCACACCGGCGATCTCGCGACGATCGACGCCGAGGGCTACTGCAATATCGTCGGCCGCCTCAAGGACATGCTGATTCGGGGCGGCGAAAACATCTACCCGCGTGAAATCGAGGAATTCCTGTTCCGGCATCCGAAGGTGCAGAGCGTGCAGGTGTTCGGCGTACCCGATCCGAAATACGGCGAAGAAGTGTGCGCGTGGATCGTGCTGCGCCCGGGCGAGCAGTCGAGCGCGGAAGAGATTCAGGCGTTCTGCCAGGGGCAGATTGCGCACTACAAGATCCCGAAGTACATCCGCTTTGTCGACGAACTGCCGATGACCGTCACGGGCAAGGTGCAAAAGTTCGTGATGCGCGCGCGCATGATCGACGAACTGAAGATCGAAGCGCAGAAGACAGCATGATTACGGCAGCCCGCGTGCGGCGTGCGAACGCTTCGCGGGCTGTTTGAACGCCTGCTCTGGAAAACCGAGGATTGCGAAATTGCGAAGCGCAAGAGATGGAATGGGATCGGAAATCCTGAGACATTCCGGAATATCGCCAAACCTGAAACGTACAGGCGAAAAAAAAGCGGGCCTGGAGCCCGCTAAAAACCACACGCTACGGGGTTAGCGCGAGGAGACCAAACGAGGAGCCGACGGTAGGTCGTGCAGAACACGCCGGTCACGGCTCCAACAAGGATGCCCCCTTCAAAGGGCTTCGGCATGATGCCGACCGGCTGGTGGTTCATGTCCGTTCATACCGACACCGGACCACATCCGTGTTGAAACCGTTGAAGGCATTGTGGTCGAATTAATGAACATTCGCGGTAACAAAGTGTTTCAGGTTGTAACGCCCACCAAATAAGGCTCTGCGGGATTTTTTGCTAGCGCGAAGCTATCGGAAAAGTCATTTTTACCGATGTTTTTATCGCTGTGATTATCGGTGCATTTATTGCCGGGATATGAGTCTGAAGAGCGATCGAACCGGGTAATGCCAGGCGCATGCGTGAACGCCCCGCAGTGCCGGTATTGCAGGCTATTCGTCGGGTAAAGAATACATGCCGTCTGCGTTCTATTCGGCCATGCGCAGTTTCAACCGGTTTCATTCCTTGCCTGAATGAGTGCACGCGGCGCCGGTAATGAACGCCGCGCGATTATGGGCGATGGCTCACTTAAGCCACTTGTCCGAGATCGCCTGGTATTCGCCGCTCGCCTTGAGCAGGTGCAGCCACTGATCGACATATTGCTGGAATACGACGTCGCCGCGCGGCACCATCCACGCCTTTTCGCCATACTGAAACGGTGTGTCCGGATGCACGGAGCACAGGCCCGGATTCAGCTTTTGCTGAAGCAGCGTCTCCGAGGCATCGGTGACCATCACGTCCGCTTTGCCATCGAGAATCTGTCTGAAGATCGTCACGTTGTCCGGGTACACGGTGAGATTCGCATGCGGAAAAAACTGCCGTGCAAAACGTTCGTTCGTGCCACCCGGATTCACGATCACGCGCGTCGAAGGCCGATCGATCTGCGCAACGGTCTGAAATCTGCCGACATCGCCGCAACGCACGATCGGCGTCTTGCCGTCCACCTGATACGCGTCGGTGAAGAACGCGCGCTTCTGGCGTTCGAGCAACGTCGATACGCCGCCCACGGCCACGTCGCATTTCGCGAGGAAGTCGGTCATCAGGTTCGACCATGTCGTCTTCACGAATTCCGCCTTCACGCCGAGCGATTTCGCGAGCGACTCGGTCATGTCGATATCGATGCCTTCGAACATGCCGTCGGGGCGATAGAACGAATAGGGCCTGTAGTCGCCGGTCGTGCAGGCGCGCACCGTGCCGCGCGCGATCACTTCATCGAGCCGCGACGGCGCGGCTGCGTTTTGCGCGAACGCGGGTTCTGCGAGCGCGAGCGCGGCGGTGACTTGTACGGCGACGATGGCGATGACGCGACAGATGGCCGCCTTCTTCATGTTGTGTCCCGGATTGCGGATGCTTCGATATACGTTTTCTGAAAGGCGGTTGATGATAGCCCGCCTCCGGAAGACAGTTAAGCCGCGGTTTACCTGTTTGTAGAGGCGTCGTTATGCCATTCATGAACGCGGGTGGAGCGGCACGCGCATCCGGTAAAATGCCCCACTGTTCCTGAAAACTCTGAAGCGCTTTTCGGCGCATCCGCTCGTGGCCAATACACTTCTGAACGATACATTTTTGCGCGCGCTGCTGCGTCAGCCTACCGAATACACGCCGATCTGGCTGATGCGCCAGGCAGGCCGCTATCTGCCGGAGTACAACGCCACGCGCACCCGTGCGGGCAGCTTCCTCGGCCTCGCGAAGAACCCGGATTACGCAACCGAAGTGACGCTGCAGCCGATCGACCGCTATCCGCTCGACGCCGCCATCCTGTTCTCGGACATCCTCACGATTCCCGATGCGATGGGCCTCGGCCTCTCGTTCCAGGCGGGCGAGGGCCCGAAGTTCGCCCATCCGGTGCGCACCGAAGCCGATGTCGCGAAGCTCGCCGTGCCGGATATCGGCGAGACGCTGGGCTACGTCACCGACGCCGTCACTGAAATCCGCCGTGCGCTCACGGACGCGCAGGGCCGTCAGCGCGTGCCGCTGATCGGCTTTTCGGGCAGCCCGTGGACGCTCGCGTGCTACATGGTCGAAGGCGGCGGCTCGGACGACTTCCGCACGGTGAAGTCGATGCTGTACGCGCGCCCGGATCTGATGGAGCGCATTCTCGACGTCAACGCGAAGACCGTTGCCGCTTATCTGAACGCGCAGATCGAAGCGGGCGCGCAGGCCGTCATGATTTTCGATACGTGGGGCGGCGTGCTGGCGGACGGCGCCTATCAGCGCTTCTCGCTCCGTTACATCGAGCAGGTCGTCGCGGGGCTCAAGCGCGAGCACGACGGCCGCCGCGTGCCGGTCATCACGTTCACGAAGGGTGGCGGCCTCTGGCTCGACGAGATCGCTTCGACGGGCGTGGATGCGGTCGGCCTCGACTGGATGGTGAACATCGGGCGTGCACGCGAGCGCGTGGGCGACCGTGTGGCGTTGCAGGGCAATCTGGATCCGAACGTGCTGTTCGCTTCGCCCGCGGCGATTCGTGCCGAAGCGCGCGCGGTGCTCGACAATTTCGGCGCGCATCCGGGGCACGTATTCAACCTGGGCCATGGCATTTCGCAGTTCACGCCGCCTGAAAGCGTCGCGGAACTGGTCGACGAAGTCCATAGCCATAGCCGGAAGATTCTCGCTGGCGCTTGAGGGCGGATTCGACGTCAGGATTGACAGCAGTTTTGTTGCAGTGCGATAGCCGGATTCACTGGGGCCTGTGGAATGGGTGCGCCGGAGCACCCATCCACAGGCCCTTCCGGTAATGTCAAGACTTGACTTATTCACACTTTCCTCGTTGCGCCGCGCAAGAGGGAAAGATTGCCGCAGCTGCGCATCGTGGTTCGCGAACGATGAATCGGACCCTTGACAGACAAGGCTTTCGGCGCTCCGTGGCGGTTTGTGCGCTGTCCCACAGGATGGCCATGCAACGGCGCTTGACGCTGCCCGGCAGAGAGTTCTTAACAAAGTTATCCACAGGCACGAGGACAGGGTCACGTTTGTTCTGCGGAATCCAAAACTTAGCGCGGAATATAAAGTTTTACTTTAAGTCGGGCGATGCGTGCGCTGGCGCACAGACGCGAACCAGGAGAAACCCTTGACGGCCGGGTTCGTGCGCGTGGCGCTCGATCATCCGCTATCTGCGCTCTACGACTACCGCTACCCGGCCAGCGCGCCTGCCCCGACGCCCGGCATGCTCGTGCGCGTGCCGTTTGGCCGGCGCGACGTCGTCGGTCTCGTTTGCGAAGTGAGCACTAACAGCGACGTTGCGGCCGACAAACTCCGCGATGTGAGCGCCGTATGCGCGGCGTGCCCGCCGCTCAGCGCGCAGTGGCTGTTGCTCGCCGCCTTCGCCGCCGAGTACTATCAGCGCGGCCTGGGCGAAGTGGCGCTGCCCGCGCTGCCGCAGGCGCTGCGGGACCCGTCGCGCTGGGATCGCCTGCTCGCGCCCGAGGAGCGTTATCGCCTGCTGCCGGCGGGGCGCGCGGCGCTGCCCGAGGCCCTGCCAGCCCGCGCGCAGGCGCTGCGCCGGCTCGCGCAGGCGCTCGCGGAAACGGGCGTGCTCGATCTTGCCGACGCCAAAGCGCTTCACCCGAAAGCGGTTCCCGCGCTGGAAAGCTGGCGCGAGGCGGGCTGGGTCGACTATGAGCGCGTCGAGTTCGGCGCGGCGCCCGGCGCTACCAAGGCAAGCAACGAGGCCAACAGCGAGGCTAACAACGAGACCAGCGACGTCGATGTCGTTCAGGTTCCGACCCTGAGCGACGAGCAGACGGCCGCCGTCGAATCAATCGTCGCCGCACACGGCTTCGCGCCTTTTCTGCTGTACGGCGTGACGGGCAGCGGCAAGACCGAGGTCTATCTGCGCGCGCTGGCCGCGCTGCTCGAACGCGAGCCCGATGCCCAGGCGCTCGTCCTCGTCCCCGAAATCAATCTGACGCCGCAGTTCGAGGCGGCGTTTCGCACGCGCTTCGCGGCCACGCTCGCCGCCGATGCGATCGTCACGCTCCACAGCGGTCTGGCCGAAGGCGAGCGCGCGCGCAACTGGCTCGCGGCCCACGTGGGCCGAGCGCGCATCGTGCTCGGCACGCGCCTGGCCGTCCTCGCTTCGCTGCCGCGTCTTGCGATGCTCGTGGTCGACGAGGAGCACGATCCCGCCTACAAGCAGCAGGAAGGGCTGCGCTATTCGGCGCGCGATCTTGCCGTGTGGCGCGCGAAGCAGCTCGACGTGCCGGTGGTGCTCGGGTCGGCTACGCCGTCGCTCGAAAGCTGGTGGCAGGCCGAACAGGGCCGCTACACGCGCCTCACGCTCTCGCGGCGCGCCGTGGCCGACGCCGTGCTGCCCGCCATCAGACTGATCGATCTCGAAGAGGAGCGCCGGCGCGGCCGTGCGTCGTTCGAGGGATTGTCGGGGCCGCTGGTCGCGGCCATGAAGGCGCGTCTTGAGCGCGGCGAGCAAAGTCTCGTGTTCCTGAACCGGCGCGGTTACGCGCCGGTGCTCTCGTGCGATGCCTGCGGCTGGGTCGCGGGCTGTCCCCGCTGCAGCGCCTACGTCGTGCTGCACAAGCCGGAGCGGGCGCTGCGCTGCCACCACTGCGGCTGGGAATCGCGCATCCCGCGCTCATGTCCCGATTGCGGCAACGTCGATATCGCGCCGATGGGACGCGGCACGCAGCGCATCGAGGAGGCGCTCGCGAGCGCGGTGCCGGGCGCGCGCGTGCTGCGCATCGACGCCGACAGCACGCGCCGCAAGGGCAGCGCACAGGCGCTCTTTTCGGATGTTCACGCGGGCGACATCGATATCCTGGTCGGCACGCAGATGATCGCGAAGGGCCACGATTTCCAGCGCGTGTCGCTCGTGGGTGTGCTCAACGCCGACAACGCGCTCTTTTCGCACGACTTCCGTGCGAGCGAGCGGCTCTTCGCACAACTGATGCAGGTGAGCGGGCGCGCGGGCCGCAGCGGTCTGCCGGGCGAAGTGATGGTGCAGACGCGCTATCCACGGCACGCGCTCTATCACGCGCTCGCGCGGCACGACTACGTGGGATTCGCGAATGCGCAGCTCGCGGAGCGCCGCGACGCGCATCTGCCGCCGTTCGTCTATCAGGCGCTGCTGCGCGCCGAAGGCCGCACGCTGGAGGCCGCGCTCGCGTTTCTCGGCGAGGCCGCGCAGGCGCTTGCCGCGATCCCGGCTGCGGAGCGGGTGACCGTCTACGACGCCGTGCCGCTCACGATCGTGAAAGTGATGAACGTCCATCGTGCGCAACTGCTCGTGGAGAGCCAGTCGCGGGCCGCGCTACAGGCGACGCTGCGCGCGTGGCAGCCGATGCTGCGCACCTTGCGTGGCGTGCTGCGCTGGAACCTCGAAGTCGATCCGCTCGACATCTAGCCGAGCGCGCAACGGCGGATCATTCGCCGCTCATTTGCCACTCATTCGCCGCTCACTCCATCGCGCGCCGGGTTGCCTTGCGCCGCGCGACGGGCGCCGACGCGCCGCGGATGAACAGCAACGCGCACAGCGCGCACATGCCCCAGATTCCGATCACCACCATGGCCTTCTCCATTGTCTCCACCGTGCCTTTTTTCTGGCCGTCTGTTGTCTCGTATCACCGTTATAACGGCGCAGGACCGGATTCACTGAGGGTTATCAAAATAAGTTGTGCCCAGGGAAAATACCGAGCGCAACCGGTTGCCCACCGGGCGGGGCATTCGCCGCAAACTCCTAAGGTATAAGGGTTTTCAGGGGTGCAACCTTAGTCATAGAGTGGTTGCACCTTTTAAATTGGAGGCGTACGATGCGCCAACTTTTTAGTCTTTCGCCGGCGCGGTTTGCCCGGCAAACGAAGGAAACATGGCCAGCACCACTCTTGGCGTCAAAGTCGACGACGTTCTCCGCTCACGGCTGAAAGATGCCGCCACGCGCCTCGAGCGCACGCCGCATTGGCTTATCAAGCAGGCGATCTTCGCTTACCTCGAAAGAATCGAGCACGGCCAGTTGCCCGCCGAACTCGCCGGCCACGCAGGCGTGGCCGATGTGTCCGACGGCGCCGCTTCCGATGCCGACGACGAAGGCGCCTCGCACCCGTTCCTCGAATTCGCGCAGAACGTGCAGCCGCAATCGGTGCTGCGCGCGGCGATCACGGCTGCGTACCGTCGCCCCGAGCCGGAGTGCGTGCCGTTCCTGATCGGCGAAGCGCGCCTGCCCGCGAACCTCACGGGCGACGTGACGAAGCTCGCCGCGCGCCTCGTCGAGACGCTGCGCGCCAAGCGCACCGGCGGCGGCGTGGAGGGCCTGATTCACGAGTTCGCGCTGTCGAGCCAGGAAGGCGTGGCGCTGATGTGCCTCGCCGAAGCGCTGCTGCGCATTCCCGACCGCGCCACGCGCGACGCGCTGATTCGCGACAAGATCAGCAAGGGCGACTGGAAATCCCACGTCGGCCATGCGCCGTCCCTGTTCGTGAACGCGGCGACGTGGGGCCTCATGATCACCGGCAAGCTCGTCACGACGAACAGCGAGGCGGGACTTTCGTCGGCGCTGACGCGTTTGATCGGCAAGGGCGGCGAGCCGCTGATCCGCAAGGGCGTTGACATGTCGATGCGCCTCATGGGCGAGCAGTTCGTCACCGGCGAGAACATCTCCGACGCGCTCGCGAACAGCCGCAAGTTCGAAGCGCGCGGCTTCCGCTACTCGTACGACATGCTCGGCGAAGCGGCGACGACCGAAGCCGACGCCCAGCGCTACTACGCCTCGTATGAGCAGGCGATTCACGCGATCGGCAAGGCCGCTGGCGGCCGCGGCATCTACGAAGGCCCGGGTATCTCGATCAAGCTGTCGGCGCTGCATGCGCGCTATTCGCGCGCGCAACAGGAGCGCACGATGAGCGAGCTGCTGCCGCGCGTGCGCGCGCTCGCCGTGCTGGCGCGCCGCTACGACATCGGCCTGAACATCGACGCCGAAGAAGCCGACCGGCTCGAAATCTCGCTCGATCTGCTCGAAGCGCTGTGCTTCGATCCGGAACTGCAGGGCTGGAACGGCATCGGCTTCGTGGTGCAGGCGTACCAGAAGCGCTGCCCGTTCGTAATCGACTACATCGTCGATCTGGCCCGCCGCAGCCGTCACCGCATCATGGTGCGCCTCGTGAAGGGCGCGTACTGGGACACCGAAATCAAGCGCGCCCAGATCGACGGCCTCGAAGGCTATCCGGTGTACACGCGCAAGGTCTACACCGATGTCTCGTATCTCGCGTGCGCGAAGAAGCTGCTCGGCGCGCCCGATGCCGTGTATCCGCAGTTCGCGACGCACAACGCCTACACGCTCGCGGCGATCTATCACCTCGCGGGCCAGAACTACTATCCCGGCCAGTACGAGTTCCAGTGCCTGCACGGCATGGGCGAGCCGCTGTACGAAGAAGTCACGGGGCCGCTCTCGGCAGGCAAGCTCAACCGTCCGTGCCGCGTCTACGCGCCGGTCGGCACGCATGAAACGCTGCTCGCCTACCTCGTGCGTCGTCTGCTCGAAAACGGCGCGAACACGTCGTTCGTGAACCGCATCGCCGACGAAACGGTGCCGGTCGCCGAACTCGTCACGAACCCCGTCGACGATGCCGCGAAGGTCGTGCCCGCTGGCGCGCCGCACACGAAAATCCCGCTGCCGCGCGATCTCTACGGCAACGAGCGCCTCAACTCGATGGGCCTCGATCTGTCGAACGAGCATCGTCTCGCGTCGCTCTCGTCGGCGTTGCTCGCGAGCGCGCACCATCCGTGGCGCGCCGCACCGATGCTGGAGGGCGGCGACTCGGCGAACGGTTCGGGCGTGGCACGCGACGTGCGCAACCCGGCCGATCACCGCGACCTCGTCGGCACCGTTGTGGAGGCAACGTCCGAAGACGTGAGCGCCGCGCTCGCGCACGCCGTGGCCGCCGCGCCGATCTGGCAGGCGACGCCCATCGAAGCGCGCGCCGACTGTCTCGCGCGCGCCGCCGATCTGCTCGAAGCGCAGATGCACACGCTGATGGGCCTGATCGTGCGCGAAGCGGGCAAGTCGCTGCCGAACGCCATTGCCGAAATCCGCGAAGCGACCGACTTCCTGCGCTATTACTCGACGCAGATCCGCCAGGAATTCTCGAACGACACGCATCGTCCGCTCGGCCCGGTCGTGTGTATCAGCCCGTGGAACTTCCCGCTCGCGATCTTCATGGGCCAGGTGGCCGCCGCGCTCGCAGCCGGTAACACGGTGCTCGCGAAGCCCGCCGAACAGACGCCGCTGATCGCAGCCCAGGCCGTGCGCATCCTGCGCGAAGCGGGTGTTCCGGCCGGCGCCGTGCAACTGCTGCCGGGCAACGGCGAAACCGTGGGCGCGGCGCTCGTCGCCGATGCGCGCACGCGCGCCGTGATGTTCACCGGCTCGACCGAAGTCGCGCGCCTCATCAACAAGACGCTTGCGGAGCGCCTCGATTCCGACGGCCGTCCGATTCCGCTGATCGCCGAAACCGGCGGCCAGAACGCGATGATCGTGGATTCGTCGGCGCTCGCGGAACAGGTCGTCGCGGACGTGCTGCAATCGGCGTTCGACTCGGCAGGCCAGCGCTGCTCGGCGCTGCGCGTGCTCTGCCTGCAGGACGACGTCGCGGAGCGCACGCTCGAAATGCTCTCGGGCGCCATGAAGGAACTGGCGATCGGCAATCCCGACCGGCTCTCGATCGATGTCGGCCCCGTCATCGACGCCGAAGCGAAGCGCGGCATCGACGCGCACGTCGCCGCGCTGCGCGAGAAAGGCCGCAACGTCACGCAACTGCCGGTGCCGGAAGGCTGCGCGGCAGGCACGTTCGTGCCGCCGACGCTCATCGAACTCGACAGCATCGACGAACTGAAGCGCGAAGTGTTCGGCCCGGTGCTGCACGTGATCCGCTATCGCCGCAGCCAGCTCGACAAGTTGCTCGAACAGATCCGCGCGACCGGTTACGGCCTCACGCTCGGCATCCATACGCGTATCGACGAAACCATCGCGCATGTGGTCAGCAATGCGCATGTGGGCAACATCTACGTGAACCGCAACGTGATCGGCGCGGTGGTCGGGGTGCAGCCGTTCGGCGGCGAAGGGTTGTCGGGCACGGGGCCGAAGGCGGGTGGCGCGCTGTATCTGTCGCGTCTGCTCGCGAAGCGTCCGGCCGGTCTGCCGGCCTCGCTTGCGCAGGCGCTCGTGGTCGATGTGCCGCAGAGCGTCCAGGGTGATAGCGGCGAACCGGCGCACTCGACGCACACCGCACTCACGTCGCTGCGCGACTGGCTGATCGCCGAACGCGAACCGGCGCTGGCCGCGCGTTGCGACGGCTACCTCGAATACGTGCTGGCGGGCGCAACCGCCGTGCTGCCGGGGCCGACGGGCGAGCGCAACACCTACACGCTTTCGGCGCGCGGCACGGTGCTGTGCGTGCCGTCGACGGCGACCGGTGCGCGTGCGCAATTTGCCGCGGCGCTCGCGACGGGCAACCGCGCGCTCTTCTCGGGCGCGGCGGGCGAAGCGCTCGTGAGCGCACTGCCGGCGAAGTTGAAGGCGCAGGCCGCAGTGCACAAGGGCAAGGACGGAGGCGGTGATGCGAAGTACGACGCGGTGCTCTTCGAAGGCGACAGCGACGAGCTGCTCGCGCTCGTGAAGGAAGTGGCAAAGCGTGCAGGACCGATCGTGTCGGTGCAGGGTGTTGCAGCCCACGCACTCGCGAACGGCGACGAAGATTACGCCCTGGAACGTCTCCTGACCGAGCGTTCTGTGAGCGTGAACACGGCCGCGGCGGGCGGCAACGCGAATTTGATGACGATCGGTTAAGCAGCCGCCATACTGACGGTCGTCTCAATGACAAGGAAGCGGCACGGCGCACGCCGAAGCCGCTCCGTTCCATACCTGGTAGCAAGGAGAAGATATGCAGCACACCATGAAGCAGCTGGCAGGCGCAACGATTGTTGCCGCCATGTCGCTGGCCGGGACCGCGCACGCGCAGCAAGTCGAGGATGTGAAGATCGGTTTCTCTGGCCCGATGACCGGTGCGCAGGCGCACTATGGCAAGGATTTCCAGAACGGCATCACGCTTGCTGTCGAGGAAGAGAACGCAACCAAGCCGGTGATCGGCGGCAAGCAGATTCACTTCGTGCTCGACGCGGCTGACGACCAGGCCGACCCGCGCACGGGCACGACCGTCGCGCAGAAGCTCGTGGACGACGGCATCAAGGGCATGCTCGGCCACTTCAACTCGGGCACGACGATCCCGGCTTCGCGCATCTACGCGAACGCGGGCATCCCGCAGATCGCGATGGCGACCGCGCCGGAGTACACGCAGCAAGGCTTCAAGACGACCTTCCGCATGATGACCTCCGACACGCAGCAGGGTTCGGTGGCAGGCGCGTTCGCCGTCAAGTCGCTCGGCATGAAGAAGATCGCCGTGGTTGACGACCGCACGGCTTACGGCCAGGGCCTCGCGGACCAGTTCGCGAAGGCAGCGAAGGGCGCGGGCGGCACGATCATCGACCGCGAGTACACGAACGACAAGGCCGTGGACTTCAAGTCGATCCTGACCAAGCTGAAGGCGCAGAATCCGGACATGATCTATTTCGGCGGCGCGGATTCGCAAGCGGCCCCGATGGTCAAGCAGATGAAGTCGCTTGGCATCAAGGCTCCGCTGATGGGCGGCGAAATGGTTCATACGCCGACCTTCCTGAAGCTCGCAGGCGACGCGGCGAACGGCACGGTGGCATCGCTCGCGGGCCTGCCGCTGGACGAAATGCCGGGCGGCAAGGGCTACGTGGAGAAGTACAAGAAGCGCTTCGGTGAAGACGTCCAGACGTACTCGCCGTATGCATTCGACGGCGCGATGGCGATGTTCGCAGCGATGAAGGCGGCGAACTCGACGGATCCGGCGAAGTACCTGCCGTACCTCGCGAAGACGAACATGCCGGCTGTGACGACGAAGGAACTCGCGTACGACGCGCACGGCGACCTGAAGAACGGCGGCATCACGCTGTACAAGGTTGTCGACGGCAAGTGGACGACGCTGCAAAGCGTGGGCGGCAAGTAAAGCTGATGCGCCTCGCGGCGTGAGCGGCAGCCGGAATATCGGGTGCCGCGCGCCGCGGCTGATGTAGCGCAGCAAGTAAAAGCCCCGCAGGGAGAATTCCCTGCGGGGCTTTTCGTTGTGCGACTGTGTTGCCGGTCAAGCCGTGCGGAGCTCTTTAAAGGGCGGCTTTTAGATCGGCAAGCGTCACCAGTAGTGTCATGGGATCAAGTTGTGATCGCTCGAACCCCATTCGCTCGTAGAACGTCTGTGCTTCCTCCGAGAGGGCGTGTACCAGCATCCCCCGGATGCCGATCGTGTCAGCGGCCTGGATCACGCGCAGGCAAGCATCCCGAACCAGAGCACGGCCGATGCCTCGGCCATGCAATGATTGGTCGACGGCGAGCCGTCCTAGAACGACTACGGAAATCGGGTCTGGCATGTTCCGGCGGAAGCGGCCGGGAGCCGCGTCTACCGTGACAGCGCTCGATGCCAGAGCATAGTAAGCGAGCACCCGCTGCCCTTCGGCAGCGACGAATGTCCGTGATGCGCCTGTACCCTGGTTCTTCAATGCCCGGCGTTTCAACCATTGATCCAGGCTTTCCACTCCCGATCTGAACACGTCCAGTTCGTGATCTGACGCGAGTGGCCCGGGCGCTCCAATCATCGATCCGTATCCCACGGCGCCGGCGTCTGGAGCATTTTGCGCAAGCGCTCGTTTGGCTGTGGAGGCATGTCGAGGCGCGCCAGAAAGGCCGCGTAGGCGTCCGGCGAACTCGTGATGATGGTCTGATCGAGTAGCGCCTCTTCCGCGGCATTGCGCGCGGCGTCCAGCACGAAATCGGTGCGGTTTTTTCCCCGTAGTTTCGCGGCCCTGTCGATCAGGCTTCGCTCTTCAGGCTTGATGCGAATGTTCAGGGTTTCCCGCTTGGCGGGCAATGCATTCTGTGCAGTCATGGAAGCGATCCTCCAATGCATTAGATCACTTGCACTCTAGCATGGTGCAATGACATTGTCATTACGGAATGATCGCGGTGCAATCCTGGTATGGCCTACGGCTATCGCGACGGCGCCGACTTGTTTCTCAAGATCAGCGCCGCCTGGCCCGGTAATCCGCAAAGAATTTTACTTTTCCCACCAGTGCCGATTGGCGTCCTGCAGATTCTTTTGAAGGCCCTTACTGACGTTGCGGGAAGCCTCCGCGCCGGATTGCACCGCGTCCGTTTCCGCTTTCGAGCGCGCCAGATCCGCGTTGATCAGATCGTTCTCGCGATTAACCTGCGTTTCCAGTTTTTTCAGTTGTAGTTCCTTGTAGCGGTTCTCGTAGCTGCGGTCCTGATCCTCGATCTCACGCTGGCGGTTAATCGAAGCCTGCCGCTCGCGATTGGCCTGCTCCTGTGCTGCAGCCTTCGCCTGCGCGCGCTTGCGTTGGGCCGCCTCTTCCTGCTGTCGCCGCTTGCGGTTGTCGGCTTCGGCTTTTTGCTGCTGCGCGGCGCGCTCGGACTCCGCATTCGATTCCAGCGCCTGCATGCGTGCGAGGCCATTGTCGAGATTGACGGGCGCTTGCTCTTGCGAAAAAGCAGGCATTGCCGATAGCAATGAAAGAGCGAAAACTCCGCGCCTCATTTGCTCACCTGCTGCTCCGGTCTTTTTGTCCCGTCAGCGACCGGGCATTGTGCGTTCGGCTGAATACGCGTCGTCGTATCGGAACCGACCATCATCGCGGGGCCGGGCTTGAATTCACACACCCGGCCGACCTGAGCCGAGGCAAACGCCGACTTGCCGTCGCGGTACATGATCTGCACGCCGTCGACCAGAACCGTGTCACTCACCATCGAGCCTGCCACCGCCCCTGCGGCGCCGCCTGCGACGGTACCCACCCCCGTGCGCTCCCAGCCACCCGGGCCGGTCGAGCCGCCGACGGCCGCACCTGCGAGTGCGCCAAGCACCGCACCGGCCATTTGTGCGGCCTTCTTGTTCTCGGCGTTGCTGACCTGCACCTTTCCCGGCAGGATCGTCAGAATCTCGACGGTGCGAACTTCCTGACGCTGATTCACATCGAGAACACTGTACGAGTCGGCCTTGCTTTCCATTCCCGGCGTAGCGCAGCCGGCGAGCACGGCCGAGGTGGCGATAAGAGTCATGACGCCCTTGCTCATGAATTTCTTTGGCATGTTTCTTTGCATGTGGTTATCGGAGGGACCTGGATTTCGGAAAGAGATGTCTGCGTGTCTGATTTCATACTTCGCCGGCTACACGCCGCCGACCGCCTTGTTTACCGGGTTCGAATACCCGGCGGGAACCGTCTTGCCATCATGAATAACCTGCAGTACTAACCATCAAGATCGCTGTTGAATCCGGCAGCGCAAAAAGCAGGCATCCAGCAACCCCGCCATTTCGATTCGATTGACGCTGTCTATTCCTCTATTCCAACAGGAGCCAACCGATGCCAGTCGCTGGCTTTTCTTTCAAAAATGAAAGGGATGATATGGGGCCAATATGACGATCCCATGACTCGATTTGGAGTACTCCTATATTTTTCGGGCTGTCGGGATTCAGATCATCACGCGCCAACGCACGACCTTGGCGGCGGTAAATTCACCGCCGTAATGGGCGAGGGCAGAATGTCAGCCATCGTGGTGAACGGGCAATCCTTTGGATTGCCCGTTCACCCCCCGCCGGAGGAAACCGGACTGGCCGACTGGCTGGCGCTTACGCGCCCTGCTTGAGCGCCGCTTCGCGAATCTGCGTGAGCGTCATGGCGGGCGTGCTCGCGTCCTTCGGGATGCGGATCTCGATGAGCGCGGGCCGCCCGGCGTCGAGCGCGCGTTCCAGCGCGGGCAGGAATGCTGCCGTGGATTCGACGACTTCGCCGTGCGCGCCGAACGCGTGCGCGAAGGCCGCGAAATCCGGGTTCGTGAGCTGCGTGCCGTGAACACGCCCCGGATAATGCCGCTCCTGGTGCATGCGAATCGTGCCGTAGTGCCCGTTGTTCACGACGATGAACACGACGTTGAGCCCGTACTGCATCGCCGTGGCGATTTCCGGCGCCGACATCATGAAGCACCCGTCGCCCGCGAGCGCGACCACGGTGCGCGCCGGATAGAGCGACTTCGCGGCAATCGCGGCGGGCACGCCGTAGCCCATCGCGCCGCTGGTGGGCGCGAGCTGCGAGCGGAAGTGACGGTACGCGAAATGCCGGTGCAGCCACGTTGCGTAGTTGCCTGCGCCGTTCGTGACGATGGCGTCGTCGGGCAGGCGCGCGCGCAGTTGCTGGATTATTTCGCCCATCTGAACATCGCCGGGCATCGGACGCGGCTCGCGCCACGCAAGATACGCGCGGTGCGCTTCCTCGGCGCAGCCGTCCCATGCGCATGTGGCGGGCACGTCGAGCGCCGCGAGCATCGATGCGATTTCCGGCAGGCCCGACACGATCGGCAGATCGGCCGCATAGACGCGCCCGAGTTCTTCGGCGCCCTGGTGAACGTGGATCAGCGTCTGCTTCGTCTTCGGAATGTCGAGGAGCGCGTAGCCGCCCGTGGTCGCTTCGCCAAGGCGCGGGCCGAGCGCGAGCAGCACGTCGGACTCGCGGATGCGCTGCGCCAGCGCCGGATTTATGCCGAGGCCCACGTCGCCCGCATAGTTCGGGTGATCGTTGTCGAGCGTGTCCTGGAAGCGGAACGCGAGCCCGATGGGCAAGCGCCAGTTCTCGACGAAGCGCTGCAGATCCACGCAGGCCGCGCGGGTCCAGCCGTGGCCGCCCGCGATCACGAAGGGTTTTTTCGCGTTTGCGAGCAGCGTGCGCAACTGCTCGATCTGCGCGGCCGAAGGCGAGGCCTGCACGCGCTGCGCGGCGGGCGCGACGGGCTGCGCGTCGGCGGCGGGAAACGCATCGCTCAGCATGTCCTCGGGCAGCGCGAGCACGACCGGCCCGGGGCGTCCCGAAGTTGCGATATGGAATGCGTGGCTCAGATATTCGGGCACGCGGCGCGCGTCGTCGATCTGCGCGACCCACTTCGCCATCTGGCCGAACATGCGCCGGTAGTCGACTTCCTGAAACGCCTCGCGGTCCATCTGCTCGCGTGCGACCTGGCCGATCAGCAGGATCATCGGCGACGAATCCTGGAACGCCGTGTGCACGCCGATCGACGCGTGCGTCGCGCCCGGCCCGCGCGTGACGAACGCGATGCCCGGCTTGCCGGTGAGCTTGCCCGCGGCTTCGGCCATGTTCGCGGCCGAAGCTTCGTGGCGGCAGACGATGGTCTCGATGCGGTCGGTGACGTCGTAGAGCGCGTCGAGCACCGCGAGGTAGCTCTCGCCCGGCACGCAGAACACGCGTGTCACGCCGTTCGTGGCGAGCGCGTCGACGAGGAGGCGCGCGCCCGTGGTGGTCGGTGCGCTTGCGCGGCTGGCGGAATCGTGCGGCGGCGTGGTCGCGGTCATGTGTTGCTGTCTCCTGTCGTTTGTTTTAAAGGAAAGGGCAACGCGCGCGACCCGGCAAAGGACGACGCGCGTGGCGTAGCAAAGAAAGACGCGCGCGGCGCGTCAGCACTCGACGATATTCACCGCGAGGCCGCCGCGCGAGGTCTCCTTGTACTTCGTTTTCATGTCGGCGCCGGTCTCGCGCATGGTCTTGATGACCGAGTCGAGCGAGACATAATGCTCACCGTCGCCGCGCAGCGCCATGCGCGCAGCGTTGACGGCCTTCACGGAGGCCATCGCATTGCGCTCGATGCAGGGAATCTGCACCATGCCGCCTACGGGATCGCAGGTGAGGCCGAGGTTGTGCTCCATGCCGATCTCGGCGGCGTTCTCGACTTGCTGCGGCGTGCCGCCGAGCACGGCGGCGAGCGCACCCGCGGCCATCGAGCACGCGACGCCCACTTCGCCCTGGCAGCCCACTTCGGCGCCGGAAAGCGACGCGTTGAGCTTGTAGAGAATGCCGATGGCGGCAGCGGTGAGCAGGAAGTCGATCACGCCCTGCTCGGTCGCGCCCGGCGTGAAGCGCACGTAGTAGTGCAGCACGGCCGGGATGATGCCCGCGGCGCCGTTGGTCGGCGCGGTGACGACGCGCCCGCCCGCGGCGTTTTCTTCGTTCACGGCGATCGCGTAGACGTTGATCCAGTCGATCATCGAGAGCGGGTCTTGCAGCGCGCGCTCGGGGTTGTCGGTGAGTGCGCGATACAGCTGCGGCGCGCGACGCTTCACATTGAACGGGCCCGGCAGCGTGCCTTCGGCTGCCGGGTTGCCGACGCCGATGCCGCGCGAGACGCACGACTGCATCACGCCCCAGATGCGCAGCAGGCCGCTGCGGATTTCGTCGTCGGTATGCCAGACGCGCTCGTTTTCGAGCATCAGTTGCGCGATGCTGTTGCCGGTCGAGGCGCACAGCGCGAGCAGCTCGTTGCCCGTGCGAAACGGCCGCGGCAGTTGCGCTGCGGCAGCCAGCACCTTCGTGTTCGCCGCACCGGCTGTCACGACAAAACCGCCGCCCACGGACAAATAGGTGCTTTCGCGCAGCGTCGCGCCGTCGGCATCGTACGCGCGCAGCTTCATGCCGTTCGGATGCTCGGGTAGCGCCTGACGATAGAACGCGATGTGCTCTTTCGGGACGAACGTGATCGTGTGATGACCGGCGAGCGCGAGGCTACGCGATGCGCGCACGGCTTCGAGCCGTTCGGCGATGGTGTCGGGGTTCACCGTGTCGGGCGCGTCGCCCATCAGCCCGAGCATGACGCCGCGGTCGGTGCCGTGGCCCTTGCCGGTCGCGCCGAGCGAGCCGTACAGCTCGCATTTCACCGATGCCGTGGCCGCGAGCAGACCGTCACGCTCAAGTCCTTCGACGAACATCAGCGCCGCCCGCATGGGGCCGACCGTGTGCGAACTGGACGGTCCGATGCCGATTTTGAAGAGATCGAAAACGCTGACTGCCATGTCTGGTACTCCTGCTTGCTAAAAACTGCTGTCTCGTTTAATAACCGCGCGCATGGTCATACTTTTGACCGCGCGCGTGTCCGTACTTGTGCGCCGCGTGGCCCGGGCCGCCTGGTGCTCGTGGTGCTCGTGGTGCTCCTGGTGCTCCTGGTGCTCCTAGCGCGCGGGCAGCGGCAGGCACACGGCGAGCCAGGCGGGCGGCTTCGGCGCGAGCCTGAGCGCGATCGGCGTAAAGCGGCCGTTCAGCCGGGCCGCCAGGTGGAACAACTCGGCGGCGTTCTTCGGATCCCACGGGCCGGAGAAGCCGGGCAGGCCGGCTTCGCGCCGCCGCGCGTCGAAGGCCACCGTCGAGTGCACGAACTCCTCGTGCGTCTTCTCGCCCATCGCGTAGGGCGCGAGCCAGTCGAGCGCCCGCGTGAGCGTCGCGCCGTTCGCCGCCCGCTCGTTGAGCCAGTTGCGGTTGTGGCGGCGCGCGGCGAGCGCGGCTGTCACGAGCGGCTGCAGGTCGTACGCGACGTAGTGCAGCGCGTCGCGCTCGGCGAAATCGCGCGTCGAGCCGTCGGGCGCGATGTTGTCGCCGATGTGTTCCACGAAGAGCCGCTGCGCCGTCGCAATCATCTTCCGGTTGTCGAGCGTGAACGCGATCATCGCTATCAGTTTGACCCGATGGCTCTGCCAGTTGTTCGCGAAATTGCCCTTGAGCGGACGCGGCTGCGCGTCCACCTGTGCGATGTAGCCGTTCGCGAAGCGGGTCAGGAACGCCATGGTCGCGTTGCGCGTCTTGACGGGCAGCGCGCTCGCGGTCATGTCGTAGGCGAGGATCAGCCCTTCGAAGCGCGTTTCGTCGATCGGATTGAAACTCGGCCGATAGGTGGCGACCCAGGCGGTAAGAAAGCGGTCGACGAGCTTCAGAAAGCGGTCGTCACTCGTCGCGCGCCACGCGAGCGCAGCGTCGCGCATGAGGTCGAGTTCGTTAGCGGCCTCGACGCTCCGGTCGTAGATGCCCTCGTGCGGCAGGGTGCCTTCGGTGTGCAGGGTGGCGACCGGGTGCGGCATGTCGTTCACACGCGCCGCGACCTGCGCGACGAGCGTCTTCACGCCGGGGTCCGCGTTGGTGCGCTCGCTCGTTTGCAGCGCGGGTGCCGCGCAGAAATTCATCGCCGCGTGTGCCGCGGGCGCCGAGGCGAACCAGGCGCAGGCCGCAGCCAGCGCACAGGCGAGTTTTGCGCCGTTGCGCATCCGCCGGGTCGACGCCCGGGTTGAGACCGTTCGCACCTTCCGCGCCATGCGGGACTCCCTGATTCAAGCCTGACAGGTGTGTGATGGTAACGGTTTGTGGCGGCAAATGTGAGTGCGACGCCAGCCAGGCGCGCCGGTAACCGGCGGCGCGCCTGGCGGCATGAGTCGCGCTTTACGCCTGCTGTGCCTCTGCGGCCTGCGCGTCGTCGTACTCGCCGACCGGCACGCACGAGCAGAACAGGTTGCGGTCGCCGTAGGCATTGTCGGCGCGGCCGACCGGCGGCCAGTACTTCTGCGCCACCAGCGAGCGCACGGGGTACGCAGCCTGTTCGCGCGAGTACGCGTGCTTCCAGTCGTCGGCGACCACCGCCGCCGCCGTGTGCGGCGCGTGCTTCAGCGGATTGTCTTCCTTGTCGGCGCGGCCTTCTTCCACGGCGCGGATTTCCTCGCGGATCGCGATCATCGCGGCGATGAAGCGGTCGAGTTCTTCCTTCGATTCCGATTCGGTCGGCTCGACCATCAGCGTGCCCGGCACCGGGAAGCTCATCGTGGGCGCGTGGAAGCCGTAGTCCATCAGACGCTTGGCGACGTCGTCGACGCTGATGCCGCTCGCATCCTTGATGGGGCGCAGATCGAGGATGCACTCGTGCGCGACGAGTCCGCCCGGGCCGCTGTACAGCACCGGGAAGTGCGGCGCGAGCTGCTTCGCGACGTAGTTCGCGTTGAGGATCGCGGCTTCGGTGGCGGCCGTGAGGTTGGCCGCGCCCATCATCGCGATGTACATCCACGAGATCGGCAGGATCGAAGCCGAGCCGTAAGGCGCTGCGCTTACGGCGCCGATGCCGTGATCGTCGCGCTTGTAGCCGCTCGAAAGCTGGTTCGGCAGGAACTTCGCGAGATGCGCGCCGACCGCGACCGGGCCGACGCCCGGTCCGCCGCCGCCGTGCGGGATGCAGAAGGTCTTGTGCAGGTTCAGGTGCGAAACGTCGCCGCCGAACTGGCCGGGCGCTGCGAGGCCGACCATCGCGTTCATGTTCGCGCCGTCGACATAGACCTGGCCGCCGTGCGCGTGCACGATCTCGCAGACTTCGCGCACGTTCTGTTCGAACACGCCGTGCGTCGAGGGATACGTGATCATGATCGCCGCGAGATTGGCGGCGTGCTGTTCGGCCTTCGCCTTCAGATCGGCGATGTCGATGTTGCCTTGCGCGTCGCAGGCCACGACGACGACCTGCATGCCCGCCATCTGCGCCGACGCCGGATTTGTGCCGTGCGCCGAGGCCGGAATCAGGCAGACGTTGCGATGTCCTTCGCCGCGCGAGGCGTGATACGCGTGGATGATGAGCAGGCCCGAGTACTCGCCTTGCGAGCCCGCGTTCGGCTGCAGCGAGACGGCGGCGTAGCCGGTTGCGGCCACGAGCATCTGTTCGAGCTGATCGATCATCTCGCGATAGCCGACCGTTTGTTCGGCGGGTGCGAACGGGTGAATGCGGCCGAACTCGGGCCACGTCACCGGCAGCATTTCCGAGGTCGCGTTGAGCTTCATCGTGCACGAGCCGAGCGGGATCATCGAACGGTCGAGCGCCAGGTCCTTGTCGGAGAGGCTGCGCAGGTAGCGCAGCATTTCCGTTTCCGAATGGTAGCGGTTGAACACCGGATGCGCGAGATACGCGCCTTCGCGCACGAGCGCTGCCGGGAACGACGCCGCGACCTGCTTCGAAATTGCGGCGTCGAGCGCATCGAGCGACGGCGCGGCGTCCGCGAACGCGGCTTGCGCGAACACGGCGAGCAGATCGGCGAGATCGGCGCGCGTCGTCGTTTCGTCGACGGACACGCCCACGCGCGTTTCGCCGACGTGGCGCAGGTTCATGCCGCGCGCGAGCGCTGCGTCGATGAGCGCCTGGGTGCGCGCGCCCGATTCGAACGTGAGCGTGTCGAAGAAGGTTTCGTTGACGAGCGTGTAGCCGAGCTGCTTCGCGCCGGCCGCGAGGATCGCCGCGACGCGGTTCACGCGCTGCGCGATCGTCTTCAGGCCGTGCGGGCCGTGATAGACCGCGTACATGCTCGCCATGATCGCGAGCAGCGCCTGCGCCGTGCAGACGTTCGACGTGGCCTTTTCGCGGCGGATGTGCTGTTCGCGCGTTTGCAGCGCGAGGCGCAGTGCGGGGTTGCCTTGCGCGTCGACGGTCACGCCGACGAGACGGCCCGGCATCTGGCGCTTGAATTCGTCGCGCACGGCCATATAGGCGGCGTGCGGGCCGCCGAAGCCCATCGGCACGCCGAAACGCTGCGCGTTGCCGATGGCCACGTCCGCGCCCCAGACGCCCGGCGGCGTGAGGATCGTGAGCGCGAGCAGGTCGGCGGCGGCGATCACCGCGCCGCCCGCGGCGTGCACGGCCTGGGCGAGTTCGCGGTAGTCGCGCACGTCGCCGTTGACGCCTGGATATTGCAGCAGCACGCCGAACGCGCCGGCTTGCGGGGCTTCATTCGCCGGGCCGACCTTGACTTCGAGGCCGATCGGCTTCGCGCGCGTCTTCACGACTTCGATGGTTTGCGGCAGCACGTCGTCGGCGACGAAGAAGACCTTCGACTTCGACTTGCTGGTGCGCTGCACGAGCGTCATCGCTTCGGCAGCGGCGGTGGCTTCGTCGAGCAGCGACGCGTTGGAGATCGCGAGACCGGTGAGGTCGGTGATCATCTGCTGGAAGTTCAGGAGCGCTTCGAGGCGGCCCTGCGAGATTTCCGGCTGATACGGCGTGTACGCGGTGTACCACGCCGGGTTTTCGAGCACGTTGCGCAGGATGACGGCCGGCGTGTGCGTGTCGTAGTAGCCCTGCCCGATGTACGAGCGGAACACCTGGTTCTTGTCCGCGAGCGCGCGCAGGCCCGTGAGGGCTTCGGCTTCGGTGCGCGGCGCGGCGAACGGGCCGAGCGGCAGCGCTTCCTTGCGGCGGATCGCGGCCGGAATCACAGCTTCGATCAGTGCGGCGCGCGAGGCGAAGCCGAGCGTGTCGAGCATCGCCTGCTGGCCGGCCGCGTCGGGGCCGATGTGGCGGCCGGCGAAGGCGTCGTGCGATTCAAGCGCAGCGAGCGTGAGGGAAGTGTTCATCAGATGATCCGGGTGTTCGAGCTTCATGGTTTTTTCCTGTCGATGGCAGTTAGCGCTTTAGCGCTTACTGCCATCCCGCGCAGAGCGGGGCGCGGCGGCCGCGCATGGGCTGCCGCGCCGTAAGCGGTGGGAGTTAAGCGCCGATGGCCTTTTCGTAGCTGGCGGCGTCGAGCAGCTTGTCGAGCGAAGCGCCCGCGGCCGGCTTGATCTTGAAGAGCCACGATTCATAGGGCGTGCCGTTCACGACGTCGGGCGTGTCGACGAGCGCGCTGTTCGATTCGACGATCTCGCCTGCGACCGGCGCGTAGATGTCCGAGGCGGCCTTGACCGACTCGATCACCGCGACGGCGTCGCCTGCGCCGACCGTGCGGCCTGCTTCGGGCAGTTCCAGGAACACGATGTCGCCGAGCGCTTCCTGGGCGTGGTCGGTGATGCCGACGGTCAACGTGCCGTCGGCTTCCGTGCGGACCCATTCGTGCGATTCGGTGTATTTCAGATCGGCCGGGATGCTCATTCAATGCTCCAGTGCGTGGTTCGCGGTATGGGTTTGCTAATGCTTGAAAAGAGGGGACGTGCGCAACGCAAAAAGCGCGCCGGTCAGCCGACGAGCACCTTGCCGTTGCGCACGAACGGAAGTTTTACCACGGTCGCGGAAAGCGCCTTGTCGCGGATCTGCACCTGCACGACGTCGCCCGGCTGCACGCCTTGTTGCGCACCCCTCGGCACGCGCGCGAAGGCGATCGATTCCTGCATCGTCGGCGAGAAAGTGCCGCTCGTGATTTCGCCTTCGCCAAACGGCGTGAGCACCTTCTGGTGCGCGCGCAGCACGCCGCCCGCCTTGCCGTTTTCCCGCTGCAGGATGAGGCCGACGAACGCCATGCGCGAGCCGTTGGCTTCGAGCGCGGCACGGCCGACGAAATCGCGCGGCTCCTTCATGTCGACGGTCCAGGCGAGGCCCGCGTCGAGCGGCGAGACGTTGTCGTCCATGTCCTGACCGTAGAGGTTCATGCCGGCTTCGAGGCGCAGCGTGTCGCGCGCGCCGAGGCCGCAGGGCTTCACGCCCTGGCGTTGCAGGGCGTCCCAGAACTCGCACACGGCGGCGACCGGCAGCACGACTTCGAAGCCGTCTTCGCCGGTGTAGCCCGTGCGCGCGATCATCAATTCGCCGAACGGCGTGACGTCGATCTTCGCGGCGTTGAAGGGCTTGAGCGTTTCGGTGCAGCTGCGTGCGGAGGGCGCCACCTGCCAGACCTTCTCGCGGGCGTTCGGGCCCTGCACGGCGACGATCGCCAGATCGCGGCGCGGCGTGATGGTGAGGCCGAAGCCGCCCTCGGCGTTCAGCTTCTGGAACCAGGCGATGTCTTTCTCGGCGGTGCCCGCGTTGACGACGGTGCGGAACTGGTCGTCGGCGAAGTAATAGACGATCAGGTCGTCGATCACGCCGCCTTGCGGGTTCAGCATGCACGAGTAGAGCGCGCGGCCCGGCGTCGTGAGCTTCGCGACGTTGTTGGCGATGGCGTGGGAGAAGAATTCGCGTGCCTTCGGGCCCGCGAAATCGACGACGCACATGTGCGAAACGTCGAACATGCCGGCGTCGGTGCGCACGGCGTGATGCTCGTCGATCTGCGAGCCGTAGTTGACGGGCATATCCCAGCCGCCGAAATCGACCATACGGGCGTTAAGCGCGCGGTGCGTGGCGTTGAGCGGAGTGTGTTTCAGTTCGGTCATGGGGCGATCTCGTCACGGTCGAAAACAAAAAAGGCCATGCATGAAACGCCGCAGGCGGTGTGCCTGTGGACGCTTCGTGCATGGCCCCTCTGTCCTCGGTACCTGAGAGATTGCGCCGTTCGCTGCGCATGGCAGCGCTTCGCGGCGCGCGCCCCTTCGGTGGGCAGCCTGAACGCGGCTGAGCCGCCGTTCTACTGTCGCTCTCCAGAGTTCGGACGTTCACGCGTTTCCATTCGCTGAGCGCGAAAAACGCGCAAGCGGATGGATCAGCGGTCCGGCGCGCACGGTCCTTTTGCCTGAGAGTTTGTGGGTTGCCCCTTCGGCGGCGCTGGCGGCGCTTGTCTGCTTCGTTTGCTTGCATATCAAGCGGCTGCCAGCGCGCTCTCCCGGCGCGCGCAGCGATTGTGCGCGACGCGCACGGGGCGTGTCAATGCGGAAAATTCCCCGCGCGAGGGGGGCTGATGGGTGCGCGTTGCGAAAATTATTCGCCGATCGCGCGCGCGGCCGTGTCGAGTTCCTCGTTGAGCACGCGCTCTTCGTCGGGCGAAAGACCGCCGCCGTGCTGGGCCGCCATGTCATGCGCTTCGCGGCGGATCTCGTCAAGACGGCGATGGACCGCGGCGCCCTGCGGCTGCGCGTAGTAGCCCTCGTTCACACGCGTGTCGAGGCGGCGGCCCAGGTTGTCGATGCGGCCCTCCACCCGATGCAGCCGGTCGACGGAGAGCGCGTGCGGCGTCGGACCTGCGGGGCGCTGCTGCGGCCCGGTGATGACGCATGCGGCGAGCGTCGAGACGAGCGCGCTGGCGGCGAGCGCGCGGGCGATGCGGGACATGCAAGACTCCTTTTCTGGTCGTTGTCGCGCTTGAAGCCTGAGCTGAAGTGCGACTTGAGGTGCGATTTGAGGTGTTGTCCCTGCACCCAACGTTTCATGTGACCCGCGCGATGACGGCGCGCGCACGCGCATGTGTCACGGCTGGTGCGCCCCCTTCATTGGCTTCAGCGCTGTGCACGCTGTCCGACAAGGGGGAATTCGGGCGCCTCGCGCCCGAATCACAGGATATGTGCCCAGTCAGCCCGCGCACACGAACGGGAGCGTGCGGCCCTCGGCGGTGCTTTGCATCGCCAGTTCAATGACCGTCATCACGTCGACGGCGTCCTGCGGGCTCACCGGAAACGGCGCACCGTCGTGGATCGACGCGGCCAGCGCGCGATAGAGACCCGTGTAGTCGCCGTCGACGGTGGGCAGCACGCGTTCGGTCTCGGTGCCGACGTCGCCCGGGGAGCCATCCAGCAGGACATGCAGCCGTCCCGCCTCGTTGCCCGCGCCGAACCCCGCGTCGCCCGGGCGCAGGCCCGCCTTCAGCTGGTCCTCCTGCGTGTCGAGGCCGTTCTTCAGATAGCCGCCGCGCGTGCCGTTGATCACGAAGCGCGGCGAGAATGCGGCGAGCGCGCTTGCGTGCAGCACCGCGTCGTGATTCGCGTAGCCGAGCACGAGATGGACGTAGTCGGGTGCTGTCGCGCCGTCGCGGCGCGTGCGCACGAATGCGGTGACCGTTTCGGGGGCGCCGAAGAGCGCGAGCGCCTGGTCGACCAGATGCGGCCCGAGGTCGTACAGCAGGCCGCCGCCGCGCGCGGCATCCTCGCGCCAGCGCTGGCGCACCTGTGGGCGAAAGCGGTCGAAATGCGATTCGAAGTGCGTCACGCGGCCCAGTTCGCCGCTTGCCAGGAGCGCGCGCACGGTGAGGAAATCTCCGTCCCAGCGGCGGTTGTGAAAGGGTGCGAACACAAGTCCGCGCGCCGCTGCAAGCGCGGCAAGCGTGCGCGCCTCGGCGGCGCTCAGCGTGACCGGCTTGTCGACGAGGACGTGCTTGCCGCGCTCCAGCGTGCGGCGTGCGAGGTCGAAGTGCGTGTCGTTGGGCGTCGCGATCACGACGCATTCGATGTCGTCGAGTGCGAGCAGCGCGTCGAGATCGGGGACGATGGCGGCATCCGGAAAGTCGGCGCGCGCGCGCTCGGGCTGGCCGGTGGCGATGGCAGCAAGCACCGTGGCCGCGCAGTACGCGATCACGGGGGCGTGGAAGGTCTGGCCGGCGAAGCCATAGCCCATCAGGCCGATTTTCAGCGGTGAAGTCATGGGGCGACTCCTGCAAGGTGGGCGCGGCACGAGCCGCAGCCGTGGTGGGCGGGTGGGCGTTATTGTGGCACGCGGCGGGCGGTGGACGGCGGGCCCTCGGTGGCCGATCGGCTCGCCGTGTTAACATCCCACCCCGCCCCGTCTGATCCACCCGATCCACCCGTTTTTCCAATCCAGCAACGATGTCCGCAGGCCTGAATCCCGCCCAAAGCGAAGCGGTGCGCTATCTCGACGGTCCCTGTCTCGTGCTCGCCGGCGCGGGCAGCGGCAAGACGCGCGTGATCACGCAGAAGATCGCGCACCTCATCGAAGTCAAAGGCTTCGAGCCGCGCCATATCGCGGCCGTCACGTTCACCAACAAGGCCGCCGCCGAAATGCGCGAGCGCGTGGGCAAGCTGCTCGAAGGCAAGACGCTTACGACGCCCGGCAAAGAAGGCCGCAAGGTGCCGGTGAACCAGCTCACCGTCTGCACGTTCCACTCGCTCGGCGTGCAGATCCTGCGCCAGGAAGCCGAGCATCTGGGCCTCAAGCCCCAGTTCTCGATCATGGATTCGGACGACTGCTTCGCCATGATCCAGGAGCAGGTCGGCTCGACCGACAAGGGCTTCATCCGCAAGATCCAGTCGATCATCTCGCTCTGGAAGAACGGCCTCGTGATGCCCGAAGAGGCGCTCGCCACGGCGTCGAACGAGGACGAGCACCAGGCGGCCATCGTCTACCGCAATTACGTGGCGACGCTGCATGCGTACCAGGCCGTCGACTTCGACGACCTGATCCGCCTGCCGAGCGAACTCTTCGCGCGGAACGAAGCGGTGCGCGAGCGCTGGCAGAACAAGCTGCGCTATCTGCTGATCGACGAGTACCAGGACACCAACGCCTGCCAGTACGAACTGCTCAAGCTGCTGGCGGGCCCGCGCGCGGCGTTCACGGCCGTGGGCGACGACGACCAGGCCATCTACGGCTGGCGTGGCGCGACGCTCGAAAACCTCGCGCAGCTCGGCCGCGACTTCCAGAAGCTGCACGTGGTCAAGCTCGAGCAGAACTATCGCTCGACAGTGCGCATTCTCACGGCGGCGAACAACGTCATCGCGAACAACCCGAAACTGTTCGAGAAGAAGCTCTGGTCCGAGCACGGCATGGGCGATACGATCACCGTCACGCCGTGCAACGACGAAGAACACGAGGCCGAATCGGTGGTGTTCAGGCTCTCGGCGCACAAGTTCGAGCGGCGCGCGCAGTTTCGCGATTACGCGATCCTGTATCGCGGCAACTTCCAGGCGCGCATCTTCGAACAGGTGCTGCGGCGCGAACGCATTCCGTATGTGCTCTCGGGCGGGCAATCGTTCTTCGACAAAGCCGAAATCAAGGACCTCTGCGCGTATCTGCGCCTGATCGCGAACCCCGACGACGATCCCGCGTTCATTCGCGCGATCACGACGCCGCGGCGCGGCGTGGGCAACACGACGCTCGAAGCGCTCGGCTCGTTTGCGGGCCAGGCGAAAGTGTCGCTGTTCGAGGCGGTGTACATGGGCGGGATCGAAGCGCGGCTTTCGGCGCGCCAGGTCGAGCCGATGCGCGTGTTCTGCGACTTCATGCAGCGTCTTGCCGAGCGTGCGGAGAAGGAACCGGCGACGGTCGTGCTCGACGACCTCATGGAAGCGATCCACTATGAGGCTTATCTGTACGACACGTTCGACGAGCGCCAGGCGCAGTCGAAGTGGCAGAACGTGCTCGAATTCCTCGAATGGCTCAAGCGCAAAGGGACGAAGCCGGAGCCCGAACCCGGCGACGATACCGAAGCCACGGGCTACGACAACGCCGACGGTCTCGCCGACACCGGCAAGAACCTGCTGGGCCTGATCCAGACGGTGGCGCTGATGTCGATGCTCGAAGGCAAGGAAGAGGACCCCGATGCGGTGCGGCTTTCGACGGTGCACGCGTCGAAAGGGCTTGAATATCCGCACGTGTTTCTGGTCGGCGTGGAAGAGGGGATCATGCCCCATCGCGGCGGCGCGGATGACGAACCGATCGACGACGCGCGCATCGAGGAAGAGCGTCGGCTGATGTACGTCGCGATCACGCGCGCGCAGCGCAGCCTGCATCTGAACTGGTGCAAGAAGCGCAAGCGCGCGAGAGAGACCGTGGTGTGCGAGGCGTCGCGCTTCATCCCCGAGATGGGGCTGGACGACGCGCCGCCGCCCACACCGGAAGAAGCGCCGATGTCGCCGAAGGACCGGCTTGCGAGCTTGAAGGCGCTGCTGCAAAAGGGTTGACGAACTTGCACGACTCGCGCGGTGGCGCGCGCCGGTCCGGGCTTCGGACCTTTGGACGTGAAAAGGGCTGCATCTCGCGATGCAGCCCTTTGTTCTTGCGGATCCTGCTGGATTGTGAGCGTGGACTTACTTCGCTGCGCTCACCATGTAATCGACGGCGGCCTTCATTTCGGCGTCCGAGGCGCCGGAGCGGTGGGGGCTGGTGCCGTCTACGGATTGCTGGCGGGCGCGGCCACGGCCGCAGCGGCGCCCGGTGCGCTTGCCGCCGCCGCTGCACCTGGTGCTGCTTCTGCCGCGTTGGCGGCGTTGGCCGCGGGCTTCGGCGGATCCGGGAAGTTCGCGCCGCCGTGGTTCGCCATGTAGGCCACCGCGAGGCCGATTTCGTAGTCGCTGTAGTCGTCGGGACTGGTGCCGCCGCGCGGCGGCATCGCGCCCTTGCCGGAGAGCGCGGTGTGCCAGAGCGTGTCATAGCCTTGCGCGATGCGCGGCGCCCAGTCGCCCGAGTTGCCGAACTTCGGCGCGCCCGCTACGCCGGTCGCGTGACATGCCGAGCAGACGGCCTGAAAGACCTGCTCGCCGGTCTTGTAGACATGCGGCGCGTTGGCATCGCGAATGGTGACCTGCGCGACGGGCGCGATGCGCTGGGCGACTGCGTCGGGGGCGAGTTCATCGGTGCCCGCGCCGGTGCGCGTCGTGTTGTCGACGTAGTAGGCGAGCAGGATGATGATGGTGATCGGAACGGCAAACGCCGCGATGACAGCCGCGATCAGCTGGCCGGGTGTTTTGATCGGGGTTCCGTTGGGTGCTTCGCTCATGTTTGTCTCGTCTCCCATTGGGATGGTGGTGAGCGTGACAGCAGGACGGCAACAGCCTTGCGATGGATCAAACAGGAAAAATTATAGACGCATGGGTCCGCATCAGGTGCATGCGCACGGCGGCTGTGTAGCGGGCGTTTACCCGGAGATGTGGTGCGTTTTGTGCGGTTTTGCCTTTTTGATCGGACCCTGTGAGGTTGCGGGTGGTTTTTCGGGTGTATTCGCCGCCCACCCCGCCCGCCGCACGCGGTGGACGGTTTCACCGAAACCGGGTATCCTTGCCGTCTCTTCGCAGCGCTGCTATCCCCGTGTTCTTCGGTCTGGTGGCAGCGCTTTTGCACAAATGCGCCCGTAGCTCAATGGATAGAGTACTGCCCTCCGAAGGCAGGGGTTGCTGGTTCGATCCCAGCCGGGCGCGCCATCCCTGTTTCTGTAGAAATCCACTGAAATCCTGAAAAGCCACGCCGGATAAGGCGTTGCAGGATTTTTGCGTCCGCGGAAAGCCCGGGAATTCCTGCGAAAGCCGGGGTTTGCATATGCCCGGCGGCGTACCCCAAAATGGTTTTTCCTCGATTTTAATTTCTGGGGTACACCATGGGACAGCTCACCGAGTTGCAGATCAAGCATACGGAGCCTCGCGAGAAGGAATATTTCCTGCCAGATGGCGATGGGCTGTACCTTCGGATTCGACAGACACGTAAGGTCTGGATTTACCGCTACAAGCGCGACGGCAAAGAGATCAAATTAGGGCTCGGCCGATACCCAATTGTTTCGCTTGCAGCGGCTCGTCGAAAGGCCCGTGAAGAAATGAAGCGGCGAGAAGACGGGATTGATCCCCAAAGAGCGAGGCGCGAGAAGCGGGAGCAAGAGCAGGCGGCTCGGCTCAACACGTTTGAGTTGGTGGCACGAGAATGGCATAAGGCGTCGGAAAAGGACCGCCAGTGGTCTGCCGGGTATGCCGAGAAAATCATCCGCTACTTGGAACTGCACGTCTTTCCCTGGGTGGGGCGACTTCCTGTAGGCGGGATCAAGCCGACCGAAGTGGTGCGTTGTTTGCATCGCATCAAAGAGCGCGGCAATCTTGAAACCGCGATGCGGGTTCGCGAGACGATTCAGCATGTGTATCAGTACGCAGTTGATACTGGCGTTCTGGAACCAGCCAACAATTTTGTGAATGGCCGTACCGGCGGACTCCCCGCAGTCCGTAGCCGCCATTACCCAGCTATCACCGATCCGAACCAGCTTGGACAGCTGCTGCGCGATATTCGCGCCTACAACGGCCATGTGATTACCCGTGCAGCGTTACAGCTTGCTCCGTTGCTTTTCCAGCGACCTGGCCAGCTACGTTTCGCTCACTGGGAAGATATCGATCTTGATGGTGCAGTCTGGATCTGTCCGCCCGAAAAAATGAAGATGCGGGAATGGAAGAAGCGAGATAGCCGCACGCCGGCGCATGTGGTGCCGCTTCCATCACAGGCCATGGAGATCCTGAGAGATTTGCATCCGCTAACCGGGCCGAAGGGGCCGATTTTTCGTAGTGTAGCCAAGCGCTCCGAGGCGACGCGTTACATGAGTGAAAACACGATTAATAGTGCGCTACGTACGCTGGGCTACGACACTAAAGAGCAGATCACCGGACACGGTTTCCGTGCGACGGCTCGCACGCTGATCCGGGAATATCTCGGGTGGGACAGGGAGGTGATCGAGCGTCATCTGGCTCACGTATCGAGCGAGGAGCTGGGCGATAGCTACGATCGCGCGACGTTTCTTGAGCAGCGCCGTGAGATGGTTCAGAACTGGGCCGATTTTCTCGATGAGCTAGCGGCGGGGAATATTCCGAAACCGGCTAGAACGCTACGCTTGGTGACCAACGCAGCATGAGCCAACGAAAATTAATATCGTCTGACTGGGGGGCGCGCGCCGACGCAGATCGATTCACAAATTGCCAAACGACCTCATTCGGGCCAGTCGAGTGTGCGTCACGTTCTCGCATACCGACAATGGCGCGGGGGGCTTCGCTTCTTTGCGTGGAGTCGCATCAGGTTTCCGCACACTTTCGACAACGTAGGTACCGACTGTGAAAGCACAATAGACCGACGAAGCGAGATCGGTCTTCCGGATTCGGGATGCGAGGTTGCCGAGAGCAATAGGCGAACTTACAGACTCCCGCGTTTACGTAACGGACACGACCGGATTACCGCACGGAATTGTCCCGTATCACTGAGAGACACGATCGACGCTTCTCACCGAATCCGAACGCGGTGCGAGAGGAAAGCCAGCAGGCTGATGAAGCGTAGTTCGCGGTCGCGCCGGATTATCGTACGGACATTTCGGCTCAAGCCTGCCGAAAACGTTTACCCGACGGCATGAAAAACAATATAAAAGCGAGTGACTGCAGGATAGGCTTGCGCCGGTTTCGGGCGCCAAGCACGTTTTGACTTTGCGTACCAAGCTCGGGAAGATGGCTATACCTGTCGGACGGGAAGTCGGCGCCCTTTATACGCCTACGCACACCTTGTGCCCGAGCATCTCGCGGACGCTGTTAACGTATTCAAGCCGCCCGCCGGGAATTGGCAACTGGAAGCATCGAGAAAGGCGGCGTAGTGTCGGACGCCCGAAGAGTTCGTGCCAAATACAGGGGGCGTAATTACGGTGCAGGAAGTAGCCATTGAGGTTTCCGGCTGTTAGCTACTTAATCCGCCGCGTATTCGGCTCAACCGCGACAACCTTCCTTCTGTTGCCGCGATACAATACGACTACAACATTTCGGCTGTCCATCGACCGGCAAAAAGATGTTTCTGGCGGCCGTTACCCGCGTTGCGAGGTCGGGGCTATTACAAGATTCGTCGGCGGTGCTAAATGCTTCAGTTGAGTAGAAAAAAATGATTACGTTGCCAAGCTTGTTTGAAGATGTTCTCCGGAAAGCGCCCGAACTAGATGCAGCTGTGCGTAAGAATCTCGATCTATTTGAGCCGTGGCTAGAGCAAAGCGGCATGCCTTTTTTCCCAGGTTTCACCGACCATAGCCCACGTCACATTAAGGATGTGTTAGAGACCGCCGCGTCTCTTGTTTCCGACCAGAGTCGCGATCTCTTGAGTGCGGAGGACGTTGCGGTTCTTTGCATGTCGATTTTGCTTCACGATTGTGGTATGCATTTGACGCAGGACGGATTTCGCGCTCTCGTTACTCAAATTGATCCGCCGTTAATTTTGGGGCTCGGGGATAGACCGTGGCATCAACTTTGGAATGATTTTCTCGGTGAAGCAGGAAGATTTGGACAAGAGAAACTCGTCGCGATATTCGGTGATTCGGATCCTGTTAACGTCGCCGAATTCAAAATAGACGATTTGTCAGAACGCGATTGTCTGTTAATTGGCGAATTCGTTCGTCGACATCACGCGAGGCTAGCACATGAGATAGCGTTGCAAGGTGTTCCGAAAAAGAACGGACCGCAGCTCGAGCTGGTTGATCTCGACTCGGAAATTCGAGATATCTCTGGGTTGGTTGCGCGCAGTCACGGGATGTCGATCAGATCCACATTTTCGTACATAACGAGCAGATACAGCCGGATTCCTGAATATAGAAAAATTAAAACGCCATTTTTGATGGCGGTGCTCAGAATTGCAGATTACGTTCAAGTTAAAAGCGAGCGAGCGTTAAAAAGCTTGCTGAGTGTCAAAGAACTTAGAAGTCCGGTTTCTCGCCAAGAATGGCGAAATCATTTCGCCGTCCGTGACGTGTCCACCTTTCATGAAGATCCGGAGGCTCTATACGTGCACGCAGTGCCAGTAGACGTCCGGACATATCTCAAGCTGACGGCCCTTTTTAAGGACATTCAGCGCGAACTAGACGAGTCTTGGGCAACTATTGGTGAAGTGTATGGCCGTCTGGGCGCTCTGGCCGCGTTGGGTCTCACTTGGCGGCGTATACGGTCGAATTTGGATAAGCGGGAAGAGTTCGCCACAATGGTCCCCTATATTCCAATCAAAGCTGGCTTTGATGCATCCGGACCAGACCTGTTGAAGCTCTTGGTCGGCCCGCTCTACGACTACTCGCACAAGGTGGGAATTCGCGAACTGGTTCAAAACGCCATTGATGCCTGTAGGGAGCTCAGCGACCTTTCGGAGAGAGAGAGCCGAAGTTTTGAGTTGGGTGACGAGTTTGACGTTAGAGTCGAATGCCAAGAGTCAGACGACGGTACGGGCTGGATAACAGTGGCGGACTCGGGTGTTGGTATGACGCTCGATACCGTTACGAAATATTTTCTTATCGCGGGGGCTTCTTTTCGCAACAGCGATGTATGGAAGCGTCAGCATACGGATGAGAGCGGCCGCACGCGGGTCCTTCGCGGCGGAAGATTCGGTGTTGGTGCCCTTGCTGCATTCCTGCTCGGAGACGAGATCAAGGTTCAAACGCGGCATATCTATCGAGACGAGAGCGATGGATTGGAGTTCATCGGGCGCATGGACGACCCCATCGTTGAACTTAAGCGTTGCGCGTTCGCTCATGGTACGAGCATAAGGATTTGGGTCTCTGATCGCCGTGTTTTCGACGCACTACGACCATACTTGGCGCAGAGCAAGATTGACCAGTTGGTGCCAGGAGACGTAATTGAACTTGACGCTTGGCCCGCAGTCGATTGGTTCGCACAAGCGCACCCCCGTGTGAAATACGTTTGGAGCGGATTCGATATTTCGGAAAGTTACCAATATCGCGAAAAGAAGCGAATAAGGGCGGAGTTTGTTCCGTCGTCGGACGTTGCGGTGCCAGTACCGGGTGGCGCGATCGGAAGCTGGCATGAGCTTCCGGTACCCAATCCTTACGCAGCGATACTTTGGAAATATGGATTTAAAAATGAAGAGTCAGCAGATGAAGGAAGATTGTTAGACTCAGAAATTACTGTCAATGGTATTCGGGTAGAGAAAATAGGCTATAAAAACGGGTTGTACGTCGAAATTCAAGACAAAAATAAGATGTATGGGCCGTCGTATGTGGTTCGTCGTCCGTTTATGGCGATATTCGATCCTGCTGGAATATGTCCAATTAATCTGCAGCGAAGCTCTATCTCCTTCGATAGGATGGGGATCGACGATCATCTCGGCAGGGACATAATTGCGGATCATTTTCGATCGTTGGCAATCGAGGCGCGAGAATGCAAGACTGTCTCAGATTTCCAAAAATTGTGCCGGAAACTCGCAGATCAAACCACGATCTCCTATCGAGGTTTTATTTCACCTATCTGCGCCACTTCTAGAGGAATTACTCTAAACTCTATTCCGATATTCTCGGAGCTAGAGATTGAAAATCTGATCTTTGTTCACTCAACAGATGAGGCGGCGGCCTCTGCGCTTTCCGGTATTCTCGGCGATGAGGATGCTCTCTTTATTCGTCGAAAAAGTAGTGGTGTAGCGGATGATTTGGCGTGGTTTCGCGGATTTTTTGGTCCAAGTGCCCAGTATTTTTGGTATTCATCCAACAATGGCCTTCCGCAGATCCCGCATCGCGTGGCAGTTTCGGTAATGCCGACAAAAAAATGGCTCGCGGCGACGGAAAAAGGGAGGGTAAGTCGGCAAATTTTGGAATCCCTAGATAGCAGAGTGCATCGGAACGATTTTGAGATGGTGGCCTCCGAAAGCATTAAAAATGCTCGAGGATTAATTCGTCGAATTGACCGATTGCTAGATGTTTTTGGGAAGAATGCGGAAATTGCGATTTGGACTCTCCATGAGGCGCGGGAAGTTCCAGAAGAAGTCCCTCTTTTGCAAAAGCTCTGGGTTCCTGCAGCGGGTGGGATAATACCGAAATGATGCGATATTGGTGATTTCCGCGAAAATTCCAATAGGGGCGCCGTCTCAGCCGACGCCTTCCTCAGCATCCTGCCACCCGCACGTCTTGCGCAGACCGCCGCGCCGTCTTTGGTCGTTGAGTTGAGTTTCGGCACTCCAGCGGTTCGCCATCGTCTCCCCCATTCTCTGATCGCCCGTAGGGCGATCAGAGCTCGCCGACCGATGTGAATTTCGTGCGGCCCGAGTCCGCGCTTGCGCACTTCGTAGAACGTCGAGCGCGAAAGCTTGTAGCGGTCACAGAACTCAGCAGGATGATTGCGCCGCCGCACTCAATGATTTCCGCCTGTAGCAATTCGGCGGGGAGATCGGCCATGTTCGTATCTCCATTGAGCGCGCGTTACTAGCTTGCGTTCAAGCTACCCGAACTTCGCGCGCTTCAGCCGGCGCGTCGAAACGGCTACTTGTATCAGGTCGAATCAACTTTTCGACCATGAGATGCTGCGGTCGAACAGCTTTCTCAAATCGCACGAACCATTCATCAACGACAATCGACGGCAGGCTGAAGGGACGCCCAATCACGGGTAGTTCAACAAGCCGCGTTGCCCGGCGTGCATGAAGGGCTGCTTGACCGTTGAAAACGGACGTTGCAGTTCGAAGGACAAGTGAGGGAATGGGCCGCAAGTCGTCGCGCGGCTTGTTTATGCCCGATGAGCCACGAAACGCGAATGGCTGTTCGTAGCGCGGTAATAAATTGTTGCAAATAACTGCAGCGATGGGGTCGTTACTCCCCAGGTTGTACCCGTAAGAAGGAGGGCACTCCTCAACGCCTTATCTAACGGGCTTCTCCCCGCTTTTTTCGATCCCAGCCGGGCGCCAAGCCTGACAAGGCTTTCAGCGATTTCCCCTCTTCGTCGGCCAGTCTCATTGCAGCTAGATTGCAGCTAACTTCGGGACAGGCAGCTCCGTGAGCGGTGCCACCCAGTGCGCCAGGTGTTCCGCCGACAAGTGCAGCGTAACGCTGCACCATCTCCATTGTTTCCCATCCGCCGAGTTCCTTGAGCACCTGTAACGGCGTGCCGCGCTGCACGTGCCAGCTCGCCCAGGTGTGCCGCAGATCGTGCCAGCGGAAGTCACGGATCCCGGCACGCTTCAGCACCTTCCTCCACGCGGCCGTCACCGTCTGATAGACCGGCTTGATTCGACCTCGCTGAATGAGAGTGCGACGCTGTTTCGCCGACGCTAGTACAAGAACGGGAGCCACGCCGGTTTCATCTGTATATGACGGACGCGGCCGAGCGTCAGGAAGATGTCGACAACCTGCGCCTGGCGCTGAAAAACGCGAAAGGGCCGGGCAATTTCCGGAATCTCTTTATGTACGCGCCGAAGGCGAAGAAGGACTGTATCCAGCGCCTGCCGATCGGCGCGGTCGCCGCGAAGGACGAGTATCAAGAAGGTGACGGTCGAGGATCAGCTTGCGGCGAACCGTGTGCCGCCGCAAGCTGAAGGGCATCATCGTGTCGAATGTGTGAGGATTCGGCGACGGGCACAAGGCGGCCGAGGTATTTAACGCGCTCGAAATTGAGCCGTTGAAGGCGCGGCTGCCGGAGGTGAATGACTGGATCGGTGTCGAAGTTATGCGATTCCGCGATGCGCAACCACCGGCGAAGTAGTGCGCGAGCTACCGCGCCGCCCACTGCGGATAACTTATAGATACCTTGTTCTGGCTTATATCAAAACTTATAATAGCTTGCGTGAACTCGATCAAATGGGCCCCCAAAGCATTCAAGCAGCTGCGTAAGCTGGATCGCCAAGTCCAGACGGTCATTCGTGACAGCGTCAGCACCCTGGAAGCAATGCCGAATTGCCAGAACGTGAAGTCGCTTACGAATCACGAGCATGGCTACCGGCTCAGGGTCGGCAACTACCGGGTTCTGTTTAACTGGGATGGCGGGATCAAGGTGGTCGAAATCGAGGAGGTAAAGAAACACGATGAACGCACGTACTAACGTCCAAATCATCAAGGGGCCGGACGGAGCGCCGGCCTTTGTGGTGATCCCCTACGCGGAATACATGGAATTGCGTCAGGAAGAGCGCGACCTGATTCCGCATGAAGTTGTCAGCGCAACGGTAGACGGGGCGACGCCCCTGCGCGCGTGGCGCGAATATCTCGGGCTGACGCAAGCCGAAGTCGCGATGCGACTCGGCATCAGCCAGTCTGCTTATGCTCAACAAGAGGTGAGCGAGAAGTTGCGCAAGTCGTCGCGCGAGAAGATCGCCGCGGCGCTGGGTATCACGAACGCGCAGCTCGACTTCTGACGCTCGGTTGACCGGGAGAAAAAGCCGCCTGGCACTTCGGTGCCAGCGGCTTAACAGGATGGTCAGCCCGATCCTCACTCAGTGGACTACGCTGAGTGAGGATTTTGTCGTTTTGGAGGTCCATTACGGGACGGCTCGCTTTCTAGTAGATGCGTGTGGCGCATGGACAGCAACTGCCTCGGGCGGCCGACGACTGACGCACTTGGCCGAACGAACGGTGGTGGGATAGACTGTACAGAATTCTGCCAACCTTGTTCCGGGATTCAGTCATGGGCTTTTCAGCCAGCGATGTGGTGCCCCTCACGCAGGCACGCGCCAATCTGTCCGAATTGGCTGACCAGGCCAAGGCGGGCGCCGAGAAGATCATCACCAAGAACGGCGAAAGCTACGTCGCAATCATCGACGCTGACCGGCTGGACTACTACCACCGGCTAGAGCGTGAGCGCATCCACCTGTTACTGATCGAAGACGTCAAGCGTGGTCTGGCTGACATCGAGGCCGGACGTACGCATGCGGCCGACGCCGCCATCGCCCGACTTCAACAACGCCGCGCCAACGTCACCACCGGCAGGACGGTCAAGAAGCGTGGCTGAGGAGGCTTACCGGGTCGAATTGACCTCAAGTTTCCTGGAACGCCTGGAAAGCATTGAGGCGTTCCTGACTGATGCAGACGTGGCATTTGCATTCGATGGTCTGCTCAAGGAGTTGCGCGCCACGGTTATTCCCAACCTAGCCCGATTTCCACGCATCGGTCGGCCCTATCTGGACAATCCGCCTCAGTCTGCCGAAGCTCTGGCACAGCTTGCAGCATTGCCGATTGGCACTGCTGGCGCGCTGCGTGAATATCTGCTCGGTGACTACCTGATGCTTTACGCCTCCATGGAGGCCAGTGCCACGGTGTACTTGCTGTCCATTCGTCACCACCGCCAGCTTTCATTCGATTTCGCGCGGCTGTGGCCGTGATTGATCTGGCTGCCAGGCAGTGACGGCAAGCCGGGGCGCCAGGTTTGACAAGTCTTCCAGCAGCTTCACCCTTCTTCCTGCCTTACATGGTGTAGCGAAAGTACACCTGCGCTTCCGTTATCGAGTCCTTCGCATTGCCTTTCGGACACCACTCAACGAGGCCCGAAGGCCGGGAAATATCGCTTCATTAGACTCAGAAAAAACAAAGCGCCGGACATTGCGTACCGGCGCGATTACAACAAGGATACGTTTTCAGACGTATCTATGACTGTTCAAAAACAGTCTTGGGATGCTCGCTGGCCCTTAACCGAAGCCACGAGCGGCTTGCAGATAGATTGGTCAGAGTCCGTATTATTCAGCGGCAGCCCTCCAGGGTTAATTTCAGGCAAACACGTCTTCCCCGTAGCATCGAAGACGCATGTGGCGGCTAGTCCAACTCGCTACCTGCTTCCTAACCGCTCACTGACAATTTAAGGCCTTTTCCCGTGGGCGAAACCAGGCAAGTTGTCGCGCGGCACGTCGTCGTCATGGCGAACTTTGGGCCTGAATTCGAATCCTCTCATCGGCACCCCAATCCGCACACTCAAAACCGGTGTGCGCTTCTAATGCAGAAGCCCCAACCGCACCCCGCAGCGTCGGGCGAATCGTCAAATACGCTGGTCCTTTCAAGGGTTTTACACCGGAAATTTTTTGCTTACAGCGGTCGATAAGGCAAAGAAGGCAGATGCACCGTGCCGGGTCTGCCCTGTTCGAGGCCCGGTGATTTTCACGGTTACACGCACACACGTATTGACGCCGCTCACCGCGCTCAAGCACGCTGCCGCAAATGGGCGCCTTCATGGGAAAAGGGCGCCCGGCCCTTCGGTCACGTCGTGGAACGCGGATGAACAAACTCAGCTTCACGCAAAAACTCTGGTTGCCGCTGGTGATCAGCCTGATCGCATTGCTAGCTGTTTAGGTTTCCGCTGCCTGGCTCACGCGTTCGACGCGAATCGACGAGCGCAAGCACGATCTCGTCAACATCGCCCATGTCGGCCTCTCGATCGTGCGTGAGTACGCCGCGCTTGTCGAACAGGCGGCTGCCGCGGCGCACTCGCTTACCGAGCAGGCGAAGCGTCTGCAATCGGTGATGGGCACGTTTCAGGTCGGCACGGTCGCGTAATCAGATGCCGGAATAAGCACCATAGTCTGTCGCACATTGCGGATTTGAATCGTGCGAACAGGGATCATGATGGCGTCGTGCCAATTTCCCCAGCCGGACGGCCATTTCGTCCGAAATGCGACGCGTGAACACAAACGATTTCGCGGGACTCGATGTCGAAGTGACCGACCTTTCACCAGAGGACGCGGAGCGGCTCCATCGGCAGGTTCGTGAACAACACCCCGATTTCCCCGAAGCGCACAACAATCACGGCGCCATGCTGCAGCGCCTCGGTCGTCTGCAAGAGGCCGAGGATGCGTTTCGGCAGGCCCTCGCGCTGCGCTCCGATTATCTGGAGGCGCACTACAACCTTGCGCTCACATTGCAGGCGACGAATCGTCTGCACGAGGCTGAAGCCGAATACCAGCAAGCGCTGACGATTCAACCCTCGCACGCCGAGTCGCATCACAATCTCGGCAATGTGATGAAGTCGCTCGGGCGCCTGCACGAGGCAGAGATTGCGTATCGGCGGGCGATTGAAATTCGTCCGCACTATCCCCTTGCGCTGAATAATCTCGCGAGCGTATTGAAGCTGCGCGAGCGATATATCGAGGCCGAACTCGCGTGCCGTTGCGCGCTCACGATTCAGCCGCGCTATCCCGAAGCGCTCAACACGCACGGCACGATCCTCGAAAAGCTCGGGCGCTTGCCCGAAGCCGAAACGGCCTATCGCCATGCGATCGCCATTCGCCCGGATTTCGCCGAAAGCCATTACAACCTCGGGATCGTGTTGCACGCGCTGGAGCGTCTCGATGATGCGGAAGCGAGCTATCGCGAGGCGCTTGCGCTACGTCCGCAGAGCGTCGAAATACTGAACAATCTTGGCGGCGTGCTGCAGGCTCGCGGGTTGCCCGCGCAGGCCGCGGAGCTTTACCGCAGGGCGTTGGCGCTGCGCCCGGAACTGAGCGTGACGCATTACAACCTCGGGACGGTGCTCAAGAGCCTCGATTGTCTCGCCGAAGCCGAAGTCGAATATCGTGCGGCGCTTGCGCTCGATCCGCGTTATGCCGATGCGCGTTTCGGGCTCGCGACGCTGCTGCTGAGTTTTGGGCGGTATGAAGAAGCGTGGGTGGAATACGAGGCGCGTTACGAACCGGAGCGTTTTGTTCATCGCCAGAGCGAAGTGGTGCTGAAGCCCTGTCCGCGTTGGCGTGGCGAGTCGTTGCAAGGCCGCTCGCTGCTGGTCTGGCAGGAGGATGGGCTCGGCGATATGGTGCAGTTCGGCCGTTATCTGGCGCGCTTGAAGGCGCTCGGGGTTTCACGTTTGACGGTGGCGTGTTTGCCGCCGCTGCACCGCTTATTGCGTGCCGTGGATGGCGTCGATGAGGTGGTCGTTCATGCAGAGGCTCAGGCGCACGTGGCCGAGTTCGATTGCTGGATCAGCCTGATGAGCGTGCCGCTGCGTCTGGGCATGGTCGATCATGCGCAAGACGAGGCGCTTTCGCCGGCGGTGTATTTGAAGCCCGATCCCGTTCTGGTCGAGCGCTGGCGTGCGAAGCTTGATACGCTGCCGCCCGGGTTGCGCGTGGGCCTTGTGTGGAAGGGCAATCCGAAGCATCACAACGATGCACACCGGTCATTGCCTTCGCTCGCCGTGCTTGAACCGCTGTGGCAGGTGCCGGGCGTTCAGTTCGTCAGTTTGCAGAAAGGGCAGGGTGAGGACGAGGCCGCCATGCCGCCGGAGGGACAGCCGCTGCTGCATCTGGGATCCGAGGTTGGCGATCTGGCCGATAGCGCCGCGATCGTCGCGCAGCTCGATCTGGTGATTTGTGTGGATACCGCGATGGCTCATATCGCGGGATCCGTTGGCACGCCGTGCTGGGTGCTGCTGCCCGCGCAGGATATCGACTGGCGCTGGATGCACGGGCGGGAGGATTCGCCGTGGTATCCGGGCGTAAGGTTGTTCAGGCAGCGGGCGCAGGGGCGGTGGGGCGGTGTCGTCGAGTCTGTTCAGAAAGCGCTTCCCCAGCGTGTTGATACGGGCGCTCGTGCCCCCCAAATGCTGCCGCCGCTCTCCCTTCCGGACGCGGTATCTCGCTAACTAGCACCGCTTTCGGGCTCAAATCCGCGCTTCAGGGTGGCCGGCCAGGTCGGATAATCCGATACGGTCGCTCCTTCCGTGTTCACTGCAACTGTGACTGCTTCTTGCGAGTGCCGCGTATTGGCGAGTCGCTTTCGTGTCTGGAAATGAACGAGGCGCTGGCTTGAGCGCAAACATTGATCTGTTAACACATGCGAAACGAGAACATTTTTGTCACCAGGCCGACCTTGCCTCCCCTGGACGAGCTGGTTCCTTATTTGCAGCAAATCTGGAACAACAAAGTTCTCACGAATGGCGGTCCGTTCCACGAACAGTTGGAAGCGAACCTTTGCGTGTACCTCGGCGTAGAACAAATCTTATCGTTATGAAAGCAGTCATCCTCGCAGGCGGATTGGGTACACGGATTTCCGAAGAAACCAGTCTGCGCCCCAAGCCCATGATCGAGATCGGCGGCAAGCCGATGTTGTGGCACATCATGATGGTCTACTCCAGCCACGGCATTCACGACTTTGTGATCTGCTGCGGCTACCGGGGTTACATGATTAAAGAGTATTTCGCCAACTACTTCTTGCATATGTCTGATGTCACTTTTGACATGGCCAACAACGCCATGCAAGTGCACCATCGCTATGCCGAACCTTGGCGAGTGACGCTGGTCGATACAGGCGAAGACACCATGACCGGCGGACGCCTCAAGCGAGTACGCGACTACGTACAGGACGGCGATTTTTGCTTTACCTATGGTGACGGTATTGCCGACATCGACATCACCCAGGAAATTGTCTTTCACCAGCAACACGGCAAACTGGCGACCATCGCCGCTGTGCAACCGCCGGGGCGATATGGGGCATTGGCAATGGAAGGCGAGTGCGTGGCTGGTTTTCACGAAAAACCTCGCGGCGATGGCGGCCTCATCAACGGCGGTTTTTTTATCTTGTCGCCGCGCTGCATCGACTACATTGAAAATGATGCCTCCAGTTGGGAAGTTGAGCCATTAACAAGGCTTGCCGCAGAAGGGGAACTGATGGCGTTTGAACATCAGGGATTCTGGCAGCCGATGGACACGCTGAGAGAAAAAAACGTGCTCGAAGGCTTGTGGGCATCGGGCAAAGCGCCGTGGAAAACATGGTCTTGAATCAGTCTTTCTGGTCTGGCCGCCGCGTTTTTTTAACCGGACATACCGGCTTTAAAGGCGGCTGGCTGGCGTTGTGGTTAAGCGAAATGGGAGCAGAGGTTCATGGTTATGCGCTAGCCCCCGCCACCACACCAGGTTTTTATGAAGTGACCAGGTTGGCTGACCGCTTAGCCAGCAGCACGATTGCCGACATTCGTGATGCCGACGCTTTGCGCCTTGCGTTGCAGGCGGCATCGCCCGAGATTGTTTTGCACCTTGCCGCCCAGCCGCTCGTGCGCTATTCCTACGCAGAGCCCGCTGAAACTTACGCAGTCAATGTGATGGGCGTGGTGAATCTCTTTGAGGCCGTGCGTCAAACGCCCACAGTTCGTGCGGTGCTGAATATCACCACCGACAAATGTTATGAGAATCGGGAGAAAAACGAACCCTACGCAGAGGACGAAACACTAGGCGGATACGACCCATATTCAAGCAGCAAAGCCTGTTCAGAACTCGTGACATCCGCTTATCGCCGCTCTTTTTTTACGGCGCAAAATATCGCATTAGCTAGCGCTCGCGCCGGCAATGTCATCGGCGGTGGCGACTGGTCGCTTGATCGTCTTGTGCCTGATTTTTTGCGCGCCATCGATGCGGGCCAGCCGCTTGTCATTCGTTACCCTCACGCAGTTCGCCCGTGGCAGCATGTGCTCGAACCCTTATCGGGCTATCTGCAACTGGCGGAAAAGCTCCATACCGAAAACAACGCGTATGCCGAGGCCTGGAATTTTGGTTCGGAAGACGCTGATGCTCGCTCGGTTGAATGGATTGCAGATCGTCTCTGCGCGCTCATTCCCGGTGCTAACTGGCACCAGGAAAAAGCGCCGCAACAGCACGAGGCCGGGATTCTCAAACTAAGTAGCAACAAAGCCAAACAACGCCTGAATTGGCATCCACGCTGGACGCTTGATGAAGCGTTGGTGCATACCGTTGACTGGCATTTGGCCTGGCGCGAGGGTGCGGATATGCAAGTATTTTCTCTGATGCAAATTGACCAATACGGGGCAGCTCAGCAGGAAACGCAGGAGTGATAGTGGATATATTCGATCTCAAAATTCATGGGGTAAAAAAAATTGTGCTTGCCCCGCGCCGTGATTCTCGCGGCTATTTTATGAGAGCCTATGACGCGGACGTATTTGAACAAGCAGGCTTGCACAAAAACTGGGTTCAAGAAAACCAATCCGGCACACTCAAGAAAGACACCGTTCGCGGCCTGCATTTTCAGAAAGCGCCCTTCACCGAAACCAAGTTGGTTCGAGTGGTGGTCGGCGCCTTGCTTGATGTATTCGTCGACTGCCGCCCGAATTCCCCCACGTTTGGAATGCACGACAAAATTGTCTTGAATGGCGACGAACCTGTTTGGCTTTTTCTTCCCAAAGGAATCGCGCATGGCTTTTGCTCCCTGGCGGATGGCGCGGTCTTGAGTTACAAGGTGGATAAGCCCTATTCAGCGGAGCACGATTCAGGAATTCTCTGGAATGATCCTGAATTGAAAATAGGCTGGCCGACCACAGTACCCGCCGAGATTTCCGACAAAGACAGGCATCTCCCCACATTTTTCCAGCAGCGGGATATTTTCAACAAGTTTAATTTTTAACAGGGGGCAATGACATGGATCCTATTCAGCAATTCAAGGGCGAGAGGGCCGATGATATTAAGCGCATGGCGGCTGATGAACGCTTAAAGAAGGCATCGCTCGACTGGATGATCGCTTCCGACGAATATAAATACTCATACAACTACACATGGCTTGGCCGCCCGATCATCAAGTACCCAAGCGACATCGTGGCCACTCAAGAGATTATTTGGGCAGTCAAGCCCGATTTAATTATTGAAACCGGCATCGCGCATGGCGGAAGCCTGATGTTGTCGGCATCCATGCTTGAGATAAATGGCGGCGATGGCCTGGTGTTGGGCATCGACATCGACATTCGCGAGCACAACCGTAAAGAAATCCTCAATCATCCGATGGCAAAACGCATCCAGATGATTGAAGGCTCGTCCATATCCGCCGAGACGATGGCGCAGGTACGAGAAATCGCCCGTGGGCGTAAGCGCGTGATGGTTTTTCTCGATTCGCTGCACAGCCACGCTCACGTCGCGGCTGAACTTGAGCTTTACGCGCCCTTGGTCAGTATCGGTTCATACCTTGTGCTACCCGATACTTTTATTGAGTATTTTCCGAAGGGCTATTACTCCGCAACCCGCCCGTGGGATGTTGGCGATAACCCAATGACGGCTATGCGAGATTTCTTGAAGGGCAATAACGAATTCGAGATAGATCGGCAACTCTGTGACAAGTTGATGATTACAGAGGCGTTTGATGGTTATTTGAAGCGTGTCCGGTAATCTGCCATGCGCATCTTGTTGACTGGCGCATCGGGATTAATTGGCTCTGCTGTCTATGCCAGCCTGAAAACACACGAGTCTTTTCGGTTAGGGCGAGATTTATCCAAAGCCGATTGCCTTTGCGATCTATCAGACTTGGCGAATTGCCAGATCTTCCCTGCCAGTGACGCGCTGGTGCATTGCGCTGGCGTTGTTGACGAAGATTTTGCCGATGGTGCCATTGGCAATTTGACAAAAATCCTTGCTGGTGCCGAGGGGCTTGCCCAACGTGCCAAAGAAGCGGGTGCCAGGATTGCCATTTATGTTTCCAGCTCCCACGTCTATGGAAAACAAGAAGGCACGATAGACGAAAGTCGGCCACCCAACCCCTTGTCTTACTATGCAATGGCGCACTTCTGCACGGAGCAGATTTTCAGAAAAGTATTTTCGGGCGAAGATTGCCAGGTGGTCGTTCTGCGCCCCAATGCCGTATATGGGGCATTGCCGGATTTGCGCCATTTTCGGCGATGGAGCTTGATTCCCTTCTCGTTTCCTCTTGAAGCTTATATGCATGGTCAAATCACGCTCCGTAGCAGCGGTGAGCAAAGGCGCAACTTCGTGAGCAGCCGCTCTATCGCAGAGACGATTTGCCGCATACTGGACACTCCCTTCAAGATGCCGGCCGTCATCAATGTGTTGGGGAACACAACCGAATCTGTCTACCATTACGCCGAGCGTTCGGCTGACAGTCTTTTTAGAGTAAGCGGACGGCATTGCGCAGTTGTGCGTCCTTCGGTCGATTCGGCAACAAAGAAGCCAACCCCCTTTTGCTATGCCAGTAAGTTCTCGCAGGTTCAGGAAACCGTCAGCCCGGGTGAGCACCTCGATCAACTCATGCTTCAATTTTCACAAAATTCTGACTGGCTAATGGAGCGGTCATAATTTCAACCGACAAGAAAAACTTTTTCACATGAGCGAATATTTATACAACCAGGATGGCTTATACACTAACCACAATACAGGGTGGATGAGCGACCCGCGTTTTGCCACGGCTTATGCGGCGGGTGAAGCAACAGGTTCCTGGAGCGGCGCGGCTATTCATTGGCGTGTGCATGTTGCGTGCTGGTTTGCGGAACGCGCGATGCAGCGCGAAGGTGACTTGATCGAATGCGGTGTTAATCGTGGTGGCATCGCCCGCTCCATTCTTTCCTACTGCTCGGAGCAAATTGGCGCAAAGCGTTTTTATCTGCTTGACACTTATGAAGGGGTTCCGAGTTCGGTCTTGTCCGAACGTGAACGCGCGCATTATGAGTTTTTAAAAAATTATTACAGCGAATGCTATCAGGCGGTTGTCCAGACCTTCAAAGCGTTTCCCAATGTTTATCCGATACGCGGCCTTGTTCCCGAAACCTTTAACCAGGTCGAATCAAAACAGTTCTGCTTTGTTCATATCGACATGAACAACGTAAAGTCTGAAATGGCTGCCGCAGAGTACCTTTGGCCGTTGATGGTTGATGGCGGTGTCATGCTGCTTGATGATTATGGATGGGAGGCGTACAGGGATCAGCGTGATGCTTTTGATGCGTTTGCTGCAAAGCGTGGATTGTCCGTGCTGAGCCTGCCTACCGGACAAGGCGTGTTGATGAAGGCGGAGGCCAGGAGCAGCAACATCAGTGTTCCGCATAATGGCCTGGCGATTCATCCAACCGCCTATGTCAGTGAAAATGCGGTGATTCAGCCTTCGGTAAAGGGCTCGTTGTTTACCATCGGCGCGCACACGCAAATCTATGACTTCGCCGTCATCAAGGCCGTTGGTGGCTCAGGCGACATAAAAATCGGGGAGCATTGCTACATCAATCCCCATTGCACGCTTTTCTCAGGCAACGGCATCGTGCTCGGCAATTACGTGTTGATCGCTCCGGGCTGCGTTATCGCGCCGACTAATCATGCTTATTTGTCCCGGCAGGAGGTCATGCGGCATCAAGAATTCATGCCCAGCAAAGGCGGCGTGGTGATTGAGGATGATGTGTGGATTGGCGCTAACTCGACTATTCTTGATGGCGCGCATATCGGACAAGGTGCCATCATCGCGGCAGGCAGCGTGGTCAGGGGGGAGGTAGGGGCGTTCGAGATATGGGGCGGTGTGCCCGCGCGTTTGATTGGTCAGCGGCCAAAAGATGTGTAATTGGATGTGAAATCGACAGGCCAGGGGAAAAAGCAACCATTGGTGACGGTGCTGATTCCCACCTTCAACCGTGCGGAGATGCTGAAAGCCGCCGTAGGCTCGGTATTGATGCAAACCTTCGCGGATTGGCAACTGATCGTCTCGGACAACGCCTCTACCGACCATACCCGTGAAGTCATGGCTGAATTTTTCGCAACAATACTGCCTCATCTTGAGAATGACCCCGAATTGGGCATGCGTTTTGGCACGATCTATATTCTTCTGGATGCCGATGGCAGACATGCGGCTAACGCGCCTGCGGCGATGAAACCGGGGCGTTACAGCGTGGGAGAAGGGGCGGTGGAAATGACGTATCGGCAACGTCCCGCCTCAAACGGCGCATTAACGCGAACCGCTGCGTTTCTTGACGTTGGCGGGTTCGAAGTGAGGGCGCATTATGTGGCGGATCTGGATTTCATGCGACCCGTCGCTGTCTGTTGTCCTGTGATGTATGTCGATCATTATGTTGCCTGCCATATTCAACATGCGAACAATGCATTCGCGAATGCTAATGCCTGGTATCCAGGCCTAACGGTGTTGCCTGAAAATTTGCAGTCCATGAAAGGCTTATCCGGGCAGCACCTGGAGGGCATTACCAACAATCTTCTGGCGCAAGCTGGCCGCCGCTGACCCATAAAAATCATGCGTATTTTTTGCCTTTGTCATTTGCCACCCGTTTTCCCGCTCCCCAAAGACACCTGCTTTATCGGCATGGGTGACTATCGGGATTTTCCAGCGGGCTACCATGTGAGCGAAATTGCTGACGAACTGGATGCCCTGCATCCTTTTCTTGCTGGCGCGTCAGGTGCGTTCGCTATTGCGCGAATACTCAAAAGAACCAATGCTTCAGATGGTCGCGTCTGCCTCATGTTGCACCGGAAATTTATTGCCCCCCAGGCGTTTGGAAACCCGGCTCCCAATTATGCCGGCATGTTTGTGCTGGATACCGCCGCCGCCGCGCAGATTGACTTTACAGCGCTCGTGGCCAACGTCCAGACACCGTATCTGCTCGCCCAACCGATTAGAGTGGGCAATATATATCGGCAATTTGCCGCGGCACACAAAATTCCTGATCTTTTGCGTTATGTGGCGATTGCGGTGGAGCTTGGCGTATTGACACCGGAGGAGTCGTCATTGTTTTTCTCTGACGACATACTAATCCCCTGTGGTGTCGAATGTGGGATTTTCCCAACCGAGGTTTTTCTGACCATCATCGACAAACTGGAGCGGGTTTGCCTCACCTTTATGCGCTCACATATGCCCAGCTCGTTTGACTCTTACAACCGTCGAGCGCTCGACTTTTGTAATGAAAGGCTGGGGAGTTTTTTGCTCAAGCAGGTATTGGTCAGTTCAATGCAAGAAATTCCTGCACAATGGTTCGGCTACATGCACACCGTTGGCGACCCGCAGAAATATGTTCCGGGAGGCATGTCCGTCAAGGCAACCCAACATAAACCCTACGGCAATATGGGGAAATCCGGCCACGAATCCGTGGCTACCTCGACTGATGCCTGGGACGAACAGGCGTATCTAGCGGCCAATCCGGACATTGCCGAAGCGATTGCCACAGGTCAGATTGCGTCTGGGTATCAGCACTACATGATGTATGGTCGCAAGGAAGGGCGACCAATCAATGTGAAACCCCATAACGGCGATTGACCCGGCAACAACTTCCACGGAGGGGGGAAACCCATTTCAAACCAGGCCTCCCCTTGGATACATCATCTCGCGTCATTGCGGCGCGACTCTAAAACCCCGCCTTCTCGCGGGCGTCGTATAACGGCTATTACATCAGCCTGGCTGATGTGTCCGGGAGAACGGGGGACGGCCATGAAGCCATGACGATAGTCTGCAAATATGGCATCCGCGAAATATGTGGACTGAACCCCGATAGATCGAGTGGTATCACCGCGACCGTAATCTCCCAACTGGGGCGGATTGACGCGGTGCCGCGGATTCGCTTTGGTAGCGCATTAGCAGTCGTTCTCTCGCCCGCACGAACTGCTCGTAATACCCGCGAAATCCCGTGACGCTCGCCGCGTATTTCAGCGCATCGAGCACCACCATTTCCTCGCGGTATTTCCCGTCCAGCAGCCCGTTATCGGCGAGCAGCACGGTCGAATCGTAATTTCTGACTTTCCAGCGGTCCGGCTCGGTGCTCAGGATGATCGACACGATGCGTTCGATCACGAACACCTTGGCAGGCGTCGGCAGTACGTAACGGCGGTCGCTGTTAAGTTGCGCGGCAAGCTCGGTGCCGCCCGCTTCCGCAACTTCGAAAATGCGCTCGCACAGCGCGAGCCAGTGCTGCCAGAAGCGCGGCTTGGCAACGAAATAATTGCAGTACACCGTTCCGGCGGCGCTCATGACGAGGCCGTTCATGAGCGGTTCGCAATCCCGGTGCGGCGCGATCAGCTTCAGCACGCCTGCGAGCGTCGAGGCGATGCCCGGATGCCAGTATTCGGCCTGCTCGAACACGTTTCTAAAGAACGCGATGTTGCTGAAGTACGGCGAAAACGTGACGACGTCCACGTCGTCGGGCGTATCGGCCAGAAACTGCGCGACCTGCGCGGAGGTCAAGCCGGTCTTTTCCGCGAATTTCGGCGAAAAGAAACCGTAGTGCGCATGCGGATCTAACGTTTTTTCCAGCAAAAAGCGGCGTATCGGCCAGTATTCGTACCAGTCGGGACGCTGTCCGGAGTTGTCGAGCGGAATGAAACCCGGGTCGAGCCTCGCACGCGATTCGGGCGAGTAGAAAATCTGATGGATGTAATGCTTCATCGAAGTCCCGACGTCTGATTGGGCGTAGCGAGTGCTTCGATGCGCTTGAGTACGCCTCGCTGCTGTTCGAGGAATTTACGGTAATACACCTGATTACCCGTATGAATGGCAGCCAGCTTGAGCGCGTCGAGTTCGATCAGTTCGTTTCGGCAGGCGCTGGCAACATTCGCGTCCGGCATGGACATCGAATCGTAAGGCCGGACCTTCCAGGCGGCGGGTGTGAGGCTTAGGAGCAGCGATGCGATGCGTTCGACGACAAGCGCGCGGGCCAGCATGGGCGGTTCGCTGCGCACGGGGGCGTTCAGCAAGCGGGCAAGGGCGCTGTTGTTGGCTTCGGCAACTGTAAAAATCGCTTCGCACACGTTCAGCCAGCTTTGCCAGAAACGCGGCTTGGCGACGAAGCAGTTGCCGTACACGGTTTCAACGGAACTCATGACGAGGTTGCCCAGCACCGTTTTGCCGTCCGCGCCCGGCGCGATGGATTCAATCACGCCCTCGAACACCGCTGCGATACCAGGGGTGCCATATTCCGCCTGCTCGAACATGTTCCTGAATGGCGCGCCGCGACTGAAGCAAGGCGAAAACGTCACGACGTCCACATCGTCCGGCGTGGAAGCCAGAAACTGATGGACCTGATTCGCCGTGAGCGACGTTTTCTCGTGGAAGTCCGCCGGGAAAAGGCCGTAGCGTGCCGCTGGGTCGAGCGTGTTTTCGGTCAGGAAACGGCGGATCGGCCAGTATTCGGGCCAGTCGGTCGATGTGGGCCGCGGCTCCGTGTTGTCGAGCGCGATGAAACCCGGATCGAGCGCCGCTCGCGTTTCGGGCGATCGATATATCTGATAGACGAAATTTTTCATCGCGACATTCGTCTGCAATGCGGACGGTTTGATGAGGGATTCTTCCGATACGTCGAACGATTGCGGCGGCTGTCCTGCGCACCAGCGCCGCCACATCGTGCGCAACGCTTCGCTGACGCCGCGTGCGAGTGCCTCGGGCTGAAACATCGGCGATGCCGCACAGCGCTCGCGCATGCCGGCTCGCAGTTCGGCTAGCGCAGGCAGATCGGCGGCGAGCGCCGCACCGCGTCGCTCGAAGTCCTCTGTATCGCTGGCGACGAAGCGCTCCAGGCCGGCATGTCCCATGACCGTCGCCCCGCTGCGTCCCGGCACGGTCCGGCCCGGCAATGTCAACGTGGGCACACCCATCCAGAGCGACTGCAGTGCGGTTGTCAGTCCGCCGAACGGGAACGTGTCGAGCGCGATATCGACTTCGTGATGCAGTTGCAGAAACTCGGCGACCGGCATGCGCGGGTGAAAATCAAGCCGCTCGCTTTCGATGCCTTCCTCCGCGAACCATTGGGATAGTTGTGCATCGAGTGCGCCATCCGGGGGCATGGCGGCGATCTTCAGGCGGGCGGTCGGCACCGAACGCAGCAACCGGGCCCAGAGCGCGACGACGTTGCGTTGCAACTTATTGATGCGGTTGAAGCTGCCAAACGTTACGTAGCCGTTGCGCAGGGCCGGTAGTTCATTCAACGGCGGCGCATCCTGTTCCGGCAGAAAAGGCGCGACGGCGGGCAGATAGACGATTTTTTCGGTGAATTGCGCTTCGAATTGCGCAGACGGTGTCCAGTAGCGATCCGCCAGAAAATAGTCGATTGCGGTGAGGCCAGTCGTGCCGGGGTAGCCGATCCAGCTGGCCTGCACGGGAGCGGGCTTGCGCGCGAACGCGGGCAGCCGGTTATAGCCGGTGTGGCCGGACAGATCGATCAGGATGTCGATGCCATCGTTCTCGATCTGACGCACGAGAGCGGCATCGTCCATATCGCTGGCGTCGCGCCATTGCGCAAAATGACGGCGTAACCGCTCGGTGATAGCGTCTGGCCGGACGGTATTCGAATAAGCATACAGGCGCAAACCGGTGTCGCGCGCAAGGTGCGGCAACACCGGTTCGATGAAGTTCGCGACCGGATGCCGGTTCAGATCGGCCGAGACGAAGCCGATCCGCAGCACGCGTTCGGGTTCGTGCGAATTCGCATGGCGTGGCCAATGCGGTTTGTGGGGTGCTTCGAATGGTTCGGCAAAACCGCAATGCGCAGCGAATAGCGCGTCGGGTTCGACGTTTTCACTATGCGTGACGCAGAACAGCAAATTGCTCCAGGTGGCAGCATCGCCGGAGTCGCGATCGAGCGAGTGCAGGAATTGGCGCATCGCCTCCTCGACTCGCCCCTGGCGCAAATAGAGCGAGCCGAGCGAGTTCCATACGAGCGCCGAGTCTGGTGCAAGTTGCGCGGCTTGCAGCAGGTATTGCTCGGCTTCACGCTCGCGATCGGTGGCCATCAAGATAACGCCGAGGAGGCGCGTGCCTTCCACGTGTCCCGGAGTGACTTCAAGCAGCTTGCGGCAGAGACGTTCGGCATCCGTATGGTCAGCTTTGGCTTCCAGCAGCGCAGCATATCCCTGCAGCACGTCCGGATCGTTCGGAAGCAGTTCGTGAGCGCGCCGCAGATACGGTTCGGCTGCCAGATGCTGGCCCAGTTGGTACAGGCTGATCGCGCGCACCTTCCAGCCGAGCGGGTGAGCGGGAAACTGTTCGATCAACGCGCTCGCTGCCGCATTGGCTTCGTCAAGCCGCCCGGCGTTGAAGAGCGCGATCGCCGCCTCGCCCTGCGCCCGGGTGGGCAAGGCTGAGCCATGGCCCGTATCGGCGGGCGGCATGCTCTGAGCCACCGGTTTCAGCGCGCCTCGCGGGAGGTGGCGTTGTTTGGGTCGCGTCATGGCGCGTCCTGCGCCGTCACATCAAAAGTTTCCGCCGGCAGCCCGGCGCACCAGCGCCGCCACATCACGCGCAGCGCCCGGCTTACCTCGCTCGCGACGACTTCCGGCTGGAACATGGGCGACTTGAGGCAGCGCTCGCGCATGGTCGCACGCAGTTCGGCCAGTGTCGGGATCTCGTTCGCCAACGCTATGCCGCGCCGCACGAAGTCTTGCGGGCCGGTGGCGACGAACTGCTCGAGACCTGCATGACTCATCGCAGTCGATCCGCTTCGCCCCGGCACGGTTTCGCCGGCGAGGGTCAACGTGGGGACGCCCATCCATAACGATTGAAGTGCGGTGGTCAGGCCGCCGTACGGAATCGAATCGAGACATATATCGACTGCGTAATGCTGCTGCAGGAACACTGCAACGGAACTGCGTGGGCAGAAGTCGAACCGTTCGCGCGCAATACCCTCTTCGTCGAACCACGCAAGCAGCTTGTTTGGACCGGTATCGTCACTCGGCATGGCACCGATCCGCATGCGTGCATTGGGCAATGCGCGCAGCAATTGCGCCCACAACGCGATCGTGGGGCGCCGCAGCTTTTCGAGCCGGTTGAAACTGCCGAAGGTCACATAGCCGTTGGATAGCGCTGGCAGCGCATTGACCGGTGGCGCATTGTCCGCCGGATGGAATGGCATGACGGCGGGCAAATAGACGATCTTTTCCGTGAAGCGCGCGCGGAATGCGTCGTTGGGCACCCAGAAGCGGTCCGCCAGAAAATAGTCGACTGCACTCAATCCCGTTGTACCGGGATAGCCTATCCAGCACGCCTGGACCGGCGCAGCTTTGCGTGCCAGCACGAGCAGGCGGTTAAGGGCTGTGTGCCCGCCAAGATCGATCAGGATATCGATGCGGTCAGCACGGATTTGCCGTGTTGCCTCGTCGTTCGATACACCGCAGATGTTGCGCCAGTGCGCGAAATGCGCCCGTAGCTTTTCGGTAACGTGGTCGCTGCCCGGGGTATTGGAATAAGCATGGAGCTCAAGGCCCGGGTCTCTCGCGAGTCCGGGCAGTACGGCCAGCAGGAAAGTCGAAACGGCATGCGCGCGCAGGTCCGCCGAGATGATGCCGATGCGCAGCCTGCGCTCGGGTTCGCGCGTGTTCGGATGCCCGGACCACCTGGCACGGAATCGGGGCTCGAAGTGCTCGCCGTAGCGCACGTGTTCGGCAAAGAGCTGATCCGCGCTGATGGCTTCGTTGTGCGTCAGTGTGAACAGCAAATTGCTCCAGCTCATGTCGCTGTCGGGCGAATGCTGCAACGCGAGCCGGAACTGTGCGGTTGCGTCCTCGATGCGCCCCTGGCGGATGTGAAGCGCCCCTTGGGCCAAGGCGACCAGGGCTGGATCGGTCGTGGTCTTCCATGCGCGAGCAAAGCATTGTTCTGCTTCGTCGAGACGTCCGAGTGACGCGAGGATAATGGCCTCCAGCCGGGCGCCTTCGGGATGCTCCGGGTGGAATTCAGCCAGCTTGCGGCAGATTGTCAGCGCGGTATCGTGACGGGTTTGGGCTTCGAGCGTGGCCGCATAGCCATGGAGGACATCGGCATCCTCAGGATTAAGCTCGTATGCAGCGTTGAGCTCGCTTAATGCGGCATCAAGCTTGCCTTGCGAATACAGCGCGACGCCGAGAACCTTCGTACCCATCGCATGACCGGGAAACTTTTTGAGGAACGCGCGGGCATTTTTTTCGGCCACTTCGAAGTGACGGTTGTTGTACGGCTCGGCGAGTGATTCAAGCTGTTTGCGCGTCGGCTCTTTTTGCTTTCCGTTCCGGTGGCTCGCCGCCGGGCCGGATTTTGTCTGCGATGAGGGCCGTTCTTGCACTGCGCTTCCCGCAGGTGGGTTGGCAGGGCTCTGGATGTTGTAGCTGCCGCCATTCGACAAGTGGCTCATCAGGTCGATAAGCTGATTGACCACCGGCCCCTGCAAGCCATGGCGCTGCCCGAGCTCCAGGGCGACCCACGCGGCTTTCAGGCGCTTGGCATGGATCAGTGCATCGACATAGTTCGCCCAGTACTGGCCGTTGTTCGGATTGATGCCGAGCGCCGTTTCGAGGCGCGGCAGTGCTTCAAGCGGCCGGCCGAGCGCAAGCAGGGCGAGTGCGATCCCGTGGTTCGCATCCGGATAGTGCGGATACACCGCCAGCACGGTTTCGAATTGCCGGATCGCTTCTTCATGCTGCCCGGCACGGCTTGCCGCCCCTGCTGCGAACATCGCTTCGGCCGCCGCAAGGTGCGTTGCAAGCTGAGGATCGGGCGGCAGCAGCAACGCCGCCTGACGCAGCAGGTCGCGCGAGCCCGGCAGATCGCCGCGACGCAGGCGGTCGTAGGCGAGCGTCTTCCACCCGTAGCCCTCGTTGGGGAGGATCTGCGTCATCTGGCGCGCAATCGCACAGGCGTCGTCGTGCTGTTCGATCGACGTGAGCTTGTCGATCGTGGCGACGAAGTCGCGCACGAGCGCGGCGCGCTGATCGGCGGGGAGCGTGGCGGCGAGAGACAGGATGTCGGCGTTAGCCGAATCGGCTAGGGCAAGCGGCGTGGCGGTCATGGCAGGGCGCACAAAGAAGCATGTCCGGTCAGTGTAGCGGCGCGCCGGGCGCGGCAATTGGCCAAGCAAGCACCGGATTGCCGGGCAATTCGAACAGTGGAGGCGGCGGTCGCGACGTGCCGCCGGGGGGCCCGCAAGGGCAGGCTTAGAGCGAGGCCGCGCGCTGATAGGCGGCGGCGCCTGAAGCGTTGCTCATCGCCGCGCGAAACTCGGAGGAAAGCTCCGAGCGAGCCGTCTCGGCCCGCTGGTTGATGGCGATCGTCAGGGTCTGGATCCGCTCGATGGCGGCGCGGACCTCCGGCGATTTCGGCTCGCTCAGCGACATCAGAAGCGGATTGCGCTCGCGCGCGAGGCGCACGGCGCATTCCCAGTCGTCCATCTGCGCTGCGTGCTCCATCTGAAGTGTCAGATCGAGCACGCGCTTGAGCAGTTCGGGCGCGTTCATACGATGGCCAGTCCGTCTTACGAGCTCTTGTTCAGCGTGCCCGTGTTGTTGGCACCGCCGAACAATTGCGTCAGATACTGCGTCTCGTTGTTGGTCGTCGACATGATGGTGTTCAGCAGCGTGAACTGGTCCTGATACATCGACGTGAGCTGCGCGATGTACGTCTGCAGCTTGTTCGTCTGTGTCGTGACGCTCTTCAGATCGTTGCTCAGTGCGGTTTCGCGCAGGGAGATGGCGCCGCCCGTCTGCGTGAACGTCTTGAGCTTCGAATAGAGCTGCTGGCCGATGCCGTTCGTCGAATTGAACAGCGCCGCGACTTTCGACGAATTGTTCTGCAGCGCATTGCCGAGCGTCGTCGAGTTCAGCGACAGCGTGCCGTTCGAGTTCAGCGTGACGCCGAGGTCCGCCAGCGTGGCGGTCACGCCCGAGCCCTTGACGCGCCCGCCGATGATCGTGCCGAAGCTCGAGGTGATCGCATTGATCATCGAATCGCCGAGCATCGTGCCGGACCCGGTCGGGTTGGTCGCGTCGAACTGGGTCAGCGAGCTGATCGTGCTGACCACGCTGTTGTAGCTGGTCACGAACGTGCTGATCTCATTGGCCATCGTCGTCGTGTCTTGCGCGACGGTCAGCGTCTGGTTCGTGCCCACCGCCGCCGACGAAAGGCTCAGCGTCACGCCGGACAGCGCGTTGACGGTGTTCAGCGCGCTCGTGATCTTCGTACTGTTGATCGTGAGCTGGGCGCTTTGCGCGGCCGACGTCTGGGTCCAGCCAGCGCCGCTGAGCGCGATGATCGACGATGCGCCGACTGACGTGCCGGTGGCCGGCGCGGGGGTCGACGCGGGCAACGCCTTGGCGATTGCCGTGAGCATAGCGTCCGTCGAGGCATTCGCGGTGACCGTCACCGGCGAGGCGGAGCTGCCGCCCGGCTGGGTGACCACGAGGTGCTGCTGTCCGCCGCTGTCCGTGACGACGCTGGCGCTCACGTTCGCGCCCGCACCCGCCGTGTTGATTTCGGACGCGATGTTCGCCAGCGTGTCGCCTGCCGTGGGCGTGACCGAAAACGAGCTGCTGCCGACGCTGATGGTCAGGCTGGAGCCGTCGCCGCTCGCCGTCGTCGCACTGGCAATGCCGGCTGACGCGTAGGTGCCGCCCTGGATCGTCTGCACGCCGCCGAGCTTGGCGAGTGCGCTGGTGGGGGAGTCCGCCTTGACCGATACGTTGATCGTGTTGGCCTCGCCGGTCAGCGTCGAACTCAGCACGAGGTGCGAGCCGTCCGAGCCGGTCACGACCGAGGCTGAAACGCCCGGGTTGCTGCTCGACGAATTGATGGCCGAAACGATCTGGCTCAGGCTCTGGCTGCCGGAGCCGATGTTGAGCGTCATGGACTGGCTGCCGACCGAAATCGTCATCGAGCCGGTGCCCATCGTCGCGGTGCTGGCGACGGGAATGGCAGCCGATGTGAGGCTCTGCGTCTGGGCGATCTGCCCGACATACACGGAATACCCGCTGGCCGACGCGCCGGAACCGGCCGTCGCGGCGATGCCGCTGCCGCTCGCGGTAGCCGTGAACGCGTTCATCAGCGCGCCGCTCTGAAGCGGCGCGAGGGCGGCCTGCAATCCCGCCAGTGAGGCGGAGAGCTGGCCGATATTGGAGATTGCGGCGTTGTCGGTTGCCGCCTCGATTTGCAGCGACGCCTGCTGGCCGGCCACCTTCGCGTTGACGAGCGCGGTGACCATGCTTTGCGGATCGAGAGAAGTATTGCCGGTCGAGCCACTGATCAGCGATTGCCCGGCTTGTTGCAGCGCCTGCTGCGCGGCGGCCGATGCAGCCTGCGCGGCGGTCTGGGCCGAAGCCACGGTTGGGGTTTGGCTCGACGTTCCGGTGATGGTCGACACAGCGTACTCCTCGTCTGGCCCCGACCGGCGGGTGGTCCGGGCCAAAAATTCGGGATCGGGTGCGCGCGAATTGGCGAATTCCGCACGCGTCCTGGGACAAAGCGAAACATAAAGCGAAACGGACAAGCGCTGGGAGAACCCGGCCGCTTGTCCGTACTCGCCCCTGTGGACAGGGGCGAGAAGAGCTTACTGCATGCGGCCTTACTGGAGCAGCTTGAGGATCTGCTGCGGCTGCGAGTTTGCTTGAGCCAGCACCGAGATACCGGCTTGCTGCAGAACCTGCGCCTTGCTCATGTTTGCCGATTCAGCCGCGAAGTCCGCGTCCTGGATCGTCGAACGGGCGGTCGACATGTTCGTCGAAGCGGCTTGCTGAGCCGTTGCGAGACCCGTGAAGCGGGTCTGGACCGAGCCGAGCGTAGCGAGCTGGTTGGCGATCGATGCCAGTGCGTTGTTGACGACTTCGAGACCGAGGTTCGCGCCTGCAACCGTGCTGACGTTGATCGATGCAACGTTGGTCGGCGTGTTGTTCAGGTTGATCTGACCGAGGGTCGAGACCACGCCCGAAGCGTCCGCTGCCGTGTTTGCAGCCGCGCCACCGGACGATGCGTTGAGGCCGTCGAAGGTGTTTTCGATGCCAGCAGCCATCGAGAAGCCCGTACCGGTGCCGGCGAACAGGCCATTGACGGCCTGGCTCGAGAGCTGATTGCCGTTCTGGTCGTAGTACAGCATGCCCTTGTTGCCGTTCGACTCGACCGTCACCGACGTGATCACGCCAGCCGTGCCCGGCGTGGTTTCGTTCGTGCCCGTCACCGGATCGGCGTTGAGGCCGGAGATGACGCCGAACACCGTACCCGACAGAGCCGTGGCGCTGTTGGCGGAGAATGCAGTCTTGATCGCCGAAGCTTCGTTCGTCTGCAGCAGGCCGTTGCCCGCGCCCGAGTTCAGTTCAAGATTCGTGACGCCGTTGTTGGTCACCGTCGAGAACAGCGCGCTCGAAACAGTCGTCGAAAGGACCTGGTTGTTCTGGTCGGTGAAGATGAAGCCGCCCGAACCGTTCGACATCACGTTAATCGACGTGATCGCACCCGGATTGCCCGAGGTGTTTTCCGCGCCGGCCGAAGTCAGGTTGATGTTGTTCAGCTGGCCCAGCGTGTTGCCGGCCTGGACGTAGCCGCCGCCGAGGTTGGCAGCCGAGAGGCTCTGGCTCAGGTCGAGCTTGACGGTCTGGCCGACGGCCACGCCGACCTGGACGTCCAGCACGCCAGACGTGCCGTTCAGCAGGTTCAGGCCGTTAAACGTGGTTTGCGAAGCGATACGGTTCACTTCAGCGATTTGCTGCGAAACCGTCTTCTGGTACGACGCCATGTTGGCGGACGTGTTATCCGGTCCCAGTGCATTGTCGGCAGCCTGGTAGATCGACTGCAGTGCGTTCTGGATCTGCATCAGCGCCGAACCGGCCGTCTGGACCATCGAAACTGCGTTGTTCGCGTTCGCAACACCTTGGTTCAGGCCGTTGATCGACGTCTGCAGCGTGCTGGCAATCGCGATGCCTGCGGGATCGTCTGCCGCGCTGTTGATGCGCTTGCCCGACGAGAGGCGCGTGATCGCTTGCGTGAGCGCGCTGCCGGTGTTCGTCACGTTGTTCTGTGCGATCAGCGACGATACGTTGGTATTGATCGAGAGCATTTAATTCTCCGTTGAGGCTTTAGTCTGTGAACTTAGGCCACGTTGCAATCGGCGGAAGCACACTTCATTGCTGGCCGCCTCAGTGAAGGTTGACGGCGCTGGTAAACAAAACTTGAGGCCCGGATGCAAACATTGGTGTGAAGGAAGTGTCACGCCCCCTCGAAGCACCGGCGCCTGCAACCCGTCCGGAGCCGGCGTATGCTCGATATTTCGGGCTTGCCAGCGGCCCCGGCATTCATACGGAGACATCGTCCATGGAACAGCGCAGGATCGGCACTTCCGCCTTGCAGGTCGCACCGCTCATGTTCGGCGGCAACGTGTTCGGCTGGACCGCCGACGAAGCAACCTCGTTTTCGATTCTCGACGCCTTCACGGATGCAGGCCTGAATTTCATCGACACCGCGGACGTTTACTCGGCCTGGGTGCCCGGCAACCGGGGCGGGGAATCGGAGACGATCATCGGCAAGTGGCTCGCGAAAACCAGCAAGCGCGAGAAGGTGGTGATCGCAACCAAAGTGGCGAAGTCCGCGCAGCGCCCGGGCCTGTCGGCGTCCAACATCGCGGCGGCCGTGGAGGACTCGTTGCGGCGCTTGCAGACGGACTATATCGACGTCTATTTCTCGCACGAGGACGACCAGAAGGTGCCGCTCGAAGAGACCCTGGGCGCGTATCAGCGACTGATCGACGCGGGCAAGGTGCGCGTGATCGGCGCGTCGAACTATAGCGGCGCGCGTATCGAGGAGGCGCTGGCCGTCGCGCGCAAGAGCGGGTTGCCCGCCTATCAGATTATTCAGCCCGAATACAATCTGTACGACCGTGCGCACTACGAAGCCGACCTCGAACCGGTCGCGCTCGCGCAGCAGCTGGCTGTCGTGCCCTATTACAGTCTCGCAAGCGGCTTCCTGTCGGGCAAATACCGTTCACGTGAAGATCTCGCGAAGAGCGTGCGCGGCTCGCGCGTCGAGAAATATCTGGATCACCGCGGCATTCGCATTCTGGCGGCGCTCGACCACATCGCCCAGCGGCACGGCGCGACGCTGGCGGCGGTGGCGCTCGCATGGCTGATCGCGCGGCCCAGCATTACGGCGCCGATTGCGAGCGCGACCTCGCTCGAACAACTGGAAAGCCTTGCGGCGGCGGTGCGCCTGAAGCTCGATCCCGCCGATATTCAGGCGCTCAACGACGCGAGCGCATAGGTAGGCATTTTTCTAAGTACCTGATCCAAATGGGGAAAAAGAGCGGGGTGATGTGCAATCCTGTGCGAATCCTGATTTTTCAGGTACAATCCCCGGCTCGATGGAATTTTTACCCAAATTTTTTATTCGTCGCGCCTTTAGGGGGTGATTCTTGCTGCGACGAAACAGGTGGGGTAGCGCCCGTAGTATTAGTCGCTTCGGAAGTGGCTCCTCACCGGCATGAGGTGGATGCAGGCAGATGCATGAGGCCCATGCCATTCGTGCAAGACCAACCCAATTCAGTAATTTAAAGGTATAGAAATGACGACGATTCTCCTGAAAGAAAACGAGCCGTTCGAAGTCGCGATCCGTCGCTTTCGCCGTGCAATCGAAAAGAACGGCCTGATCGCCGAGCTGCGTGAGCGCCAGTCGTACGAAAAGCCGACGGCTGTTCGTAAGCGCAAGAAGGCAGCAGCAGTCAAGCGCCTGCACAAGCGCCTGCGCAGCCAGCAGCTGCCGAAGAAGCTCCACTAAGCTTTTTCGCGTTTCAAGCGTTCCGCCGACGGCGGCGCATGCTTCATTAGAAGCTGCGCCGCCGTTTGCATTTGGGGCGGCGGCTCGTGAGCGGGTTTGTTTTCCGGTTCGGGCTCGCAATGGCCGGTGGGGCCGGTGTGGCCGCGAGGGCCACTACGAGCACACGATCAGGCGTTATGCGCCGCACGGCGCGGCTTGCCCTGCGCCGCGCAGTTCGCACGGCAGATGCAGTTGCGCTCATGGTCGTTGACCATGCCCACCGCCTGCATGAACGCATAGCAGATCGTCGTGCCGACGAATTTGCAGCCGTATTTCTTGAGCGCCTTGCTGAGTGCGTCCGAGATATCGGTGGAGGCCGGCGCGTCGCGATACGAGGGCCAGTCGTTCTGGATCGGCGTGTCGTCCACGAACGACCAGATGAATTTCGCAAGCGAGCTGTGCTCGGCCTGAATCTGCAGCACCGCGCGCGCATTGACGATGGCTGCCTCGATCTTGGCGCGATTGCGCACGATGGACGCGTCCTGCATGAGCGTTTCGACGTGCTTCGGTGTGAAGCGCGCGACTTTCTGGATGTCGAACTGCGCGAATGCACGCCGGTATCCCTCGCGCTTGTTTAGGATCGTGGACCACGAAAGACCCGCCTGTGCGCCCTCCAGCACGAGCATCTCGTATAGATGCTGGTCGTCGCGCGACGGCACGCCCCACTCGGTGTCGTGGTAGTGCGCCATCGCTTCGGTCGTCGCCCAGTTGCAGCGCTGCGCTGTCCCAGTCACGTCGCTTGCGTCGCTCACGTCGATTTCTCCTTGCCGCCAGTTCGTTCAGTTCACGCCAGCATAGCGGATCGCGAATGCCGGGCCACCCTGGTCATCCGGCCAATTGTGCGAACGCCACGGACCCGTTAGTCTCTGCGGCACGGCTCATCACCCAATAAAAGCGGCACTCATCATCATGCAGACACACACCTGGCTGATCGGCGTGGACGGCGGCGGCACCGGCACGCGCGTGGCGCTTGGCGACGCGAATGGCGTGGAACTCGCGCGCGCCGCCGCGGGCCCTTCGGGCCTCGGGCTTGGCATCGCGCGCGCGTGGGAATCCATCGAGTCGGGTTGCCGTGCCGCGTTCGCCAACGCGGGGCTGACGTTCGACTGGTCGCGCTGCGTGCTCGGCTGCGGGCTCGCGGGCGTGAACAACCCGGACTGGCTCGCCGCGTTTCGCCAGCAGGCGCCGCAGGTGGCGGGCCTCGCCGTGGAAAGCGACGCCTACACGACATTGCTCGGTGCGCACGGCGGCGAGCCCGGCGTGGTGGTCGCGCTTGGCACGGGCAGCATCGCCGCTGCACTCGACAGTGCGGGCGCGTGCCGGATCGCAGGCGGCTTCGGCTTTCCGTCCGGGGACGAGGCGAGCGGCGCCTGGTTTGGCCTGCGCGCAATCGTCTGGGCGCAGCAGGCGCTGGATGGCCGCGCGCCGCTCGATGCCTTCGCGCAGGCGCTGCTCGCCCATACCGGCTCGACCGATCGCGACAGTCTCATCGTCTGGCTGTGCGCGGCGAACCAGACCGCCTACGCCAGCCTCGCGCCCGTGGTGCTCGCGCATCGCGAGCATCCGTTTGCCGCGAAGCTGCTGGCCGAAGCGGGCGAAGCCATCGCACAGTTCATTGGCGCGCTCGACCCGACTGCCACGTTGCCCGCCGCGCTCTCGGGCGGGCTTGGCCAGCCGCTGCGCGAATGGGTGCCGCAGGCGGTGCGTGCGCGGCTGCGCGCACCACTCGCCGATTCGACGAGCGGTGCGCTGCGGCTGGCGCAGCGCGAAGCCGCACGGCTCGCGCAGGCGTAGACGTAAGCGTAGCAAGCGCAGCAAGCGTGGACAGGGCGGCGGCGCGCCGGGCGCAACGCCGGTTCCCAATCAGGGAGCGGAAATCGAGCAGGAGCGAACGGCGCAGCGTTACCGAGGCGGTGTTAGCATTAAGCGTTTAACACCTGCTGTCCGACTCCCATGTACAAGGTCATCGCAACCGATCTTGACGGCACGCTGCTCAACTCCGATCACCAGCTCGATCCGTTCACGGTTGCCACGCTCAATACCCTCGACGCACAAGGTCTGCGGTTCGTCATCGCGACCGGGCGCCACTACTGCGACGTCGCCGGTATCCGGGATCTGCTGGGCATCCGGCCGTATCTGATCACCTCGAACGGCGCGCGCGTCCATGCACCGGACGATACGCTGATCGACGCCGCGAACCTGCCCGAAACGATCGTCCAGCGTCTGGTCGCGCCCGAGGTAACCGGTACGCACGGCCGCGTGATCGTGAGCCTCTTCGCCGACGATGCCTGGTTCATCGACCGCGACGCGCCCGAACTGCTCGCTTTTCACCAGGATTCGGGCTTTACCTATCGTGTGACCGACCTGCGCGCGCATGACGGCGTGGGTATCGCCAAGGCGCTATATATCGGCGACCCCGCCGATCTCGCGCGCGTATCGCAGCGGCTCGCGGACGAATTCGGCGACGCGCTCTACGTCACGTATTCGCTGCCGGACTGTCTCGAAGTGATGGTGGCGGGCGTTTCGAAGGGGCGCGCGCTGCGCGTCGTACTCGAGCGGCTCGGCGTCGCGACGACGGGCTGCGTCGCGTTCGGCGACAACATGAACGACATCGATCTGCTCGAAACGGCCGGGCATCCGTTCATGATGAACAACGCGAATCCCGATCTCATCGCACGTCTGCCGAAGGTCCCGCGCATCGGCAACAACTTCGAGGCGGGCGTCGCGCGGCATCTGCGCAAGCTTTTCGAACTCGGTGACGAATCCGTTTCCTGAGCCGGGCGCGTCAGCGCGCGGGCGGCAGTGCGGCGCAGGGGCAGTCGTCGGCGCGGTCGTCGAGGTCTTCGTGCTCGTGCGAGAAACGCGCCCGTGGCGTGTCGCCGCTCCAGTCGACGCGCACGACGTAGATGCTGTCGAAATCGCCGCTCTTCCATGACGGCACGTCGCCAGCTGCGCCGCCGTGCGCGCCGACGATCTGCCGCGCCAGCTCCTCGATCTCGCGATGTTCCCAGGCCACGAGCACGGTCCGGTTCGCCCACTTCGGATCGATGAGCGTGCCGCCAAGCTCGCCAATCTGCGAAAAGCCGTACGGCGTCTGCACCGGCAGGCCGAACTGGATCGCGGTCGGCTCGATGGTCGCGAGCGGGCGCACATAGTAGTACGGCTGGCCGCTGTCGTTTTTGCGCTCGCCCGGGTCCGGCGCGTAGATGGCGTCGGGCTTGCCGTATTTCGCGGCGATCACCGCTGGCAGCGCAAGTGCGCGATTCAACCCCTTGCAGCTGAGCTGGCCGAGGCCCGTGGGCGGTTTTTCGGCGTGTCGAACGAATACGAGCGTTTCGATATTGTGTTGCGCTTCGGGCGCTGTGGGCGCTGTGGGCGCAGCGGGTGTATCGGCCGCTTTCGCGCAGGCGCTTAATGCTGCCGCGAAGCACAGGACGATGCGGATAAGCGAGGTGAAGGAGCGCTCCATGATGCGGGCCGTGGCGGGAAGATCGGTGGGTCGCCCGATTCTAGCAGCGCGCGGACAGCCGGGCCGGAAAGGAAGACGGGCGCCGTGGCGCCCGTTCTCATGCGCGGGCGGCGCCGTCGAGCGCTCCCGCCGGGTGTTGATGTGTTCGGCTGTCCGCTGTTGGATGCCCCTCAACTTGCCTGGCGGCGGCAAGCCACTGCCGGATAGACGAGACTCGCGACGATTGCCCCGATGATCGGCGCCACCCAGAAGAGCCAGAGTTGGGAGAGCGCTTCAACGCCGCTGACAAGCGCCGGGCCGGTCGAGCGCGCCGGATTCACGGACGTGTTGGTGACCGGGATCGAGATGAGGTGGATCAGCGTGAGGCACAGGCCGATCGCAATCGGCGCGAAGCCGGCGGGCGCGCGTTGGTCGGTGGCGCCGAGAATCACGAACAGGAAGAAGCCTGTCATCACCGCTTCGCACAGGAACGCGGCGATCAACGAATACTGACCCGGTGAGCGCTCGCCATAGCCGTTCGTTCCGAAGCTGTTCGTGGCAAGGTCGAATTCCGGATTGCCGAGGGCGATGAGATACAGCGTGAATGCGCCGAGCGTGGCGCCGATCACCTGCGCCGCGATATACGGAATGAGATCGCGTGCGGGAAAGCGCCCGGCGACCACGAGGCCGACGCTCACCGCCGGATTCAGGTGACAACCGGAAATATGCCCGATGGCATAGGCCATGGTGAGTACCGTCAGACCAAATGCCAGCGCGACGCCTGCAAAGCCGATGCCGAGGCCGTGGTCGGGGCCGCCGAAACTGGCGGCGAGCACGGCGCTGCCGCAGCCGCCGAGTACCAGCCAGAATGTGCCGAACAGTTCGGCGGCGAGCCGTTTGGATAAGTGCATCATGCGACACCTCGAATAGATGTTTTGAAAGGGGCTTACAAAACTGAATCGAGTCAGGGAGTGGTCGATTCTAGGCAGTCGATTGATCGGCGGGTGTCAAAGATTGTCAATTCCGATACCTTTGGTCGCATTATTGCGTACTACAGATGCGCGGTTTGACTGCGGGCGATCAATGGTTAAATATTGGAAATATTCCGATAAAGCGGTATTAATAGTGATTGCTAATTCTTGTCGTTACGACTAATCTCGGTTCGAGTTGCTTAGCTTTGTAATCAAAGGGGGATCGGAATGTCGCAATATTCAGAACTCAAAGCCCAGATCGCCAGGCTCCAGGCACAGGCCGAAGAAGCGCGGCGTACCGAAATCGCGGATGTGATTGCCATGATTCGCGAAAAGATTGTGGAATACGGTCTGAGCGCCCAGGACCTCGGCTTCGTGGCCGCGGCCCGGCGCGGACGCCCGCCGAAGAAGGCGCCGCTGCCTCCGCGCTACCAGGATCCGAAAACCGGCGCGACCTGGAGCGGGCGCGGCAAGCCGCCCAAATGGATTGCGGGAAAAAATCGCGAACGCTTTCTGATGGGCTAAGCCAGGCCAAACAGGTTAAATCAGCTCAAGCCGGCTTTAGCCTGCAAAAGCCAGGTTTTGCGGCGTGGGCCAGCGAGGTTTAAGCGCGCGCCCGCAACCCGGCTATTGCCCCGGTGGTGCATGCCGCATGCGTGCATGCAAAAAGAGCCACATGGTTCCATGCGGCTCTTTTTATGCGAATACGGTAATGGCGCTAATCGACAGTACGCAAACGATTTGGATGACGTATTCGTCGGTTTTATCTCAATGATTCATGTCGGCTGTCATTCAGCCGGCGGCGACACAGCGCAGTGCCTGACGGCCAACGCCCTCGATGAGTGCGGTATACGCATCGACGTAATTGCGCGCCATGGTATGCGAGGTGAAACGGCGGTCGAACTGCGCGCGAATGGCTTTGCGAGAAAGCGATTCGATTTTATCGAGTGCCGCCACTGCGCCTTGCACGTCCTCGACAATAAAGCCGGTCACGCCCGGATCGATCACTTCGGGCACCGAGCCGCGATTGAAAGCAATCACAGGCGTACCGCAAGCCATCGCTTCGATCATGACGAGGCCGAACGGCTCGGACCAATCAATCGGAAATAGCAGCGCCTTTGCGCCGGACAGGAAGGCGGGCTTTTGCGACTCGTCGATTTCACCGATGAATTCGACGTGCGCCTGCGAGAGCAGCGGCTCGATTTCGGCCTTGAAATAGTCCTGATCCACCTTGTCGACCTTGGCTGCGATCTTCAGCGGCAGGCCGCTTTGCGCTGCAATCCGGATCGCGGTGTCCACGCGCTTTTCCGGGCAGATGCGGCCGAGAAACGCCAGATATTGCGGCTCGCGGTCCGTCTGCGGCGTGAGCAGGCCGGCGGGCAGGCCGTGGTAGATCGTGCTTTGCCAGTTGGCCTGCCGGAGCGGCTGGCGCTGCGAATCCGAGATCGAGATCACCGGCGTGTCCGCGAACGTGTTGAACACCGGCTGCAGCTCGGGCAGGTCGAGGCGGCCATGCAGCGTCGTGACGAACGGCGTGTCGAGCGTCGAAAAAAGCGGAAACGGCAGATAGTCGAGGTGAAAGTGCAGCACCTCGAATTCGTGGGCGACGCGGCGCACGTGCTCGAGCAGCACCATGTGCGGCGCCAGGGCGTCGCGGATCGTCGGATCGAGCCGCAGCGCACGCGGCCAGGCCGGTTCGAGCTTCGCGGCGGTGACCGAATCGCCGCTCGCGAACAGCGTCACGTCGTGACCCAGGTCGACGAGCGCTTCTGTCAGGTAGGACACGACGCGCTCGGTGCCGCCGTAGAGTTTCGGCGGGACTGCTTCGTAAAGCGGCGCAATCTGTGCGATTCGCATGGGCATGTTCTCCGTGTGCATAGGCCGGGGCGACGCTACGGGTGAAGGCGAAGGCAGCGCGGACGCTGCGGTATCGGGTTATCCCTGAGGCCGATTATGGGGATGTGGCTCACCGATACGAGTCCTTTTGCAATCGCTTAACGTTGTAACAGCGCGCTGTTACAGCGGATTGCCACAGACGCACGCGCGCGGCAGACGACAGACGGCGGGCGACGCCCGGCGGATGCCTGCATGCACGCCGCAGTGGCGCGGGCGATTCGCAATCCATATGCCAGCTATTTGCCAGCTGGTTGCCAGTTATCCGCCCGCCACTCGCCCGCCATCCGCCACCACCGGTCCGCACGGGACATGAGCAAATTTGAGCTACAGCAAGGAAACGGCCTATAATTCGCGCTCCCCGCAGTACACGCCTCGCGCATCGCAGATGCAGCGCACATGGGCGCACGCCCGTCTTGCCTCCCTCTTTCTCTGTTGTCAGAAGAATTCCTACACGAAAACGCGGCAATGTCTCGCAGATCGTTGCGGCATTCGTCCAATATTCAAAGATGCACGGCCTCGCCACAATTGCGCGTTCAATCTATATGAGCCGTTCAGCCAGCTTTTACGGATGTGAACGAGCAAACGTTTTACGTAGGCCTGACCAGCCGAATCGATACGAATCCCGGGGGGGAATCCATGGGCGGCACGAACAACGAGATGCTCAGTGAGATCAAGGACGTGAACCTGTCGTACCTGTTGCTGGCGCAACGCCTGCTGCGCGAGGACAAGCCGGCCGGCATGTTCCGCATGGGCATTTCCGAGCAGATCGCCGACGTTCTCGCCGGTCTCTCGATGGCGCAAACCGTACGGCTCGCCGCCTCGAACCAGATGCTTTGCCGCTTCCGGTTCGACGACCACACCATCCTCGGCGCGCTGGCCGACAAGGGCAAGTCGGCTCAGACCCACTCCGCCATCCTGATGGCGGGCCAGGCGGTCGCCCAGATCGGCTGAGTCTGTATGTGGCACGCCGCGCCCGGCCTGGCGGCCGGTGTGACGGCTCATTCCCGTATTCATCGGGCCTCTATGGCGACCAAGAGCGTGGTACTCGAGGTCAGGGAGATCGCGCTCGCGATCGAGCTGATCGAACTCGGCGCGCGGCTGCAGGTGCTCGAAGCGGAGACTTCGCTCTCTCGCGACCGCTTGATCCGTCTCTATAAAGAAGTGAAGGGCGCATCGCCGCCCAAGGGCATGCTGCCGTTCTCGACCGACTGGTTCATGACGTGGCAGCCCAACGTCCACTCGTCGCTGTTTTACGGCACGTACCGGTTCATCATCCGCGAAACGCGCTGCGAGCCGATTCACGCAATCGTGAAAAGCTACCGGCTCTATCTCGAACACGTGCGCCTCCAGGAAGAGGAGCCCGTGCTCAGTCTCACGCGCGCGTGGACGCTCGTGCGCTACTTCTCGTCGGGGCTCCTGCAGGCGAGCCCGTGCTGCCGTTGCGGCGGCCACTTCGTCGCGCATGCGCACGATCCGCGGCGCGGTTACGTCTGCGGGCTGTGCCAGCCGCCTTCGCGCGCGGGCCGAACGCGCCGCGTGTCCAGCGCTGCGGGCACTTCGGGCACTGCGGGCGGTGCATCCGGCGCGTCCGGCAAGAACGGCGCAGCGACCTTGAACTGACTGGCGCGGACACGCGTTTCAGCCGCTAAACGACTGGCGCAGGAACCTGTCCCCGAAATCAGTGACGGTGTGTTGCTGCTCTGCACGCGTCCAATCCCAAAGTTTTTCCTGGCGATGCCGTAAACCAGCTAAGGACGCGGGCCGACGGCGGTACGCGGCACATTCTCTAGTGAGGATCCGGCTGTGCTGATTTTCGTGGGAACACTCGTAACGATCCTGTCCGTCTTCGGCGGTTACGTGTTGGAGGGTGGCCATCTTGCGGCCATGATGCAGCCCATGGAGTTGCTCATGATCGGCGGTGCGGGCGTCGGCGCCTTCATCCTCGGCAACGGCGTCAAGACGATCAAATCGACCGTGCGCGTTATTCCGGCGCTGTTCAAGGGCTCGAAGTACAACAAGGACGTCTATATGGAGCTGCTCGCGCTGCTCTACGTCCTGCTCGCCAAGGCGCGCAAGGAAGGCACGCTGACCCTCGAAGCGGACATCGACGAGCCGCTGAAGAGCCCGATCTTCACGCAATATCCGCGCGTTCTCGCCGATCCGCACGTGATCGAATTCGTCACCGACTACCTGCGCCTGATGGTGGGCGGCAACATGAATGCTTTCGAAATCGAAAGCCTCATGGACGAGGAAATCGAAACCCACCACGCCGAAGGCGCGGCGCCCGCCAGCGCGCTCGCGAAGGTGGGCGATGCGATGCCGGCGTTCGGCATCGTCGCCGCGGTGATGGGCGTGGTGCACACGATGGCGTCCGCGGACCGTCCGCCCGCCGTGCTCGGCGAGATGATCGCCCAGGCGCTGGTCGGCACTTTCCTCGGCATTCTGCTTTCGTACGGCCTGATCGGGCCGCTCGCGAGCCTCGCCGAGCAGCGCGTGACCGAGTCCACCAAGATGTTCCAGTGCATCAAGGTGACGATCCTCGCGAGCCTGAACGGCTACGCGCCTGCCATCGCCGTGGAATTCGGCCGCAAGGTGCTGTTCTCGACCGAGCGTCCGTCGTTCTCGGAACTCGAAGATCACGTGCGCCGCGTGAAGGCGAAGTAAGGCAGACGGGATGAACGAGCAAGGAAGCGCACGATGAGCAAGGACAAGGATCGCACGATCGTCGTGAAGCGCGTCGCGCCTGCACGCCACGGCTTTCACGGCGGGGCGTGGAAGCTCGCCTATGCGGACTTCATGACCGCGATGATGGCGTTCTTCCTGCTGATGTGGCTGTTGAGTTCGGTGACCACGAAGGAGTTGCGCGGCATTGCCGAATACTTCAACCAGCCGTTGAGGGTCGCGCTTTGGGGCGGCGACCGCAGCGCCGAGGATTCGAGCATCCTCAAGGGCGGCGGCCGCGACATCTCGACCGACAAGCAAGGCGTCATGCGCCAGAGCGAAGGCCAGACGCTGCAATCGGAGCGCACCTCGGTGCGCTTTAACGACGAAGAAGCGTCGAAGCAGCAGCAAGGCTCGCTCGAGCGCCGCGAACAGGAGCGCCTGCACGATCTGCAGGTCAAGCTGATGGCCGCGATCGAGGCGAACCCGGTGCTGCGCCAGTACAAGCAGCAGATCCGCATCGACTCGACGCTCACGGGCCTGCGCATCGAAATCGTCGATACGCAGAAGCGGCCGATGTTCGCGACCGCGCGCGACGTGGTCGAGCCGTACATGCGCGACATCCTGCTCGCGATCGGCAGGACGCTCAACGACGTGCCGAACCGCATCGTCGTCCAGGGCCACACCGACGCCGTGCCGTACGCGGGCGGCGAGAAGGGTTACAGCAACTGGGAGCTTTCGGCGGACCGCGCGAACGCGTCGCGCCGCGAGCTGGTGGCGGGCGGCCTTGACGACGGCAAGGTGCTGCGCGTGATCGGCCTCGCTTCCACGCAGAACCTGAACAAGGCCGATCCGCTCGATCCGGAGAACCGGCGCATCAGCATCATCGTGCTGAACAAGAAGTCGGAAGACGCGCTGATGCAAGACGACACGACGACGACGCCGCTGTCCGACGACGCCGCGCGTTCCGGCAAGCCGCTCCTGCCGGGGATCGCGCTGCACCCGGCGACCGGGCAGGCGGCGCCCGTGGTTGCGCCGGCGCCGGTGCGGATCAAGCCCGCGATGAAGGTCGCCGGGATGCCGGCGCCGACCGCGGCGGCAACGGCAGGGACAACGGCAGGGACAGTGACAACGACAGCGGCAGCGGCAACCGCGGGGACAACCGCAGCGGCAACCGCAGGGACAACGACAGCGACAAAGGCAGCGCCGGGCCCGGCGCAGCCGCCCGCCCAATGAAGCATTCGGGCCCGGGTACAGCGCGAGCGAGAAACCGATGATCAGAAGCATTCTGGCGATCGACGATTCGGCATCCATGCGGGAGATCCTGCAGGCGGCGCTCGGCCAGGCCGGGTACGACGTGACGCTCGCGAAGGACGGCGACGAAGGGCTCGAGCACGCGCTCGCGCAGCACTTCGACCTCGTGCTCAGCGACCTGCACATGCCGCGCGTGAGCGGCCTCGAGCTGGTCCGCAAGCTGCGCGCGAACCCCTCGTATTTCGAAACGCCGATTCTCATTCTCACGACGGAATCGGATCAGACCTTCAAGACAGCCTTGCGCGATGCCGGTGCGACGGGCTGGCTGGAAAAACCGGTGGATCCGGAGCTGCTCATCGATCTTGCGAGCGCGCTCTGCGAGGCGCAGGCATGAGGCGCGTCGCACGAGACAGCGGCAACGGCAGCCCCCAACAAGTACATATCGCGGTGAATCAGGCATGACACTCGACATCACTCAGTTCTATCAGACGTTCTTCGACGAAGCTGACGAGCTGCTCGCACAGATGGAGCAGCTGCTGCTGAACCTGAATGTCGCCCAGCCCGATCCCGAGGATCTCGCTGCGATCTTTCGCGCGGCACATTCGATCAAGGGCGGCGCGGCGACGTTCGGCTTCACCGCGCTCACCGAAACGACGCACATTCTCGAATCGCTGCTCGACCGCGCGCGCAACAACGAACTCGTGCTGCGCAAGGACATGATCGACACGTTCCTCGAAACGAAGGACGTGCTCTCGGGCCAGCTCGCCGACTACCGCGCGAGCGCCGAGCCCGACGCGGCCGCCGCCGCCGCCGTGCGCGCGAAGCTCGAACGGCTCTACGCGGAAAGCCGCGGCATGCCCGCACCTGCTGCACCCGCGCCCGCAGCGCCTGCTGCCGCTCCCGCCGCAGCGCCTGCCGCACCCGCCGTGGCTGCACCGGCCGCACCGGCCGCATCGGCCAACGGCGCGCCCGAGCACGTCGTCGACGAAGCGATGACCGCAAGCGGCACGGGCGGCGCAAGTGGCACAAGCGGCGGCGGCGCGGAAAACGGCCCGCATCTGCGCATCACCTTGCGCCGTGTCGATGCGAAGGATCAGGAACTGCTCGCCGAAGAACTCGGCAACCTCGGCCGCGTGGTCGCGCAGGTGAAGACCGGCGACGACATCACGCTCTGGCTCGAAACCGAGGTGTCCTCGGACGACATCATCGCCGTGTGCTGTTTCGTGATCGACGACAGCCAGATCTCGATCGGACGCGGCGCAGCGCCGGCTGCCGCTGCCGCGCAGCCCGAGGCGGTGGTCGAACCCGCGGCGCCGGTCGCCGCACCGGCCGCAGCGAGCGCGCCCGCAACCGCACTGACCGCGCCCGTCGCGCCTGCGCCGCAAATCGCGCAAGTCGCACAAGCCGCGCCTGCCGCAGCGCCTGCCCAGCCCGAACACGAAGCCGCGCCGGGCCAGTCAGGTGCGGCGCATGCCCCCGAGGCCGAGCGCAAGCACCGCCCGGCCGCCGCCGCCGCATCGGCGGAGGGCAGCTCGATTCGCGTGGGCGTCGAGAAAGTCGACCAGCTCATCAACCTCGTCGGCGAACTCGTCATCACCCAGGCGATGCTCGCCGAAACGGCCAATGCGTTCGACCCGGCGCTGCACGACCGGCTCTTCAACGGCATGGCGCAGCTCGAACGCAACGCGCGCGACCTGCAAGAAGCGGTGATGTCGATCCGCATGATGCCGATGGACTACGTGTTCAGCCGCTTCCCGCGTCTCGTGCGCGACCTCGCGGCCAAGCTCGGCAAGGACGTGGAACTCGTGACGTTCGGTCAGGCGACCGAACTCGACAAGAGCCTGATCGAGCGCATCATCGATCCGCTCACGCACCTCGTGCGCAACTCGCTCGACCACGGCATCGAAACGGTGGAAGCGCGCCGCGCCGCGGGCAAGGACGCGACCGGCCAGCTCGTGCTGTCCGCCGCGCACCACGGCGGCAACATCGTGATCGAGGTCAGCGACGACGGCGCGGGCCTGCGCCGCGACAAGATTCTCGCGAAGGCGATCAAGCAGGGCATGTCGGTCAGCGAAACGATGCCGGACGAAGAGGTCTGGAATCTCATCTTCGCGCCGGGCTTCTCGACCGCCGAACAGGTCACCGACGTGTCGGGCCGCGGCGTCGGCATGGACGTCGTGAAGCGCAACATCCAGGCGATGGGCGGCCACGTCGAAATCACGTCGTACGCGGGCAAGGGCACGACGACGCGCATCGTGCTGCCGCTCACACTGGCGATTCTCGACGGCATGTCGGTCAAGGTCGGCAGCGAGATCTTCATTCTGCCGCTGAACTTCGTGATGGAGTCGCTGCAGCCGCGCCTCGAAGACATCTACACGGTGACCAACGGCGACCGCGTCGTGCGCGTGCGCGGCGAATACCTGCCGCTGGTTGCGCTTCATCAGGTGTTCAACGTGGAAGGCGCGCGCACCGAGCCGACGCAGGGCATCGTGACGATCATGGAAACCGAAGGACGCCGCTTCGCGATGCTGATCGACGAACTCGTCGGCCAGCAGCAGGTGGTGGTGAAGAACCTTGAGACGAATTACCGCAAGGTGCACGGCATTTCCGCGGCGACGATCCTCGGTGACGGCAGCGTCGCGCTGATCGTCGACGTGGCGGCGCTCAATCGCGAAACGCGGTTGAGCCACGGCGCGGGGCAGGCCGCGGGCGCATTCGCCGAATTTGCCTGACCGCAGGCGCTTCAGACTTACTTTTGCAACCCAATTCAAACTGTTCAGGGGCTAACGTGGCAGAAGTCCAACCCATCAATGGCAACGGCGGCAACGGCGCAGCCGGAGCCCTCGCGCACCGGCGCGACGCGCAGCAAGCCGAAGCAGGCGGTCAGGAATTCCTCGTCTTCACGCTCGGCGCGGAAGAGTACGGCATCGACATCCTCAAGGTGCAGGAGATCCGCGGCTACGACAGCGTGACGCGCATCGCCAATGCGCCCGAATTCATCAAGGGCGTCATCAACCTGCGCGGCATCATCGTCCCGATCGTGGACATGCGCATCAAGTTTCATCTGGGCCGCGTCGAATACGACCACCAGACGGTCGTCATCATCCTGAACGTCGCGCATCGCGTGGTCGGCATGGTCGTGGACGGCGTGTCCGACGTGCTCACGCTGCAGCAAGACCAGATCATGCCCGCGCCGGAGTTCGGCGCGACGCTCACCACCGAATTCCTCACGGGCCTCGGCACGCTGGACGGCCGCATGCTGATCCTGATGGACATCGAAAAGCTGATGACGAGCCGCGAAATGGCGCTGATCGAGGCGCTCGCCAAGTAGGCACGGCGGACCGGTATCTGGGGGGCCCACGGTGTGGGCAGGCGCGAAAGAGCGGCAAGCCGCCGAAAAGAGCGGCAAGCTGCCCTTTGTTTGGCGCGCTGCAAATAACGATTTGTGCGACGCTCACTGAACCTTTCGCACAGCACAGGAGCCATTGAGATGCTGCACAAGTGGTCGATCCGCGCGACGCTAACCGGCGTCGGCGCCGTACAGATCCTGCTGACCTTTCTGGTCGGTGCGCTAGGCCTTTTCGCGCTCGGCGGCGCGGGCGACTCGCTCAGCGCGATTGCGCACGGCGACGTCGTCGCGATGCGCTCGCTGAACGACGCGTCGTCGTATCTGCTGCGCGCGCGCATCTCGCTCGAGCGCGCGAGCGCGCTCGCCGTGGCGAACCAGGCCGACGAATCGAAGCAGGCGCTCGATCGCGCCGACGAACTGCTCGCCAAGGGCAACGACGCGTGGAAGGCGTTCCAGGCCGCGCCGAAGAGCGGTATCGACGCCGCTGCGCTCGACACGCTCGCGCAAAAGCGCGCGACGCTGCTGCAAGACGGCGTGCAGCCCGAGATCGCGGCGCTGCGCGCGAACGATCAGACGGCTTATCGCGCGGTCGCGGACACGAAGATCAGCCCGCTGTTCGTCGACTACGACAACGGTGCCACGCCGCTCGCCCAAGCCCTGCAGAACGGCGCGCAGCAGCGCGAAGCCGACGCGCGCGGGCGGATCGCGTTCATGCGCACGCTGATCGTCGGCATGTCCGCCGTCGCGCTCGTCGTCGTGCTCGTGATCCGCTTCGCGCTGCGCGGGCTCATCGTGCAACCGCTCCAGGAAGCCGTGGATTGCTGCGAGCGCATCGCGCAAGGCGATCTGTCGACGTCCATCGTAGTCGACCGCACGAACGAAATCGGCCGTCTCTTCGTGGGCCTCAAGCGCATGCAGGAGAGCCTTGTCTCGCTCGTGAACGCCGTGAACACGGGCGCGGGTTCGATCGACATCGGCGCGCGCGAGATCGCGATGGGCAACACCGATCTGTCGCAGCGCACCGAGCAGCAGGCGGCTTCGCTGCAGGAAACCGCGTCGAGCATGGAGCAGCTCACCGGCACTGTGAAGCAGAACGCCGAAAACGCACGCCAGGCGAGCCAGCTTGCGGTCAACGCGTCGGATATCGCGACGCGCGGCGGCGAAGTGGTCGGCGAAGTGGTGCACACGATGCAGGACATCGCGGCCAGCTCGGCGAAGGTTGTCGACATCATCAGCGTGATCGAAGGCATCGCGTTCCAGACCAACATTCTGGCGCTCAACGCGGCGGTCGAGGCCGCGCGGGCGGGCGAGCAGGGCCGCGGCTTCGCGGTGGTCGCGGGCGAAGTGCGCAGCCTCGCGCAGCGCAGCGCGAGCGCGGCCAAGGAAATCAAGGAACTGATCAACGATTCCGCGCAGAAGGTGCAAAGCGGCTCGCAGCTCGTGGGCCGCGCGGGCACGACGATGGAAGACATCCTCCTCGCCGTGCGGCGCGTGACCGACATCATGGGCGAGATCAGCTCGGCCTCCGAGGAACAGTCGGGCGGCATCGAACAGGTGAACCGCGCCGTCACGCAGATGGATACGGTCACGCAGCAGAACGCGGCGCTGGTCGAACAGGCAGCGGCTGCGGCGGCCTCGCTCGAAGAGCAGACGCGCAATTTGCAGACCGTGCTCGGAATCTGGCGCACGGGCGCGGCGTCCGCGCGCTCGCGCACGACGGCTGGGCGCTCTGCTTCAGCACCGGCAACGTCCGCAGCGTCCGCAGCGCCTGTCGCCACGCAGGCTGCGCACGCGCCGCAAGCCACGCAGGCAGCGCCCGCCGCGAAGCGCGCGGCCGCACCCGCAGCGTCGCCGAAGCCTGCCGCCGATCCGGTTCTGCTGCGGCCGGCGACGAAGTCCGCTCCGCGCGTCGAGCCGGTCGTGAGCGCCGCATCAGCGGACGCCGACTGGGAAACGTTCTAGATCGGAAGAGCTACGCAATGCACACGAGTGTCCACGGCCGCGATGAAACGTACCGTGCTGCCGTCGACGAGACGGCCGCGCGGCGCGGCGCGCATGGCGCTCTGCAACCCGCCGCGCGCGCGGCCGGGCGTGTGGCCAGATCCGGCGGGAGCGCAAGACGATGAGCGATCCGCGTTCAAGGCGAGACGATCGCGCCACGCGCGCGAGCGCGAGTGCGGCGCCAGCCGAGGGTAACCGCGATTTCGATTTCACCACGGCGGACTTCGAGCGGATCCGCGCGCTGATCCATCGCCGCGCCGGTATTTCGCTTTCGGACCACAAGCGCGACATGGCGTACAGCCGTCTCGCGCGGCGCCTGCGCGCGCTCGGGCTCGACAGCTTCCGGGACTACCTCGATCAGCTCGAACAGGGCAACGACGCGCTCGAGTGGGAGGCGTTCACGAATGCGCTCACCACGAACCTCACGGCGTTCTTTCGCGAGGCGCATCACTTTCCGATTCTCGCGGAGTTCGTGAAGCGGCGCACGCAACCGGTTTCGGTGTGGTGTTCGGCGGCTTCCACGGGCGAAGAGCCGTATTCGATCGCCATGACGCTGATCGAGGCGCTCGGTGAGCGTGCGGCGCGCGACGCGCGCGTGCTCGCGACCGATCTCGACACCCAGGTGCTCGCGAAGGCCAATGCGGGTGTCTATGCCTACGACCAGGTGAAGCACCTTTCGGCGGAGCGTCTGAAGCGCTTCTTCCTGAAGGGCACCGGCGCGCACGACGGCTTCGTGAAGGTGCGCCCCGAGTTGCGCCAGATGATCCGCTTCGAGCAGCTCAATCTCACCGACGCGGACTACGGTTTGCGGCAGCAATTCGACGCGATCTTCTGCCGCAACGTGATGATCTATTTCGACAAGCCGACGCAGTCGCGGGTGCTCACGCGCTTCGAGCCGCTGATGAAGGCGGACGGACTGCTGTTCGCGGGGCATTCGGAAAACTTCACTTACGTCACGCAGGCTTTCCGGCTGCGCGGCCAGACCGTCTACGAGCTGGCGCGGGAGCGGGCCACCGCGACCACCGCGGCCACCGCCACCACGTCGGCCGCGCGCCGCGTCGGCGACACGATCGGAACGCCTGCATGAGCACCACGCTGCCGATCGCGACCAACCTCTATTACGACAACCACTTCCACCGCCAGGGCGTGAAGCTGTTGCCGAACGAGTTCTATACGACCGCCGAGGACATGGTGCTCATGACGGTGCTCGGCTCGTGCGTGGCCGCGTGCATTCAGGATCGCACGGCGGGGATCGGCGGCATGAACCATTTCATGCTGCCCGACGACGGCGCCGATGTCGCGCAGGCCGCCTCCGACGCGATGCGTTACGGCGCCTACGCGATGGAAGTGCTCATCAACGAGCTCATCAAGGCGGGCGGTCGGCGCGAGCGCTTCGAAGCGAAAGTGTTCGGCGGCGCGGCGGTGCTCGCGGGCATGACGACGATGAATATCGGCGACCGCAACGCCGAGTTCGTGCGCCGCTATCTCGCGACCGAACACATCCGCATCGTCGCCGAGGATCTTCAGGGCCCGCATCCGCGCAAGATCGCGTTCTTGCCGCATACGGGCCAGGTGATGGTGAAAAAGCTGCGGCTCACGCAGGATCCGGGCGTCGCCGAGCGTGAACAGGCGCTCGCGCGGCAATCTCCCGAGGCGCGTGCCGAAAGGCTCGCCCAGGCGCGCGCGCGCGTCGAGCTGTTCGGACTCGCGGGCACGCGGGCCGCGGCAGCCCGCGCGCCGCAGCCGGCCTCACCGCAGCAGGCGGGCACTCGCAGCCGCGTCGAACTTTTCGGCGCGGCGGGTTCCTCGCCGCTGCGGCCACTCAGACAAGACAACGCCAAGACAGTAGAGGAGGCGTGAACACTGTGCAAAAAATCAAGGTTCTCTGTGTCGACGATTCGGCGCTCATCCGCAGTCTGATGACGGAGATCATCAACGATCAGCCGGACATGACGGTCGTCGCCACTGCGCCCGACCCGCTCGTCGCGCGTGAGCTGATCAAGCAGCACAACCCCGACGTTCTCACGCTCGACGTGGAAATGCCGCGCATGGACGGCCTCGACTTTCTCGAGAAGCTCATGCGCCTGCGTCCCATGCCGGTCGTGATGGTGTCGTCGCTGACCGAGCGCGGCAACGAAATCACGCTGCGCGCGCTCGAACTGGGCGCCGTCGATTTCGTGACCAAGCCGAAAGTCGGCATTCGCGACGGCATGCTCGAATACGCGGAAAAGCTCGCGGACAAGGTGCGCGCCGCCGCGCGCGCACGCGTGCAGGCGCGTCACGCCGCACCGGCTGCGGCCCATGCGGGCGCGGCTGGCGCGCCGGGCACGCCTCCGGCCGCGACCCACGCGCCGATGATCAACAACCCGCTGCTCAGTACCGAGAAGCTGATCATCATCGGCGCATCGACGGGCGGCACGGAAGCGATCCGCGAAGTGCTCACGCCGCTGCCGCCCGATGCACCGGCCGTGCTGATCGCGCAGCACATGCCGCCGGGCTTCACGAAGTCGTTCGCGCAGCGCCTGAACGGCCTGTGCCGCATCAGCGTGAAGGAAGCCGAGCACGGCGAGCGCGTGCTGCCGGGCCATGCGTATATCGCGCCGGGCCACGCGCACCTGCTGCTCGCGCGCAGCGGCGCGAACTACATTGCCCATCTCTCCGACGACCCGCCGGTGAACCGGCATCGTCCGTCGGTCGACGTGCTGTTCCGCTCGGCGGCGCAGCACGCGGGCAAGAATGCGATTGGCGTGATCCTCACGGGCATGGGCCGCGACGGTGCCGCGGGCCTGCTCGACATGCGCCGCGCGGGTGCGTACACGTTCGCGCAGGACGAGGCGAGCTGCATCGTGTTCGGCATGCCGCGCGAGGCGATTGCGGCGGGCGCCGCCGACGAAATCGCGCCGCTTTCGGACATGAGCCGCCGCGTGATGGCGCGTCTCGCGCAGATGGGAGACCGCGTACAGCGGGTATGATGCGCGCGCAGCGAAGCGCGCCGCGTAGCACGGGCGCGCAGCGGTGAATAACTGATTTGACTGGCCTCGTAGCATGCGAGTCTGGATAATTGCCCGGGGCAAGCCTGGAGGAATGGAACTGTGATGGATAAGGGAATGAAGATTCTGGTGGTGGACGATTTTCCGACGATGCGCCGGATTGTCCGCAACCTGCTGAAGGAACTGGGCTACTCGAACGTCGACGAAGCCGAAGACGGCGCAGCGGGCCTCGCGCGCCTGCGCAGCGGCAACTATGAGTTCGTGATTTCCGACTGGAACATGCCGAACCTTGACGGTCTCGCGATGCTCAAGGAGATCCGCGCCGATGCGGCGCTCACGCACCTGCCGGTGCTGATGGTGACGGCGGAATCGAAGAAGGAAAACATCATCGCGGCGGCGCAGGCCGGCGCGAGCGGCTACGTGGTGAAGCCGTTCACGGCGGCGACGCTCGATGAGAAGCTGAACAAGATTCTGGAGAAGATGGCAAAAGCGGGGAGCTGACGTGAACGAGTACATCGGCGCACAGGCCAACGAGCTGCCTGACGAGCTGTCCAACGAGCTGCAAGAAGGCGCGGACAGCCTGTCGGGCGATCTGTCCGGGAACGCGGGCGACCGCATCCTCGCACGCATCGGCCACGTGACGCGCACGTTGCGGGACTCGATGCGCGAACTCGGCTTCGACAAGCACATCGAACGCGCGGCCGAAGCCGTGCCCGACGCGCGCGAGCGGCTGCGCTACGTCGCCAGCATGACCGAGCAGGCCGCGGAGCGCGTGCTCTCGGCCATCGAGCTCGCCAAGCCGATGCAGGAGCAGCTCGAACGCGACGCGCGCGCGCTCTCCGAGCGCTGGGCGACGTGGTACGACGCGCCGATCGGCCGCGAGGAAGTGCGCGTGCTGATGGACGAAACGCGGGCGTTCGTCGACGGCGTGCCGCAGGTCACCATCGCGACGAACCAGCAACTGCTGGAGATCATGCTCGCGCAGGACTTCCAGGATCTCACCGGCCAGGTGATCAAGAAGATCATGGAGGTCGTGTATCTGATCGAGCAGCAACTGCTCGGCGTGCTGGTCGAGAACATCGCGCCGGAGCGGCGCGAGCAGTTCGCGGCGACGGCCGCGCAGCTCGTCGAATCGCCGACGGGCAGCCCCGCATCGCTGCTGAACGGCCCGCAGATCAACCCCGAAGGCAAGGCCGACGTCGTGCAGGATCAGGAGCAGGTCGACGATCTGCTCGCGAGCCTCGGCTTCTAGCCCTCCCGCGCGGGGCGGCGCGTCAGCGGTAAATCGCTGGCGGGCCGCCGCCCTTGCCCCGACCGGGCGGCGCCTGAAGGCCCAGGCAGGCCCGGGCAGGCCCGGGCAGGCCCGGGCGCCGGTCCGGCCCATTCCCCGAAATACCCCCGTTTCTCCGGCTTACTCCGGCAATCGGCGCTGGTGCGCCACGGCAATAATTGCTGTCACTGAAAAAGGGCGCGGGCGGCCAGACGAGGCCGTGCGCCACCGACCGGAGCAAGCGTGGCTGAGGACAGCGACCTCGAAAAAACCGAATCCGCCACTCCCAAGCGCCTCCAGAAGGCGCGGGAGGAGGGGCAGGTTGCGCGTTCGCGGGAGCTGTCCACATTCGCACTGCTCTCGGCGGGCTTCTACGGCACGTGGATACTCTCGACCGGGATTGGCGGGCATCTGCAGGCCATGCTGCGCGGCGCGTTCACGTTCAATCACGCGAGCGCGTTCGACACCAGCCGCATGCTGAGCGGTGCCGCCGTGGCTGTGCGCGAGGGGCTTTACGCGACACTGCCGGTGCTCGCGCTCACGGGCGTCGCAGCCCTGCTCGCGCCGATGGCGCTCGGCGGCTGGCTCTTTTCCACGAAATCGCTCGAACCGAAATTCAGCCGCCTGAACCCCATCGAGGGTCTAGGGCGCATCTTCTCGGTGAACGGGCCGATCCAGCTCGGCATGTCGCTCGCGAAGACGCTCGTGGTCGGCGTGATCGGCACCATGGCGGTCTGGCAGCGGCACGAGGAAATTCTGGGGCTCGCGCTGCAACCCGTGCCGCGCGCGCTCGCCGACGCGTTCCGCCTCGTCGCCGTCTGCTGCGGCACGACCGTCGCGGGGATGTTCGTGGTGGCTGCGCTCGACGTGCCCTACCAGCTCTGGAGCTACTACCGCAAGCTGCGCATGACGAAGGAAGAGGTCAAGCGCGAGCACCGCGAGAACGAAGGCGATCCGCACGTGAAGGGCCGCATCCGCGCGCAGCAGCGCGCGATGGCGCGCCGCCGGATGATGGCGCAGGTGCCCAAGGCCGACGTGGTCGTGACCAACCCGACGCACTTCGCGGTCGCGCTGCAGTACACGGACGGCCAGATGCGCGCGCCGAAGGTGATCGCCAAGGGCGTGAACCTCGTGGCGGCGCGGATCCGCGAAATCGCCACGGAGCACAACGTGCCGCTCCTCGAAGCGCCGCCGCTCGCCCGCGCGCTCTATCACAACGTGGATCTGAACCGCGAGATTCCAGGCCCGCTGTACGGCGCGGTCGCGCAGGTGCTCGCGTGGGTTTACCAGCTCAAACGTTTTCGCGAGCACGGCGGCGACGTGCCGATGGAGCCAACCGATCTCGATGTGCCGGCGGAACTCGACAAGGGCCCCGTAGCCGACGAAGAGGCGGACGAAGAGGCCAGCGACACGCTGGGCCCGGACCAGCCGGCAGCCGGCCAGACCAGCAGTGGCGGCGCGAAGAAGCCGCGCCGCGGCAATGAAGGAGCATCTGAATGAACGCCCGCACCGGTTTTCTCTCGCGCCGCCCGGACGTGCTGCAAGCCACGAACCTGCGTGCGCTCGCGGGGCCGATCCTCATCTGCATGATCCTCGGCATGATGATCCTGCCGTTGCCGCCGTTCCTGCTGGATCTGCTGTTCACGTTCAACATCGCGTTGTCGGTGATGGTGCTGCTCGTCAGCATGTACACGATGAAGCCGCTCGACTTCGCCGCGTTCCCGAGCGTGCTGCTGTTCTCCACGCTGCTGCGGCTGTCGCTGAACGTGGCGTCCACGCGTATCGTGCTGCTCGAAGGCCACACCGGCCCGGACGCGGCGGGCAAGGTGATCGAGTCGTTCGGCCACTTCCTCGTGGGCGGCAACTTCGCGGTCGGTATCGTCGTGTTCGTGATTCTCATGGTCATCAACTTCATGGTGATCACGAAGGGCGCGGGCCGGATCGCCGAAGTGTCCGCGCGCTTCACGCTCGATGCGATGCCCGGCAAGCAGATGGCGATCGACGCCGACCTGAACGCAGGCCTCATCAACGAGGAAGCCGCGCGCAAGCGCCGCACCGAGATCGCCCAGGAAGCCGAGTTCTACGGTTCGATGGACGGTGCGAGCAAGTTCGTGCGCGGCGACGCGATTGCGGGCCTGCTCATCATGGTGATCAACATCCTGGGCGGGCTGATTGTCGGCGTCGTGCAGCACGGCATGGAATTCGCGGCGGCGGGCAAGACCTACACGCTGCTCACCATCGGTGACGGCCTCGTCGCGCAGATCCCGTCGCTCGTGATCTCGACGGCCGCGGGCGTGATCGTCTCGCGCGTGGCGACCAACGAGGACATCGGCACCCAGCTTACCGGCCAGCTCTTCACGAACCCGCGCGTGCTGATGATCACCGGCACGATCATGGGCATGATGGGCCTGATTCCGGGCATGCCGCACTTCGCGTTTCTGCTGCTCGGCGGCGGCGCGATCCAGCTCGGCCGCGTGCTGAAGAAGAACGCCGAAGCGAAGAAGGCGAGCGCCGTGATCGCCGACGCCGTGCCGACCGCGATGACGCCCGTCGAGAACACCGAGGCAAGCTGGGACGACGTCGCGCTCATCGATACGCTCGGCCTCGAAGTGGGCTACCGCCTGATTCCGCTCGTCGACAAGAACAGCGACGGCGAACTGCTCAAGCGCATCAAGAGCATCCGCAAGAAGTTCGCGCAGGAAATCGGCTATCTGCCGCCGGTCATCCATATCCGCGACAACCTGGAACTGCGCCCGAACGCCTATCGCATCACGCTCAAGGGCGTCGAAGTGGGCTCGGGCGAGGCGTATCCGGGCCAGTGGCTCGCGATCAATCCCGGCCAGGTGAGCGCGGTGCTGCCCGGCACGCCCACGACCGATCCGGCGTTCGGACTGCCCGCGATCTGGATCGACACGAACATGCGCGAGCAGGCGCAGGTGTTCGGCTACACGGTCGTCGATTCGAGTACGGTGGTCGCGACGCACCTGAACCACCTCGTCGTCATGCATGCGTCCGAGCTGCTCGGACGCCGCGAGGTGCAGGCGCTGGTCGAGCGGGTGCAGAAGGACACGCCCGCGCTGGTCGAGGATCTGGTGCCGAAGCTGCTGCCCGTCACGACGCTGCAGAAGGTGCTGCAGTACCTGCTGGAAGAAGGCGTGCCGATCCGCGACATGCGCACGATCATGGAATCGCTCGCCGAGCACGCGTCGCGCATCACGGACCCGCACGACCTCACGGCGGCGGTGCGCATCTCGCTGGGCCGCGCGATCACGCAGCAATGGTTCCCGGGCATGGGCGACATGCAGGTCATGGGGCTTGACGCGAACCTCGAGCGCGTGCTCTCGCAGACGCTTACATCCGGGCCGAACCCGGGGCTCGAACCGGGCCTCGCGCATACGCTGCTCACCCATACGGAAAACGCGATGGCGCGCCAGCAGGGCATGGGCCTCGCGCCGGTGCTGCTCGTGCAGCACGCGCTGCGGCCGATGCTCTCGCGCTTCCTGCGCCGCAGCCTGCCGCAGTTGAAGGTGCTCTCGTATGCCGAAGTGCCCGATACGCGCAACGTGAAGGTCGTGAATGTGATCGGGGCCTGATGACGAACTGTCGCACCGCCTCGCGCGAAAAGACCCGCTTCGGCGGGTTTTTGCTTTTTTTCGGATGCCCGGATACGCCAACCGTGCTGCGACGCGCGTGTCCCCCCGAGCCGCCCGCCGGACTCCCGGCCACCCTGGCGGCATCCCGCCATTGCCCGAATTGCCCGTGTTTCCCCGTTTTGATCCACCGATCATGGCGCTGCTGCCTTCGAAATAATTCAATCATCGGAAAAAGTCCCAGTGCGGCGCCACGACAACGTTGGCGCGCTGGAACAGCAGCACATGACGGCGGCGTGCGTGCCGCTCACCTCATCGGGGGTTCAGCTTGAACATTCGGAAATTCATCGGCGGCAACAGCCGCGACGCGTTGCGCCTCGTGCGCGAAGCGCTCGGCGCCGACGCAGTCGTGCTGTCGAATCGCACCCTCGATGACGGCACGGTTGAAATCGTCGCGCTAGCGGACCGCGATCTCGCGGCGCTCGCGCCCGCCGATGTTTCCGGAGCAGCTTCCGCAGCCGCTTCCGCCACCGCTTCTGCCACATCGGGCGCGGCGAAGTCCGCGCGCACGGCGGGCGGCGCCAACCCGTACGCGAGCGGCATGCCCGACGTGTTTTCGTCGGTGTTCGGCGCGAGCCCGGAAGTGGGCGCTCAGCAGGGCGCGGCGCTCGCCTTCTCCGACATGGCGCGAGCCACGGACGATTCGGGCGATGCCGACGACAACGGCGACGCCGATGTTTCCGTCGCGCTCGATTCGGTGCGGCCGGGCGCCGCACGCAACGCGTCCGCGCCGGGCAGCGTCGGTGCAAACAGCGGTGCAAACCGGAACGCGAAAAACCCCGCCCGCAAGCCGATGAACAGCGCCACGCAGCCGGCGACGCTGCCGCCGCTCACGCCGCGCCACGCGCCGAATCCGCTCGCGCCGCACGAAGCCGCCGCGATGCTCGAACAGGCCGCTACGCATTCGTACGGCGATTCGCTCACCGGCGAGCGCCAGCCGACGATGGCCGAATCGAACCCCTGGCTCATCGACCACGCGCGCCGTATCGCGAGTCAGCAGGAAGCCGCGCGCACCGCGGGCATCTCGCCGTCGGCGGCGATGGCTAAAGGCCTCGGCATGCCGGCCGATCCCGTGCACCCCGCCGATGTCGACGCCACGACGCCCGACTGGGCGCGCGAAGCCGCCGACGTGGCGGCGCGCCGCGCCGCGCAGCGTCTTGGCTACGGCCCTGAAGCGGCCGGTCCGTCCGCCGACGCGGGCAACGCCGCGCAGCAACCCGCGCATACCGTGAGCGAAGCGATTCGCTCGCGCATCGAGCAGGTGGTCAACGAGACCGTGATGAGCGAACTCGCGTCGATCCGCGGGATGATGGAAGAGCAGTTCGCGGGCCTCGTGTGGGGCGAGCGCCAGCGCCGCAGCCCGCTGCAGGGCGTGCTCACGAAGCAGATGTTCGCCGCCGGTTTCTCGGCGCAGCTCGTGAAGATGGTGATCGACCGGCTGCCCGCAGTCGAAACCGAAGCGGCCGGCCTGGACTGGATCCAGTCGGTGCTCGAATCGAATCTGCCGGTCCTCGAAAACGAAGAGGCGCTCATGGAGCGCGGCGGCGTGTTTGCCCTGATGGGCCCGACGGGCGTCGGCAAGACGACCACGACCGCCAAGGTCGCGGCGCGCTGCGTGATGCGTTTCGGCGCGAGCCGCGTGGCGCTCCTCACGACCGACAGCTACCGGATCGGCGGCCACGAGCAACTGCGCATTTTCGGCAAGATCCTCGGCGTTTCGGTGCACGCGGTGCGCGACGGCGCGGACCTGCATCTCGCGCTGAACGAACTGAAGAACAAGCACATCGTGCTGATCGACACGATCGGCATGAGCCAGCGCGATCGCGCCGTGGCCGACCAGATCGCCATGCTGTGCGGCGCGGGCCGTCCGGTGCAGCGCCTCTTGCTGCTTTCGGCGACGAACCACGGCGACACGCTCAACGAAGTCGTGCAGGCCTACGAGAGCGCGCCCGACCGGGCGCCGCTCACGGGCTGCATCCTCACGAAGCTCGACGAGGCGACCAACCTGGGCGGCGCGCTCGACACGGTGCTGCGCTACAAGCTGCCGGTGCATTACGTTTCGACGGGCCAGAAAGTGCCCGAGAACCTTTACGTGGCCACGCGCCGCTTCCTGATCCGCAGTGCGTTCTGCGTGCCGCGCGAGCATTCGCCGTTCGTTCCGCACGAGGACGACATCCCGGCGCTGCTCTCGGCGCTGTCGATGCGCACGGGGTCGCAGGCACCCGAGGTCCGGTTTGGATAAGTTCGTCGTCGACCAGGCGGAAGGGCTGCGGCGGCTGCTCGCGCGCGAGGGTTCGCGCGTCGTGGCCGTGACGGGCGGCCCTGGCGCGGCGGGTCGCACGACCACCGTGGTCAATCTCGCCGCCTCGCTCACCGCGCTCGGCAAAGACGTGCTCGTGATCGACGAGTGCCTCGGCCCGCAGTCGGTGTGCGCGACGCTCGGCACCGTGCGCGGCGCGGGCAACGTCGCCGCGTTCATGCGCGGCGAGGCGGCGCTCGCCGAGACGGCCGGACGCCATGCGCTCGGCTTCGGCGTGCTGGTGGCCTCGCGCGAGAACCGCGCGCATTACACCGCGGCGCAGTTGCACGAACTGGTGGCCGGGCCCGCCGACTTCGTGCTGATCGACGCGGAGCTGGACGCCGATGGCGCCTTGTCGCCGCTCGCCATGCATGCGCATGACGTGCTGGTCGTGATGCGCCTCGCCGCCCAGTCGATCACCGATACCTACGCGTGCCTGAAGCGTCTGCATTTCGCGCATGCGATCAGGCAGTTCCGCGTGCTGGCGACGCACGTATCGAGCGCCGCCGACGCCGAGGCCGCACTCGAAAACCTCGCGGGCGTCGCGAGCCGCTACCTGAACGTCTCGCTGCAAGTCGCGGGCCACATCGCCGCCGAGCCGCACATGCATCGCGCGGTGCAGCTGGAGCGCTGCATCGTCGACGCCTTTCCGTCGACGGCCGCCGCGCGGGACTACCGCCGCCTCGCCGCCGAGCTGCAGAGCTGGCCGATGCGCCCCGCGCTGTCGTCGCACGCGCAGTCGCCGCGCACGTCGGGTGAGCCGGGCGAGTCGCGCCTCGCGCGTGCGGTGGACGACGACGCATTCGATTCCGCCGTTGCAGGTGTTTCATCCGAGAGCGCGCCGGCCCAGAAGGGCTGGCGAGCCGACCCGCCCGCGCAGCGGCCCTCGACGCAGCACGCGTGACGCGCGCGCCCGGGGCCTTGCAAGGGATACGAGAAGCAGGAGAGCACGATGTACAACGCTCAAGGAAAAATCGCGCAGGCCGACGTGCTGGCGAAGTACGCGCCGCTCGTGCGGCGCCTCGGACTGCAGCTCGTGGCCAAGATGCCCGCCAGTGTCGACCTCGACGATCTGATCCAGGCCGGCATGATCGGCCTGCTCGACGCGGCCAACCGCTATAAGGAAGACCAGGGCGCGCAGTTCGAGACCTATGCGAGCCAGCGCATTCGCGGCGCGATGCTCGATGAGCTGCGCAGCAACGACTGGCTGCCGCGCAGCCTGCGCCGCACGTCGCGCGAAGTCGAGTCGGCCGTGCACCAGGTCGAGCAGCGCCTCGGGCGCGCCGCGAGCGAGACGGAGATCGCCGGTCATCTGAACATGCCGCTCGACGAATATCAGTCGATGCTGCAGGACTTGCACGGCAGCCAGCTCATCTACTACGAGGATTTCGACCGCTCCGCCGAAGACGAGCCGTTTCTCGACCGTTACTGCGTCGATCACACCGATCCGCTTTCGGCGCTCCTCGACGACAGCCTGCGCGGCGCGCTGATCGAGGCGATCGAACACCTGCCCGAGCGCGAGAAGCTGCTGATGTCGCTCTATTACGAGCGCGGCATGAACCTGCGCGAGATCGGCGCGGTGATGGAGGTGAGCGAGTCGCGCGTGTGCCAGCTGCACAGCCAGGCCGTCGCACGGCTGCGCACGCGGCTGCGCGAAATGGCGTGGGCGGGGACGGAGAACTAGGCGCGCGCCTGCCCCAATCAACCGCACCCTGCTTGATCCGGCTTCATTCCCCGGCACGATTCTGGCGGTCCGAAAAATAAAAAGCCGAAGCGCAAAACGCTTCGGCTTTTGTGCTGCCCGCGCGGTGCGCCGGCTCAGTACCCGAACGACGGCATCCGGCCATCCGGGCCGTACAGCATCTGCGTGCTCTTGCCGCCGGTGTCGCCGCGCAGGATCGCGATCGAGCGGCGGTTATGTTCCATGCGCGTCTGGATCATCATGCCGACCGTGATGTTCGCGCGGCGCGCGCGCTCGGTCGAACTCTTCAGCAGCGCCCACTGGCCCGCGAGACGCGGGTCGTTTTCGCACGCCATCTCGATGCCCTTGCGGCCGCCCGGCAGCCCGAGCCCGGCGAGTTCGGCGTCGCGCACCTTTTCGAGGCCCGCGAGACGCTGCGTGAGCACCGTTTTCTGCTCGACGATCTGCGGCAGGGTGTCCATGCCGTCCTGGCTGGTGAGCGCTTTTTGCTCGACCGCGAGCAGCGAGGCGAACGCCTCGACCGCGGCGTGTTCGTCGATCAGCGTGGCTAGCAGGGCGTCTTTCATGGTTGAGCGAAAAAAGTCAGTTGCGGCGGCGTGTTCAGTTCGCCGGCCGCGCCGAGAGCAGATTGCGCGCGGTTTCCAGCACGCCGTCCGCGATCTTGCCCGTGTCGATCTGCAGGGTGCCGTTGCGGATCGCGTCCTTGATCGACTCGACGTGCGCCATGTCGATGTCGGCCGCGCCGCTCGCCGCGAGCGAACGCAGTGTCGACGACATCGCCGAAAGGCTCACGTTCGCGTCGCTGCCAGCGCCGCTTTGCGCGGGCGCGCCCGTGCTTGCGCCGCTGGTGCTGCCTGCGCCTGCGGTGCTCGCGGATTCGCCTTGCTGCTGCGTGCGCGCGAGGCCGTTTTGCAGCGAACGTGCGCTGTTGCGGGTGGTGGAGTCGACTTTCACGATGGGCTTCCTGATCGATTTGATCCTGATATCGGCAGGCGACGGCCGAAACTTTAGCCCAAAACCTCAACCGTTACATGCTGTTACGTGCGCAAACGATCATATCTGGACCTGCACCGTGCCCGCGTCTTTCGCGACGCCCGTGATGATCTGGCCGCCGGCCGTGCGCACGCGTACCTGCTGGCCAGGCGCCGCGTTGTTGAGCGCGCTGCCTTCGGAGGAAATCGTGAAGTTGGCGCCCTCGGCGACCACTCTCACGGTTTGCCCGATGGTCACCGACTGCGCGCTGCGCAGCATGTCGGTGCGCAGCGGCAGGCCCGCCGAGATGCGCAGGAGCGCGAGCGCGCCCGTGGCCTGCGACGGATCGGTGATGACGGTGCGCGGCAGCGACGCGAGATCGCCCTCGCGCGGCACGAGATCGGCGACGGTCAGCACCTGGCTGGGCTCGATCTGGCGCGCAGCCGTGTAATAGGTGATGGCGACGGCCACGCGGGCGCTGACGAACAGCGTCCACGGCTTCTCGCCGATGCAGCGCACGCCCACGGTCGTGCGGCCCCACGTGCGGGCGCCAGGCGGCATGAACGGTTCGAGCTGCGTGCAGGCGGCGAGGCCGCGCGGGAAGACCGGCGCGACGGTGACCGTGATGCGGCCCGGCAGGCCGACCGATTGTTGCTGAAGGAATTTGAGCGCGGCGGCGCGGATCACCTCGCCGTCCTCCTGGCCGGGCGGAACCGGCGCGGACCGGGCGTTGTTCACGGCGGTCGCGGTGGCGTTGGCGGTGGTGTTTGCGTTGGCGTTGGCGTTGGCGCCCTTTTGCGCGAGCGCGGCGGCTGCGTAGCGCTGTATGGCGTTTGCACGCGCGTTGGCGGCGTTGATCTCCGCCGCGCCATTGGCCGGGTTATGGGTGGCGCCTGGGGTGGCGCTTGCGGCAGCGTTTGCTGTGGTGTCCGCCGCGCCCTCGCTGGCGGATGCGTCGACCACGACCGGCGCCACGCGGCTCGACGCCGTGCCGACGCTCACGCGCGGCAGTGGTGGCAGCGGCGGTACGGCGCGGCGTGCGGCGACGGCAGGCGTCGCCGGTGTGCCGGGCGCGGGGATCGTGACGATGTTGGGCGCAACGCCTGGCGCTTGCTCCGCCTGGCGCTCGCCCGGACCGGGAATCGCGATCATGCCGGGCGGCGTGGCGTTCTCGCGGGCGGCAGCCGGGGCATAGACGCTCGCCGCAGCGGCGGGTGCCGCGAACGCCGCGCCGCCGCGACCCGGCGCATCGAGCATCGCGCCCATTTGCGCGGCATCGGCGCCGCCGCGGTCGCCCGGGCCCGCGATGTAGATCTGGCCGCCCGGCGTCTGCGCGAGCGCGGCGCCACCGCCGCCGCCAGCAAGCGCGCAGCACAGCGCAAGGAGACGCACCGCAAAGCGCAGGCCACGCAGGCTGCGCACGCGACGCGGCGCGCCGTGACCGGGCGCGCGGGCAGGGGCAGTCTGCGGCATCGTCGTTCTCCATCCCAGGCATTGACACGCATCGCATTCTAGGCGGCCCGCCCGGCATGTTCGCGTCGAATAGAGGGGCGCTTCCCCGGCTATTCGTCCGATTGGTTCTTGCCACGCGCCCCTAAGATTCCACTCCATGCGAAAAGGTCTGCGCATTGCGCGCACGCCTGCCGCCTCTCATTTCGTGTAACGGAGAACGCACGATGCTGGACAAACTCGACGCCGAATTCGCGTTCGGCCGCGAAGCGCTCGACGTGCGCGCCACCCGCCAGGCGCTGCTGTCCGCGAACATCGCGAACGCCGATACGCCAGGCTACCTCGCGCGCGACGTGGACTTTTCGGCGTCGCTCTCGGGCGCGCTGAGGCGCGCGGGCGCGACGGGCGCGGCCGGTTCAGCGGGGATGGCAGGTACGGCCGGCATGGCGAGTGCCACGGGCTCGATGGGCAGCGTGGGTCTCGCGGGCACGTCGAACGGCTCGGGCATTTCGGGTGGTACGGGCACGGCGGGCATGGGCGGCAGCAACGGCGTGCCGCTCGCGATGTCGCAGCCCGCGGGCGTGACGAGCGGGATGACGATGGCGTCCACGGAGTCCGGCCACATGGCGGGCAACGCGAAGCTGATCCCGACGGGCGGGCCGACCGAGCAGTACTCAAGCCCGGTGATGTACCGCAACCCGACGCAGCCCGCGCTCGACGGCAACACGGTCGATCTCGACACCGAGCGCGTGCAGTTCGCCGACAACGCGCTGCACTTCGAATCGGGCATGACCGTGCTCTCGCAACAGATCAAGACGATGCTCTCGGCGATCACGTCGGGTACGAGCTAACGGGTTCGACCCGAGGCCCGGGGGGCGTCGGGCAGCAGCGGGACAGCAAACAACGGCAGCAAGGCAGCAGACAGGAATACGTATTCCGTGAGGTCAATGAAACCATGCCATCCCTGATGAACATCTTCAGCGTTGCGGGCTCCGCCATGACGGCCGAGTCGCAGCGCCTGAACGTGACGGCGTCCAATCTCGCCAACGCCGACTCCACCACCGGTCCGGACGGCAAGCCGTACAAGGCCAAGCAGGTGGTGTTCGCGGTCGATCCGCTCGGCGGCTCGCGCACGGCGTCGGGCCAGCAGGTGGGCGGCGTGAAGGTGACGGGCGTGGTCGACGACCCGACGCCGATGAAAGAGACCTACGACCCGAGCAACCCGGCGGCGAACGCCGACGGCTACGTGACCATGCCGAACGTCGATCCGGTGCAGGAAATGGTGAACATGATCTCGGCGTCGCGCTCGTACCAGGCCAACGTGGAGACGCTGAACACCGCCAAGGCATTGATGCTCAAGACCCTGACGATCGGCACCTGAGCGGCGTTTTTTTCGCCCGATCAGGCAAACGTTAAGCCACGCACGAAGCCACGCACGACGCCACGCCCCAGGCAACGGCACCAGAAACGCATCCGAGGAGAACACGTTGACCTCCAGCACCACCATCGGCGGCTCTTCCGCCACCGTGTCGCCGCAGCTGCTCGACACGATGAACGGCACGAGCGCCAGCTCGGCCAGCTCGGCTTCGAGCAGCACGAGCGCAAGCAACCTGCAGACCACCTTCCTGCAACTGCTCGTCGCCCAGCTGAAGAACCAGGATCCGACCAATCCGATGGACAGCTCGCAGATGACCTCGCAGCTCGCCCAGATCAACACGGTGTCGGGCATCAGCCAGCTCAATACGTCGCTCTCGTCGCTCTCGACGCAGCTCTCCGCGGGCCAGAACGCCCAGGCCGCACTGCTGATCGGCTCGTCGGTGCTCGCCCCGAGCAGCAGCGTGACGGTGTCGGGCGGCACGGTGCCGCAGCTCGGCGTCTCGGTGCCGGCGGCGGCCTCGGATGTGAAGATCACGATCAGCGACACGTCGGGCAAGATCGTCGGCTCGATCGACCTCGGGCCGCAGGCGGCAGGCACCGTCCCGGTCACGTGGAAGGCGGCGGACGCGTCGGGCAACACCCTCGCGGACGGCACGTACCACATCACCGCGACCTCCACGATCAACGGCAACCCCGGCACGGCCACCGCGCTCGTCGCGAGCCAGGTCCAGGCCGTGATGCAGCAGGCGGACGGCACCCCGAGCGTTTCGCTCGCCAACGGCAAGACAGTCCCGCTCACGAGCGTGGCCGGCATCCTCTGATCAAGACATAACGCGGAGCAGAAAACATGGGTTACCAGCAAGGTCTGAGCGGTCTCGCCGCGGCGTCGAACGATCTCGACGTGGTCGGCAACAACATCGCCAATGCGAACACCGTGGGCTTCAAGTCGAGCACGGCGCAGTTCGCGGACGTCTACGCGAACTCGATCGCGACCTCGGTCAACATGCAGATCGGTCTCGGCGCGTCGCTGGCGGAGGTTCAGCAGAGCTTCTCGCAGGGCACGATCAACACGACGGGCCAGGCGCTCGACGTCGCGATCAACGGCAACGGTTTCTACCAGATGTCGAACAACGGTTCGATCACGTACTCGCGCAACGGCGTGTTCAACCTCAACAAGAACGGCTTTATCGTCGATGCCGCGGGCAACGATCTGATGGGCTACGCGGCGGGCCCGAGCGGCATCATCAACACGGCCCAGACGGTGCCGTTGCAGGTGCCGACCACCAACAGCGCGCCGCTGGCGACGTCGAACATCACCGCGCAGCTGAACCTGAACGCGCAGGCCGCGAAGCCGGCCACCGCGACGTTCAACCCGGCCGATTCGACCAGCTACAGCTACTCGACCGCGATCACGGCCTACGATTCGCTCGGCGGCACGGAGCAGGTCAACATGTACTTCGTGCAGAGCGCCGTCGGGCAGGCCGAAGCCTACGTGACGTCGAACGGCAAGACGACGGACCTCGGCCAGATCGCGTTCAACTCGTCGGGGCAGATCTCGGGCTCGACGCTCGGCACCGGGGCCTCCGCGCTCGCGCCGGTCTCGCTCGCGACCGCGACGAACGGCTCGGGTTCCTTCACGTTCACCACGACGCCGACCGACGGCTCCGCCACGCCGCAAACGCTCACCATCGACTTCAAGGGCACGACCCAGTACGGCGGCGCGAGCGGCGTGAACAACCTCGCGCAGAACGGTTACGCGAGCGGCACGCTCTCGAACTTCTCGATCGGCGCCGACGGCACGATCACCGGCAACTACTCGAACGGCCAGACCATGGCGCTCGGCCAGATCGTGCTCGCGACGTTCAATAACCCGAACGGGCTCGTGAACCTCGGCGGCAACCAGTTCGAGCAGACGACCCAGTCGGGCGCCGCGCAGATCTCCACGCCGGGCAGCACGAACCACGGCGTGCTGCAGGGCGGCGCGCTGGAGCAGTCGAACGTCGACCTCACGAACCAGCTCGTCGATCTGATCACCGCGCAGCGCAACTACCAGGCGAACGCGCAGACGATCAAGACGCAGCAGACCGTCGACCAGTCGCTGCTTCAGCTGTAAGCCACCCATCAGGCACTTGAGGCTCCGGGCGAACCATGGACCGATTGATCTACACAGCAATGACGGGCGCCACTCAGGCGCTCGAACAGCAGGCCGTCGTGGCGAACAACCTGGCGAACGTCTCGACCACGGGTTTTCGCGCGCAGCTCGCCAACTTTCGCGACGTGCCGATGTCGTTCGGCGACGGCTCGACGGTCAACGACCAGACGACGCGCACGTTCGTGCTGTCGGCCACGCCCGGCTCGGACATGACGCCCGGCGCGATCTCGCGTACCGGCAATCCGCTCGACATCGCGATCCAGGGCTCGGGCTTCTTCGCCGTGCAGACGGCTGACGGCAACGAGGCCTACACGCGTGCGGGCGATCTGCACGTCGATTCGAACGGCCAGCTCGTGACCGCCAGCAACCAGCAGGTGATCGGCAGCGGCGGCCCGATCGCGGTGCCGCCGGGCTCGGCCGTGACGATCGGGACGGACGGCACGGTCTCGGCCCTCGCACCCGGAAGCCAGCCCAACGCGATCGCGATGATCGACCAGATCAAGTTCGTCAACCCGCCCGCGGGCACGCTCACGCGCGGCGACGACGGTCTCTTCCGGACGGCCGACGGCAATCCGGCCGATGCCGACCAGACCGTGCAGATCGCGACGGAATCGATCGAAGGCAGCAACGTCAATCCGGTGGCGGCGATGGTCTCGATGATCACCAACGCGCGCCAGTTCCAGATGCAGACGAAGCTGATGCAGACCGCCGACCAGAACGAACAGAGCGCCAACCAGCTGCTCCAGTTCACCTAAGCATTGAGGACCGCGCGCCGCGCGGCCCGACCGGGAGAAAAACACCGTGAACCGATCGCTCTACATCGCCGCTACCGGCATGAATGCGCAGCAGTCGCAGATGGACGTGATCTCGAACAACCTCGCGAACGTGAGCACCAACGGCTTCAAGGGTTCGCGCGCCGTGTTCGAAGACCTGATGTACCAGACGCTGCGCCAGCCCGGCGCGAACTCGACGCAGCAAACCGAACTGCCCTCGGGCAGCCAGGTCGGCACCGGCGTGCAGCAGATCGCCACCGAGCGCCTCTACACGCAGGGCAACCTGCAGCAGACCGGCAACTCGAAGGACCTCGCGATCAACGGCGCGGGCTTCTTCCAGGTGCAGATGCCGGACGGCACGACCAACTACACGCGCGACGGCTCGTTCCAGACCAACTCGCAGGGCCAGCTCGTGACCGCGAGCGGCTACCAGGTGATCCCGGCGATCACGGTGCCCTCGAATGCGACCTCGCTCACCGTCGGCAGCGACGGCGTGGTCACGGTCACGACGGCCGGTTCGAGCGCCAGCACGACGATCGGCTCGCTGCAGCTCGCGATGTTCATCAACCCGACCGGGCTGCAGTCGAACGGCGAGAACCTCGTGTCGGAAACGGCTTCGTCGGGCGCGCCCACGATCACGACGCCTGGCCTGAACGGCTCGGGCACGCTCAACCAGGGCTACATCGAATCGTCGAACGTGAACGTCGTGCAGGAACTCGTGAACATGATCGAGACCCAGCGCGCGTACGAAATCAACAGCAAGGCCGTCAACACGTCGGACCAGATGTTGCAGACGCTCACCCAGATGCAGGTTTGATGCTGACGGAATCGAGGCGGTGGAATCGAGGCGGTGAATAGCATGGCGGCACGTATCAACCTTTGCATGCGCGCGGCGGCCCTCGTGGCCGGCGCTGCCCTGCTCGCGCTCGGCGGTTGCGCATACATCCCCAACCGGCCGCCGATCACGCAGCAGCCCATGACGGCCGTGCCGCCGCCGCCGCCCGTGAACACGTCGCCCGGCTCGATCTACAACCCGGGCTACGCGGGCCGGCCGCTCTTCGAGGACCAGCGCCCGCGCAACATCGGCGACATCCTGACGATCGTGATCGCCGAAAACATCAACGCGCAGAAGTCCTCGGGCGCCAATACGAAGCGCGGCAGCAGCACGAACTTCACCGTGCCGAACGCGGGCTTCGCGCCGGGCGTCTTCTCGCGCATGAATCTGGACGCGACGGGCGCGAACCAGTTCGACTCCACCGGCGGCGCGAAGGCGTCGAACACGTTCAACGGCGTGATCACCGTGACGGTGACGAACGTGCTGCCCAACGGCAATCTCGTCGTGTCCGGCGAGAAGCAGATGCTCATCAACCAGGGCAACGAATACGTGCGCTTCTCCGGCGTCGTCAACCCGAACACCGTTGCCGGCGACAACTCCGTGCTCTCCACCGACGTCGCCGATGCGCGCATCGAATACTCCGCGAAGGGCGTGATCGACGAGGCGGAGACGATGGGCTGGCTGCAACGCTTTTTCCTGAACATCGCGCCATGGTGACGATCCGCATCAAGCAGGCGCGCCGCTCGCGCGCGCAAGACGTGTTCGCCGCGCTGCGCGTGGTGGCCCGCTGTCTTTCCTGTCTTTTCGCCTGCGCGGCGCTCTTCACGCTCGCGACGCCCGCGCGCGCCGAGCGCGTGAAGGACCTCGCGACGTTCCAGGGCGTGCGCGACAACCCGCTGATCGGCTACGGCCTCGTCGTGGGCCTCGACGGCACCGGCGACCAGACCACCCAGGCGCCGTTCACGACGCAGACGCTCGCGAACATGCTCGCGAACCTCGGCATCTCGATCAACAACACGTCGAGTGCGAACGGCCAGGCGTCGCAGACGCTCAACAACATGCAGCTCAAGAACGTCGCCGCCGTGATGGTGACGGCGGTGCTGCCGCCGTTCGCGCGGCCGGGCGAGCCGATCGACGTGACGGTTTCGTCGCTCGCGAACGCGAAGAGCGTGCGCGGCGGCACGCTGCTGCTCACGCCGCTCAAGGGCGCGGACGGTCAGGTGTACGCGCTCGCGCAGGGCAACGTGGCGGTGGGCGGCGCGGGCGCGTCGGCCAACGGCAGCAAGGTGCAGGTGAACCAGCTCGCGGCAGGACGCATCGCGGGCGGCGCGATCGTGGAGCGCGCCGTGCCGTCGCCCGTCGCGCAGCAAGGCGGCATCCTGCAGCTGGAAGTGAACGACATGGATTACGACACGACGCAGCGCATCGTGGCGGCCATCAACAACATGTTCGGCTCGGGCACGGCCATGCCGCTCGACGGCCGCACGATCCAGGTCCGCGGCCCGGCCGATCCGTCCGCGCAGGTGGGCTTCATCGCGCAGATCCAGAGCCTGAACGTGCACCCGGCCCAGCCCGCGGCGAAGGTGATTCTCAACGCGCGCACCGGCTCGATCGTGATGAACCAGATGGTGACGCTCGATAACTGCGCGGTGGCGCACGGCAACCTCTCGGTCGTCATCAACACGCAGACCGTGGTGAGCCAGCCCGGCGCGTTCTCGAACGGCAACACGGTGGCGGCGCGCCAGTCGCAGATCCAGATGAAGCAGGACAACGGATCGCTCAAGCTCGTGACGGCGGGCGCCAATCTTGCCGAAGTCGTCAAGGCGCTCAACGCGCTCGGCGCGACACCGGCGGACCTGATGTCGATCCTGCAGGCGATGAAGGCGGCGGGCGCACTGCGCGCCGACCTGGAGATCATCTAAGGATCAGCTCATGGACAGTTCGAAGATCGACAACAATCTCGACATCACCAACCGCTTCGCGCTCGACGTCCACGGCTTCGACGCGATGCGCGCGGCCGCGAACGCCGCGCCGCAGCAGGGCGTCAAGATGGCGGCGAAGCAGTTCGACGCCGTCTTCACGCAGATGATGCTCAAGAGCATGCGCGAAGCGACGCCCGACGACGGCCCGCTCGATTCGCGCGACGGCAATACGTTCATGTCGATGCTCGACCAGCAGCTCGCGCAGCAGATGTCGAACAAGGGCATCGGCGTCGCGAACGCGATGCTCAAGCAGCTCACGCGCAGCATGGGCGGCGCGGCGCTCGGCGCGGACGGCGGCGAGGGTGCGGGCGGCGTCGCCAACGCGCTTTCCGGTCTCGCGGGCTCGGGCACGGGCGCGGGTTTGGGTGCAGGCGGCAGCCCGGGCAACCTCGCGATGCTCAACGCGCTCGGCCGCGCGTACGGCAACGCGGCGGCCAACGGCGCGCTCGCGAACGGCAGGAACTACGGCGGCAACAGCGCGCTCATGCCCGCGGTGCACGGCAACGGCGACGCCTCGGCCGATGCGTTCGTCGACAAGCTCGCCAACGCCGCACAGCAGGCGAGCGCATCGACCGGCATCCCGGCCCGCTTCATCATCGGCCAGGCCGCGCTGGAATCGGGCTGGGGCAAGCGCGAGATCAAGCGGGCGGACGGCTCGGCGAGCCACAACGTCTTCGGCATCAAGGCGTCGAAGGACTGGACCGGCAAGACCGTCTCGACGGTCACGACCGAATACGTGAACGGCGAGCCGCACCGCGTGGTGGCGAAATTCCGCGCGTACGACTCGTACGAAGACGCGATGGCCGACTACGCCACGCTGCTCAAGAGCAACCCGCGTTACGCGTCGGTCATCGACGGTTCGCACAGCGCGGAGAGTTTCGCGCAGGGCATGCAGCGCGCGGGCTACGCGACCGATCCGCATTACGCGCAAAAGCTCCTCTCGGTCATGCAGCAGATGAGCTAAGGCCGGTTCGCCCCGGTAACGGGCCGGCGAACGCACCTGGCCGAAGCGCAAACGTTGCCTGCGCGACGATCCCGGCACGATGGCCGCAAAGCCATGCCGGGTCGTGCGCCGGGTGGATTTTTTGCCGGATTTATTTTGTGGCGCGCCCTAAATTTTCCCGTCATCCTGCCGCTAATCCAGACGAGATGGGTAAGTACAAGGGGCGGCGCACGCCGCCCGAATGGCGCGCTCTGGGTCCGTCTCACGCGCGCCGGCACGTCCACGAAATTCCGGCAGGCCGATGAATACCGTTCAGTCGAATCAACAGGAAGAAGTGGGGGGCGAAGAAGACGTCCCCGAATTCGCACGACGCAATCCGCTCGAAGTGGGCGTGCAGTTGCGCAACCTCGTCAATCGCGGGGACTTCCTGACTCTTCAGTACCGCGGGGGGCAGATCGTCACCCGCATCCTCGATGTCGATACGCGAAACCAGACGTTCGTGTTCGACTGGGGCGCGCTCGCCGAGCAGAACGCCAGCGTGCTCAACGCCGATCAATGTGAATTCCATGCGTCGCCCGAGGGCGTGCGGGTGCAGTTCACGACGCGCGCGCCGCAGCGCACCGACTACGAAGGACGGCCCGCGTTCATCGCGTCGTTCCCCGAGGTGCTCTACTACATTCAGCGCCGCGAGTACTTCCGCGTCGATACGCCGGTGATGGATCCGTGCATCTGCCGCGGCGTGCTGCCCGACGATTCGCCTTTCACCTTCGTCGTGCACGACATCTCGCTCGGCGGCGTGGGCCTGCGCACGACCGATCCGCGCGCCGAGGCGATCGGCATGGGCGTGCATATTCCGGACGTCGAACTGGATCTGCGTTCGTACGGCAAGCTGCGCGTGGATCTCGCGCTCGTCGTGCGGCGTTTCATCGACTTGCCGAATGGCGAGCGCCGCTATCACCTCGGCTTTCGCTTCGAACTGCTGCCCGGCTCGACCGAAAACAGCCTCCAGCGCTACATCACGCAACTCGAGATGAAGCGCCGCTCACTCGCGCGCGCCTGACGCCCGCATCAAGGCACGCCGCCGCCGTCCCGGGCGGCGCGCACCTTGACCTCTTCGACGCCAAACGTTTTCCGCGCGTCCAGACACTCAATTTTCGCGACGTCCTGCCGTTATACGGGTAGTCCACCACGCGGCCGCATTGAGGCGGCCGGCGGTTCACGAGGATCACGCATGACCACGAATATCTTTTCGATCGGCTTGAGCGGTTTGCAGGCGGCCCAGATCGGCATTGCGACGTCGAGCGAGAACATCAGCAACTCGACGACCGCCGGCTATAACGTCGAAAGGCCGGACTATGCCGAGTCGAATGGCCAGAACACGGGTTCGGGTTATCTCGGCAACGGCGTCACGACCCAGTCGGTGGAGCGCGCCTACAGCCAGTACCTCACGACGCAGCTGAACAACGCGCAGGCCACCAACAGCTCGATCACGGCTTCGTACACGCTCGCGCAGCAGCTTTCGAATCTCGTCGGCAGCCCGACGTCGGGCATCGCCGCGTCGATCACGTCGTTTTTCTCGGGACTTCAGAACGTCGCGAACTCGCCGAACGACTCGGCGGCGCGTCAGACCGCGCTCTCCGATGCGCAGACGCTCGCCGACCAGATCAACTCCGCCGGCCAGCAGTACAGCCAGATGCGCCAGAGCGTGAATACGCAGCTCTCGGAAGCGGTCACGCAGATCAACACCTACTCGAAGCAGATCGCGGACCTCAACACGCAGATCACCGCTGCGAGCGCGACGGGCCAGCCGCCGAACCAGTTGCTCGACCAGCGCGACCTGGCCGTGGCGAACCTCTCGAAGGTGGTCGGCGTGTCGGTGGTGCAGAACAGCGGCGGCTACAGCGTGTTTCTCGGCAACGGTCAGCCGCTCGTGGTGAGCGCCCAGAACTACAGCCTCACGACGCAGCCTTCGAACAGCAACGGCGCCGAACTGAGCGTGGCCTGGGCCGGCGGCGCGGGATCGAACACCACGCCGCAGCAACTCACGTCCGCCGCGCTGCAGGGCGGCACGCTCGGCGGTCTCGTCTCGTTCGTCACGCAGACGCTCGATCCGGCCGAAGCGAAGCTTGGCGCGATTGCGACCAGTTTCGCGGGGCAGGTCAACGCGCAGAACGCGCTCGGCCTGAACCTCGGCGGCACCGCGGGCATTGCGCTATTCAACGTGAACCCGGCGCTCGTCACCGGCCACGCGACCAACACCGGCAACGGGGTGGTGACGGTGGCGCTCACCAACGCATCGCAGCCGTCGACGGACACCTTCACGCTGGGCTATAGCACGGCTTCGGGCACGGGCACCTACACGCTCACCGACACGACGACGAACCTGTCGTGGACGACCACGACGGCGCCGAGCACGATCACGCCGTTCGCACCGGCGGGCAGCGGCCTGAGCATCACGTCGACGGGCACGATGAACAGCGGCGACGCCTACACGATCCAGCCGACGGGCAACGCGCTCGACAGCTTCTCGCTCGCGACGACCGATCCCGCGGCGATCGCGGCGACGGCGCCCGTGCTGGTGTCGGCGAGCGTCGGCAACACCGGTTCGGGGAGTGTCACAGGCGGCACGGTCACGGCGGGCTATGCGGTGCCCGCGACGCCGTTTACGGTCACCTACAACGCCGCCACGGGCACGCTCACGGGCTTCGCCACCGGCACGACGATCACGTATTCGACGCCGGGCTCGACGACCACTTCCTCGGTGACGATCAACCCGCCTGGCGTGACGGGCGTGCCGTACAACCCGGCCACCGGCAACTCGTACACGATCACCGATCCGACCGACGGCGTGACCAACGTGAGCTTCACGATGACGGGCACGCCCGCCAACAACGACAAGTTCACGATCGTGGCGAACCCCGGCGGCGCGCAGGACGGCCGCAATGCGCTGCTGCTCTCGAACCTCACGTCCAGCACGACGCTCAACGGAACGGCCACGCTCACGAGCGCTTACGCGAGCTACGTGAATTCGATCGGCAACACGGCGACGCTGCTCCAGGCGAACAGCACGTCGCAGCAGTCGCTCGTTTCGCAGATCACCTCGCAGCAGCAGTCCGTGCAGGGGGTGAACATGGACGAAGAGGCCGCGAAGCTGCTTCAGTACCAGCAGCTCTACCAGGCCAACAGCAAGGTCATCCAGACCGCGGCTTCGCTCTTCCAGACCCTGATCGGCATCATCCAGTAAGGCGCTGACCCATGCGTATCGCAACTTCCGAGTTTTACTCCACGAGCCTCGCGACGATGGAGAACCAGCAGTCCCAGCTTCTGCAGATCGAGCAGCAGGTTTCGTCGGGCGTGGCGATCTCGAACCCCGGCGACAATCCACTCGGCGCAGCCCAGGCCGTGCACCTCTCGTCGACGAGCGCGACGCTCACGCAGTACGCGTCGAACCAGAGCACGGCGCTCACGTCGCTGCAGATCGAGGGCACCGCCCTCACCAACATCACGACCACGCTGCAGAGCATCAATTCGATTGCTTCGGAAGCACTCGGCGGCTCGTTGAACGATACGAACCGTGCGGCGCTCGCCAAGCAGATGGAGGGTTACCGCAACGAGCTGCTGTCGTACGCGAACGCCAACGACGGCCAGGGCAACATGCTGTTCTCGGGCTTCCAGAAGACGTCGCAGGTGTTCACCGACACGGCCGGCAAGGGCGCCCAGTACAACGGCGATTCGGGCCAGCGCGTGATTCAGGTGAACGACACGCGGCAGATCGCGATTGGCGACTCGGGCAGCTCGGTGTTCCTGAGCGTGCAGCCGTTGGGCTCGCAGCAAGTCCCGGCGGGCAGCGCGACCAACACCGGCACGGGCGTGATCGGCGCGGTCACGGTGACCGATCCGACGGCGGCCACGAACGGCGACAGCTACTCGATCGGGTTCGCGAACGACCCCGTCACGAACGCCCTGACCTACACCGTCACCGACAACAGCGCCGTTCCGCCGACGACCACGGCGGCTAAACCGTACACGGACGGTGCGGCGATCTCGCTCGGCACCGGCATGAACGTGACCATCTCGGGTACGCCTTCGGGTGTCGTCACGCCGCCCGCCGTCGTGGGAGATTCGTTCACCGTGACGCCGGCCACGGCCGCTGCCAACACCAACGTGTTCACCACGATCGACAACATGATCGCTGCGCTGAACCAGCCGTCGCAGGACAACGCCACGGCCACGGCCACGTACACCAACGCGATGACGACCGGCATGGCCGCGCTCAGCAATTCGCTGTCGAACGTGATCACGATCCAGGCTTCGGTGGGCGGACGCGAACAGGAACTGCAGGCGCTGCAGACCGTGACGTCGAATAACGCGCTGCAGACCACGACGGACCTCCAGACCCTCATGAGCACGAACATGACGGCGGCGATCAGTCAGTACACGCAGGTCCAGAACTCGCTCTCGGCATCGCAGAAGACGTTCGCGCAGACCCAGCAGCTCTCGCTGTTCCAGTACATCAATCCCTGATCCTTGGGCGGGCGCGGCGCGTGCGGCATGCGCGCGCTGCGACTACCGCCGCATGCGCTCAGCCCGCGGGGCGCAGCGCCGCGGCGATGCGGCCCATTTCGTCGATGCCGCTGTCGAACAGGCGTGCGAAGAACGGGATCATGTTCGGCACCATCATGACGATGAGCAGCATGCCGGTCATCATCGTGAGCGCGAAGCCGATCTGGAAGATGCCGATCTGCGGCGCGGCGCGGTTCAGGATGCCGAGCGAGAGATTGGTGATGAGGAGCGCGACCACGACCGGCAGCGCGAGCAGCAGGCCCGAGGCGAACACGACCGAGCCCCAGTTCGCGAGGATGCGCCAGCCCGGCGCGCCGAGGATGTTGGCCGAAATGGGCACCGACTCGAACGATGCGACGAGCGCCGCGAGCATCTGCAGATGGCCGTCGAGGATCAGGAACGTCAGCATCGCGAACATGTTGAGCAGGCTCGAAAGCGCGGACGTATTGGCCGAGGTCTGCGGATCGAAGAAGGTGGCGAAGCCGAGTCCCATGCCGAGCCCCATGATGTCACCCGCCGCGGTCACGGCCGCGAACACCACCTGCATCGTGAAGCCGAGCGCGATGCCGATCAGAAACTGGTTCACGATGATCCACACGCCTTCGGCCGAGAAGACCGTGACGTGCGGCATCGCGCCGAGCGTGGGCGCGACGATCAGCGTGATGAAGCCCGCAAGGCCGATTTTCACGCGCGTTTGCACCACGCGCTGGCCGAGCAAAGGCGCGACCGCGATGAGCGCGAGAATGCGCGTGAACGGCCAGAGGAACGCGGTGAGCCAGCCGTTCAGCTGCGCATAGGTGACCGAGAACATTGCGCGAAAAAACGCGGGCGGCGGCGTGCGCCGCCTAGTTGGCGAGCGACGAAATGCTCGCGAACATGCGGTGCATGTAGTCGAGCATCGTCGTGAGCATCCACGGCCCGGCGATCACGAGCGTCACGAGAATCGCGATGAGCTTCGGGATGAACGAGAGCGTGGATTCGTTGATCTGCGTGGCCGCCTGGAAAAGGCTCACCACGAGACCCACCGTGAGCGACACGAGCAGGAGCGGCGCGGCCAGCATGATCGAGATGAGCATCGCCTCGTGGGCGAGCGTCATGACCGATTCGGGCGTCACAGGCAGTCCTCCTTACACGAAACTCTGCGCGAGCGAGCCGAGCAGCAGTTGCCAGCCGTCGACGAGCACGAACAGCATCAGCTTGAACGGCAGCGATATGGTTGCGGGTGAAACCATCATCATACCCATCGACATCAGCACGCTCGCCACCACCATTTCGATGATCAGGAACGGGATGTAGATCGTAAAACCGATCTGGAAGCCCGTTTTCAGCTCGCTCGTGACGAATGCCGGCACGAGCAGCGTGAGCGGCACGTCCTCGGGGCCCTGCATCGGCGCCGCGTGCGAGATGCGCGCGAAGAGCGCGAGATCCGATTCGCGCGTCTGGCGCAGCATGAACGTCTTGAACGGCGCGACGCCGCGCGAAACCGCCTCGTCCATCGGCAGCGTACCGGCGGAGAAGGGCTTGTAGCCGTCGTTATACGCCTTGTCGAGCACGGGCGACATCACGAACAGCGTCAGAAAGAGCGCGAGGCCCACGAGCACCTGGTTGGGCGGCGTGGTGGTCGTGCCGAGCGCCTGGCGCAACAGCGACAGCACGATGATGATGCGCGTGAAGCTCGTCATCATCAGCACCATCGCGGGCAGGAACGACAGCATCGTGAGCAGCAGCATCGTCTGCACGCTCAGCGTGTACGTCGTTCCGCCGTTCGGGCCGGGGGCCGAATTGAAGGCGGGGAGGCCCGCGGCCTGCGCGTGCGCCACGTGCGGCAGCACGAGCGCCACTACGGCGGCGCCGAGGACCAGCGCGAACGGCATGGCCGATTTCACGAACGATCCGGCGAACAACCTGGTAAATGAGCTGGAGAACAACCTGGCGAATGCGCTGGCAAATGAGCTGGCGAATGACCTGCTGAACGACGGGCGGCGCGCACGGGTGGCCGTCTGAAGCGCACGCCCTTGTGCCGCGTCGAGGGAACTGCTGTCCATTTACTGCGCTCCGCCGTCGTGACGCCTGAATCGTTTACCCGCTTCGCTTTTCAGCGCGTCACGAAAGCGCTGTCCGAAGCCGCCCTGCAGTGCGGGGCCGGGTTGCGCCGCATCCGGCACGGTGCCGGCGGGCATGGTGTGCAGGAGACGCACGTTGCCGGGCGCCGTGCCGAGCACGAGCCAGGTGTCGCCGATCTCGACGACGGACACGCGCTCCTTGCCGCCGAGCGATGCGCCGCCCACCGTCTTCACGAGCGTGCCGCCGGACATGCCGTGCAGGCCGAGCCGGCGCGCGAGCCACGCGCAGCCGAACACGATGCCGATCACGAGCACGAGGCCGAACACGGTTTGCAGCACGGCGCCGAAGCCGAGCGAAGGCACCGCGCTGCCCGCGCCGAGCGCATTGGCCGAAGAAGCGGCCGAAGCGGCGGAGGCGCCCGAAGCGGCGAGGGCGGCGGCCTGGTTCACCGCGTTGAGATCGGCGGCGTGGGCGGCAAGGGGCGACGCCGCGAGCACCATGACGAGCAATGCGGGGAGCACTGCGGCGCATGCGAGCGGCGAAGCGAATGCCTGCGCGGCGCGGCGAACCGCGCCATGCCCTGCCAGCGGGTTCATCGGTTGAGCTTCCGGATCCGCTCGGAGGGCGTGATGATGTCGGTCAGGCGGATGCCGAACTTGTCGTTGACCACCACGACTTCGCCCTGGGCGATGAGGCAGCCGTTCACGAGCACGTCCATCGGCTCGCCCGCGAGACCGTCGAGTTCCACGACCGAGCCCTGCGCGAGCTGAAGCAGGTTGCGGATCGCGATCTTCGTGCGGCCGAGTTCGACGGTCATCTGGACGGGAATGTCCAAAATCATGTCGATGTCGTTGTGCGTCGTGGTCGACGTTACCTTCGAGAGCGGCTGGAATACGCCTGCTGCCTCCGCGGGCTGCGTCGTGGCGACCTCATTGCCGTTCTGTTCGGCGAGCGCGGCCGCCCAGTCGTCGAGCCCCTGCTCCTCGTCGGGCTGCACGGCGGCTCCGGCACCGGTTTCGAGCATCGGCTCGTCTGCGGGCGTGGCGTTCACGTCACTCATCTCTACTTTCCTTCATCGTGTCGGCTGCGCTGATCATTTTCTGGACCCGCAACGCATATTGACCATTGAAAATTCCGTAGCCGCATTCCATCACCGGCACGCCGTCGACCTTGGCGACGATGTGCTCGGGAATGTTGAGCGGCAGCACGTCGCCCGCCCGCATGTTCAGGATCTGCTCGAACGTGATCGGGCACTCGGCGAGATCGGCGGTGAGCTCGACTTCTGCGGCCTGCACCTGCTGCGAGAGCACGCGCACCCAGCGGCGGTCCACGTCGAGCACGTCGCCCTGGATCGGCGAGGACAGCACGTCGCGCATCGGCTCGATCATCGAGTAGGGCAGGCAGATGTGCAGCGTGCCGCCCGTCGGCCCGAATTCGATCGAGAACTGCGTGACGATCACGATCTCGTTGGGCGTGGCAACGTTTGCGAACTGCGTGTGCATTTCGGAGCGCACGAATTCGAAATTCAGCGGCCGCACGCTCTTCCAGGCCGTCGTGTAGTGCTCGAACACGAGGTTGAGCAGCTTGCCGATGATGCGCTGCTCGGTCTGCGTGAAGTCGCGCCCTTCGACGCGCGTATGAAAGCGTCCGTCGCCGCCGAACAGGTTGTCGACCACGAAGAACACGAGGTTCGGGTCGAACACGAACAGCGACGTGCCGCGCAGCGGCTTGACCTGCACGAGGTTCAGGTTCGTCGGGATCGGCAGGTTGCGCGTGAACTCGGCGTACTTCAGTACCCGCACCGGGCCCACCGAAATCTCGGCGGTGCGGCGCATGAAGTTGAAGATGCCGACGCGCAAGAGACGCGCGAAACGCTCGTTGATGATTTCGAGGCCGGGCATCCGGCCGCGCACGATGCGTTCCTGCGTCGCGATGTTGTACGGCCGGACGCCCTTGCTGTCTGAACTGTTCGACTCGTTGTCGACTTCGCCGGTCACGCCCTTGAGGAGGGCATCGACCTCCTCCTGGGACATGAACTCGCTGTGGCCCATGCTCATGATGCGTGGCTCTCCCCGCAGTGGACGCGGCGCGCCGGCACTTCGCGCAGCGTGCGTGGCTGACAGGCTTGCTGGGTCATCGGGTTCACGCTCACTGCACGACGAATTCGGTGAACAGCACGTCGTCGATGCGCATGAAAGGCTCGCGCGGGTCGGACGGCTGGGAGATCAGCACGGAGAGTTCGGTGGCGAGCGCGCGCTTGCCGTCGAGCGTCGCGAGATCGGCAGGCTTCTTGGCCGACAGCGCGAGCAGCACGCGGCTGCGGATCTCGGGCGTGTGATCCTTGAGCGTGTCCTGGGTCGCCTGGTTGGGCACCTTCAGCGTGAGGCCGATGCGCAGGTAATGCGCGTCGCCGTCGTCCGACTGCAGGTTCACGGTCATCGGGTCGAGCACGAAATACACGGGCGTCGGCGATGCCGCGACGGTCGCGGCGCTGGCGGTAGCCGCAGTCGCACCTGCGCCGTGTCCTTGCATGACGAACCACACACCTCCTGCGGCGGCGCCTGCGGCGAAGATCGCGATGAGGGCGGGGGCAAGATAGCGCTTCATTGGGCCTGGTTTCTCGCTTTCTGTTGCGGCTTGCTTGGATGCGGTCGTTGTCGCCATGTCAGTTGAGCGCCTGCTGTACGTGCATAGGGGCCGTTAATTCCGGTAGCTTGCATTGTTCTGGCTTTTGCCTTGCGGCGATGGGGGGAATAGAAGGGGGATTTGCGGCTATCTCGTGCTTTTGTTGTGCAACGTGCGCAAGCCTTCGATGAGGCATGCGCACGTCGTTGCGCGTGCAAGGCGCCGATTGTGCACAAGGCCGGTGAATTTCTTATTGATGGCGCCTGGCGGCGGGTGTGCGACCGACGGCATCGGCGGCAAGGGGGGCTGAAGTTGCCTGAGGGTGCCCGAGGGGGCCTGAAGATGCCGGGCGAAGCGGCGCGCGCAGGGCGGGCCGCTTCACTGGCTCATTTCATGGGCTAACCGCACGGGCTAACCCCGCAGGCCAACTCGCGGGTTTGCCGTGTTGCGCGCGCCGTGAGGCGCCGCATCAGGCAAATTCAGGCAAATGTATCGATCAGGCCGACGCTGCGTTGCGTGACGGTCGTCGTGGCTGCGGCGACGGTGCTGTCGGCCGCATCGTCGCTCGTGCTTGCCGTCCTCGAGCCGCGGTTGCTGCCGCTTTCCTGCTGCGCCTGCTGGTTCATCTGCCGTGCGAAGCCGTCGCTCACGCTCGCGCTGCCAAGGCCGATGCCGTTTTGCTCCATCGCCTCGCGCAGCTTCGGCAGCGCCGCCTCGACGGCGTCGCGCACCTGCTGGTGCTGCGAGACGAAGAGTGCGTGCGCGTGGCTGTCCGCGACCTGGAGCACCACCTGCAGCGGGCCGAGATCCTTCGGATTCAGCGTGAGCTGGGCGCTCGACTCGTGTGCGTTCGAAAGGAACACGACTTTCTGGCTGAGTGCATCTTCCCAGTCGGCCGTGCCCACTTGCGGTGCGAGGGCCGTTGCGCCCGCCGACGACGATGCCGCGACGGTCGATGCTCCTGCGGTCGCCTGGCTTTGCGCCGCTGCGGCCGCTGCCGCCTGGGCGGCGACGAGCGCATCGGGTGTGCTCTGGCCCGCGCTGGCAGCGGCGGCTGCCGGGTCCTGCAGCGCCTGTGCCACTGCCGCTGCTGTGGCCGTGTCGTTCGTCGGGGCCGCGGCCGTCTTGTCGCTGGCCAGGGCGGCGGCGTTCTCGCCCGCGCCCTTGACTGCCGTGTGGGTCGCGAGGTGCGAGGCGAAGTTGCTTGCCGCGCCGGAGGACGGCGTGAGGGAAGCGCTCGGGTGCGTGTTCAGGCTCGTGGCGGTGCTCGCCGTCGTGCTTGCCGGTGTAGTCGTCGCGGCGGCGTGTCCCCCCGCTGCGGCCGAGCCGTCGCGCAGTGCGGCGAACGCGGCCTGCAGTGCGTCGCGCACCGATTTCGGGTTGCCCGAGGTGCCGGCGCCTGCTGCCGCGTTGCCCGCAGCGGTCGCAGCCGTACGGGCCGCGGTAGCTGCCGTCGTGGCGGCGAGGTCCGCAAGCGCGGCATTGGCGCTGGCCTGCGCGCTGGTGGCATCGCCGACGGCGGCCTGGCCCTGCCCCTGCGCTTGAGCCTGCATCTGAGCCTGCATCTGCATCTGCAACTGCATCTGCGCCTGCACGGCCGCGGCTGCAGCTTGTGCGCCCGCGGCATCGGTCTGGTTCTGATCGGGGCTGGCGCTGCCGCTTTGCTGCTGGCCGCTGCTCGATGCCTGTTGCGCGCCATGCGAATGCGAGGTCGAGCCCGACGACTGCGCCGTCTGGCTCGACGAACTGGCCGTCTGCTGGCTCGCCGCCGCGCTTTGCTGCGCGTTGGCGCTGTTGTGGAAGCCGCTGTTGCTGTTGACACTGTTGTTCACGCTGCTGGCGGCGCTCGCAAGCGCGGTGCTGACCGGCGGCACGGACGCGCTCGCCGCCGGTTGCGGCAGCGGGGCGATCTGCACGGGCGTTTGCGCGTTGATGCTTTGCTGAAGCGTCTGCGCGAAGCTCTGGCCGGCCTGCTCGTCCTGACTCGCGGACGTAGCCGCCGCCGCGTCCCCGAGGCTCCCGAGCAGTGCGCTGATTCCGGTAAGTATCGACATGCTTGCGGTCTCGAAAAATTGTGCTGTTACAGATGTTGCGGCGCGCGCATGCGCAGGATGCGCGCGGCGTATTCATCGGAGTCGCGCTGCTCGCGACGCGCTTCCTTGCGCGCCGCAACCTGATCCTGGCGCGTCTGCAGGACTTCGTACGAGCCGAGCTTCTGCTTGCAGCGCTGCCATTCGGGCTTCGCGGCTTCGACACGCACGGTGGCCTGGTCGAGCATGCGCCGCTGCTGGTTGATCGCCGCATCGAGCGTGTCGATGAACGCCTGGAAGTTGCGCACGTTGCCCGCCGCCATGCCCTGGCGTGCTGATTCCGTGAAACGCGTATGGTACTCGTCCCGGTACGTAATGAGTGCCTGAAGCTGCTTTTCGACTTCGCCGCGCTCGCGCTGCAGGCGCCCGAGCCGCTGCGTGGCAGTGTCGACTTCGTCCTGAGCGAGTCCGATCAGGGTTTGCAGCGGTGTGGGGTTCGTCATGTCCTGGCTCCTTGCCCGTTGGCCTGCCCGAGAAGTGTCCCGAGTGCCTGGAGGCTTGCCTGATAGCTCGCGGTTTCGCGAAAGCCTTGCTGGAGGAACGCTTCGATGCGCGGATACAGCGAAATGGCGCGGTCGAGCACCGCGTCGCGGCCGCTCACGTACGCGCCGACGTTGATGAGGTCGCGGTTGCGCTGATAGCGCGAAAGCATCTGCTTGAACTGGCGCGTGCAATTCAGATGCTGGTCGTCGATCAGCGCGGTCATCGCGCGGCTGATCGAGGCTTCGATGTCGATGGCCGGATAGTGGCCCGCTTCAGCCAGCGTGCGCGAGAGCACGATGTGGCCGTCGAGAATCGCGCGCGCGGCGTCGGCGATCGGGTCCTGCTGGTCGTCGCCTTCGGTGAGCACCGTGTAGAACGCGGTGATCGAGCCGCCGCCCGCCGGGCCGTTGCCCGTGCGCTCGACGAGCGCGGGCAGGCGCGCGAAGACCGAAGGCGGATAGCCTTTGGTCGCGGGCGGCTCGCCGATGGCGAGCGCGATTTCGCGCTGCGCCATCGCGTAGCGCGTGAGCGAATCCATGAGCAGCAGCACATGCTTGCCCTGGTCGCGGAAATATTCGGCGAGCGTCGTGGCGTAGGCGGCGCCCTGCATGCGCAGCAGCGGCGAGACGTCGGCCGGCGCGGCCACCACGACCGAGCGTGCGAGCCCGTCGGGCCCGAGAATCTGCTCGATGAATTCCTTGACTTCGCGGCCCCGCTCGCCGATCAGGCCGATCACGATCACCTCGGCGCTCGTTGCGCGCGCCATCGTGCCGAGCAGCACCGATTTGCCGACGCCCGAGCCCGCGAAAAGACCCATGCGCTGGCCGCGCCCGACCGTGAGCAGCGCGTTGATCGCGCGCACGCCGACGTCGAGCACGTGGTGGATCGGCTCGCGGTTGAGCGGGTTGAGCGAGGCGGCGGTGAGCGGCGCATCGGCTTCGGTCGCGAGCGCACCGAGTCCGTCGAGCGGCTTGCCCGAGGCGTCCACCACGCGGCCGAGCATGCCCCAGCCGACCGGCAGGCGCTTCGCGCCCGACATCGGATCGGCGATGGGCGCGGCTTCGAGCGGCCACACGCGCGCGCCGGGCAACAGGCCCGCCACTTCGGTGGTCGGCATCAGGAACAGCTTGTCGCCGCCGAAGCCCACCACTTCGGCTTCGGCCATCGGCAGCGTGCTGCCGGGCGGCAACTCGATCATCACTTCCGCGCCCACCGAAAGACGCAGGCCCACGGCTTCGAGCACGAGGCCCGCCGCGCGCGTGAGGCGCCCGCATGCGCGCAGCGGCAGCGCGCGCGCGTTGCGCTCGCGCACGCCTTCGAGAAACGTGTTCCACGCCTGCAGATGCTCGTTCGCGGGATCGTAGTGCGGCGGCGGTGTGTAGTCGGCAAACGCGGGGGCAAAAGCGGAGGCAGAGGCGCTCGCATCGGCGCTCGCTTCGCTGTCGGCGTGTTCTGGTTCGTCCGTGATTTGTCCGGCAGCCGGGACATGCGCCACGAGGTCCGCCCGGACCTCGGCGGGCTGCGCCGCGTCGTGCGCGAGCGGGCCGAACGACGCGAGCGCGAGCTCCTGTTCGAGCGCCGTGAGGCCGCCCGTGTGGATCGTCCCGGCCGCCGGCGGCGTCACCATGGCCGTACCTTGCCGAGTGCAGCGGCCACGCGCTCCCAGCGCGAGCCCACGGTCGCGTCCACTTCGCCGGTCGCGGCCTGCGCGCGGCAGCCGCCGCGCTCCAGCGCCGGGTCGGTGCGCACGGTCCAGCCGCGTGTCTGGAGTTCTTCCTGCAGATAGGCTTCGACCACCGGCAGATCGGCCGGGCTCACCACGAGCTGCGGTGCGCCCGCGAGCGCGGGTTCGGCGGCGAGCACTTCGCGCGCCACGGCGAGAAGCGTGGTCGGATCGTGCTGGACCTGCTGGCGCACGACCTGCTGCGCGATGTCGAGCGCGAGTTCGACGAGCGTTTCGGCCACGCCGGCCTGCACGGTCGTCAATGCTTCGCCAAAGCGCTGCGCGACGAGCGCGAGCTGCAAGGCCAGCGCACGCGCGTCGGCGAGACCCTGTTCGAAACCCTGCTTGTGGCCCTGCTCGTGACCGGCCTGGTAGCCGAGCGCCTGGCCCGAGACGTGGCCCGAAGCCAGACCTTGCGCGTGCGCTTCGTCGCGCAGGCGCTGCAGCTCGGCGATGAGCGCGGCCGCTTCGTCGGGCGACGGCGGAGGAGGCGGCGGCGGCGGGGGCGGCGGCGGATCGAACGACGCCATCTCCCAGCGCCGGTACGCCGTGCCCTTCAGCTTGGCCGACACGTCGTCAGACATACGCATCTTCCGCCTTGCCGCCGATCACGATCTGACCGCTTTCGGCCAGATTGCGCACGATCTGGAGGATCTGACGCTGCTGCGCCTCGACTTCCGAGACGCGTACCGGACCGCGTGCGTCGAGGTCTTCGGCGAGCAGTTCGGCCGCGCGCTGCGACATGTTCGAGAGGAACTTCTGGCGCAGCGGGGGCGGTGCGCCCTTGAGCGAGATGATGAGCGACTCCGACTCGACTTCCTTGAGCAGCAGCTGGATCGCGCGGTCTTCGAGGTCGAGCAGGTTTTCGAACACGAACATCTGGTCGATGATCTTCTGCGCGAGTTCGGCGTCGTACTGGCGCACGTTTTCGAGCACGCCTTCCTCGAACTGCGCCGGCATGAAGTTGAGAATTTCGGCTGCCGTGCGGATGCCGCCCATCGGGCTGCGCTTGAGGTTGTCGCTGCCCGAGAGCAGGCCCGTGAGCACGTCGTCGAGTTCGCGCAGCGCGGCGGGCTGGATGCCGTCGAGCGTCGCGATACGCAGCAGCACGTCGTTGCGCAGACGCTCCGTGAAGCACCCGACGATCTCGGAAGCCTGGTCGCGGTCGAGGTGCACGAGGATCGTCGCGATGATCTGCGGATGCTCGTTCTTGATGAGCTCGGCCACCGAACTCGAATCCATCCACTTGAGCCCTTCGATGCCGCTCGTATCGCCGCCCTGCAGGATACGGTCGATGATCGCACCGGCCTTGTCCTCGCCGAGCGCCTTGTTCAGCACGTTGCGGATGTAGTCGTTCGAGTCGAGCGAGAACGCCGTGTGCTGCTCGGCTTCCTTCACGAACTCCTGCAGTACGGCTTCGATCTCTTCGCGCTTGACGTTCTTGAGCGACGCCATGGCGGCGCCGATCTTCTGCACTTCGCGCGGTCCGAGGAACTTGAAGACCTCGGCGGCCTCTTCCTCGCCGATCGACATCAGCAGCAATGCACTCTTGACAGCACCTTCAGCGCTCATCGTTCACCCAGGTTTTGACGACGGTTGCGACGATCTTCGGATCCTGGCGCGCGATCGTGCGCGCGTAGTCCAGATTCCGCTCGAACCGGAGTTTCTCGCTTTCGAAGGCGGCCAGCGCGGCGTCGTTTTCCGTATCCTCGACCGGCGGCGGCGGGAGGCCGTCCAGCAGCAGCGGCTCGCTGTCCAGGCTCGCCGGCAGGAGCGGGGCGGGCGGCTCCGGCGGCGGGAACGCGCGGCGCAGCGCCGGCTTCACCATCCAGAAGTACAGGACCGCCGCCACCGCTGCGATGCCGAGCCACAGTGCGATCTGCTTGGCGAGCGCAACGATGTCCGGCTGGCGCCACCACGGCAGGTTCGCATACGGATCGGCTTCGGTCTGGAACGCGGCGTTCACCACGTTGATCGAGTCGCCGCGCTTCGCGTCGTATCCCATCGCGTCCTTCACGAGCTGTTCGACTTGCGCGAGCTTCTGCGCGTCGAGCGGCTGCATGGTCGCATGGCCCTTCGCGTCGACCTTCGGCTGATAGTTGACGATCACCGCCACCGAAAGCCGCTTGATGTCGCCCGGCGCCTGCTGGTAGTGGCGCACGGTCTTGTCGAGCTCGTAGTTGGTCGTCGTGTCGCGATGGTCCGAAACCGGCGTCGTGGCGGGCTGGCCGCTCGCGCCGGCCGGCGCGCTGACCGGCGCCGAAGCGGGCTGCGGCGGCTGGTTCGACAGCGCGCCCGGCACGCCCGAGGCGCCGCCTTGCTGCAGTTCCTGCGCGATGCTCTGCTGCTGGCTGCGGATCGCGGCCTGCTGCGGGCTGCCGTTCGGGCCGTACGCTTCGGAGGTCTGTTCGAGCTTCGAGAAGTCGATGTCGGCGCTCACCTGGGCGCGCGCGTTGCCCGAGCCGAAGAGCGGCGCGAGGATCGCATCGATGCGCGCCTGCGTGTCGCGCTCGATCTGGCGCACGTACTTGATCTGGGTGGCGTCGAGCCCGGCGCTCGCGGCGTTCTGCGTGAGCAGGTTGCCGTCCTGGTCGACCACCGTGACGTTGTGCGCGGTCAGATCGGGCACGGCCGAGGCGACCATGTGCGTGATCGAGGCGACCTGGCCTTCGTCGAGCATGCGGCCCGGGTAGAGATTCACGAGCACCGAGGCGGTGGGCGCCTCGTGCTCGCGCACGAACACGGAGGGCTTCGGAATCGCCAGATGCACGCGCGCCGTCTTCACGCTCGCGATCGATTCAATCGTTTGCTCCAGCTCGCCCTCTAGCGACCGCTGATAGTTCACCTGCTCCGCGAACTGGCTGATGCCGAACTTCTGGTTGTCCATCAGCTCGAAGCCGACCGAGCCGTTCTTCGGCAAACCCTGGGTGGCGAGCCGCAGGCGCATTTCGTTGACCTGGTCCGTGGGCACGAGAATCGTGCCGCCGCCGTTGCTGAGCTTGTAGGGAACGTTTGCAGCCTGCAACGCGGTGATGATCGCGCCGCCGTCGCGGTCCGACAGGTTGCTGTAGAGCACCTTATAGTCGGGCGCGCGCGACCACAGCACGAGCGCGGCCACCACGGCAAGCAGCACGGCGACGGCGAAGATCAGCGGCGCACGCGGGTTGCCGCGCATGGCGCGCAGCGACGGCAGCGCGCCAAAGCGCTGCGCGAATCCGCTCGCGCCGCCGAGGTCGTCAGCGGCGCCCGGCTGCGCGGCGCCGGCGGCGCCCGCCGCGGCAGCGCCGGTGGCGAGGCCCACGCGGGCGTCGGGGTTGATCAAAGAGTTGGCTGACGAATCCATGCGTCGGGTTTCTCCGGGAGGCCTTCAGCGTCCGCCGCTCCGCACTGCGGCACAGGCTCGGGCCGCCCCGGCGCAAGCGCTTCCCGGGAACGGTTCCGGCCCGGCGCGGCGCGCTGGCGACAGAGACTTTCACGCTAGGGATTATCCGCAGGCGCGCGCAAGCCGATTGCGCGAATAGAGCCGGGTTTCCCCCCTAGTTTCGGCGGTCTCGCCGATGCCCCGCTGCTATTCTGTGCACCAGTCTCGGCGGCCTGTGCGTGCGCCGGGCGCAGCGGGCGGCGCAACCATGCTTCGCGCAGGCCCCTCGCGTCACTTTCCTTACTGTGGAGCAATCATGTCCTTGCCAGTATCTCCGCTCACGTCCGCACTCGCGCAGATGCAGTCGATGGCGACGCAGGCGGCCAGCGGGCCGAGCGCTGCCGACCAGGCCTCGGGCGCCGCGACGGCAGGCGGGTTCGCAGCGGCGCTCAAGTCGTCGCTCGACAAGATCAGCGGCGACCAGCAGAAAGCCGTGGGCGAGTCGCAGGCGTTCGAACTGGGCGCGAACAACGTCTCGCTGAACGACGTGATGGTCGACATGCAGAAGGCGAACGTCGGCTTCCAGTTCGGGCTGCAGGTGCGCAACAAGCTCGTTTCTGCGTACACCGACATCATGTCGATCCAGGTCTGATTTCAGGCGGATTGCCGCGCATGCAGCGCTAAAGCTTCTCCCACAACCTTCCGATAACCCGGCTATGGCCGGCAGGCGCTTCTCGGCGCCGCACGCCGGATGCAACCGTATTCACAGCCGCAAGTATCGAGGAGAAGCACCCATGTTTTCGTCTTCACGCTCTGGAGCCAACGCGTACGCACACGTGGGGGTCACGACTGGAGTCATGGGTGCAAGTCCGCACAAGCTCATCGCGATGCTGTACGAAGGCGCGCGCAAGGCGGTGGCGCAGGCGCGCATGCACCTGCAGATGGGGAATGTCGCGGGGCGTGGCGAGGCGATCGGCAAGGCAATCCAGATTGTCGAAAGCGGGCTTCAGCAGGCTTTGAACATGGAGGCGGGCGGGGAAATCGCACAGCGTCTGAATGCGCTGTACGACTACATCGCGCGCCGCCTGCTGGAAGCGAATATTAAACAGAGCGAGCCCATGCTGGTCGAGGTCGACGGCCTGCTGGCGACGCTCGAGGAAGCCTGGCTGGGCATAGGGCCGGAAGCCGACCGGCTGGCTGGAGCGCCTGGCGCTCCGGGCGCCGGTCCAATGATGAGATGACGAACGCAGACTACTTCGCCCGCTACGAAGCGATAGCGGCAGTCTCAGAGCGGATGCTCTGCGCAGCACGCGGTGCGCACTGGGACGATCTGATCGATCTCCAGGAGGAGTATCGCCACCTCGTCGACGCGCTCAAGGCCGCGGACGGCGGCACGCAGCTGTCCACGCACGAGCGCGCGCGCAAGTTCGAGTTGATCCGCCAGATCCTCGCCGACGACGCGGCGATCCGCGAGCTGGCGAGCCCGTGCATGACGCGCCTCGCGGCGCTCTTTGCCGGCAGGACGCGCCCCGGGCGGGTGTTGCAGGAACTCTACGGCGTGCGCTAGGCGCGCCGTGCCCGATCGACATTGATACCTGGGCGGAGCGCGACGCGCGCGACGACCCGCCGGCCTCGGGGAATGCATGAACGGAATCGACACGGGAAGCGCCGCGCTCGTCGCGAACCGCTCGAGCGCGCTCAATCCGGTGGGCTCGCAAGGCAGCACGGGCGCGACGCAGACGGGTGTATCGGCGCTTGCGACCGGCACGCCGACGCTGCCCGATGCGGTCACGGGCGCCACGCCGCAGGCCTCGGCGCAAACCGTACTCTCGGCTGTGGCGCTTACGCTCGACGCGATTATCCGTTCGGGCGGCGAAGCGACGCCCGCGGTGGTCGGCAACGCGCCGGTCTGGAGCGATCCGGGCGCCGCGACGCAGGCCGGGGCGGGTGCGTTGCCGGGTTCGGTCACATTTCCGGGCGCGGCTGATTCTGCCGCGCAGGCTGCGCTGATCGAAGCCGAGCTACTCGCTGGCGACGCTGCCGCACTGACACAAACCGATACGCAATGGGGCGTGAACGGCAATCCAGCCGGTTCCAGCACGGCGGACGCCGCGCAGGCCGCCACGACCGCAGGCGCGCAAAACGGCCCGGCGGCTTCCGCTGCTGCGTCCAGCCAGTCCAGTGCGGCTACGGCGGCCAGCCAGGCCGCGGCGGCAACCCCAGTTGCCGCGCTTGCCGCGGCGCTCGCGCAGACCGTCACGGACAGCGGCCTCTTTTACGAATCCCATCTCGCGCAATGGCTGCAAGGCCAGCGCACGCCCGCGTCGCTCGCCGCCGAGCCGCAGAACCGGCTCGTCGACGGCGCCGCCCAGTTGCCGCACGACTGGAGCCTCGCCGCAAGCGACGCAGACGACGTGTTCTGGACCGAAACGCTCGCAGCGGGGGCGCGCGAGCCGCAGGCGGGCAGCGCGAACGCGTCGCTCGCCCGCAATACGGCCGCCCAGACCGGCCCGGCCGCGCTCGCGACGAATGCCGCGCTCGTGCGGGCGAACGGCGCGCTTTCCGAAGCCGCGCTTTTGCCTGCGTTGTTGCCTGCATCGTCGCCCGCGTCGCACGACGCGCAGGCAGCAAGCGCTTCGATTCATCCAGCCGTGATTCCGCTCGTGCGGCAACAGCTCGATCTGCTGGCGACCGGCGAATTCCGCTGGACCGGCGAGGCCTGGGCGGGCGTGCGCCTCGACTGGAGCATCCAGCAGGACCGCGTCGATGCGCGCGATCCGCGCCACGGCGCAGCCGATCCCGACGACGCGCAGTGGCGCACGCGGCTCACGCTTGCGCTGCCGTCGCTCGGCACCGTCGATGCCGAGCTGACGCTCACCGGCCAGTCGCTCGCCGTGCGGGTTCAGGCGAACCCGGACGGCGCGTCGCGCCTGGTTCAAGGCGGCAATGCGTTGAAGGGCCGACTCGAAGCGCTCGGTCTCGCGCTCACGGGATTCTCGATTCGCGAAGTCGGCAGCGGTGCAACGGGTTCTGCCGAAGCCGCGAAAGCCGCGAGCGCGTATGCGCGCGCCGCTGCGCAAGAGGTTCAAGAGGCACAGGCGGCTCAAGCAGCACAGGCTGCCCAGGCGGCTGCGCAGGCCCGTCCGGCGGAGCCGCAGGCGAGCGCGGCTGTCGCGGGCGCAGGCTATCTCGACTGGGATCTGTAATGAGCCGCATGCATCGCAAGAGCGCCGCCGCGCTCGCCTACGACGCCCCTGCCGCCGACGGCGCACCGCGCGTCGTCGCTAAGGGCTACGGCCTCGTCGCGGACATGATCATTCAGCGCGCAAAGGAAGCAGGCCTCTACGTGCACGAGTCGCCGGAGATGATGTCGCTGCTGATGCAGGTCGATCTCGACTCGAAGATTCCGCCCCAGCTCTACCAGGCCGTGGCCGAACTGCTCGCGTGGCTGCATCAGCTCGAAGCTGTCAGCAGCGCGCCGCCGCCCGCGCCCGATTCTGCCCCCCAATCCGCCGCCGCCGCGCCGGATCGCGCCGCCGCGCAGCGGCGCTTGTCGCCGTTCCTGTCGCTTCCGCCGCTCAGAACTTCATCATCAGATTGACCAGGAAGCGGAAGATCCGGCCGTAGGGCGGCGCGATCAGCCCGCGCGCGTTGAGCCGCGCCTGCGTGAACACCGGCTTCAGCTTCGAAAAGGTCGCGAAACCCTCGTAGCCGTGATACGCGCCCATGCCGCTTGCGCCGACGCCGCCGAACGGCAGGCCCTCGGCGGCGATGTGCATCAGCGTCTCGTTCACCGACATGCCGCCCGCGATCGTCTCGCGCGTCACGCGCTCGATGGTGCGTGCGTCGTCGGCGTAGAGGTAGAGCGCGAGCGGGCGCGCGCGCGAATTCACGTAGCGCAGCGCCTCGTCGAGCGTGTCGTAGGGCACGAGCGGCAGGAGCGGCCCGAAGATCTCCTCCTGCATGAGCGCCGTGTTCGCCGGTGCATTCGTCACGATCACGGGCGCCATGCGCCGCGTCGTCGCGTCCTGGCCACCGAGCTGGCCACCGAGCGGATGCAGTTGCGCACCCGCCGCCAGTGCCTCGTCGGCGATGCGCACGAGCCGCCCGAAATGGCGCGCCGAGATGATCGACGTGTAATCGCGGTTGTTGAGGAAGTCGGGATAAAGCTGCGCGAAGCGCGTGCGGGCGCGCTCGATGAACGCCGCCTCCTGGCCGCGCGGCAGCAGCACGTAGTCGGGCGCGATGCAGGTTTGACCCGCGTTGAGCGTCTTGCCGAGCAGGAGGCTGTCGACCGCGTAGTCGAAACGCGCGTGCTCGCCGATCAGCGCGGGTGATTTGCCGCCGAGTTCCAGCGTCACGGGCGTCAGATTGGCCGACGCCGCGCGCATGACCTCGTGGCCGATGCGCGTCGAGCCGGTGAACAGCAGATGGTCGAACGGCAGCGCCGTGAACGCGGCGCCGACCGACGCGTCGCCGTTGACCACGGCGACGTGGTCGCGCGAGAAGGTCTTTTCGATGAGGGCTTCGAAGAGCGCCGAGGTACGCGGCGTCAACTCCGGCATCTTGATCATCGCGCGGTTGCCCGCCGCGAGCGCGCAGACGAGCGGCCCCGCGCCGAGCAGCAGCGGATAGTTCCACGGCACGACGATGCCCGCGACGCCGAGCGGCTGCGGCACGATTCTCGCGCGCCCGGGCCGCAGCCATTTGCCGACGCTGCGGCGCTGCGGCTTCATCCAGCGCGCGCCGTGCCTGAGCGCGCCATCGATCTCCTGCTTGAGCACGACGAATTCCGAAAGCGTGATCTCGGCTTTCGAGCGTTGGCCGAAGTCGGCGTTCATCGCTTCGGCCAGTGCATCGCGATTGTCGAAGAGCATGGCGCGCAACGCCCTCAGGTGGCGTGCGCGCACCTCCCACGCCGGGAACGGCTCGCGCAGGAACGCGTCGCGCTGCACGTCGAGCAGGGCAGCGAGGGGATCGCGCGAGACGGATTCGGGCAGATCCTGCTTCATGGCCGGTCGCTCCTCGGAGCTTGAGTGTTCGAATGATCGTGCATGGCGCAGCGGACTGTGAGTCAGATGGCCGGGAACGCGCGCGCCACTAACGCCGCATGGTCGAACCGCGCAGGCAGCGTGCCGGCCACGCGGCCGCAGTTGCCATTGCCGTCGCCGTCGCGTTCGCCGAGCCGCGTGGCGATGAAGGCGTCGGCGACTTCCTGCGGCCCCTCGCGCAACAACAGTGCCTGGGCGATCAGCACGATCTGCTGCGCGATGTGCCGTGCGCTCGCTTCGCGCGTGCCAGGCGCACCGTTGAGCAGTGCAGAAAGACGATCGAGCGCGGCTGTGAGCACCGGATGCCCCTGCGCCTCGCGCCGCCACGCGAGAAAGAGCGCCTGGGCGGCGTCGGCTTCGCGTTCGAGCGCGCGCAGCACGTCGAGGCACATTACGTTGCCCGAACCTTCCCAGATCGAGTTGACCGGCGCTTCGCGATAGAGGCGCGCCATCGGACCTTCCTCGACGTAGCCGTTGCCGCCCCAGACCTCCATGGCCTCGCCGGTGAACGCAATCGCGCGCTTGCAGACCCAGAACTTCGCGGCGGGCGTGACGATGCGGCGCCATGCGCGCTCTTCGGGCGACTGGGCGACATGCTGGGTGCCGTGCGCGCCAGCGTCTTCCTCGAACGCATGCGCGAGGCGCATGAACAGCACCGTCGCGGCCTCCGATTCGAGCGCGAGATCGGCGAGCACGTTCTGCATGAGCGGCTGATCGGCGAGCAGACGTCCGAATGCGCTGCGATGGCGCGCATGATGGATCGCCTCGACGAGCGACGCGCGCATGAGCGCCGCGCTGCCGATCACGCAATCGAGCCGCGTGTAGTTCGTCATTTCGATAATGGTCTGCACGCCGCGTCCCTCGTCGCCGATCATCACGCCGTACGCGTCGAAGAACTCGACTTCGCTGCTTGCATTGGAGCGGTTGCCGAGCTTGTTCTTCAGGCGCAGCACGTTCACGGCGTTCTTCGTGCCGTCCGGCGCGAAGCGCGGCACGAAGAAGCACGAGAGGCCGTCGTGAGCGCCGCTGCGCGCGAGCACCAGATGCGCGTCGCATTGCGGCGCGGAGAGAAACCACTTGTGCCCGGTCAGACGGTACCCGGCGCCGCGTCCGGTGGCCGCACCCGTGGTGGTAGCCGCTGCGTGCGCTTCGGTGCGGTTGCTGCGCACGTCGGAGCCGCCCTGCTTTTCGGTCATGCCCATGCCGATCATCATCGACGTCTTCTGCTGCCACGGCAGGTCGCGCGGATCGTGCTCGCGCGCGTACAGGCGCTCGCGCAGCGTTTCGAAAAGCGCGTGCTCGCGCCGCAGCACGGGGATGCTCGCGAAGGTCATCGTGGTGGGGCACAGCGCGCCCGATTCGATCTGCGCGTGCAGGAAGTAGCCCGCGCAGCGCGCGGCCATCGCGCCGGGCTGCGGGTTCGAGAACGGCAGCGCGTGCAGGCCCTCGGCACGCAGCAGCGCGAGCAGGCGATGCCAGGCCGGATGAAATTCGAGCGCGTCGATGCGCTCGCCGCGCGGACTGTGCGTGAAGAGTTCGGGCGGGTGGCGATTGGCGAGATCGGCGAGCGCGATCACCTCCGCGGTGCCGAGGCGCGCGCCGTCGCGTTCGAGCGCCTCGCGATGCCACCCGGCGCCCGCGCGCGCGAGCGATTCCATGAGCGCGGCGTCCGTGGTGAAGAGGTTGTAGCCGGCGAGCGGCGGCGCCTGATTCGTGACCTCGTGGCTCGTGCCGGGGCGATGTGCTCTTTCCATCTGCCTGTCTCCTTTGGGCCTTGGGCGCGGGTGCGCGCGGCCTTGTCTGATTATGGTGACTGCGTGGTGACTGCGCGATTGCGAGCGCATTCCATCCGCTGGCCGAAACTTTAGGGGTCCGATGGCTGCACCGGTTGTCATCATAGGCGGGCGCGCTTTCTGCCGCTTCCTGCCGATTAGAGGGAAGGCTCTGACATAAGTGTCGCGCTTCGCTCCGCTCGCTTCCTACAATGCGCAAAAAAAACAAATTATCAAACGCGCGTGCGTCGGGTGCGACCCAGATGCAACGCCGATAAAGACAGACGGAGAAGAGGGTGGAATACGACTACATCATCGTGGGCGCCGGATCGGGCGGCGCATCGCTGGCCGGGCGGCTCGCCTTGCGCTGTCCCGAAGCGACGATTGCGCTGATCGAAGCCGGTCCGCACACCGAACGCAATCTGCTCGTCAATATGCCGATGGGCGTCGCCGGGCTCGTGCCGCGCGCGATGAAGAACAACTACGGCTATGAGACCGTGCCGCAGCCGGGGCTTGGGGGGCGGCGCGGCTACCAGCCGCGCGGACGCGGCTTTGGCGGATCGAGCGCCATCAACGCGATGATCTACACGCGCGGCCATCCGCTCGACTACGACGAATGGGCGAAGCTCGGCTGCACGGGCTGGGCCTTTAGCGACGTGCTGCCGTACTTCCTGCGCGCCGAGGACAACACGCGCGGCGCGAACGCCTGGCACGGCGCGGGCGGGCCGCTCGGCGTCACGGATCTGCGCGACCGCAACCCGGTGGCGGAGCGCTTCGTGCAGGCCGCGCTCGAAGCGGGCTTTCGCGCAAATAACGACTTCAACGGACCCGATCAGGAAGGCGTCGGCTTCTATCAGGTGACGCAGCGCGGCGGCGAGCGCTGCAGCGTCGCGCGGGCGTACCTGTATGGACGTGAGCGCCCGAACCTGCACCTGATCGCCGATGCGACCGTGCTGCGCGTGACCTTCGACGGCGAGCGCACGACCGGCGTGAACGTGGCGCGCGGCGGCCGGGTCGAGGAACTGCGCGCGCGCGGCGAAGTGATCCTCGCGGCGGGCGCGTTCAACACGCCGCAACTGCTGATGTGCTCGGGCATTGGCCCGGCCGAAGAATTGCGCGCGCATGACCTGCAGGTCCGTTACGACGCGCCCGAGGTGGGCCGCAATCTGGCTGACCATATCGACTACACCTACAACCTGCGCGTGAGAACGACCGATGCGTTCGGTTATTCGCTGCGCGGCTTCGCGAAGATGGCGCCCGCGCTCGCGCGTTACGTCGGTTCGCGGCGCGGCATGTTCACGTCGAACGTCGCGGAGGCGGGCGGCTTTCTGAGGAGCCGCCCCGGTCTGGACCGGCCCAACCTGCAATTGCACTTTTGCACCGGGCTCGTCGACGATCACAGCCGCCGCATGCACTGGGGCCACGGCTATTCGCTGCACGTGTGCGTGCTGCGTCCGGCGAGCCGGGGCACGGTCACGCTCGCAAGCGCCGATGCGCGCGTCGCGCCCGTGATCGATCCGGGCTTTCTCTCCGATGCGCGCGACATGGATGCACTTGTCGCGGGCGTGCGGCTCGTGCGGCCTATTTTCGATGCGGCGCCGCTGGCGGAGCTTGGCGGGCGCGAACTCTACGCGCACGCCGGGCAGACGGACGCCGAACTGCGCGCGACGATTGCCGCGCACGCCGACACCATCTATCACCCGGTCGCGACCTGCCGCATGGGCGGCGACGCGCGGTCGGTCGTCGATACGCAGTTGCGCGTGCGCGGCGTGCGTGGATTGCGCATCGTCGATGCCTCGGTGATGCCGACGCTGATCGGCGGCAACACGAACGCGCCGACCGTGATGATCGGCGAGCGTGCGGCGGACTTCATCGCGCAAACGCGCCGCAAGGGTGAAACGGCCAGGGAAAGCGTGGTGGCCTGAGTGAGAACTGAGCCGCGGCTGCGCGTTTTTCGGCAGCCGCGCGCGCCTCATTCGCCCAGCCCGGGCGGCAGCACGAAATCGTCGAGAAACGACGAGGGCTTGCCGAAAGTCTCCTTCGCCACCGCGAGCCAAGCGCGCGCCGCATGTGACAGGTACGCGTTGCGCTTCCAGCCAATCGCCATATCCCAGGTGATTTCGGGCTCGCTCACGGGCAGGCACGTGAAGCGCGCGGCGTCGAGCCTGCGGCAGTACGGGGCGGGCAGCAGCGCGATCCCGACGCCCGCGAGCACGAGCGCCGCCATCAGATCCCAATGTCCGCTGCGCCCGACGATCTGCGGCACGAAGCCCGCTTCGCGGCACGCGTGCTGCACGACGTCGTTCAGGGCCAGGCTCTCGCCGTAGAACACGAACGGCTCGTCGGCGAGTTCGGCCAACGGCACGCTCGCTGCGCCGTCCCACCGCGAACCCTTCTGCGCGACGAGCCACAGCACTTCATGCGAGATCGGCAGCACGTCGATCGTTGCCGGATCGACCGGCTGCAGCACACCGCCCAGTTCGAGTTCGCCGGAAATCAGCGCGGCTTCGATTGCGCGCGAGCCCTGCTCGAAGAGCTTCAGCTCGATCCTCGGGTAGCGCTCGCGGAACGTCGCGATGGCGGGCGTGAAGAGCGAGCCGCCCATCGGTGGCACGCCGATGGTCAGCTCACCGCGGCCAAGCGTCTCCAGATCGTCGATTTCGGCCTGCAACTGCGCATGTGCGGCGAGCACGTCCTGGCCGCGCTGCCAGACGATGCGGCCCGCGTCGGTGAGCACCATCTGGCGCGTATCGCGCAGCAAAAGCGGCGTGCCGATCTCGTCTTCGAGCGCTTTCACCATCTTGCTGATGGTCGGCTGCGTGACGTGCATCTGCTCGGCGGCGGCGGTGAAACTCTGTTGCCGCACCACCTCGATGAAATAGCGAAGCGCGCGTAGCTCCACGGTTCCGGCTCCTGATTCCAATCTGGAATGATTTGGATAATTCTAAGTCATTATATTTATGCTGCGACGCAACCTATACTGGGCTCTTCCCAATGTCACCCAGGGTTTGCCATGACCACTCAACGCTCAACGACGAAAGCCTCGCGGCAAGTGGGCGCAGTGGCGCGCATCGGCTTGATCGCGGTGCAGTCGGCCCTGATCGCCGGACTCTGGTTCGCCGCGGACGACTTCGCGCGGGCGACGCATCTGCCCGTGCCGGGTGGCGTGGTCGGCCTCGTCGCGCTCCTCGCGCTGCTGTTCTGCGGCGGTGTTGCACCGCGTTGGGTCAAGGCCGGCGCCGACTGGCTGCTCTCCGACATGCTGCTGTTCTTCATTCCGGCCGCCGTGGCGGCCGTGCAGTACGGCGGGCTGTTCCGCGCCGACGGCTGGCGGCTTGCGCTCGTCGTGGTCGGCGGGACGCTGATGGTGATGGTTTCCGTGGCGTTCGCCGTCGAACAGGCCGCGCGTTTCGAGCGCCGCCTCGCGCTGCGCCGCGTGCTGCAGGCGCGCCACCTTACGCGTCACGCGCATCACGCGCGTCATGCCTGAACCGGCGGTGCAACACCGCTCCGATTGATTGATTGCTTTACAGGATGATCGCGTCATGAACACGTTTATTGCCTCCTTGTTCGCCGACGATGCCTCCCGGCTGATTGCCGCGGGCTGCCTGATCCTGACTGTCGTGCTCTATTTCGCGTCGAAGGCGCTTTACGCGCGCGTGCGCTCGCCGTGGCTCACGCCGCTCGTCGCCGTACCGGTCGTGCTGGGCGCGATCGTGCTCGCGCTGCACATTCCGTATCCGGTCTATTTCGAGGACACGCGCTGGCTCATGTGGCTGCTCGGCCCGGCGACGGTCGCGTTCGCGGTGCCGATCTACGAGTATCGCGAACTGCTCAAGCGGCACTGGATCTCGCTCGCGGCGGGCGTGGGCGTGGGCATTGTCGTCGCCGTGGGCGGATCGCTCGCGCTCGCGAAGCTCCTGCACCTGTCGCCCGAACTGCAGCGCAGCCTGATGACGCGCTCGGTTTCGACGCCGTTCGCCTTGGCCGTTTCCGACAAGATCCACGCGCCGCGCGATCTCACGGCGCTTTTCGTGATCGCGACGGGCGTGTGCGGGATGCTGTTCGGCGAACTGGTGCTCGCGCTCGTGCCGCTGCGCACGCGTCTTGCGCGCGGCGCGCTGTTCGGCGCGGCGGCGCACGGCGTGGGCACCGCGAAGGCGCGCGAACTCGGCAGCGAGGAAGGTGTGGTGGCGAGTCTCACGATGATGATCGCGGGTGTCGTGATGGTGCTGCTCGCGCCGGCGCTCGGCTTTTTGCCGGTGTGACTGCCGTACCCGCCGTACCTGCCGTCCGGCGCCGAATGGCGCTGAAAAGCCGGAGGTGACGGCACGAAGGCGGGAGAAGAACCCTTTCCCCAGGCCGGTACAATGGCGGCAGATGTGATCGGTCTGGAGGGCCGGAAAATGGGAACGAGCTACGAGAAGGACGTGGTGGCATGGGCGAACGAACAGGCGGCGTTGTTGCGTGAGCGCAAGTTCTCGGCGCTGGACATCGAGCATCTGGCAGAGGAGATCGAGGACGTGGGCAAGAGCGAACAGCGGGAACTGATCAGCCGTATGGCCGTATTGCTCGCACATCTGCTCAAATGGCAGTTCCAGTCTGCGCGGCGAGGCGCGAGCTGGCAAAGGACTATCAAGGCTCAACGGCTGGATGTGGCCTACCTTCTGGATGAGGCGCCCAGCCTCAAGTCCAGGTTGGCCGATGCGGACTGGATGCGTGTTGTGTGGGCGAGGGCGCTGGCGCAGGCGGTCAACGAAACCGGTCTCGATGTGTTCCCAGAAACCTGTCCGTGGTCGATGGAGCAGGTACTCGACGAGGATTTCATGCCGGACTGATGGTCGTTTCTGGATCGTCGGAAGTCGGGAAGCCAGCCTTGGGGCTGGCTTTTTTATCGTCTGTGCGAATGCGGTGCAACCCCGGCGCGACTACAGCGCAACCATGCGACTCTTCGGCGCGGTTGCGCCTTTAGCGGCTGCGCGCCGCACCATTTTCAGATTTCCCGGATCGCGGCCGGTCTATCATGGACAGCGTTGCCGCGCTTGTTGCGGCTTGACAGCGACGTTACCCATGCCGCCCATCTCAATCATCGTTCCGTGCTACAACAGCGCGCCAACGCTCGCGCGCGCCCTCGACAGCTGCATCGCGCAACGCGAAGCCGTGCAGATCCTCGTCGTCGACGACGGCTCGACCGACGCATCGGCTGAAATCGTGTTCGGCTATGCCCGCCAGGATACGCGCGTGCATCTGTTGCAGATGCCGATGAACAGCGGCGCGGCGCGGGCACGCAATTGGGGCGCGCTGCACGCGACTGCTCCGGTGCTGGCCTTTCTCGACGCCGACGACGAATACATGCCCGGCGCGCTCGCCGATGCGGGCGCGTGGCTCGAACAGCATCCCCAGGAAGCCGCGATCCGGCTCGATGTCGAGTTCGCCGGCTTTCCTGAATCGGTGCTTGCGCATCCCGACTTCCCCATGCACGCCGCGACGCTCAGCAACACGGTGCCGAGCAGTCTCGTGATCCGCCGCATCGCGTTTCTCGCGCTGGGCGGTTTCCCGATCGACGACTTCTTCCGCCAGTACGGCGGCGAGGACGGCGCGCTCTCGTGGGCGCTGCGCGAGACTTTTGGCCAGCGCCGGCTCGACGATGCGAAGCGCGTGCGCATGCACTATCACTACAACATCCACGCCGAGCGTTTCTTCCGCATCCAGGCCGGCCTGCAAACGCCCGATCCGGGCGATAGCGCGGCGGTCGTCCAGTGCTCGCGCCAGTTCCTCGATCAGGCGCTCGCCGCCGTGAAGCAATTGCGCGCGCTCAACGTGAGCGAAGCTGTGAATCCGCGCGCCGCCGCGGTGGCCGGCGAGATCGCCAGCTACACCTGAACTCCCCCGTGCCCGCGCGCAGCGATGCGCGCGGCGCCCGCGGCGCCCACATCACCCACGTCGCCCGCAGCGCCGTTCGCTGCGCATCCGCCAGGTCCGCCACATCTGCCACATCCGCCCGTGATGTCGCCGCGCGTGCATTTGTGCGACGCGGTAGTTCCGACGGCGCGATGCCGATTTGCTACAATCACGCCTCGTCTCCGAGGAGCGTTGCGACGGGCTGAGCATTACGCATGCAGCCCGCCAGGCTCGGAGGCGCTCAATCCGGTTGTTTCATAGTCAGGCAACCGCATCGAAACGGCGCTCACGTCTTTAATTTCTAGTCACTTTTAGAAAGGAGGGCGTGATGAACGCCGCAATTCCGCAAGCTCAAGTCAAAGATTTCGTTGTCGCCGATATGTCGCTTGCCGCCTGGGGCCGCAAGGAACTCGATATCGCCGAAACCGAAATGCCCGGCCTCGTCCAGATCCGCGACGAGTACAAGGCGCAGCAGCCGCTCAAGGGCGCGCGCATTGCCGGTTCGCTGCACATGACGATCCAGACGGGCGTGCTGATCGAAACGCTCAAGGCGCTCGGCGCCGATGTCCGCTGGGCCTCGTGCAACATCTTCTCGACCCAGGACCACGCCGCTGCCGCCATCGCGCAGGGCGGCACGCCGGTGTTCGCGTTCAAGGGCGAATCGCTCGACGAATACTGGGAGTTCTCGCACCGCATCTTCGAATGGCCGAACGGCGAGTTCGCCAACATGATCCTCGACGACGGCGGCGACGCAACGCTGCTGCTGATCCTCGGTTCGAAGGCCGAAAAGGACCGCTCGGTCATCGCCAGGCCGACGAACGAAGAAGAAGTCGCGCTCTACAAGTCGATCGCGCAGCACCTCGACAGCGATCCGTCGTGGTACTCGAAGCGCCTCGCGCACATCCAGGGCGTGACTGAGGAAACGACGACCGGCGTTCACCGCCTGTACCAGATGGAGAAGGATGGCCGTCTGCCGTTCCCGGCGATCAACGTGAACGATTCGGTCACGAAGTCGAAGTTCGACAACCTGTACGGCTGCCGCGAGTCGCTCGTGGACGGCATCAAGCGCGCGACCGACGTGATGATCGCGGGCAAGATCGCCGTGGTCGCGGGCTACGGCGACGTGGGCAAGGGCTGCGCGCAGTCGCTGCGCGGCCTCGGCGCGACGGTGTGGGTCACCGAAATCGATCCGATCTGCGCGCTGCAGGCGGCGATGGAAGGCTACCGCGTCGTGACGATGGAATACGCCGCCGACAAGGCCGACATCTTCGTGACGGCCACCGGCAACTACCACGTGATCGGCCACGACCACATGAAGGCGATGCGCCACAACGCGATCGTCTGCAACATCGGCCACTTCGACTCGGAAATCGACGTGGCGTCGACGCGCCAGTATCAGTGGGACAACATCAAGCCGCAGGTCGACCACATCATCTTCCCGGACGGCAAGCGCGTGATCCTGCTGGCCGAAGGCCGCCTCGTGAACCTCGGCTGCGCGACGGGCCACCCGTCGTTCGTGATGTCGAACTCGTTCACGAACCAGACGCTCGCACAGATCGAACTGTTCACGCAGGGCGCGAAGTACGAGAACAAGGTGTACGTGCTGCCGAAGCATCTGGACGAGAAGGTCGCGCGTCTGCACCTCGCGCGCATCGGTGCGAACCTGACCGTGCTGTCCGACGCGCAGGCATCGTACATCGGCGTCGACAAGAGCGGTCCGTTCAAGCCGAACCACTACCGTTATTAAGTCGTTGACGGGAGTAAGCGCTAAAGCGCCAACTCCGGCCGACACCTCAAGAACAAGGAGCTCTCATGACCGTGCTGCTGACCTGGCTGATCAACGCGCTTGCACTCCTGATCATCACCTGGCTCGTTCCGTCGATTCACATCCGCAGTTTCGGCACCGCGCTGATCGTCGCCGTCGTGCTCGGGCTCATCAACACCATCCTGCGGCCGGTGCTGATCCTGCTCACGCTGCCCGTGACGATCATCACGCTCGGGCTCTTCATTCTCGTCGTGAACGCGCTGTGCTTCTGGCTCGCGGCGACGCTGCTGAAGGGCTTCGAGGTGTCGGGTTTCTGGTCGGCGTTCTTTGGCTCGATCCTGTACAGCATCGTGTCATGGCTGCTGTCTGCCCTGATTTTCGGCAACCGCTCGCTCGGCTAACCGGGCCGCGGCCATCCCATCATGAAACCGATCGAACTTTCATTCGAATTTTTCCCGCCGAAGACGCAGGACGGCGTCGAAAAGCTGCACGCCACCCGCGCGCAGCTTGCGACGCTCAAGCCGAAATTCGTCTCGGTGACGTTCGGCGCGGGCGGCTCGACGCAACAAGGCACGCTCGACACCGTCGTCGAGATTGCGAAGGACGGCATCGAAGCGGCGCCGCACCTCTCGTGCATCGGCTCGTCCAAAGAGAAGCTGCGCGAAATCCTCGAGCAGTACCGCTCGCACGGCGTCCGCCACATCGTCGCGCTGCGCGGCGACCTGCCCTCGGGCATGGGCGAAGTGGGCGAGCTGCGCTACGCGTCGGAACTCGTTGCGTTCATCCGCCAGGAAACCGGCGACACGTTCCACATCGAAGTGGCCGCGTATCCCGAATATCACCCGCAGGCGCGCTCGCCGCGTCACGACATCGAAGCGTTCGCGCGCAAGGTGAAGGCGGGTGCGAACTCGGCGATCACGCAGTACTTCTTCAACGCGGATGCGTACTTCCGCTTCGTCGACGACGTCCGCAAGCTGGGCGTGGACGTGCCGATCGTGCCCGGCATCATGCCGATCACGAACTACTCGCAGCTCATGCGCTTTTCCGAAATGTGCGGGGCGGAAGTGCCGCGCTGGGTCGCGAAACGCCTTGAGAGCTTCGGCGACGACCGCGAGGCGATCCGCGCGTTCGGCCTCGATGTCGTGACGGATCTGTGCCGCCGTCTTACCGATGCCGGCGCGCCCGGGCTGCACTTCTACACGCTCAACGGTGCTGCAGCGACGAAGTCGATCTGCGAGCGGCTCGGACTCTAAGGCTTCCGTAAGGCTCCAGTCGCGCGTTCATCACCAGTACCGCCTGCACGGCCCGCTCGTCCCCGCGTTTCATGTTTGACACGCGGGCGGTGAAGCGGGCCGTTCTCATTTCTCCGCCCTTGCGCCCGTGCGCTCGTGCGCTCGTGCGCTCGTGCGCTCGTGCCGCGAGTCGCGCCAGGGCGGTGGCGCGCGTGACGGTTCAAAATGTCGGGACAGCGAAGTTCGCTTCGCGCAACAGGCGCAACCCGTGCCAATCGGGTAACCCGGCGTCACGTTCGAGGTGCAACCGGTCCTGTCAACCCGGCGTTTTCCATGGTCCACCAGGCCCCGTTATCTGTTGTGACGGGCACGACAGGTCTTGTAAGATCGCGCTACGCCGGCGCTGTCCGGCACCGAACTGGAGGAAATATGAAAGGAAACAACCTGTTGCGAGCTGCGCGGCTCACGTCGCTCGCCGCGCTCGCAGCGGCATCGATTGCGGGCGCCACCGTAGCGCACGCCGCGGGCATCCCGAACAAGACGCTGGTTTACTGTTCCGAAGGCAGCCCCGCAGGCTTCGACCCGGCGCAATACACGACCGGCACCGACTTCACCGCGGACACCTTCACCGTCTACAACCGCCTCGTCGAATTCGAGCGCGGCAGCACGAAGGTCGAACCGGGCCTCGCGCAATCGTGGGATGTTTCCGCCGACGGCAAGACCTACACGTTCCATCTGCGTCATGGCGTGAAGTTCCAGACCACGGCGTTCTTCAAGCCGACGCGCGAATTCAACGCCGACGACGTCGTCTTCACGTTCGATCGCATGCTCGATCCGAGCCAGCCGTTCCGCAAGGCGTACCCGGTGTCGTTCCCGTACTTCACGGACATGGGCCTCGACAAGCTGATCACCAAGGTCGAGAAGGTCGATCCGTACACCGTCAAGTTCACGCTGAACGAGCCGAACGCGCCGTTCATCCAGAACATGGCGATGGAATTCGCGTCGATTCTCTCGGCTGAATACGCCGATAAATTGCTGAAGGCCGGCAAGCCCGCCGACCTGAATCAGTATCCGGTCGGCACGGGCCCGTTCATCTTCAAGAGCTACACGAAGGATGCGACGATCCGCTTCGACGGCAATCCCGACTACTGGAAGCCGGGTGCAGTGAAGATCTCGAAGCTGATCTTCTCGATCACGCCGGATGCGAGCGTGCGCGTGCAAAAGCTCAAGCGCGACGAGTGCCAGGTGATGAGCTATCCGCGTCCCGCCGACATCGCCCCGCTGAAGGCCGAGCCGACCGTCGCGATGCCGTCGCAGCCGGGCTTCAACCTCGGCTACCTGTCGTACAACGTCGAGCACAAGCCGCTCGACAACGCCGACGTGCGCCACGCGCTCGACATGGCGATCAACAAGAAAGCCATCATCGAATCGGTGTACCAGGGCGCGGGCCAGCTCGCGACGAACCCGATGCCGCCGACGCAATGGTCCTACTACAAGAACCTGCCGGCGAACGCATACGATCCGGCCAAGGCCAAGGCGCTGCTTACGAAGGCGGGTGTGGCCAACGGTCTCGAGATCACGCTCTGGGCCATGCCGGTGCAGCGTGCGTACAACCCGAACGCGCGTCTGATGGCCGAGATGATCCAGGCCGACTGGGCGAAGATCGGCGTGAAGGCGAAGATCGTCACGTATGAGTGGGGCGAGTACATCAAGCGCGCGCACGCGGGCGAAGACGACGCGATGCTGATCGGCTGGACGGGCGACAATGGCGACCCCGACAACTGGCTCGGCACGCTGCTCGGCTGCGAGGCCGTGAACGGCAACAACTTCGGCAAGTGGTGCTACAAGCCGTTCGACGAGCTGATCCAGAAGGGCCGCACGACGTCCGATCAGGCCGCGCGCACCAGGCTCTACGAGCAGGCGCAGCAGATCTTCGCGAAGCAACTGCCGTTCTCGCCGATCGCCCACTCGACCGTCTATCAACCGGTCAGCAAGAAGGTGATCGACATGCGCATCGAGCCGCTCGGCTATGCGCGCTTCGACGGCGTCGGCATGCAGTAATGCCGCGCGCCGCGTCCTGACCGGGCTTTCGTCCGGTCAGGACAGGATTTGGAAAACTGGCCGAATCGGGTCCGGCGACAGGGGTCACGAGCCTCCGTCGCCGGTTGCATTTCATTTCAAGCTTTCGGGGGAACAAACCATGTTCCGCTTCGTACTGCGCCGTATCGGCATGGTGATACCGACATTCATCGGCATCACCATCCTCGCGTTTGCGCTTATCCACCTGATTCCGGGCGACCCCATCGAAGTGATGATGGGCGAGCGCGGCGTCGATCCGCAGATGCACGCCGACGCGATGCATCGCCTCGGCCTCGACGAACCTCTGCCGATGCAGTATCTCCACTACGTCGGCCACGCGCTGAAGGGCAATCTCGGCACCTCGATCATCACCAACACGAGCGTGATGGGCGAGTTTCTCGCGCGCTTTCCGGCCACCGTCGAACTCTCGTTGTGCGCGCTGGTCTTCGCGCTCGCCATCGGCCTGCCCGCGGGCGTGGTCGCGGCGCTCAAGCGCGGGCGTCTCGTCGATCACGGCGTGATGGGCACCGCGCTCACCGGCTATTCGATGCCGATCTTCTGGTGGGGCCTCATCCTCATCATGGTGTTCTCGTCGAAGCTCGGCTGGACGCCCGTGTCGGGCCGCATCGCCGTCGAATTCGACATTCCGCGCGTGACCGGCTTCATGCTGATCGACTCGCTGCTGCCCGGCACCGACGAAGGCTCGTTCCGCTCCGCCGTGAGCCACCTGATCCTGCCCGCCATCGTGCTCGGCACGATTCCGCTCGCCGTGGTCGCGCGCATGACGCGCTCGTCGATGCTCGAAGTGCTGCGCGAGGACTATATCCGCACCGCGCGCGCGAAGGGCCTCTCGCCGCTGCGCGTGATCGTCGTGCACGCGCTGCGCAATGCGCTGATTCCCGTCGTCACCGTGATCGGCCTGCAGGTCGGCACGCTGCTCGCGGGCGCGGTGCTGACCGAAACGCTGTTTTCCTGGCCCGGCGTCGGAAAGTGGCTGATCGATGCGATCAGCCGCCGCGACTATCCGGTGGTGCAGGGCGGCATCCTCATGATCGCGACACTCGTGATCGTCGTGAACCTGTGCGTCGACTTGCTGTACGGCGTGCTGAATCCGCGCATCCGTTACACGAGGTAAGCCCGTCATGAACCGATTCCCGCACTACACTCAACGCAATCTGGAGGCGTGATGGCTGACATTCAGAACGCCGCCCCGCAAGCGGTCACGCCGCCCTCGGGCCGCGCGCTCGTGCTGCGCGAATTCTGGGCGAATTTCTCGCACAACAAGGGCGCCGTCTCGGCTGGCGTCGTCGTGCTCGTGCTGATCATCGTCGCGATCTTCGCGCCGCTGATCGCGCCGCACAGCCCGATCGAGCAGTACCGCGACTATGTGAAGATTCCGCCCGCCTGGCTCGACGGCGGCAACTGGAAGTTCGTGCTCGGCACCGACGAAGCGGGCCGTGACATCCTCTCGCGCCTGATGTACGGCGCACGGCTGTCGCTGTGGATCGGCTGCGTCTCGGTGGTGCTCGCGCTGATTCCGGGCATCGTGCTCGGCCTTGTCGCCGCATTCTTCGAGAAGTGGGCCGATACGCCGATCATGCGTCTGATGGACGTGCTGCTCGCGCTGCCCTCGCTGTTGCTCGCCGTGGCCGTGGTCGCGATCATCGGCCCGGGTCTCACGAACACGATGTTCGCCATCGCGATCGTCGCGCTGCCGGGTTACGTGCGTCTCACGCGCGGCTCGGCGCTCGGCGAGCTGCACAAGGAGTACGTGACCGCGTCGCGCGTGGCCGGTGCCGGCACGGCGCGCCTGATGTTCTCGCAGGTGCTGCCCAACTGCACGGCGCCGCTCATCGTGCAGGCCACGCTCGGTTTCTCGTCGGCGATTCTCGACGCCGCCGCGCTCGGCTTCCTCGGCCTCGGCGTGCAGCCGCCCGCCGCCGAGTGGGGCGCGATGCTCGCCTCGGCGCGCGACTATATCGACAGCGCCTGGTGGATCGTCACGATGCCGGGCCTCTCCATCCTGATTTCGGTGCTCGCGATCAACCTGCTCGGCGACGGGCTGCGCGACGCGCTCGATCCCAAGCTGAAACGGATGGCCTGACATGAACATGCAAAAGAAAGACCTGCTGACCATCCGCAATCTGGCGGTGAACTTCAACGGCCTGCCCGCCGTGGACCGCGTGAATCTCTCGGTCGCGCCGGGCGAGGTGCTCGGCATCGTGGGCGAATCGGGCTCCGGCAAGAGCGTGACGATGATGGCGCTGATGGGCCTCATCGACGCGCCCGGCAAGGTGAGCGCCGATTCGATCACGTTCGACGGCCGTGACCTGCTCAATGCGACGGGCCGGGAGCGCCGCCGCATCGTCGGCAAGGACATCGCGATGGTGTTCCAGGACGCACTCACGAGCCTGAACCCGAGCTACACCGTCGGCTACCAGATCAAGGAAGTGCTCAAGCTGCACGAGGGCCTGCGCGGCGCGGCGCTCAATGCGCGCGCGCTCGAACTGCTCGACCAGGTGGGCATTCCCGACGCGAAGAACCGCATCGACAACTTCCCGCACCAGATGTCGGGCGGCATGAACCAGCGCGTGATGATCGCGATGGCCGTCGCATGCAACCCGAAGCTGCTGATCGCCGACGAGCCCACCACGGCGCTCGACGTCACGATCCAGGCGCAGATCATGGAACTGCTCGTGCGCCTGCAAAAGGAGCGCGGCATGGCGCTCGTGCTGATCTCGCACGATCTGGCCGTGGTGTCCGAAGTCGCGCAGCGCGTGGCCGTGATGTACGCGGGCGAGATCATCGAGACGAACGCCGTACCCGACATCTTCGCGAAGCCGCATCATCCGTACACCGAGGCGCTGCTCGCCGCGATTCCCGAGCACAACAAGGGCGCCGTGCGCCTCGCCGCGCTGCCGGGCATGGTGCCGGGACGCGACGACCGTCCGGGCGGCTGCCTCTTCGCGCCGCGCTGCAAGTACGCGGTGGACGACTGCAGGAAGGCGCGTCCCGCGCTCGAACCGGTGCCGGGCTCCGGTGCCGGTGCCGTTACGCAAGTCCGCTGCATCAAGCCGCTCAATCTGCGCGATATGCGCAATACGCGCGATAAAGCGGCGAACCCGACTCACGGAGGCGCGCTATGAACGCAGTCCCGCAACACGCGCCGCACGGCGATGAAGACCGCGTCCTCGTCGCCGAGGATCTGAAGAAGCACTACACCGTCAAGCGCGGCATGTTCGGCACGGCAACCGTGAAGGCGCTCAACGGCGTGTCGTTCTCGCTCGTGCGCGGCCGCACGCTGGCGGTGGTCGGCGAATCGGGCTGCGGCAAGTCCACGCTCGCGCGTCAGCTCACGATGATCGAGCCGCCCACGGCGGGCCGTCTCGTCATCGACGGCGAGGACGTTGCGCACGCGAACCGGGAGAAGATCGCCGAGCTGCGCCGCCGCGTGCAGATGGTGTTCCAGAACCCGTTTGCCTCGCTCAATCCGCGCAAGACGGTCGAGCAGACGCTGGGCGAGCCGCTCGCGATCAACACGCAGCTCACGGCCGCCGAGCGCGCGGACCGCATCGCGCACATGATGCGCATCGTCGGCCTGCGGCCCGAGCACGCGAAGCGCTATCCGCACATGTTCTCGGGCGGGCAGCGCCAGCGCGTGGCGATCGCCCGCGCGATGATCCTCGATCCGCAGATCGTCGTGGCCGACGAACCGGTCTCCGCGCTCGACGTGTCGATCCAGGCGCAGATCCTGAACCTCTTCATGGACCTGCAGGATCAGTTCCGCACGAGCTACATCTTTATCTCGCATAACCTCTCGGTGGTGGAGCACGTTGCCGACGACGTGATGGTCATGTATCTCGGCGGGGTGGCCGAACTGGGCGACAAGAAGACCGTGATCGAGCGGCCGCGCCATCCGTACACGCGCTCGCTGCTGTCGGCGACGCCCGCGATCTTCGAGGCGGACCGCCGCGTGAAGATCAAGCTCGAAGGCGAACTGCCGTCGCCGCTGAACCCGCCGTCGGGCTGCACGTTCCACCAGCGCTGCCCGTATGCGATCGAGCGGTGTCGTAAAGAGGTTCCGGTACTTCGCGAAGTCGATGGACGTCAGGTATCCTGCCATCGTGCAGAGGAGGTAGGGGAAGAGGATGCCTGAAGCGACGGCGGCGCGTCGTTTTACGCGCCGCTGGGGTGAAAGCGGCCGTCGTGCCGTTTTCACATTGCGTGATGCCATGCGTGCCGCCACAGGCGCATTGCTCGCGCTGGCCATCGCCTTCGGGCCGTCGCTCGACCGGCCGCTGCGGCTCGCGTTTGCCGCGGGCGATGCGTTTCGGGTGGGCGGGGTGGTGGTCGTGCCGCAATCGCGCGGCTTCGTCCCCGCCGCGCTCGCGGCGGAATCCGCTGCCGAAATCGCCGCCGAATTTGCCACCACTACGCCCGGCGCCCGTCCGCCCGTCTCGATGCCGGGCGGGTCGGGCCTGCCGGGCTTTCACTCGCCGCCCGCCGTGCCGAGCTACGCCTCGGGCACGACCGCCGGCGGCCCCGTGCGCGGGCGGCCCGCACGCATGCCGTTCTACGTCGCCACGCGCGGCACGGTCACCCTCTACCTGCTCGGGACGCTGCATGTGGGCGACCCCGTCGACTATCCCCCGAACCAGCCCTTTCGTCAGCCGATCCTCGCGGCGCTCAACGCGTCGCCGACGCTCGCGCTCGAACTCTCGCCCGACGATCTGCTCGTCTCGCAGGACGACGTCTCAAAGTACGGCGTGTGCGCACGGCCGTGCCTGCCGGGGCTTTTGCCCGAACCGCTGTGGCAGAAGCTGGAGGCGCGCCTGCGCGGCAATCCCGAGGCGCTCGCCGGCATCCGGCGGATGCGGCCGTGGCTCGCCTCGCTCCTCGTGGAGACCTACGACTCGCTGAGCGCGGGTCTGCAAACCGAGTACGGCACCGAAGCGCAGTTGCAGAACGTGTTCCTGAGGCTGAAGGGGCGGCGCGTCGTCGGGCTCGAGACGCTTCAGGAGCAGATGCGCTCGTTCACGAACCTCTCACTCGCGCAACAGCGCGAGATGCTGGCGCAGGATCTCGCGCAGACCCCGGCGCAGAACGTCGCCGACGTGAACGCGCTGCTGCACCTGTGGCGCCTCGGCGATGCGGATGCGATCGCCGCGTGGGAGAGCGCACGCTCGGAGAAGCTCGCGCACGACAAGCGCGTTTCGGATTCGGTCGACAACCGCATCGTCTACGAGCGCAACCGGCGCTTTGTCTCGCGCATGCTGCAGATCGCGGCGCCCAACAAGCCGGTGTTCGTCGCGATCGGCGCGCTGCACCTCGGTGGGCGTAAGGGCGTGCTGGCGCTGTTGCGGCAGCGCGGCTTCACGGTTGAGCCGGGTTGAATCAGCTTGAGTCGGACTGAACTGGACTGAATCGGGCTGAATCAGCTTGAGTCAGCATGAATCAGGTTGAGTCAGCCTGAATCAGGTTGAGCGGCGCGTTTCGCCGCTTTCACTTGCTGTCACGCGCTCTCGCACGCCTCAATCCGCCGCCGCGCCCGCTCAGTCCCTGGCTGGTCCCGCAGCGCGTACGCCGATGCCCGCGTCGGCCAGCGCCGCGCGGATGCGCCGCGCAAACGCCAGCGCATGCGGCCCGTCACCGTGCAGGCAGACGGTTTGCGCATTGAGCGGCACCCACGTTCCGTCGACTGCCTGCACGCGCTGTTCGCGGATCATCGCGAGCGTGCGCGCCAGCACGGTGTCTTCGTCGTCGAGGAGGGCGCCAGGCTCGCCGCGCGGCACGAGCGAGCCGTCCGCGCGATAGCCTCGGTCGGCGAACACTTCTTCCACGGCGACGAGCCCGGCCGCGCGCGCCGCTGCCGCAAGCGCGCTGCCCGCGAGCGCGAACACGGCGACCGTCGGATCGAAGTCGTGCACGGCGGAAACAATCGTGTCCGCGATCCGCGCGTCGTGCGCCGCCTGGTTGTAGAGCGCGCCGTGCGGCTTCACGTGCGCGATGCGCCCGCCCTCGGCCTGCGCAATCGCCGATAGCGCGCCCAACTGGTAGAGCACGCCCGCATAAAGCTCGGTGACCGGGAGATCCATCTCCTTGCGGCCGAAGTTCTCCGGGTCGTTGAAACCCGGATGGGCGCCGATCGACACGCCTTTTTCGACGGCCCAGCGCGCGCATTCGCGCATCGCGTGGGCGCTGCCCGCGTGCCAGCCGCACGCGATGTTCGCGGAACTGACGAGGTCGAGCAGCGCCTCGTCCGAGCCGCAGCCTTCGCCAAGATCGGCGTTCAGGTCGATGGTGATCATGATGGGTTTCTCCGTACTGCCTGCCGCTTCTTTCTTTTCCGCTGCTGATTATTGTGCGCGCAACGCCCGCTATGCCCGTTGCGCGCGTTGCGCCGTTCCACAGCGCCGCGCGTAGTGCTCGTCATGCATGGCGATTGCGGCGTCGATCTGCCGCAAATACGCCAGTTCGTCTTCGAGCGCCTTGCGCGCGAGTGCGGGCGTGGTCGGCACAAAACACACGCCGCCCATCAGACGCACCTGCGCGAGCTTCCACAAATCGGCGCGGATCACCGAGCCGATCTTCGGATAGCCGCCCGTGGTCTGCGCGTCGCTCATCAGCACGATCGGCTGACCGTTGGGCGGCACCTGGACCGTGCCCGGCAGCACCGCGTGCGAGAGCAGGTCCACGCCGCTTTCGCGCGCGAGCGCCGTGCCCGAAAGGCGGTAGCCCATGCGGTTGCTGTTCGGCGTGACGCGCCATTCCTCGGACCAGAACGCGTCCTGCGCTTCGGGCGTGAAGCTGTCGTATTCCGGGCCGCGCAGCGCGCGCACCCGCACCACGGTCCACGCGTCTGGGTTCGCGTTCGCACGGCGGCCACGCTGGCGGTGCGGCTCGTGCACGTAGCCGAAGTCGCATAGCGAGGGGGATTTCACGCCGAATGGCGGCGCATCCGGCGATAACGACACGCGCTCGGGTCCGGGCGCCGCGCTCGCGCCCGTGGCGAGGCGGTCGCCGTCCTTGAGCGCGCGGCCTGCGAGTCCGCCGAAGCCCGCCGTGAGATCGGTGCTGCGCGAGCCGAGGATCGGCAGGACATCGATGCCGCCCGCGACGCATACATAAGCGCGCATGCCGCTTTGCGCTTTGTTCAGCACGAGTTCTTCGCCCGCCGCGACGGGCAGGCTCCACCATGGCCACACCGCGCTCGTTTCCGCGCTTGTGCCCTGGCTTGTGCCCGCGCTCGTACCGAGCGTTGCGCCGTAATCGGCGCCGGTCACGGCGATGCGCGTCGCGCGCGCGAAGCGCAGCACGACGGGGCCGAGCGTCACTTCGATGCCCGCCGCATCGGGCCGGTTGCCGACGAGCCGGTTGCCGACTTCGAGCGCCAGCGCATCGAGCGCGCCGGCCGACGCGACGCCGAGGTGCCGGTAGCCGTGCCGGCCGGGATCCTGGACCGTGGTGAGCGTGCCCGCGCGCAGGACTTCGATCATGCGCACAGCTCCGCGACGGTGAAGTGCACGCGGTCGCCGGGCAGGAGCAGCGTGGGCGGGTTGCGCGTGGGGTCGAAGAGCGTCAGCGCTGTGCGGCCGATCAGTTGCCAGCCGCCCGGCGACTTCGCGGGATAGATGCCCGTCTGCTCGCCGCCGATGCCGACCGATCCGGCCGGTACGGCAAGGCGCGGCTCGCGGCGGCGCGGCGTGTGGAGCGCGGCGTCGAGTCCGCCGAGATAGGCGAAGCCCGGCTGGAAGCCGAGAAAGAATACGGTGTAGACGCCAGCGGCGTGGCGCGCGGCGACCTCGGCGGCATCGAGGCCCGCGTGAAGCGCAACGGCTTCGAGGTCGGGGCCGTTGTCGCCGCCGTATGCAACCGGGATTTCGATATCGCGGCCTGCACGCGGCACGATATCCGCGTCGCACCAGGCCGTTTCGAGCGCGCGCGTGAGCGAGGCGGAGTCCGCGGCGAGCGGATCGAACGTGATCGTCAGGTTGTTCATGCCGGGCACGACTTCGCGCACGGGCGCCCAGGCGCGTGCGAGCGCGGCGACGGCCCAGACCCGGCGCTGGACTTCGAGTGTGGCGGGCGGCGGCACTTCGCAGACGAGTGCTTCGTCGCCGAGCGCAAAGATGCGTGGAGCAAGATTCGACATGGCGTTGCAAAGGGACGGGTCGTACCCGGATTGTGCCCTTCGCGCACGCAAAGTGTCGGCTTGGTGTGAGCGTGGCTCGTGTTTGGCGCAACGAGTGCGCCTGCGTGCGATGTCGGCGCGCAGTCAATCCGCACTCAACCGGCCATCATCAGACTTTGATGCGAGACTTGATACGGGCTTTGATGCGTGCGGTGAGGTGCGTGTGGGCATCGGTGACGACGGCGTCGAGCGGCAGGTCATGCGCCTCGCGTTCGAGCAGGCCGGTCTCGATGCGGCATGCTTCGTACGCAATCCCGACCGTGACGGGCAGCGTGTCGCCGGGCCACTCGGCCAGCGTGCGGTCGTAATAGCCGCCGCCGTAACCGAGCCGGTAGCCGTCGGCATCGAAGCCCACGCAGGGCACGAGCAGCAGATCGGGCGTTGCAATTACCTGCGAGGCCGGTTCGGGGATGCGGTGATGGCCTTCGCGCATGGGCGCATCGGGTGTCCAGAGGTGAAAGGCGAGCGGCGCATGACGTTCGCGAATCGCGGGCAGCGATGCGCGCCGCGACGGATCGCCTGCGAGCCAGGATGCGATCCAGGCGCGCGCATCGAACTCGCCGCGCAACGGCCAGTAAAAACCGATCGATCGTGGCGCGAGGTGTTCGACGAGTGCCGCGAGCCGGGTTTCGAGCGCGGCGTTCAGAGCCCCGTCCGATGCGGCTTCCAGGCGTGTTGCGAGGAGTCGCGCACGGTAGGTCTTTTTGGATTCCGGGCGAGGGTTGCATGCTATCCTTGGGTCCACCTCGTGCTCCAGAAATAATGATGTCCAAACGCTTTGTCCGAGTATATCGCGCGGCCGGTTTCGCGCTGGCCGCTGCGGCACTCGTCGCCTGCAGCACGGCGTCCGCCGTACGGCCCGTCGCACTTTCCCAGGGCGCTCAACTTTCTCCCGACGACCAGACTTTCATTCAGCTTCGCGAAGCTGCGCGCAACAACGATCCCGCGCGCGCCGCGCAACTGGCTGCAACGATTCCGGACTATCCGGCACAGTCGTATGTGGAGTACTTCCAGATCAAGCCGCAGTTGTTCGACTCGCAGGGCCACGCGCGCATCGACGCGCCGGACGCGCCCGTGCTCTCGTTCCTGCAGCGCCACGATGGCGAGGCGATTGCCGACCGTCTGCGCAACGACTATCTGCTCGTGCTCGGCACGCGCCACGACTGGGCGAACTTCGATCAGCAGTATCCGCGCTTCGTCCTCAACGACGACACGCAGGTGAAGTGCTACGCCCTCGAATCGCGCGCGGCGCACGGCGAGAACGTCGCGAACGATGCGCGCACGCTGCTCACCGAACCGCGTTATTACGGCGACGGTTGCGTCGACCTCGTGACGTCGCTGGCCATCAAAGGCCAGTTCACGAGCGACGACGTGTGGCAGCAGATCCGCCTCGCCTACGAACAGAACCAGACCACCACGGGCGACCGGCTGTTCGGCGGCCTCGCTCAGCAGCCCGACCCGGCCGCCGCCGCGCAGGCCACGAGTGCGCCGCCGCTCACGCTCGCACGCGGCGTGAGCGCCGATCCGCAGTCGCACCAGCTCGCGCTCCTCGCCGTCACGGTGATGGCGCGCAACGATCCGGCCATGGCCGCCGCGACCTGGGCCGCCGTCGCGCCTTCGATGTCGTCGCCCGAGCGCGCCATCGGCTGGGGCACGATCGGCTATCAGGCCGCGCTCAAGCGCCTGCCCGGCGCGCTCGACTGGTATCGCCTCTCGGCGAACGCGCCGCTCTCGAATGCCGCCTACGAATGGCGCACGCGCTCGGCGCTGCTCGGCGGCGACTGGACCATGGTGCGCTGGTCGATCGAGCAGATGCCGCCCGCGCTGCGCGCGCAGCCCGCGTGGGTCTACTGGCACGCGCGCGCGCTCAAGCAGAGCGGCCAGAATGCCGATGTGGCGCAGGCCAACCAGGAGTTCATGCAGATTTCGCCGGGCTATAACTTCTACGGCCAGCTCGCGCTCGAAGAACTCGGCCAGAAGATCACGATTCCGCCGAAGGTTACCGTCACCGACGACGAAATCGCCCAGGCCGGGCGGACGCCGGGCTTCGCGCTTGCGCAGCGGTTCTATGCGATGAATCTGCGCTTCGAAGGCAATCGCGAATGGAACTGGCCGCTGCGCGGCATGACGGATCGCCAGTTGCTCGCCGTCGCCGAATACGCGCGCCGTATCGATCTGCTCGACCGCACCGTCAACACGGCGGACCGCACGAAATCCGAGCATGACTTCTCGCTGCGCTTTCTCTCGCCGTTTCGCGACATCGTCGAGCGCGACGCGCAGTCGAACGGTCTCGATGTCGAATGGGCCTACGGGCTCATCCGCCAGGAGTCGCGCTTCATCCTGAACGCGCGCTCGGGCGTCGGGGCGAGCGGCCTCATGCAAATCATGCCGGCCACGGCGCAGATGGTTGCGAGGAAGATCGGCCTCGGCCCGCTTTCGCGCGCGCAACTCGACAACATCGACACGAATATTCTTCTCGGAACCAACTATTTGTCGATGATCTACAATCAGTTCGACGGTTCCGCCGTGCTCGCCACCGCGGGCTACAACGCCGGACCGGGCCGCCCCCGCGCGTGGCGGCAGTCGTTGCAGCAGCCTGTCGAGGGCGCTATCTTCGCGGAAACCATTCCGTTCACGGAAACCCGCGACTACGTGAAAAATGTGTTGTCGAACACGGTCTACTACGCGGCGCTGTTCGAGGGCCGCCCGCAATCGCTGAAGGCGCGTCTCGGCTACATCGCACCTTAAGCGCAGCGCCGCCGCGCCCGCCCGGGCGCCGGCGGCTCATGACGGCGCGCGCCGCACCCCGCTTTGCGCGCGCCGGCCGGGCGAATCCGGTTCTCGATTTCTCGTGCCGCTTGCACAAGGGAGGTCGGAGATGCGACATCAAGCCATCGCGGTTATCGGCGGTTCGGGGTTCATCGGCAGTCATCTCGTCAACGCGCTCGTCGAGGCGGGCAAGGACGTGCGCGTCGCGACCCGACGACGCGCCAACGCCCGACATCTCACCCTGCTTCCCATCGATGTGATCGAAACCGACGTGTTCGATCCCGTTGCGCTCGCGAGCTTCGTCGAAAAGGCCGATGCCGTCATCAATCTTGTCGGCACGCTCGACGGCGGGCGCGGCGATCCTTACGGCCCGGGCTTTGCCCGGTTGCACGTCGAACTGCCGACGAAGATCGTCGCCGCGTGCGAAGGCAAGGGCGTTCACCGGCTCGTTCACGTGAGCGCGATCGGCGCCGATCCGCGCGGGCCGAGCATGTACCTGCGCTCGAAGGGCGACGGCGAAAAGGCCGTGCACGCATCGGCGTCGCTGGCCACGACGATCTTCCGGCCGTCGGTGGTGTTCGGCCCCGGCGACACGTTCCTCAACCGCTTCGTGTTCCTGCAAAAACTCTTTCCGGTGATTCCGCTTGCGATGCCCGACGCGAAATTTCAGCCGGTCTATCTCGCCGACGTGTCGGCGGCGATCGTCAATGTGCTCGATCTCGACGCCGCAAGCGGGCACACTTACGAACTCGGCGGGCCGAGCGTCTATACGCTCGAACAGTTGGTGGCGTATTGCGGCGACGTGGTGGGGCGGCATGCGCGCATCGTGCGGCTGCCCAACGCGCTGGCGCGGTTGCAGGCGTTCTCGTTCGAAATGGCGCCTGGCGTGCCGGTGCTCACGCGCGACAATCTCGATTCGATGAAAGTCGACAGCGTGCTCTCCGGGCCGCTCGCACCGGAACTCGGCATCGAGCCCGCGAGCCTCGAAACGATGGCGCCGCTGTATCTGGGCGATGCGGCGCAGCGCTCGCGGCCCAAGGTGTTCCACACGAGCTAGCATGCTCTTCCTTCCACTCCTGACCTGATGGACGTGATGAAACTCGCTATTGGAGACAAGAACTATTCGTCGTGGTCGATGCGTCCGTGGTTGCTGCTCACGCATTTCGGCATCCCGTTCGACGAAGTGCTGATCGAACTGGACGAGCCGGGCACGAAGGCTGCGATCCTGCAGTACTCGGCGTCGGGCAAGGTGCCGTGCCTCATGCCCGACGACGGTTTCCCCGTGTGGGATTCGCTCGCGATTGCGGAGACGCTCGCCGAGCGCTTCCCGAAGCATGCGCTGTGGCCACGCGACGCGAATGCGCGTGCCCGCGCGCGCAGCGTGAGCGCCGAAATGCATTCGGGCTTCTTCGCGCTGCGCAACGCCATGCCGATGAACATCCGCCTGACGCGCCCCGGCGTGGGCACGGCGCCGGATGTGCTCAGCGATATCGCGCGCATCGACGCGATCTGGCGCGAGTGCCTCGCCGCCAGCGGCGGGCCGTTCCTGTTCGGCGAATTCAGCATTGCCGACGCGATGTACGCGCCGGTCGTGATGCGCTTCAACAGCTTTCAGCCGAAGCTCTCGCCGGAAGCGGGCGCGTACGCGCGGCGCGTCACGGCGCTGCCCGCCGTCGCCGCGTGGATTGCGGCGGCACGCAGCGAAACGCACATTGTGGCCGACGACGAACTCGACGAATGAAAATCTACGTTGTAGGCGGTGCGATCCGCGACGAGATGCTCGGGCTGCCCGTGCGCGACCGCGACTATGTGGTGGTGGGCGCCACGCCCGAGCAGATGGCGGCGCAGGGATATCGCCCGGTGGGCAAGGACTTTCCGGTGTTTCTGCATCCGCGCACGCATGAGGAATACGCGCTTGCGCGCACCGAGCGCAAGACCGCTGCGGGCTACCACGGCTTCCAGTTCTTCTACGCGCCCGACGTGACGCTCGAAGAAGATCTCGCGCGGCGCGACCTCACGATCAACGCGATGGCGCGCGAAGTGCTCCCGGGCGATGTCATGGGCGCTGAAGTGGTCGATCCGTTCGATGGCGCGGGCGACCTCAAGGCGCGCGTGTTCCGGCATGTGAGCGACGCGTTTCTCGAAGACCCCGTACGCATTTTGCGCATCGCACGCTTTGCGGCGCGCTTTGCCGACTTCACCGTTGCACCCGCAACGATGACGCTGATGCGGCGCATGGTCGACGCGGGCGAAGTCGATGCGCTCGTGCCGGAGCGCGTGTGGCAGGAAGTGGCGCGCGGACTCATGGAGAACAAGCCGTCGCGCATGTTTGCGGTGCTGCGCGAATGCGGCGCGCTCGCGCGCGTGCTGCCGGAAGTCGAAAGCCTCTTTGGCGTGCCGCAGCGCGCGGACTATCACCCCGAAATCGATACCGGCGTGCACGTGATGATGGTGATCGACCACGCGGCGGCGCAAGGCTACACGCTGCCGGTGCGCTTCGCCGCGCTCACGCACGATCTCGGCAAGGCGACCACGCCCGCGGATCTGCTGCCGCGCCACATCGGCCACGAAGGCCGCAGCGTGGATCTGCTGAAGCCGCTGTGCGAGCGTCTGCGCGTGCCCAACGAATGCCGCGATCTGGCCGTGCTGGTCGCGCGCGAGCACAGCAACGTGCATCGCGTGACGGAGATGGGCGGGGCCGCGCTCGTGCGTCTGCTCGAACGTTGCGACGCGCTGCGCAAGCCCGCGCGCTTTGCCGAGGCGCTACAGGCCTGCGAGGCTGATCTGCACGGGCGGCTCGGCTGGGAGCAGGCGCCGTATCCACAGGTCGAACGGTTGCGTGCGGCGCTGGCGGCGGCGCGCGGCGTCGACGCGGGCGCAATCGCGCGCGATTGCGGCGGTGGCGCGGAGAAGATCAAGGAAGCGGTGCATGGCGCGCGCGTGAAGGCCGTGGAGGACGCGCTGGCACAGGTCTGAGCGAGGTCTGAGCGCTGCGGGTTGCTTGCGCCCGCAGCGCACGACGCTCAGAGCGCGCGCACGAGTAGCGAAAGCAACAGCGAAAGCACGAGCGTCGACATGAACGGCAGCGGGTATTCGCGGCCGAAGAGGCGCAGCGTGACGTCGCCGGGCAGTCTGCCGATGCCGAGCTTGCGCAGCCACGGCTGCGCACCCGAGAGGATCGCCACGGCGATGAACGTGGTGAGGAACCAGCGGATCATGGCGTCTAGAGTGTGTGGCTGCGATCGCCGCGCGCGAATGCGGTGAGGGTTCCGTCGATGCCGCGCGAGAACGCGATCACCTTGAAGAGCTCGCCCATCTCCGATTCGGAGACGAGTTTTTGCACGGCGTTCGCGGCGGGCAGGAAGCGTGCGACATCGCGCGGATCGATTTCCGAGAGCACTTCCGTAATGCCCGCGTTCATCAGAAAGCGCGCCTGCGAGGTGTAGCCGAGCAGATCCGCGCCCGCGTCGACGCCCGCTTCCGCGATGCCCGTGAATTCGACGTGTGCCGTGATGTCCTGCAAGCCCGGATAGAGGAACGGATCGTCGTGCGCGCGATGGCGGTAGTGGCACATCAGCGTGCCCTGCACGCGCTGCGGATGATAGAACTCGCTGCTCGGGAACCCATAGTCGATGAAGAACGCGGCGCCGCGCACGAGCATCGTACAGACGGTGCGCGTGAAGGCGAGCGCCGCGTCGTGCGTTTCGGCCACGTAGTCGTCGCTGCCCTCGATGCCGGCGAGCACGCTTTCGGGCCAGTGCGCGCCGGGTTCACTGCCTTCGCTGCCTTCGCTCACCGCCGGCCGATCCGAGAACACGAATGCTCCGTGCGCGTTCACCGCCACGCCGCGCTCGTGCCACACGGCGTCCTTGCGGGCAAAAAGCCGCACCGGCATCGCGTCGAGCACTTCATTGCCGATCACCACGCCCTCGAACTGCGCGGGCAGGGCGTCGAGCCACGTCACGCGCTGTACGAGATGCGGTGCGCGCGCTTCGAGGGTTTCGCGCTGGCGCGCGCGCAATTCGCCCGAAAGATCGACGATGGCATACGAATCGAACTCGACGCCGAGCGCGTCGAGCGCGAGCAGGATACCCGCCGCGAGCTTGCCCGTGCCCGCGCCGAACTCCATCAGCGCGCGCGTGCCGCTCGCCGCAAGTGCTTCGGCGAGCGCGCGTGCGAGCGTCGAGGCAAAGAGCGGCGAGAGTTCGGGTGCGGTCACGAAGTCGCTGCCGTCGGCGGCGAACAGGCCGAATTTGCGTGCGCCGCCGCTGTAGTAGCCGAGCTCCGGCGCATAAAGCGCGCGCTCCATATAGCGCTCGAACGGGAGCCAGCCGCCTGCCGCGGCGATCTCGGCGCGCAAGGTGGCGGCGAGCGCCTCGGACTGCGCGAGCGCGGCCGGTTCGGGAACGGGTAAACTATCGGGTTCGTGAGCTTTCGGATTCATCCCGCCATTGTAAATGAGCGCACCTACCGGTTCCCGCCCGTCTAGCGGTTCCGCCGAGGCTTTCGGCGCATCCGTCGCACCCGTCACGCCCGGCTCCGATTTTCGCCCCGGTTCGTCGGCGGGCGCTTTGTCGCGCGTGGTGCTGGTCACGGGCGGTGCGCGCCGGATCGGGCGCGAGCTGTCGCTGGGCTTTGCGGCGCGCGGCTGGGATGTGGCGGTGCATTTCGGCGGCTCCGGGGACGCGGCTGACGAACTCGTCACGCAGATCGAGGCGCTCGGGCGGCGCGCGGTGGCGCTGCACGCCGACCTCGCGAGCGAGGCCGACGTCGCGCGGCTCGTACCCGCCTGCACGGCGGCGCTCGGGCGGCCCGCGTGCGTGCTGAACAACGCGTCGTCCTTCGACGAAGACACGGCGCGCGACATCGGCTACGAGAAGCTGCTCAACCTCATGGCGATCAACGTGGGCGCGCCGCTCGTGCTGGCGCGCACGCTGTACGAGGCGACGCCCGATGCCGCCGCGGCCGACGAGTCGCAGCGCACCTGCGTGATCAACGTGCTGGACCAGAAGCTGTACAACATGAACCCGGATTACCTCTCGTACACGCTGACGAAGGCCGCGCTCGCGAACGCGACCGTCGCGCTCGCCCAGGCGCTCGCGCCGAAGGTGCGCGTGGTCGGGCTTGCACCGGGCCTCACGCTGCAGTCGGCCGACCAGACGCCGGAAGGCTTCGAGACCGCGCACAAGCTGACGCCGCTCGGCCGCGCGTCGCGGCCCGCCGATCTGGTCGAGGCCGCGCTGTATCTCGCGGGGGCATCGGGCGTGACCGGCACGACGCTCGTGGTCGACGGCGGACAGCACCTCGTGCCGCTGCCGCGCGACGTGATGTATTTGACGGGAGCATGAGCGGCGGCACGTAAAACGATGCGCCGGAATAAGGCACAGCGCGAAACCCGCGCGTGCGCACGAAGGAATACTGTATGAACCGCCGGGCGCCCCGCGTCCGCGCGCGTGCCGCGAAGGCACGCTTTTTTATCGACTGGAACGACTATGTCCGCCGTCTTGCTGCACCCCCGGCTCGCCGATTGCCGCCGGCTCTTTTTGCGCAACTACGAAGTCAACATCAACATCGGCGTGCACGACTTCGAAAAACGCGGCGAACAGCGCGTCGTGATCAACGTCGATCTGTTCGTGCCGCTCGCGCAGACCACGCCGCGCGAGGACAAGCTGCGCGAAGTGGTCGACTATGACTACATGCGCGCGACCGTGGCCGCGCGCGTGAGCCAGGGCCATATCCATCTGCAGGAAACGCTCTGCGACGATCTCGCGACCGCGCTGCTCGCGCACCCGCTCGTGCGCGCGGTGCGCCTCTCGACCGAGAAGCCCGACGTCTATCCGGACTGCGACGCGGTGGGCGTCGAAGTCTTTCGCATCAAAGAGGACTGATTCATGAACGCCCCCCAAACCCTTCCCGTCGACGCGCGCGCCACGCAGGACGGCAGCGCCGCCGCACCCGCGACCGTGCCGGACGCGCCGGAAGCGGCGCATGCACAAGGCAGCAGCCGTCCCGCGATGACGCGCCGCGAGCAGAAGGACGCCTACGAGAACAACAAGCTCTTCAAGCGGCTCATGCGCCAGGTCGGCCAGGCAATCGGCGACTACAACATGATCGAGAACGGCGACAAGGTGATGGTGTGCCTCTCGGGCGGCAAGGACAGCTACGCGCTGCTCGACATCCTCCTGCGCCTGCGCGAGCGCGCGCCGATCGACTTCGAGATCGTGGCCGTGAACCTCGACCAGAAGCAGCCCGGCTTTCCCGAGCACGTTCTGCCCGAGTACCTGACCAAAGTCGGCGTGCCGTTCCACATCGAGAACCAGGACACCTACGGCATCGTCAAGCGCCTCGTGCCCGAGGGCAAGACGACGTGCTCGCTGTGCTCGCGGCTGCGCCGCGGCATTCTGTACCGCGTGGCGGGCGAGCTGGGCGCGACCAAGATCGCACTCGGCCACCATCGCGACGACATTCTCCAGACGCTGCTGCTGAACCTGTTCTACGGCGGCAAGCTGAAGGGCATGCCGCCCAAGCTGCAGTCCGACGACGGCAAGAACATCGTGATCCGGCCGCTCGCATACGTGAAGGAAACGGATCTGGAGAAATTCGCGGAACTGCGCGAATTCCCGCTGATTCCGTGCAACCTCTGCGGCAGCCAGCCCAACCTCAAGCGCGCCGAAATGAAGGCGCTGATCCGCGAGTGGGACAAGCGCTTCCCGGGCCGCGTCGAAAACATGTTCAACGCGCTCGGCAATGTCGTGCCGTCGCACCTGATGGATGCGTCGCTGTTCAGCTTCAAGGACCTGCGCACGACCGGCGTGGTCGATCCGCTCGGCGACATCGCCTTCGACGACGATCCGTGCTCGGCCGACACGCCGTCGCTGTCCGCAGAAGGCACGCCGATTTCGTTCGCGAAGCTCGACGATCTCTGATTCCGCGTTTGATTCTGCATTTGATGCCCGCGTTAGACGCTCACAGGGCCGGATACGCTCATCCGGCCCCGTGAGCGCGCCGCTTGCGGGTAAGCCCGCATGCTAGAATCGGCGGCTTCAAATTCCCCTTCACCGATGCAATGAACATCGTGATTCTCGCGGCAGGCATGGGCAAGCGCATGCATTCGGCGCTGCCCAAAGTGCTGCATCCGCTGGCTGGCCGGCCGCTTCTCTCGCACGTTCTCGATACCGCCCGCACGCTCGAACCGACCCGGCTCGTCGTCGTGATCGGCCATGGCGCCGACGCGGTGCGCGCAGCGGTCGCCGCACCCGACGTCCAGTTCGCCGTGCAGCACGAGCAGCGCGGCACGGGCCACGCACTCGCGCAGGCGCTGCCGTTGCTCGATACGAGCGTGCCGACGCTCGTGCTTTACGGCGATGTGCCGCTCACGCGCGCCTCGACGCTCAAGCGTCTCGCCGACGCCGCGCGCCTGGCGGGAGAGCGTGTGGCCAAAAACAAGGCGGGTTACGGCATCCTGACCGTCACGCTCGACAACCCCACCGGCTACGGGCGCATCGTGCGCGACGCGGCGGGCAAGGTGGTGCGCATCGTCGAGCAGAAAGACGCGAGCGAGGCCGAGCGCCGGATCGACGAGATCAACACGGGCATCGTCGTCACGCCGAGCGCGCCGCTCGCGGGCTGGCTCGCCGCGCTGAAGAACGACAACGCGCAGGGCGAGTTCTATCTGACCGACGTGGTCGAGCACGCTATTGCAGAGGGCCATCCGGTCGTCACCGCGCAGCCCGACGACGAAGCGGAAACGCTCGGCGTCAACAGCAAGCAGCAGCTCGCCGAACTCGAGCGCGTCTATCAGCGCAACGTGGCCGAGTCGCTGCTCGTCGCGGGCGTGACGCTCGCCGACCCCGCGCGCATCGACGTGCGCGGCACGCTCACCTGCGGGCGCGACGTGTTCATCGACGTGAACTGCGTGTTCGAAGGCGACGTGACGCTAGCGGACAACGTCGTCATCGGCCCGAACTGCGTGATCCGCCAGGCCGCGATCGGCGCGGGCACGCGCATTGACGCCTATACGCACATCGAGAACGCGCGCGTCGGCGCGCAGGCCGTGCTCGGACCGTACGCGCGTCTGCGCCCGGGAACGCAGCTTGCGGACGAGGTCCACGTCGGCAATTTCGTCGAGATCAAGAACGCGAACATCGGTCACGGTTCGAAGGCGAATCACCTGAGCTACGTCGGCGACGCCGATGTCGGCGCGGGCGTGAACATCGGAGCGGGCACCATCACCTGCAACTACGACGGCGCCAACAAGCACCGCACGGTGATCGGCGACAACGTGTTCGTCGGCTCGGATACGCAACTGGTCGCGCCGGTGCGCGTGGGCCGCGGCGTCACGATCGCGGCGGGCACGACGGTGTGGAAGGACGTTGCCGACGACATGCTCGTGCTCAACGAAAAATCGCAGGTCTCGAAGTCCGGCTACGTGCGACCGGTCAAGAAAAAGAAATAACGCAGCACCCGGACTTTTTATTGCAAAGGATCGAAAGCTATGTGCGGCATTGTCGGCGCGGTGGCGCTTCGTAATATCGTGCCCGTCCTGATCGAAGGACTGCGGCGACTCGAATATCGCGGTTACGATTCGTGCGGCGTCGCCGTCGTCACGAGTGCGGGCGCCGAGCGCGTGCGCAGCGTCTCGCGCGTGGCCGAACTCGACGAACAGGTGCGCGAGGCGCACTTCGAAGGCGTGACCGGCATCTCGCACACGCGCTGGGCGACGCACGGCGCGCCCACCGTGAACAACGCGCATCCGCTCTTCTCGCACGATGCGCTCGCGATCGTTCACAACGGCATCATCGAAAACTACGAATCGCTGCGCGAGGCCTTGCGCGCGAAGGGCTACGAATTCGTTTCGCAGACCGATACGGAAGTCATCGCGCACCTCGTGCACAGCCTCTATCGCGGCGACCTGTTCGCCGCCGTGCGCGAAGCCGTGCAGCAACTGAGCGGCGCGTATGCGATCGCGGTTGTTCACAAGGATCAGCCGCACACGGTCGTGGGCGCGCGCGCGGGCTCGCCGCTCGTGGTCGGCCTTGGCAGCGGCGAGAACTTCCTCGCCTCGGATGCGCTCGCCGTCGCGGGCAGCGCGAGCCACATGATCTTCCTGGAAGAAGGCGACGTCTGCGAACTGACGCTCGAAGGCGTGCGCATCGCCGATGGCAACGGCCATGAAGTCCAGCGTGAAGCGCGCGAAGTGCAGGCCTACGGCGGCACTGTCGATCTTGGCCCGTATCGTCACTACATGCAGAAGGAAATCTTCGAGCAGCCGCGCGCGATCGGCGACACGATTCCCGCCGGAGACAAGTTCGAGCCGGGTCTCTTCGGCGACAACGCACGCGCGGTGTTCGGGGACATCGACAGCATCCTGATTCTCGCGTGCGGCACGAGCTACTACGCGGGCCTCACGGCGAAATACTGGCTCGAATCGGTGGCGAAGATCCGCACCGATGTCGAGATCGCGAGCGAATACCGCTATCGCGAGTCGGTGCCGAATCCGCGCGCGCTCGTCGTCACGATTTCGCAGTCGGGCGAAACGGCGGACACGCTTGCGGCGCTCAAGCACGCGCAGTCGCTCGGCATGACCCACACGCTCGCGGTGTGCAACGTCGCGACGAGTGCGATGGTCCAGCTCACCGAACTGAAGTTCCTGACGCATGCTGGACGCGAGATCGGCGTGGCTTCGACGAAGGCGTTCACGACGCAGCTGGTCGGCCTCTTCATTCTCGCGGCAACCCTGGGCAAGCTGCGCGGCCACGTGAGCGCCGAACAGGAAGCGCAATACGTGAAGCTGCTGCGCCACCTGCCTGCCGCGCTCAACGGCGTGCTCGCGCTGGAGCCGCAGATCATCGCGTGGTCGGAAGAGTTCGCGCGCAAGGAGAATGCGCTCTTCCTCGGACGCGGGCTGCACTATCCGATCGCGCTCGAAGGCGCGCTCAAGCTCAAGGAAATCTCGTACATCCACGCGGAAGCCTATCCCGCTGGTGAGCTCAAGCACGGCCCGCTGGCGCTCGTGACCGAGGCGATGCCGGTCGTGACGGTCGCGCCGAACGACGCGCTGCTCGAAAAGCTCAAGTCGAACATGCAGGAAGTGCGCGCGCGCGGCGGCCGGCTTTATGTGTTCGCCGATGCCGATACGCACATCACGAGCGGCGACGGCATTCACGTCATTCGCATGCCGGAGCACTACGGGCTGCTTTCGCCGATCCTGCACGTCGTGCCGCTGCAACTGCTCGCGTATCACACGGCCTGTGTGCGCGGCACCGATGTCGACAAGCCGCGTAATCTGGCGAAATCGGTCACGGTGGAGTGAGGGTGGGCGGCCGGGCAGTTTGCCCGGCCGCGCCTGCGGCTAGCCGCGCTATTTCAACCCGAGCCGTAGCGCCAGCCGATGCAGGTTGCCCGGGTTGAGCGCGAGCCTTCGTGCGGCCCCGGCCCAGTTGCCGTCACAGTCGTCGACTGCCTTGCTGATCATCGAGCGCTGAAACGCGTCGGTGGCGTCCTTCAGACTCATCTCGCGCAGGTTCTCGGGCTGCGCCGCCAACGGCGTGTGCCCCGCGACAGGCTGGCGATCGCCCGGGCAGATGTGATGCTCGTGGATCACCGCCTTCTCCCCCTGCTCCGCACGCGCAAGCACCGCCGCGCGGCGCAGCACGTGTTCGAGTTCGCGCACGTTGCCGTGCCACGGACGCGCAGCCAATGCAGCCAGCGTGTCCTGGTCGATCGACAGCGTATTCAGACCCATCGTGCCGCGCCAGCGTTCGAGGAAGAAACCGGTCAGGAGCGGAATGTCCTCGCAGTGCTCGCGCAGTGACGGCGCGTGCAGCGGAAAGACGCTCAGGCGGTGATAAAGATCGGCGCGGAACTGCCCGGTGACGGTTTCGGCCTTGAGATCCTTGTTGGTCGCGGCGATCACGCGGACGTCGACCTTGCGCTGGCTGTCGTCGCCGATCCGCTGCAGGTCGCCGTATTGCAGCACCCGCAGCAGCTTGGCCTGCAACGACAGCGGCAGTTCGCCGATCTCATCGAGAAACAGCGTGCCCTGGTGAGCCAGCTCGAACTTGCCGGTGCGATTGTGGATGGCGCCGGTGAAGGCGCCCTTCACGTGGCCGAACAGCTCGCTCTCGGCGACGCTCTCGGGCAGGGCCGCGCAATTCAGATAAACGAGCGGGCTCGCGCGCCGCGCCGAGCCCGCGTGAACCGCCCGCGCGATCAGTTCCTTTCCCGTACCGGTCTCACCGAGGATCAGCACGTTCAGATCCGTCCCGGCCACGACGCCAATCTCGCTGCGCAACTGCTGCATGGCCGCCGACGTGCCGATCATCTCGCCTTCTCCCGTCGCCGCGGCAATCTGGCGCACCGGGGGATTGGCGGTGCCGTGCGGATCGCTCGCCATCTGTTCGAGCAGCAGCGCGTTGGCGAGCGCCGCCGAGGCGAGCGCGCCGATCACGCCGAGATCCTGATCGTCGAAGCCGTCGAACTGCGAGGGATTCAGGCCGTCGATGGTCAGCGCGCCGATCAGCACCTCTTCGCTGAGCAGCGGAATGCCCATGCAGGCATGCACATGCAGATGGTCCAGCCGGGCAATCAGGCTGTCGTACGGGTCGGGCAGGTCGCTGTCCGGCGGAAAGCGCACGACGTCGCCCGCGCGCGCAATCGCTTCCAGACGCGGGTGCTCGCTCACGAGAAAGCGCCGCCCCATGACGTCGGGCGACAGGCCGTCGATGGCCAGCGGAATGAAGGTGCCGCGGTTGTAACGAAGCAGCGCGGAGGCGTCGGAACGGAAGAGCTGCCGCACGCTCTGGATCAGCTGCTCGAAGCGCTCGCGGTGCGAATTGCCGCGCTGAAGATCGAGTGCGATGCGGGTGAGAGTGTCGGCGCTGAGCATTATTGTCGGATTGACGATGGATTTGTCGGCGAAACAATACCGGAGAATTGTCTTTTAAACAATTGATGGATAAAAGTTGTATGTTTATCAGTGGATGACGGGCTGGCACGCTGCTTGCAGTAGATGTTCCCCGCAACCGTTCACCCACTAAAGGAAACACCATGTCCATTCTGCTCAAAAACAACGTCCATTGGGTCGGCCAGCGCGATTGGGAAGTCCGCAGCTTCCACGGCACCGAATACGGGACGCTGCGGGGCAGCAGCTACAACAGCTATCTGATTCGTGAGGAAAAGACGGTTCTCATCGACACGGTGGATCACCGGTTCAGCCGCGAGTACATCCGCGATCTGGCCGCCGAGGTCGATCTCAGCACGATCGACTACGTGATCATCAACCACGCCGAGGAAGACCACGCGGGCGCGCTGGCCGAACTGATGGCGCTGATTCCGGGCACGCCGATCTACTGCACGAACAACGCGCTCGATTCGATCGTCGGCCACCATCACCACCCAGAGTGGAATTTCCGCACCGTGCGCACGGGCGACAAGCTCGACATCGGCAACGGCAAGCAGCTCGTCTTCATCGAAACGCCGATGCTGCACTGGCCCGACAGCATGATGACCTACCTCACCGGCGACGCCGTGCTGTTCAGCAACGACGCCTTCGGCCAGCACTACTGCGACGAGCACCTGTTCAACGACGAGGTCGACCAGGGCGAATTGATGGAGCAGTGCCTGCGCTACTACGCGAACATCCTCACGCCGTTCAGCGCGCTCGTGACCGCCAAGATCAATGAAGTGCTCGGGTTCGGCCTGCCGGTCGACATGGTGGCCACCTCGCACGGCGTGGTCTGGCGCGACAACCCCACGCAGATCATCCTGCAGTACCTCGAATGGGCGAACAACTATCAGGAAGACCGCATCACGCTGTTCTACGACTCGATGTCGAACAACACGCGGATGATGGCCGACGCCATTGCGCAGGGCATCCACGAAACCGATCCCGCGGTCGCCGTGAAGATTTTCAACGTCGCGCGCCACGACAAGAACGAAATCCTCTCGAACGTGTTCCGTTCGAAGGGCGTGCTCGTCGGTTCCTCGACGATGAACAACGTCATGATGCCGAAGGTGGCCGGCATGCTGGAGGAGATCACCGGGCTGCGTTTTCGCGGCAAGAAGGCTTCCGCGTTCGGCAGCTTCGGGTGGTCGGGCGGTGCGGTCGATCGCATCCAGACGCGTCTCATGGACGCCGGTTTTGACATCGCGCTTTCGCTGAAGGCCAAGTGGCGCCCGGATGCCGCGACGATCGAACTGTGCCGTGAACATGGCCGCCAGATCGCGCGCCAGTGGGCGCTGCATCCGATCGAACCGGCACGTCGCCGGGAAACGGCGGTTGCGGCAAACGACGCCAACGGCAGCACGGTCGATGTCGCCGCCGTAGCTGCAGCCGCCACCGCAGCCCCGGCAGCCCCCGCGGCCGCCGCGGCCAAGGCCCCCGCGGCGGCGGCGGCCACCGGCGCGGCTGCTTCGTCCTGCGGCGGCTGCATGGTGTGCACCGTGTGCCAGTGGATCTACGACCCCGCGCTGGGCGAGCCCGATCAACTGGTCGCGCCCGGCACGCCCTGGGAGGACGTGCCCGATACGTTCCTCTGCCCCGGCTGCGGTATCGGTAAAGCCGTGTTCGAACCCGTTCTGGAGAAGGCTGCAGCATGAAACGCGCAATTACGATCGTCGGCAGCGGTTTCGCTGCCCAACAACTCGTCCGCAACATTCGCAAGCACGACGCGGAGGTGCCGGTACGCATCATCACCGCCGACAACGGCCACGAATACAACAAGCCGGACCTGAGCCACGTGGCGAGCCGCGCCACCACGGTTACCGGCTTGCCGTCGCGCTCGGGCGAGGCGTTTGCCGCCGAGCTGAACGTCACGCTGCAGGCGCGGTGCCGGGTCGAGTCCATCGACACGGCGCGCCAGGTCCTGGTGACGTCGGAGGGGGAGAGCGCCTACGAGCAGCTCGTGCTCGCCACCGGCGCGCGCGCGGTGCGGCCTGGATTTGCCGGATCGGATCTGATGTACACGCTCAACAGCCTCGACGAATTCGCGAAGCTGGAGCCGCAACTGGCGACGGCGCGCAGCGTGTTCGTGCTGGGCGCGGGCCTGATCGGCACGGAACTCGCCATGGACATCGCCACGACCGGCCGTGAGGTGACGCTCGTCGATAACGCAGCGAGCCCGCTCTCCGCGCTGCTGCCCGCCGCCTTGAGCCAGCCGCTGATCGAAGCGCTGAAGACCGCGGGTGTGCGGCTGCAACTGGGTCGCGGCGTGCAGGCCATCGCGGCGGCTGACGGCGGTTTCGACGTCAGCCTGACCGACGGCACGACGAGCCGGCATGACCTCGTCCTCGCCGCGGTCGGACTTGCGCCGGAAGTGTCGCTCGCCCGCGCGGCGGGGATCGAAGTCGGGCGCGGTATTGTCGTCGACGACCACCTGCGCACCAGCGTGCCCGGTATCTACGCGCTCGGCGACGGCGCGGAAAAGCAGGGCAAGCTCATGCCTTTCCTGCAGCCCGCCCTGCTCGGCGCGACCGCACTCGCGGCCACGCTGCTCGGCAAGCCGACACCGCTCGTGCTGCCGCACATGATGGTGCGCGTGAAGACCCCGGTTTATCCGCTGCAACTGGCTGGCCGCACGAACGGAGACGGTCTGTCGTGGCAGTCAGAATGGAATGCGAGCGGCATGCTCGCCCGTGCGTTCGATGCGGCCGGCAAACTGTGCGGCTTCGTCGCGGGCGGCGACCGCATCAGCCAGGCTTTTGCTGTGTTTCGCGAACTTCCCCGCCCCACCATGTGAGCGGGAAAGACGCCGGTAAGCAAAGCAGCCGGGCGTGGAGCTGACGATATCCATGCCGGGCTGCTTCCGGTTCTCCACTTTGATCGGGCGCCCGAGTCCGGTTTGTGTCGATACGCGCTGTCGCTGTTTTCCCCTGGGCCGCGACAGCGCGTATCGGACAAATCTGGCTCGCGTTAATACGAGCTGTCCCTGCTTTTTCCCCGGAGCAGTGGCATTGCGTTGCGCCCGATCCTTTTTTCCCCTGCTTTTCTTCCCGCTTTTTTCCCCTTAAAGCTGCCAGGCGTGGCCCTGCGCGAGCTTTAGCCCATCTCCCTCCAACCGTCCCCGCGAAGCGCATTGGCCCGTGCAGTCAAAAGCGCTGCATGCCGCGCTGACCGACGCGCGGCGCGGCGTCATAATGGCGCCGATCCCACCAGGAGACGAAATTGGCCGAACTGCAACAACGGCGAAAGCCCCACATGTACGTGTTTTCGGGGGCGGGCCTCTCGGCGGAAAGCGGCATCTCGACGTTTCGCACGGGCGATGGCATCTGGACGCACGAGAATATGGACGAGGTGTGCAACTACCTGACCTGGCGTCGCAACCGGCCGGCCGTGTTCCGCTTCTACAACCGGCGCCTTGCCGAATGCGCGGGCGCGCGCCCCAACGACGCCCATCGGCTGCTGGCCGAATGGCAGGAAACGTGGGGCACGCAGCGCGTGCATCTGATTACGCAGAACATCGACGATCTGCTGGAGCAGGCCGGCGCGCGTCAGGTCACGCACCTGCACGGCGACATGGTTTCGCTCCTGTGCACCGACTGCGACCACCGCTTTCCGATGACCGGCGAGACGCTCGATCCGCAGGCGGCGTGTCCGTCGTGCGGCCAGGCGGACAGCGTGAAGCCAGGTGTTGTGTTCTTCAACGAGGCTGCGCCCGAATACGAGACGCTCTGGCGCGTTCAGCAGTCGATGACGGCGGACGATCTGTTTATCGCCGTCGGCACGGCGTTCGAGGTGATTCCGCCCGAGCGGCTGCTGCCGCCCGAACGCCTCGGGAAGCACCGCCGCAATTTCGTCGTCGATCCGGCGCCGAAGCGCACCGAATGCTTCGGCGTGGTGGAGGCCAAACCGGCGACGGTCGGCCTGCATAACCTCGCCGATACGGTTACCCGGATGATGGCTGGCGGCTAACGCCGCGCGCTCATCGGCGCAAGCGCGCGAATGCGCGCTCGTTTAGAGAAACTTCGCGAAATCAGGCTGGCTCGGCCGGTTGCCGCTGCGACTCCGGTTCGGTGAGCATGCGTCCTGCGGGCAGCAACTGGCACGCGAGCAGGCCCGCGAGCATCAACGCGCAGCCCGTGAGCGCGCGCGCCGTCATCGTTTCGCCGAGTACGGCCCAACCCGCCAGTGCGGCGAACACGCCTTCCATGCTGAAGATCACAGCGGCGTGCGCGGGTGCCGCGTAGCGCTGGGCGACCACCTGAATCGTGTAGGCGACGCCCACCGAAAGCCCGCCGCCATACAGGATCGTGGGTGCGGCGCGCACGAGGCTCGCGAACTGCAGCGGCTCGCGCACGAGGCCGATCGCGAGACAGGTCACCCCGCACGTGACGAACTGCACGATGGACAGGGCGAGCGGATCGTGGCGCGGCGCGTAGCGGCCCACGAGCATCACCTGGATCGAGATCACGATCGCACAGGCGAGCTGGTACCAGTCGCCATACATGATCGAGAAATGCTCGTTGATGCTGAGCAGATAGAGCCCGGCTGCGGCCAGCACGGCGCCGAGCCACGTGCCGGGGCCCGTGCGATGACGCAGCAATACGCCGATCAGGGGCACGATGACCACGTAGAGCGAGCTGATGAAGCCCGCATTGGCGATCAACGTGTAGCGAAGGCCGATTTGCTGGAGCGAAATGGCGACCGCGAGCAACAGGCCGAGCAGGACGCCCGCGCGCAGCAGGGCGGCGTCGAAGAGGCGCGGCGGCGCGACGTCCGCGGCGCGGCGCGTGGGCCGGCGCAGAACGAACACGAACGCCGAGACGACGGCGGCGCCCAGCAGGAAACGCAATCCCGTGAAGAGGAACGGCCCGATGGCGTCGAGGCTCAGTCGCTGGGCGACGAAGGCCGAGCCCCAGATCATGGCGGCCGCCAGCATCATCAGATTGGCGCGCAGGTGTTGGCGGGAGGCGGAGTTCAAGCGGATTTCTCTTTTTTCGAGGACTGCCGCAGCACCGTTTTCAAGGTGGTGGCGTTCACATGCAACGCCTGCGTGGTGCGCGCAGACCTCGATCGTATCCGAATTGAAAGGCGGTTGTCTGTTAGGTGTATCGGAATAAATACCGCGCCATTTGCGGATGACCCGCACCATTCGCTGCCAGATGCGTCTTTTGCAGCGCCGCGCGTGGTGGAACTGACAAGGCGGAAGTGAAAAAAAAGCCAGAGCGTGCCCGGGCTTTTTCGTGAGTGCGGCGCGCTGGCCGCGCGTGTTACGACGCGTCGCGCGCGAGGCCCTGCTCAAGCAATTCGGTCAGGAGACCGTTCAGGCCGCCGGGATGCTGCTCGGCACGCGACTTCAACTGCGCGACCAGGTCGGCGTTGAGCTTGCAGGCGAACGGCACGAGCCCCTGCGCCTGGTCGAGCTTGCGGCGCTCGCGGCGATCCAGCGTCGCGGTCGACCCCTTGCCGAAGCGCTCGGGCCCGGCCTGGTTCGTCGCTTGCATCAGTTTGAGTGCCTTGTTCTTCTCAAGGTCGGTTTTCTTCATGGCCATGCTGTCGGCTCCGATGTTGGGCAGTGGCGCGCATTGTACGCATTCGACCGGGGGCGTCCATCGCCGATATGTTTCGCTTCATGTCTGCGTCTGCGTTCGAATATGCGGCGCAGTGCGTGTGACGTGGTCCATCAGCGCGCGCATGCGCTGCCAGTGCGAGCCTTCCCAGAACACGCGCTGGCAGACATCGCAGGTGACGAAGCGCGTCTGACGCTCGAATACGCCCTCCGGCACGCGCGTACGCGCTTCGCCGCGTTCGATCGGATGCAGCGGCGCGTTGCATGTCAGGCAGAGCCGGAAAGGCCGCGCGCTGGCGGCGAGATCAAGCCGCTCGAAGATTTCGTAGAGTTGCGCGCTCGGCTTCAGCGCACGCACGTAGCAGCCGTGCGTGATGGTGCGGCGCTTGAGCAGTTCGCGGTCGCGCGTGAGCACCACGCGGTGCTCGGCGGCGGCGAGCGCTTCGATTTCGGGGTCGGGGAAATTGTTGTCGTAGAGCGTATCGAAGCCCGCGAGCCGCAGCAGTTGCGCGAGGCCGCCGAGATGCGCATCGGCGACGAAGCGCAACTCGCGCAGCGGCGCAGCGCGCACGCGCAGCAGCGGGCGGATGTCGAGCGCCTCGAACTTCGGATAGACGGCGACGCGGTCGCCGTCCGCAAGCGGATGCTCGAACCCGACCGATTCGCCGTTCACGAGGATCAGTTCGACTTCGGTGTGCGGCACGCCGAGCGCTTCGATCATGTGCTTCGCGGTGGCATTGCGCGCGCACGCGCAACTGAATGCACGGCGGCGCAGCGGCCGTGCAAGGAAGTCGTTCAGCTCCTCGTAGAAGCGGAAAGTGGCGGTAACCATGCGGCAGTATGGCACCGGACGGGGGCCGTCGGCGCGTGTTTGACTGCAGTGCGCGCGTTGCTGTGCTCTACTGCCGGTTCTCACCCTGAAGGAGCTTGAGATGGACATTGGTTTTATCGGCCTCGGCGAAATGGGGGGCGCGATTGCCGCCAATCTTCTGACGGCGGGGCATCGGGTGCGCGTGTGGAACCGGACGCCGGAGCGCGCGCAGCCGCTTGCCGCAGCCGGAGCGCAGGTGGTCGTCACGCCCGCTGCCGCCTTCGCGGGTGATGCCGTCATTTCGATGCTCGCCGACGACGCGGCGTTGCGTGACGTGGTCGACGCCGCGTTGCTCGACCAGGCGCCGCGCGGCTTCGTCCATGTGAACATGGCGACGATTTCGGTTGCGCTTGCCGGAGAGCTTGCACGTGCGCATGCCGAGCGCGGCCTGCAATATGTGGCCGCGCCCGTGCTGGGCCGCCCGGACGCCGCGCGGGCCGCGAAACTGACGATCGTCGCGGCGGGCGCCGCCGAAGCGATCGACCGCGTGCAGCCGCTATTCGACGTGATCGGACAGAAAACCTGGCGCATCGGCGCGCGGCCGCAGCAGGCGAACGTGATGAAGCTGGCGGCGAATTTCATGCTGGCGTCGGCGGTGGAGACGCTCGGCGAGGCGTCTGCGCTGCTGTCGGGGCACGGCGTTGCGATGCGCGATTTTCTTGACGTGGTGGCGGGTGGACCGTTTCCCGGCCCCGTGTACGCGGGTTATGGTGCGATGATCGCGGAACGGCGCTACGAACCCGCGCTCTTCAAGGCGCGGCTCGGTCTCAAGGATGTGCGGCTTGCGCTGGCTGCGGCAGACGAAGTGTCGGCGCCGATGCCCGTGGCGAGCGTCGTGCGCGACAGCCTGCTCGACGCCATCGCGCACGGCGACGGCGAGCGCGATTTCGCGGTGCTCGGCGAGGTTGCTGCGCGGCGCGCCGGGCAGACGCCGCGTGAAGCTTGATGGTGCGGTGTGTCGCGACGACGGAGCCGTTTTACCGGTCGACTCGCAAGGTCGATTTGATTCGCCCGCCTGGGCACGGGTTGCCAATGGAGCGGTCGCGGCGCAATCTTCATACGAGCGCCCGGTTTCGCACGATGCGGGTTAAAGCAGACGAGGACAATGGCAGCCGACGCGTCGGGCCACATTGCGAGGTGCGCTGGAGCGGGCCTTGCGGCGTGCCGGAACAAATCGTGCTGGGCAGTGGACGAATGACAACCACAATGGCAGGAGACGGCGGGTGGAAACGCGCATTCTGATCGCCGATACCGACGAGAAGTCGCTAACGGGGCTCGGCACGTTGCTCACGGACCTCGGTTATGCGATTGCCGTGGCGCGCACGCTCGACGATGCGGTCGAGGCCGCTGCGCGCTTTGCGCCGGACGTCGCGATTATCGGGTTGTCGTTGCAGGCGGAGGATCCGGCAACCATCGTCCACCGGCTGCGGCAGGCGAGCGGCATGCGATTGCGGCTGCTCATCGCGCTGACCGGCTGGGGCGACACGCGCCACCGCGACGAGGCGCTGGTGGCGGGCTTCGATGTGCATCTGGTGCGCCCGGTGGGGCTCGATCAATTGATGTTCATTCTCTCGATGATCGGCTAGTAGGCTAGATGTTGCTAAATTACAACATTGGGGTCCATGCTACTTTACATGTTGCGTTGCATCACAAATGTGGCTATACTGATTTCGTCTCCTCCATGTCTCCTCTGATATGGATTAAGCCCGCCGACTTGGCGGGCTTTTTTTTTCTGCGCGCTTTTTGCCGCCATCTTGCGGCGTTTGTGCAGCTTTTGTCCTGCATTCGCGCCACCGCCGCCGCACAATCCGCACAATCGAGCGCCAATAAAAAAACCGGCTCTTCGCAGAGCCGGTTTCGCTTTGTGCTACCGATGTCGGTACGCGTCCGCTAAATCAGCCTTTGAGGCCGGCGTCTTCCGCCGCGCCGATGGCGAGGTTCATGCACTGGATCGCCGCACCCGACGCACCCTTGCCCAGATTGTCGAGGCGCGCGACGGTCACGAACTGCTCGTCGTTGCCGAACACGAACAGATCGACGCGATTCGTGTCGTTGTTCGCCTGGACGTCGAAGGCGCCGTTATCGAGGTTCTCGTCGGCGTTGTACGGTGCCACGCGCACGAATGCCTCGCCCGCGTAGTACTCGGCGAACAGCGCCTGAATGTCCTGCGGCTTCGCGCGGCGCGTGAGCTGCTGCGGCGAGAAGAAGGTCGTGACGGCAAGGCCCTTGTAGAACGGGCCGACGACGGGCGTGAACACCGGCGTGAGCTTCAGGCCGCCGTGCGCGGCCATCTCCGGCAGATGCTTGTGCGCGAGGCCGAGCGCATAAGGACGCGGGCTCATCAGCTTCGCGTTGCCGCCTGCTTCGTACTCCGCGATCATTTTCTTGCCGCCGCCGCTGTACCCGGTCAGCGAGTACGCGTGGGCCGCGAAATCGGCGCTGACAAGACCGGCCTCGACGAGCGGGCGCATGGCGAGCACGAACGCCGAAGCGTGACAGCCCGGCACGGCGATGCGCTTCGCGTTGCGCACGCGGTCGCGCTGCTGGCGTGTGAGTTCGGGCAGACCGTAGGCCCAGTCGGCGCTCGTGCGAAATGCGGTGCTCGCGTCGATCAGTACGGTGCGGTCGTTTTCGACCAGCGAAGCCGATTCGCGCGAGGCGACATCGGGCAGGCAGAGGAACGTCACGTCCGAAGCGTTGATGAGACGGCGGCGTTCTTCGACATCCTTGCGCTTCGCTTCGTCGATCCGCAGGATCTCGACGTCGGCGCGCGCTGACAGGTACTCGAAAATCTTCAGGCCGGTCGTGCCTTCCTGTCCGTCGACAAAAACTTTCGTGCTCATTGCAGTCTCTCTGAACGCGGGTGGTTCGGGGCGCTCGCGCAACGGGTGCTGACCCGTCGGGCGCCGGAACGGTATTTTAAGACTTGATGCGCATCGAGGTGCGGGCCGCGCCGGAAAAAAATGGCGCGCCGCGGATTTCCGGGGAAGGTACGGTGCGTACCGACCCCTTTGAGACATGCGGCTCGCCGATTTCGTTGTCTGCCTCTGGTCGCGAAGCAGACGGATATCAGTCGCATCCGCCCGATTTCGCTCCGACGACGCGTCACGGCGCCTAGAAAGTCTCCCAGTCGTCGGCGTGGCTGTCCGCCACTGCGCCTGTAGCCGGTGCGCGAACACTGGCAGCCGCCGTTGTCGCCATCGCCGGACGGATGGGACGAATGGGTTGCGCGACCGTCCGCTTCTGCGCCGGTTGCGCTCGCGCGGGCGGCTGGTGCGACAACTCGTCTCCGAGCCGGAAGAACGTCACGTCGGATTTCATCTTCGTGGCCTGTTCCTGCAGCGACTGCGCCGCTGCCGCTGCTTCCTCTACCAGTGCGGCGTTCTGCTGGGTCACCTCGTCGATCTGGTTGATCGCCTGATGAACTTGCTGGATGCCCTTGCTCTGCTCGTCAGAGGCCGCCGAGATCTCGCCGACGATATCGGACACCTGGCTAATCGCCTGGATCACCTTATTCATCGTCGTGCCGACGTCGCCCGCCTGCTCGGCGCCTTGCTGCACCTTGCCCGAGGACGCTTCGATCAGCACCTTGATCTCCTTGGCCGCCGCCGACGCGCGTTGCGCCAGCGTGCGCACCTCGCCGGCCACCACCGCGAAACCGCGGCCCTGTTCTCCGGCGCGTGCGGCTTCGACGGCGGCATTCAGCGCGAGGATGTTGGTCTGGAAGGCGATGCCCTCGATCATCCCGGTGATCTCGGCGATCTTGGCGGAGTCAGCGCGGATCCCCTGCATCGTCGCCACCATCGTGCCCACCGCCGTGCTTCCCGCATTGGTCAGCGCGCGCGCGTTGGCCGCGAGTGAATTGGCCTGGCGGGCGTTGTCGGCGTTCTGCTTCACGGTTTCGGTGAGTTGCGTCATGCTCGCGGCCGTCTGTTCGAGCGAGGCCGCCTGCTCTTCCGTGCGTGCCGAGAGGTCCTGGTTGCCCGCCGCAATCTGTCCGGATGCAACCGTCACCGACTCGCTGCTATCGCGAATCCCCCGGATGGTGGCGGCCAGTTGCCGGCTCATCGTCTTCATGGCGTCGAGCAACTGCCCGAACTCGCCCGTCGCGTCCACGACGATCTCGGCGTCGAGCCGGCCTTGCGCGATATCGCTGGCGATACTCACCGTCTTGTTCAACGGCCGCGTGATGGCACGGATCAGATAGAGCGCCGCACCAATCGACAGCACGATACCGGCGAATAGCAGTGCGAGGGAAATCCACTTCAACCCCGTGGCCTCGGCCGCACCGTCACTATCGGTCTGTTTCGCCACATCGGCCCCAAGCTGCACGTCCTGCTTGAGCAGCGCCGTCACGCTGTCGCCGATCGGGAGAACGTTGCTCACCAGCCAGGCGAGCGCGCCGTCGAAGTCGCCCTGTTCGATGAGCGACAGTTCCTTGTCGACCGCCGCGCGGTACTGGGTGAGCTGACCATCGATCTTGTCTGCCAGCACGCGCTCTTCATTGCCCGTCACACCGTTCGGGTAGTAGTCCTTCCAGTCCTTTTCCGTCTGCTCCGAATAATCACGAACCTTCGCTGCGAAAGACTTGTCCTTCTGCGCGACCATGCGCCAGAGCGCAAGACGCGAATTGAGCGCATCGGTCTGGGTCGCGCTCAGATAGCCGGTCGGGATGACGATGGCGGTGTAGGTGCCGTGTAAGGCGCTGCTCAAGACCGAGATTCCGCGCAGACCGAAGCCGCCAACGATCAGCGTAATCGCCATGCTGGTCGCGAGCACGAGAATGATCCTGGCCCTGACCGTCGAAAAGAATTTACCCAACGAAAACCTCTTGCATGTGTCGTTTAGTGGGACGGTGAGAGGCCGACGCACACTGGCTCCACCGGAATGCATCGCCCAGCCCGACTTGCCACAGTGACGCGGCATGCCGGTGGCGTCCCGCGTAACGGGAGCGGTAGCGCTGCATATGCCGTCTTGATCTGGATCAAGGCGGCATATGCATTTCGGCATGCCAGGGAAAATCTTTATGCGGCCCCGAATTAGAAAGCGTTAGCCGTGTGGCGCAACTTTGCGGGGCTGATGAAGGGGTCTGAGCCGAATCAACCGGCGTCGGAAGTGGTGTTTCGTTCGGGGGAAGAGCGCGGGTCGTGCACGCTTGCGCACGACCCCGATTCGGTGGCCTTAAGTGGCCTTCAGCGTCCGTACGTGACCGTGAGCTGCGCGCTGCCGAGCCTGGATCCCGCGATTTCGTGATCGAACAGGGCGGCGGGGCGTCCTTGCGGAATGCCGAGCCGGTCGATGCTGAGCGCGTACACCGTGATCACGTAGCGATGCGGCTTGCCCGGCGGCGGACAGGGGCCGCCGTAACCGTCGGCATCGAAGTCGTTGCGCGCTTCTACGGCGCCGAGCGGCTTCAGTTCGCCCGACGCGCTCGCGTTCTCCGGCAGCGCCGTCACGCGCGCCGGTATATCCGCGACGGCCCAATGCCACCAGCCGGGGCCGGGCGCGTCGGGATCGAACATCGTGATGGCGAAACTGCGCGTACCGGCCGGGGCGTTGTGCCACGTCAGCTGCGGTGAGCGGTTGCCGCCGTCGCAGCCGCCCTTGTTGAAGACCTGCGCTGTGGCGACGCGCCCGCCGTCATGCATCGTCGTGCTCGAAACCGAGAACGCCTCGCCCGCATGAGCGGCGACATCCGCATGAGCGACGAGCGCCAGTGGCGCGCAACCGAGTACGAGCCGAAGGCAGCGTGAAAGTGGCGTGCTGGCGTGAGCGCGATCCATTGACCCGTTCTCCCGTGTGTTCATCGAATGCCGACCACGATTCACCGAGGTGACGTTTCGAATTGTGTTCCAGATCGGGACCGCTTCGATAGAGCGCTATCCCTGAGTGCCGTCTCGCTTTGCAGAGTATGGCGCGTGGGCGGAAATCGTTATCGGCGGGTGCGCGTGGGGGCGTCTGGCCGTAACGGGAAGCGCATAAAAAACCCCACTGTCCAGCAAGACAGTGGGGTTTTTCGTTTTGCGGTGGCGCGATATGCGCCAGCCGGGGGGCTAACCGCGCTGTTTACTGCGGTGCCGCCGTCGCGCCGCCGTGCGCTGCCGACCATTCGGCCGGTGCGTGCAGGAATTTCTCGACTTCGTCGAGCGTCTTCGTTTCGAAGTAGCCCGATTCCTTCGCGACGCGCAGCACATCCCACCACGTTGCGAGCGCGTGCAGGTCGACGTCGATGTCTTTCAGCACCGAAACGCTTTCCTTGAAGATGTTGTAGTGGAACAGCACGAAGCAGTGGTTCACCGTCGCGCCGGCCGTGCGCAGCGCGTTGATGAAGTTGATCTTGCTGCGGCTGTCGGTGGTCAGGTCTTCGACGAGCAGCACGCGCTGGCCTTCGGTGAGCAGACCCTCGATCTGCGCGTTGCGGCCAAAGCCCTTCGGCTTCTTGCGCACGTACTGCATGGGCACCATCAGACGGTCCGAGAGCCATGCGGCGAACGGAATGCCCGCGGTTTCGCCGCCCGCGACGGCGTCGATCTGCTCGTAGCCGACGTCGCGCAGGATGGTCGCTTCGGCCATTTCCATCAGGCCGCGGCGCACGCGCGGGTACGAGATCAGCTTGCGGCAGTCGATGTAGACCGGGCTCGCCCAGCCGGAAGTGAAGATGAAGGGCTTTTCGGCGTTGAAGTGCACGGCCTTCACTTCGAGCAGCATTTTGGCGGTCGTGTCCGAGATCGTCTGGCGATCGTAGCCTGTCATGGGCGAATCCTTGGATATGAAAGCGGGGAGGGCGGGCGCGAGGCCCTGGGGGCTGGCCCTAGGGGCTGGCCCTGTGGCGCTGGCACGGCGAATCCGGATGCGCTGCACCGGAACCCGCGATGCGCGGCCCGGATGGCGTCGGCTGCCTAACGTTGCCCGAGGTTCTTCGGGAGTTCGTCTGGGGCGGCCCGCACGGTCCGGACGGCTTTTCTTGCGCGCGTAGCCGCGTATTTTACCCGACTTGAGATACGGCGACGAGCCGCGCGCACGGCGGGGAGCGTCCGGCGAACCGGATTCACGCGGATGCACGCGCGGACTCACGCACTGATTCACACGCGTTGCCTCGGGTGTACACTAATCGCCCCCGCCAATTAGCACTCGCCGTTTCGTTCTCCGCGCCGGGGTTTCCCGTCGCCGCATGTCCTGCGCACGGGGCTGCGCTGTCGACCCTTTGAGCGCATCGAGCGAAGCGACGAATTCACGACCACAAGACGATTCACGTCGCTCACGTCCAGGCAGGCCTGAAAATGGATGAACAACTGAAGCAAAGCGCGCTCGCGTACCACCAGAATCCGAAACCCGGCAAGATTTCGGTCACCCCGACCAAGCCGCTGTCGAACCAGCTCGACCTCTCGCTCGCGTATTCGCCCGGCGTCGCCGCCGCGTGCATGGCGATCTTCGACGAGCCGCTCGACGCGCAGAAGTACACGTCGCGCGGCAACCTCGTCGGCGTCGTGACGAACGGCACCGCCGTGCTCGGCCTCGGCAACATCGGCCCGCTCGCCGCGAAGCCGGTGATGGAAGGCAAGGGCTGTCTCTTCAAGAAATTCGCCGGCATCGACGTCTTCGACATCGAACTCAGCGAATCGGACCCGGACAAGCTCGTCGAAGCGATCGCCATGCTCGAACCGACGCTCGGCGGCGTCAACCTCGAAGACATCAAGGCGCCCGAGTGCTTCTACATCGAGCAGAAGCTGCGCGAGCGCATGAAGATCCCCGTCTTCCACGACGACCAGCACGGCACGGCGATCATCGCCTCCGCTGCGATCCTCAACGGCCTGAAGGTCGTCGGCAAGGATCTCGGCAGCGTGAAGTTCGTGTGTTCCGGCGCGGGCGCGGCAGCGATCGCCTGCCTCGACCTGCTCGTGAAGCTCGGCCTGAAGAAGGAGAACATCCTCGTCGCCGACTCGAAGGGCGTGATCTACGAAGGCCGCGGCAATCTCGATCCGTCGAAGGCGCGCTACGCGGCCAACACGCAGGCGCGCACGCTCGCCGACGCGATCAAGCAAGCCGACGTGTTCCTCGGCTGCTCGAGCGCGGGCGTGCTCAAGCCCGAGATGGTGAAGGACATGGCTGCCACGCCGCTGATCCTCGCGCTGGCGAACCCGGACCCGGAAATCCGTCCGGAAGAGGCGAAAGCCGTGCGCCCGGATGCGATCATCGCGACGGGCCGTTCGGACTATCCGAACCAGGTCAACAACGTGCTGTGCTTCCCGTTCATCTTCCGCGGCGCGCTCGACGTCGGTGCGACGACGATTACGGAAGAGATGAAGCTCGCGTGCGTGCGCGCGATTGCCGAACTCGCCGAAGAAACCGATCAGGGCGACGAAGTGGCGAAGGCGTACGAAGGCCATACGCTCGAATTCGGCCCGGAGTACCTGATTCCGAAGCCGTTCGATCCGCGGCTCATCATCAAGATCGCTCCGGCCGTTGCGCAGGCGGCGATGGATTCGGGCGTCGCGACGCGCCCGATCGCCGACATGGACGCCTACCGCGAGCAGCTTGGCGCGACGGTCTATCGCTCGGGCATGGTGATGCGCCCGGTGTTCGCGGCTGCGAAGGCGAGCCAGGCGCGCATCGTGTTTGCCGAGGGCGAGGACGAGCGCGTGCTGCGCGCCGCGCAGTTCGTGCTCAACGAAAAGATCGCCAAGCCGATCATCGTGGGCCGTCCGTCCGTGGTGGAAATGCGCCTGAAGAAAATGGGCTCGAAGCTGCGCGCGGGCACCGACTTCGAGATCGTCGATCCGGAAGACGATCCGCGCTTCCAGAAGAGCTGGCAGGCGTACCACCAGATCGGCGCGCGCCGGGGCGTCACGCCCGACGTCGCGAAGGCGGCGGTGCGCAAGTTCAACACGCTGATCGGCGCGATCCTCGTGCATCTGGGCGACGCGGACGGCATGATCTGCGGCCTCGTGAACAGCTTCGACTTCCACCTGAATTTCGTCGAGCAGGTGCTCGGCAAGGCTGACGGCGCCGAGAACTACGCGGCGATGAATCTGCTGATGCTGCCGGGCCGCAACCTCTTCATCAGCGATACCTACGTGAACGAAGTGCCGAGCGCCGAGCAACTCGCCGACATGACGATTCTGGCGGCGCGCGAGATCGAGAAGTTCGGCATCACGCCGAAGGTCGCGCTGCTCTCCAGCTCGAACTTCGGCAGCGTGCGCTCGTCGACGTCGCAGCGCATGCAGGCGGCGCGCGAACTGCTGGCGCAGCGTGCGCCGCAGCTCGAAGTGGACGGCGAAATGCACGGCGACGCGGCGCTTTCGGAGGTGATCCGCAAGCAGGCGTTCCCGGGCACGACGCTCGCGGGCGAAGCGAACCTGCTCATCATGCCGAACGTGGAAGCCGCGAACATCGTCTACAACCTGCTGAAGGTGATCGGCGGCGAAGGCGTGACGGTGGGACCGTTCCTGCTCGGCGCGTCGAAGCCGGTGCATATCCTGACGCCGGCGGCGACCGTGCGACGCATCATCAACATGACGGCGGTCGCTTCGGCGAACGCGGCCGTGCGCAAGGCAGCGGCACGCTAAGCACGAGCGAGTTGGACTGATGTTGATCTGAGCGCATCCGGTCGATGCGATGCGCTCAATGAAAAGGGCGCTCCGTTTTCACGGAGCGCCCTTTGTTTTTACGGCAACTTTAGCGTTCTAAGCCAACGTCAACCCATCATGCTGCGTGACGCGCCGCGCCGCCCTGCGGCGAGCGCCACTTGTCGAGCAGCGCCGCCCACTTCGCGCGCACGGCTTTCAGGTTGTTCTCCTTCACGTGGCCGTAGCCGCGAATGCCGTCCGGAAGATCCGCCAGTTCGACCGCGAGCGCGAGATTGCCGCTGTCGACGCCCTTGATCAATTCACGCACGAGCGCTTCGTACTCGCCGATCAGCGCACGTTCGTGACGCCGTTCCTCGGTGCGGCCGAACGGATCGAGCGCCGTGCCGCGCAGGAACTTCAGCTTCGCGAGCACGCGCATCGCCGTGAGCATGCGCGGACCATACTGCTTCTTCAGCAGATGGCCTTTGTCGTCGTGCTTCGCGAGGGACGGCGGCGCCAGGTGGAAGTTGAGCTTCCAGTCGCCCTCGAAGCTCGCCTTCAGCTTCTCGATGAACGCCGGATCGGTATACAGGCGCGCGACTTCGTACTCGTCCTTGTACGCCATCAGCTTGTGCAGGTTCTTCGCGACGGCTTCGGTCAGCGCGAACTGGCCATCTGCCCGGTCGAGCTTGCCTTCCGCCGCGCGCACGTCCGCGACCAGCGCGCGATAACGCGACGCGTAGGCGTCGTTCTGGTACGCGGCGAGATACTGCGCGCGCTTCTCGATCAGCGCGTCGAGCGCCTTCGGCGTGTGCAGCGAGACGATCTTCGCACCACCGTCCATCGCCTGCGCCGCCGCGGGTTGCTTCACGAGCGCGTCGACCGAGGCGCGGTCGTGCGCCGTGCGGCGGCCCCACTCGAACGCCGCGAGGTTCTTCTCCACCTGCACGCCGTTCAGCTCGATCGCGCGCGTGAGCGACGCATGCCCGAGCGGCAGCCAGCCGCGCTGCCACGCGTAGCCGAGCACGAACGGGTTCGTGTAGATCGCGTCGCCGAGCAGCACGACCGCGTAGCGGTTCGCATCGATGGCGACGACGTTGTCCGTGCCTGCCGCTGCGCGTACATCGGCTTCGGTGTTCGTGCCCGGGAACTGCCACTTCGGGTTCTTGATGAACTCCGCGGTCGGCGTCGGCGCGCTGTTGAGCACGACGCTGGTCCGGCCGAGCTGCATGCGCGAAACGCAGTCGTCGCTGGCGGTCACGATGGCGTCGCAGCCGATCACGAGCTTCGCCTCGCCCATGGCGATGCGGGTCGCGTGGATGTCGTCGGGCCGGTTCGCGATCTGCACGTGGCTCATCACCGCGCCGCCCTTCTGCGCGAGGCCGGTCACGTCGAGCACGGTCACGCCCTTGCTCTCCAGGTGCGCGGCCATGCCGAGCAGCGCGCCGATCGTTACGACGCCGGTGCCGCCCACGCCCGTCACGAGCACGCCATAGGGCTGCGCGAGCGCGGGGATGTCGGGCGTCGGCACGGCCGGCATCGCGTCGTTCGCGACGCTGCTCGCGCCCGGCTTGCGAAGCTGTCCGCCGACCACGGTGACGAAGCTCGGGCAGAAGCCCTTCACGCAGGAATAGTCCTTGTTGCAGCTCGACTGATTGATCTGGCGCTTCGTGCCGTACTCGGTATCGACCGGCTCGACCGACAGGCAGTTCGACTGCACCGAGCAGTCGCCGCAGCCTTCGCAGACGGCCTCGTTGATCACGACGCGCTTCGCCGGATCCGGATACGTGCCGCGCTTGCGGCGGCGGCGCTTTTCGGTGGCGCAGGTCTGGTCGTAGATCAGGATCGTCGTGCCGGCGATCTCGCGCAGTTCGCGCTGGATCGCGTCGAGCTGGTCGCGGTGATGGATCGTGACGCCCGGCGCGAGCGAGGTCACGCCGTCGTACTTCTCGGGCTCGTCGGTGACGATCACGATCTTCGCGGCGCCTTCCGAGGCGAGTTGATGCGTGATCTGCGGCACGGTGAGCACGCCGTCCACGGGCTGGCCGCCCGTCATCGCGACTGCGTCGTTGTAGAGGATCTTGTAGGTGATGTTCGCCTTCGACGCGATGGCCGCGCGAATCGCGAGCAGACCCGAGTGGAAATAGGTGCCGTCGCCGAGGTTCGCGAACACGTGCTTGTCGTTCGTGAACGGCGCCTGGCCGACCCACGCCACGCCTTCGCCGCCCATCTGGCTGAAGGTGCTGGTGCTGCGGTCCATCCAGGTGGTCATGTAGTGGCAGCCGATGCCGGCCATCGCGCGCGAGCCTTCCGGCACGTTCGTCGACGTGTTGTGCGGGCAGCCCGAGCAGAACCACGGCTTGCGCTCGACCTGCACGCGCGGCTTCGCGAGCGCCTTCTCCTTCGCCTCGATCACGGCGATGCGCGAGGCGATACGCGCGCGCACGTCGGAGGGCAGATCGAACTTGTCGAGGCGCGTGGCGATGGCCTTGGCGATGATCGCGGGCGAGAGTTCGTAGTGCGCGGGCAGCAGCCAGTTGCCCATCGGCACCGACCATTCGCCACCGGCGCCGTCCTTCTCGTCGAACTTGCCGTACACGCGCGGACGCTGGGCGTCGGGCCAGTTGTACAGCTCTTCCTTGATCGCGTATTCGAGGATCTGACGCTTTTCCTCGACCACGAGGATCTCTTCGAGGCCGCTCGCGAACGCATGGGCGCCCTGGGCTTCGAGCGGCCACACGCAGCCGACCTTGTAGAGCCGCACGCCGATGCGCGAACAGGTTTCGTCGTCGAGGCCGAGATCGGTCAGCGCCTGGCGCACGTCGAGATAGGCTTTGCCGCCCGTCATGATGCCGAAGCGCGCGTGCGGCGAATCGATTTCGACGCGGTCGAGCTTGTTGGCGCGGACGTAGGCGAGGGCCGCATACCACTTGTAGTCGAGCAGACGCGCTTCCTGGACGAGCGGCGGATCGGGCCAGCGGATGTTGAGCCCGCCTTCGGGCAGGACGAAATCGCCCGGCAGGATGATGTCGGTGCGATGCGGGTCGATCTCGACCGAAGCCGACGATTCGACCACGTCGGTCACGCACTTCATGGAAACCCAGAGGCCGGAATAGCGGCTCATGGCCCAGCCGTGCAGGCCGAAGTCGAGGTATTCCTGGACGTTCGACGGGAACAGCACCGGCAGGCCGCAGGCCTTGAAGATGTGCTCCGACTGGTGCGCGAGCGTCGACGATTTCGCGGCGTGGTCGTCGCCCGCGAGCACGAGGACGCCGCCGTGACGCGAGGAGCCGGCCGAATTGCCGTGCTTGAACACGTCGCCGCAGCGGTCGACGCCGGGGCCCTTGCCGTACCACATCGAAAATACGCCGTCGTATTTCGCCGACGGGTACAGATTCACCTGCTGCGACCCCCAGACGGCGGTGGCGGCGAGGTCTTCGTTGACGCCGGGCTGGAAGACGATTCCGTGACCGGCGAGGTGCTGTTTGGCTTTCCAGAGCGACTGGTCGAGACCGCCGAGCGGTGAGCCGCGATAGCCGGAGATGAACCCCGCCGTATTGAGACCTGCTGCTTTGTCGCGTTCCTGTTGCAGCATCGGCAGGCGGACCAGCGCCTGGATGCCGCTCATGTACGCGCGGCCGCGATCGAGCGTGTATTTGTCGTCGAGCGTGACGGAAGCTAGCGCGGCTTCGAGCGAAGCACGCTGACCAGCGTCGAGCGGGGCATTCATTATGTGTACTCCTCCATCCACTATCGTTTTGAGATCGCCAGAACTCAGTGCCTCGACATCTTGTGAATGTTTTGGCCTGGCGCGCCATATTGGCGTGTTTTTACCGATGGTAGCACTGGGGCAAACCCGCCACTGGCGCCGCAAATCGGCTGAAACCCTTATTCCACGGCGATTTTGTGCGTTTCACGCGCCATCAAGGCGCCGCCCAGGTGTTGTAACAATGGATGTATCGGAATACCGCGTCGCGTAACAGCGTGTAAAACCTGCACTCCGACAGAACTGGTCTTGATATTTCTGTCTAACGGAATCACCTGTGCATTTCGCGCAGCGCCCCAGGCAGTCAATGGGGCACGACCGCAACAGGCGCAACAGACGCCGCAGGCAGCCTCAAAAAGGAGTACAGCATGAACAACCGACACATCCAGACCTTCCTGACGGTCTCGGCCGCTTTCTTCGCGATGAACGCGCCGCTGCTGGCGAACGCGCGCAGCCAAAGCGGCGCCGGTGAAACGACCCGTCCCGCGCAGTGCGCGCGGGCCGATGTCCGGGTTACGAACCCAACGACGGCTATGATCGCCGGCCGGAAATCCTGATGCTTTCCGCGACTTATTCATGACGCTGCGCTGATCCGCGCGGCGTTCCACCCACGAGAGCCTGCTGCCGGGTGTGCGGCGGCAGGTTCCAGAAAGACAAAAAGGGCGAAGATCGGCTGATCTTCGCCCTTTTTGCTTGTGCTTTGGCGGCAGTTAAATCCGCCGGTAAGTCCGCAGTCAAGTTTTGTCGTGCACGACGCCGCGACGAATCTGATCGAGCTCGATCGATTCGAACAGTGCCTTGAAATTGCCCTCGCCGAAGCCCTGATTGCCCTTGCGCTGGATGATCTCGAAGAAAATGGGGCCGATCTGGTTGGCGGTGAAGATCTGCAGCAGCAGGTCGCCGGGCGCGCCGTCGATCAGGATCTTGCGCTTCTTCAGTTCCGCGAGCGGCTCGCCGTGGTTCGGGATGCGGCGGTCCACGAGTTCGTAATAGGTGTCGATGGTGTCGAGCAGCGCGATATTCGCTGCGCGCACGCCGTCGACGGTCCGGTAGATATCGCTGGTGCCGAGCGCGATGTGCTGGATGCCTTCGCCGTGATAAGCCTCCAGGTATTCCTGGATCTGGCCCGGGGTTTCCGACCCTTCTTCGTTGATCGGAATGCGGATCTTGCCGCACGGCGAGGTCATGGCCTTCGACTTCACGCCCGTTACCTTGCCTTCGATGTCGAAGTAGCGGACTTCGCGGAAGTTGAACAGGCGTTCGTAGAACTCGGCCCACTCGTTCATGCGGCCGCGATGAACGTTGTGCGTCAGGTGGTCGATATAGGTGAGGCCGTGGCCGGCCGGATGCTGGTTGGCGCGGGGGATCGGTTCGAAGTCGACATCGTAGATGTCGATATCGCCGATGCTGCCTGGGGCGGCGTCGTTCTTGCCGCGCCAGCGGTCGACGAAATAAATCAGCGAGTCGCCGACGCCCTTGATTGCGGGGATATTCAGCTCCATCGGGCCGGTCTTGTTGTCGAAGCCCCAGGCGCCGAGTTCGAGCGCGTGCGCGTAAGCCTTTGCGGCGTCGCGCACGCGAAAGGCGATGGCGCAGATCGACGGACCGTGCAGGCGGGCGAAGCGCTGGGCGAACGAATCGGGTTCGGCGTTGACGATGAAGTTGATGCCGCCCTGGCGATATAGCGTGACGTTCTTGTGGCGGTGACGCGCGATGGCGGTGAAGCCCATTTGCTCGAACAGCTTGCCGAGCGCTTTCGGGTCGGGTGCGGTGTATTCGATGAACTCGAACCCGTCGGTGCCGACGGGGTTGTCCCAGGTGGAAATCTGCATGTTTGTCTCCTGTGTCGACCGGAGTTAGTGCTTCAGCACTTACTCCGGTCCCACGCAAAGCGCGTCGCTCAGAGTTAAAGCGCTTCAGCGCCTGTTCTGGTCCCATGCTAGCGGTGCGAATCGGGTGAAAACTTGCGAACTTAACCGTGCGAGTTGTAGATTGCGCTATAAACTGCCATCAAATCACAAATAAAAGGCAGAACATGGCGAATATCGAACTCGACGCAATCGACCGCCGGATTCTCGCGATCCTTCAGGAGAATGGGCGGCTCTCGAATCAGGACATCGCGGAGCGCGTGAACCTGTCGCCGAGCCCGTGCTTGCGCCGCATCCGCCGGCTGGAGGAAAGCGGCGTGATTCGCGGTTACGTGGCGCTGCTCGATCCGCAGAAGCTGGGGCTCGATTTGCTGGCCTACGTGAACGTGCGGCTCGAAAAGCGGGGCGGCTCGGCTGTGACGCGTGAGGGGCTCGTGGGCCGCACCGCCGCGACGCACGCCGAACTGTTCCGCGCGGCGGTGCAGGCCTGGCCGGAAGTCGTGGCCTGCCACGCGATGACGGGCGACATGGACTATCTGCTGCGCGTGCAGGTGGAGGATATGGCGCACTTCTCGCGCTTCGTGCAGGAGCAGTTGCTGCACCATCCGTCGGTGATCGACGTGAAGACGAGCTTCTCGCTGGAGGCGATCAAGGAAACGACTGCACTGCCGATCCTCTGAGCGCGGGTGGCACCGCGTTTGCCACAGAACGTAGAGGCGTAAAAAAAGCAGCCGAAGCCGCTTTGTTCGCTAATGGAGGGGCGCTCAGGCCGCGATGGTCTGCGGCAGGATCGCTTCGATCAGCTTCGAAGCCCGGCAAGCCTGACGCTTGATCGCGTAGTCGAACGCCGCGGCTTGCTCCTGGAGCATTTCCGAAATGATGCTGCTCTGGTCGGCCGGTTCCAGCGACAGATACGCGTCGGCTTCGCCGTAGGCATATTCGATCTTCATGCCCGACTTCCTGGCGATGTGCATCATCTTCGAATTGCGCGACAGGCAATGCATGTAGAGCGTCGTCACGTGGGTGTTGCGGCTGCGGATCGCTGCGCGCTCGAACAGCTTCGAACCGATGCCCTCGCCGCGCGCGCTTTCGAGCACGGAGACGCCGAATTCCGCGGTGCGGCCATTGCCGTCCGCCGGCAGATAGGCGAGGTGCCCGACACCGACCAGTTCCAGTTGGCCATCGAACACGCCGAATACGGTGTCGCGCATGAAGTCCATCGACCCGACGTATTTCTCGATTACGTGGTCCGGCGCGGCCTGGCCGAAGCGCAGCAGGCGGTCGTCGGTGGCGAGTGCGAGGAAGTGGCCGAGCAGGCGCTCGCGGTCGGCCGAGGTGAGGACGCGCACCATGACAGTCGAATGACCGGACGACAGCGTATGGCCGGACGGCAGGATCGGCTCGTTCGCGTGCGTCGAAATCGTGTTCATGGGCGGGTTCTCCTTGGCATGCGGGCGCATGATGCGCCGCAAAAACAGATTCTAGCGGAAACCCTGGGATCGATCTAGGGAAAACCCCAATTTCCGACCCGAATGTTGACACTAATTCACAGACGAATTGTCGCAGTCCATTGATTTCACGGATTTAATTCTTTTGAAGGGAAACCCGGGATGCACGGGTTGTCACTGGAATGTCATGTTGCATCGCAGCAAATGATTCGGCTCAAACCTAAGACCAATGCCGGTTTCATGCGGATTGCATCCCGTGATCGATCACGCCGATCACCTGTTCGGCGAAGTCGCGGTAGCCCATCCGGCCCCCCGGCTTGAGCCACGTGAACGTCCAGTTGATCATGCCGAACACCATCATGGTCAGCGCCGTCTGGTTCTCGGTGCTCACGCGTCCGGGGTAGGCGCGCGCGAGCTGGCGCGCGAACGCGGCGACCACGTCGCGCTGGCGGTTCAGGATGATCTCGCGCTGCGCGTCCACGAGGTACTTCACGTCGTTGAGCAGCGCGACGTGGCGGCTGTGCGACGTCTCGTATTCGGCAAGGAACGCGCGAATCAGCTCGGCAAACGTCTCGCGTTCGTCGAGGCCCCGCCGCTGGCTCGCGCCGTCCACCTCCGCGATGATCAGCATCAGCCGCTTCGTATAACGGTCGAGCAGATCGAAGAGGATCGCTTCCTTGCTCTCGTAATAGTGGTAGAGACGGGCCTTCGACGTGCCGCTCGCGGCCGCGAGATCGGACATGGACGTGCTCGGATAGCTCGTCTGCGCGAACTTCGCGGCTGCGAGGTCGAGGATCTGCTCGCGTTGCGTTTCGTGGTCGGGGGCTCGGGTGCGGGCCATGGTGTCAGCGGGGGAGAGAGGGGGGCGCAGGCACGTGTGCGGCGGCCATCGACGCGGGCGGCTGGGTCAGTGCGCACGCGGCGGACATGTCGTCGCGCAGGCCCAGTTCACCGGCCGCCGCGAGTTCGTGGAGGCGCCACAGCACGACCCGCTCGCTCACTGGCGCGTCCGCATCGCAGGAACGCAGGGCAGCCATGATGGCGGTCGGCGCGAGCCACGGCTCGTGCGCAGCGCCCAGGATCGCGACGATCGACTGATCGAGGTCGGCCCAGGTGCCGCTCGTAAAGGTATTGTCGTGCCAGCGGCGCGTCTCGCCGTTCGCGAACTTCGTCTCTTGCCATTCGAGCGCGAGCCGCGTGATGCGCAGCACCGAGATCGGCGCGGCATCGGGCAGGCGCGCGCGCAGCCGTTCCACGGCGGCATCGCCTGCGACATCGCTGTCGGCGAGGCGCACCTCGTTCAGGCGCTGCGGCGCGTTGCGCAGCCGGTAGCAGATGCGCCGAAGCGTCAACTGGTCGCTGGCGGCATTTGTGTGCCAGATCACCACATTGGCGTCGTCGGCTTCGAGGGCGGCGAGCGCCGCGCAGTCGCCTCCGGTCAGCATCTCGGGCACGCTATCGAGCCCCTGCCAGAACGCAGCGCGCCGCGCGGCGCCCCGGTCGCTGGGGTCGTCGATATCGCGTAGCGGGCCGACGGTGAGATCGTCGGGGAGTGCGATCACGCGATCAGCGCGGCCGTTTGCGTCGAGCGCCTGGCGCAGCGCCGCCGCAACGGGCTCGCCATGGGTGAGGTGAATCGTGGTCATCGGCGGCTCATCGCAATCAGGGGATACCGAAATAAAAAAGGGACCGCCCGCTATCCGGATTTGTACCGGTCGCGGGCGGCCCCTAGTGTAAGCGGATCGCCTGAGGGCCGAAAGCGAACTGTGGCTTAAGCTTATCGTTCGTCGTTATCGTTCGTCGTAACTGACGACGATCCGATCGCTGACCGGATGACACTGACAGGTGAGCACGAAGCCGTCCTTCAGTTCCTGCTCTTCCAGCGTGTAGTTCCGGTCCATCTTCACTTCGCCCTCGAGCACCTTCGCGCGGCAGGTGCAGCACACGCCGCCCTTGCACGCGTACGGCAGCGCCAGACCCGCGTGCAGCCCGACGTCGAGCAGACTCGCGCCCTCGTAGGGCAGGCGCAGCCTGCGCGTCTTGCCGTCGAGCACGATTTCCAGCTCCGCCGCCGGGGTGTCCGCGGCAATCTCGACCGGCGGCGCACCCGCCTGCGGCAGCGGCGCGCCAAAGCGCTCGACGTGCACGTTCTGCGCCGCCACGCCCGCCGCCTTCAGCGCCGCTTCGGCGGCATCCATCATCGGCGCGGGACCGCAGATGAACGCCTCGTCGATCTCGCCGGGCGGCACCAGCGTGTCCAGAAACGCCGCGCACTTCGCCTGGTCGAGCACGCCGTTGAAGAGTTCGACCTCCTGCCGGTCGTCGGAGAGCACGTGATAGAGCACGAAGCGGCTCATGAAGCGGTTCTTCAGGTCTTCGAGTTCCTCCGCGAACATGATCTGGTCGACGCTGCGGTTGCCGTAGACCAGCGTGAACGCGCTGCGCGGCTCCAGTTCCAGCGTCGTCTTGATGATCGCGAGCACCGGCGTGATGCCCGAGCCGCCCGAGAACGCCACGTAGTGCTTGCCGTGTTCCGCGTTCAGGTGCGTGAAGAAGCGGCCGTCGGGCGTCATCACCTCGATTTCGTGCCCCGGCGCAAGCTGCTCGAACGCGAAGTTCGAAAAGCGCCCGCCGCGCACGCGCTTGATGCCGATGCGCAACTCGCCGTCGCGGTCGTAATCGGTCACGCCCACGCAGATCGAGTACGAGCGGCGCGTCTCTTCGCCGTCGATATGGGTCTTGAGCGTGACGAACTGCCCCTGCGTGAAGCGGTACGCCTCGCGCAGCGCAGGCGGAACATCGAACGCGACGGAGACAGCATCCGCGGTTTCGGGCCGCACTTCACGGATACGCAGCGAATGGAATTGCGGGGTGGCCATATCAGTACGGTTTGAAGTAGTCGAAGGGTTCGCGGCAGTCGTTGCAGCGGTACAGCGCCTTGCAGGCGGTCGAGCCGAACTGCGCGAGGCGTGCGGTGTGCGGCGAGCCGCAATGCGGGCAAACCGGCGCGGCTGGCGGCACGAAGGTGAGCGGCTGCTCGTGCAGCGCTTGCGCGCCGCTGCCGCACTGGCCCGTGGGCGGCGCGATGCCGAACGCGCGCAGCTTCTCGCGCGCCGCTTCGCCGATCCAGTCGGTGGTCCAGGCGGGCGTGAGCGCCGTCTCGATGCGGTAGGGCGCAAGACCTGCGCCGTCGAGCGCGCGCGCGACGTCCCCTGCGATCTGCGACATCGCCGGGCAGCCCGAATAGGTGGGCGTGATGACCACTTCGATCCGGCCGTCGACGCCGCGGCGCACCGCGCGCAGGATGCCCAGTTCGCGGATCGAGACGACCGGAATCTCCGGATCGGGCACCGATTCGAGCGCTTCCCAGGCGCGGGCGAGCGCGTGGTCCGTCTTTGCCTCTATCTTTGTCTCTCTCGTTGCCTGCATCGTGGCGTCCTCCTGAAGCGGTCTCACGTAACCTCGCGCGCCTTTACCAACCCCTACCAGCGCGCGCCCGGATGCTGGCGCGCGAGGCTCTGCATCTCGGCGAGCACGTAGCCCATGTGCTCCGAATGCTCGCCGAGCTTGCCGGTCGTCACGTGCGCGACCGGCGCGGGCAGCGCGAGCGTCGCCTCGTCGATGGCCGGTTCCACGTCGGCGCGCCAGGCCGCTTCGAGCTGGGCGGTGAGCGGCGCAATGCCCGCTTCGGCCACGCTAGTCTCCACGGCATCGGTGCTGAAGAATTCACGCGTGTACGGCATCAGCCAGTCGAGCGCGGTCTGCACACGGCGGTGCGATTCGTCGGTGCCGTCGCCAAGCCGCACCAGCCAGTCGCGCGCGTGGTGGACGTGATAGCGCGTCTCCTTGAGCGAGCGCTCGGCGATTGCGGCGAGCTGCGCATCGGCCGATTGCAGCAGCGCGCGCCACAGATGCGCCATCAGCGTCGCGTAGAGGAAATTGCGCACGATCGTCACGGCATAGTCGTTGGGTGCGTGCACGGTGCCCGCGAGCGGGCCGAAGTGCGGCAGCTCGGTGAGCGTGTAGTTCCTGAACTCGCGCTCGTCGCGGAAGTAGGCGTAGTCGTCCTCGGTGCGCTCGGGGCCGCCGCGCGCCTTCTCCAGCGTCGCGGCGTGCGCGTAGAGCAGGCGCGCCTGGCCGATCAGATCGAGGCTCATGTTGGCCAGCGCAATGTCCTCCTCGAGGACCGGGCCGTGGCCGCACCATTCCGTATTGCGCTGAGCGAGGATCAGCGCCGTATCGGCGAGGCGCAGCACGTAGGCGAGATGTTCGGGCGTGGGCGTCGTCATGTCGTGCGCTCTTCTATTACATGTGGTTGACTTCGTCGGGCAGCGTATAGAACGTCGGATGCCGGTAGATCTTGTCGCCGGCCGGCTCGAACAGCTCGGCCTTCTCGTTCGGATCCGACGCCGTGATCGCCGCGGACGGCACCACCCAGATGCTCACGCCTTCCTGGCGGCGCGTGTAGACGTCGCGTGCCATGTGCAGCGCCATCGCCGCATCCGCCGCGTGCAGGCTGCCGCAATGCTTGTGGTCGAGCCCCTGCTTGCTGCGCACAAACACTTCCCAGATCGGCCATTCCTTGTTCATTCCTGCTCTCCTTTGATGTCTGTTTCGGCGTGTCGGCGCTCGCCTTCTGCAACAGGTTGCGGCGGGCTCAGGCTGCGTGCTGTTGCGCACGCTCGATCTGCTTTTGCGCATGGGCAAGCGCGGCTTCGCGCACCCACGTGCCCTCGTCGTGCGCCTTCACGCGCGTGGCGAGGCGTTCGCGGTTGCACGGGCCGTCGCCGTTCACCACGCGCCGGAATTCTTCCCAGTCGATCGCGCCGTACTCATAGTGGCCGCGCGCTTCGTTCCACTTCAGGTCTGCGTCGGGCAGCGTCACGCCCAGCACGCGCGCCTGCTCGACGGTGGCGTCGACGAACTTCTGGCGCAAATCGTCGTTCGAGATGCGCTTGATCCCCCATTTCGTCGACTGGTTGCTGTGCACCGACTCGGCATCGCCCGGACCGAACATCATCAGCACCGGCCACCACCAGCGGTTCACCGCCTGCTGCACGAGCGCGCGCTGCGCGTCGGTGCCCTGCATCATCGCGAGCAGCGCATCGAACCCCTGACGCTGATGGAACGACTCCTCCTTGCAGATGCGCACCATGGCGCGCGCGTACGGGCCGTAGCTGCAGCGGCACAGCGGGATCTGGTTCATGATCGCCGCGCCGTCGACGAGCCAGCCGATCACGCCGACGTCCGCCCAGGTTGGCGTCGGATAGTTGAAGATACTTGAATACTTGGCCTTGCCGGCGTGCAGGGCGTCGACGAGCTGTTCGCGCGAGACGCCGAGCGTTTCGGCCGCGCTGTAGAGATACAGGCCGTGGCCGCCTTCGTCCTGCACTTTGGCGAGCAGGATCGCCTTGCGCTTGAGGCTGGGGGCGCGCGAGATCCAGTTGCCCTCGGGCAGCATGCCGACCACCTCCGAATGCGCGTGCTGCGAGATCTGACGCACGAGCGTCTTGCGGTAGGCGTCGGGCATCCAGTCCTGCGGCTCGATCTTGCCGTCGGCGGCCATGACGGCGTCGAACCGGGCCTGCTGCGGCGTCGCGGGTGCCGTATCGGGTGCCGTGTCGAATGCCGTGGCGTTGCCGGGGATGTCGAGCGATTGGGTGTACATGGCGGACACTCATATGAACGTTAGCTATGCGGCGCAGTATAAGCCAACCGACCGGTCGGTAAATGATTTTTTGCGCTTGCGCAAAAACCGGCGGATCGGGAGGTGTGTCGAGTGAGTTTTGGCGAGTCGGATGGGCGTTGCACAGGCTGCACTGGGTTGTTCGCAATGCAGCCGAGTTTTTTCGCTCCGTTAGCGAGATCGACAGTGCCTCGCGCGTAGCGTCGGGCACAATCGACGTTTTGCTCCTGCCTTTCCTGCCGGATGAAGCTTTCCCTCTCGAGCGTTGCGGCCAGTGCCGCGCTTTTTGTAGCGTTGGGCATTGCCGCCCCGGCAGGTGCGGACCAGCCGTCGGCTACATGGGTGACGAGCTGGGCGACGGCGCTGCAGCCGATTCCACCGCTCGTTGCGCCGCCGCCGCTTTACCGCGCGCCAGACGTTGCAGGCCGCACCGTCCGGCAGATCGTGTATCCGACATTGGGCGGCCGGATCGCGAGGATTCACATCAGTAACGAGTACGGGCGCGTGCCGCTTGTCATCGAATCGATGGGGATCGCACCTTTGGCGGGCGGCGCGGCGACGAGCGCGACGGGTGCCGCGCAGGTGACCTTCGGCGGACGACCGGATGTATCGGTGCCGCCGGGTGGCGAACTGGATAGCGATCCGGTAGAGATCGACCTGCGCACCGGAGCGCCGTACGCGATAAGTTCCTACATGGGGCCTCACCAGACGATGACAGCTTGGCATCGGGTGAGCAGTCAGCTGAACTACGTCTCGCCTCCGGGCGACCACATTGCAGACGCCTCACCCTCCGCCTTCGCCCAGCGATTCACGCAGTACGCCTGGGTGACGGGATTGGCCGTCGATGCGCCACAGGCATCGACGGTCGTCGCGATCGGCGATTCGATCACGGATGGAATGCGGTCGTCGCTCAATCGGAACCGACGCTGGCCGGATGCGCTGGCGCGGCGCCTCACGCGTGCGCAGCGGACGGATTTGGCGGTGATCGATCTCGGGATTAGCGGAAACCGCTTGCTGAGCGACTCGCCTTGTTACGGTGAGGCGCTGGAGCGGCGTTTCGAGCGCGACGCGCTGCGCCACCCGGGCGTGAAGACGGTGGTTCTGCTTATCGGCATCAACGACATCAATTTCCAGGTGATGCCGGCCCGGGCGGGACTAGACTGCGACGCGCCGCATACGCAAGTGAGTGCGGAAGATCTGATTGCGGGCTACAAGCGCGTGATCGCGCTGGCGCACGCGCGCGGCGTGCGCATTCTTGGCGGGACTTTGACGCCGGCGTCGCTGCCGCAGGCGCGCGAGACAATCCGGCAATCGGCTAATAAATGGATTCGGACCAGCCACGCGTTCGACGACGTAGTCGATTTCGACGCCGCGCTGCGTGATCCCGTTGATCCTGTGCGATTGCGCCGCGAGTACGACAGTGGCGATCACATCCATCCGAGCGATGCGGGTTATACGGCGATGGCTGACGCTGTGCCGCTGGCGGCGCTTACCGGAAACCGGTAGAAAATTTTTCTCCGCGCCCCCCTTGCGCGATGGGGGGGAGGGCGGTAAGATTCGCCCCCTTCGCAGTACGGACGTGATGAAACAGGCGTCCGGGCAGCGGA